>JBPOHD010000038.1:0-56918 GCA_052035955.1 Pseudomonadota bacterium
AAGCGGGCCCTGCGGGTCGGCAAGATCACCCTGGCCGCCCTGGAGGCCGTGCTGGCCCTCTACCGGGACCCGGATCGCCTGGCCGAGCGCCTGACCACCCTCCGGCTGCTGACGCGGCCGGAAGCCGGGATCCGCGCCCAGGCCGAACGCCTGCTGCCGGCCCTCGCCGCCGCCCTGGCCCGGCTGCCCGTGGCGGTCGCGGTCGAGGCCATGAACAGCCAGATCGGTTCCGGCTCCCTGCCGGTGGACCGGCTGCCCTCGGCCGGCCTGGTGGTGCGCCCGACGGGCCGCAAGGCCGGCGTGCTGCACCGGATAGAGGCCGCCCTGCGCGGCCTGCCGCGGCCGGTGATCGGCCGCATCGCCGACGACGCCCTTGCCCTGGACCTGCGCTGCCTGGCCGCCGACGAGGAAGCGGAATTCGCCGGGCAGTTGGCGACGCTGGCGACGGGTGGATAGCGACACACGATGAAAGTTCGATTCACCGCAGAGGACGCAGAGAGCGCAGAGAAGGGCGGAGAAAGGCAGGATGCCCCGCTACATGCGCGATGCCGGTCCGGGCATGGCTGATTCTTTCGGGGTCGCCATGTTCATGTCTTCCTCTGCGCCCTCTGCGTCCTCTGCGGTGAAGGGCTCTTCAAACCAGCACCACCGGCGGACCTGGGAGGCTTCGCGCCTCCGTCCGCCAGCCGGCGCAAGCCGGCAACCCTTGCGGACAGCGGATCTTTCGCCGTCCGTCTTATGCCGTGGCGGCTTCCGCTCCACGGCGGCGTGTTCGAATCGGGAGAGATGCAATGACAAATGGTTTGCAGGACGCACGACGAAGTTTCCTCAAGGCGGGCGGTGCCCTGGGCCTGGCGGCGGCCACGGCGGCTGTCGCCCAGGTGCCCGGCGCGCCTTTCCTGGTCACCGGCAGCAGCGACGTGCTGATCCCCCGCGGCAAGCAGCGGCGCGTGGTGATCTGCGGCGGCGGCTGGGGCGGGCTGAACGCCGCCAAGCAGCTGCGCCTGCTGGCGCCGGACCTGGAGGTGGTGCTGCTGGAACGCAACCCGGTGTTCTTCTCCTGCCCCATGAGCAACAAGTGGCTGGTGGACGTGGTGGACACCAACTACCTGACCCACGAATACCTGGCGGTGTCGGAGAAGTACGGCTACCGCTTCGTGCAGACGGAGATCCTCGCCGTCGAGCGGGACAGGAAGCGCGTCGTCACCGCCGCCGGTTCCCTGGACTATGACTGGCTGATCCTCTCGCCGGGCATCCGCTACAACTACGAGGCCTGGTTCGGCAACGACCGGCGCGCCGCCGAAGCCACCCGCGCCCGCTTCCCGGCCGCCTACGTCCCCAATGCCGAGCACTTCCGCCTCAAGCAGGCCATCCACGACTTCAAGGGCGGCGAGATGGTGATGACGCTGCCGCCGCCGCCCCAGCGCTGCCCGCCCAGCCCTTATGAACGCGCCTGCCTGATCGCCTGGCTGTTCAAGACGAGGAAGGTCAAGGGCCACATCACCATCCTCGACCACAAGGACGGCATCCGCCCCATCGGCTACGGCTTCAAGCAGGCCTTCGAGGAACTCTACAAGGACCAGATCACCTACGTGCCCAACGCCCAGGTGAAGGAAGTCGATCCCTTCAACAAGGCGATCAGGACGGCGGCCGGCGACTTCCGCTTCGACCATGCAATCCTCATGGCGCCGCACCAGGCCGGCGACCTGGCCTGGAAGGCCGGCACCATCGGCAAGAACCCGGAAGGCAGGCCCACCGGCTGGTCGGCGGTCGATCCCCTGTTCCTGAACCTCAAGGACAAGGGCGACCACGGGGAGGATGTTTACGTGATCGGCGACGCCGTGGGCTTCGTCTCGCCCCAGTTCGCCTTCTACCCGAAGGCCGGGCACGTGGCCAACCGGCACGCGAAGATCGTCGCCCGCTACATCGCCGAGCGGGCCGCCGGCCGCGAGCCGAAATACATCCTGCCCGACAACCTCTGCTACATGATGGTCACCGCCGACCCGCAGCTCGACATCGCCGTCCAGTTCGACTACAAGGTCGATGACAAGGGAATCATCATCCAGACCCAGATCGACGACAACGAGCGGCGGCCGGAGCTGGTGGTGGAGGACTTCGGCTGGGCGAAGAACATGTACCAGGACATGTTCGCTTGAGCCTCACCCGCCTCAGCCGCCTCGCCCGGCTCGCCCTGCCGCTGCTGGCCTGGGCTGCGCTCCTGCCCGCCGCCCGGGCCGGCAACGGCACCGGCGAACTGAAGCCGGTGGCGGCCGATACCCTCAAGGGACTCTCGGCGCCGGCCGCCACGCCCCTGGCCCGCGCCCTGGAGAAACACAAGGGCAAGGCCGTGCTGCTCAACTTGTGGGCCACCTGGTGTCCGCCCTGCCGCGAAGAGATGCCGGCCCTGCAGGAGCTTGCCGACGGCTACGCGGGCCGTCCCTTCGTCCTGCTCACCGTGGCCGTCGGCGACCGGCGCCGGGACGTGGAGGACTTCCTCTGGGAACGGGGCCTCACGCCCGAGGTGGTCCTGGACCCGGAGCGCGACATCCTGCGCGCCCTCGGCGTGCGCGTGCTGCCCACCAGCTTCCTGCTCGACGCCCGGCACCGGCCGCGGTGGCGCGTCGTCGGCCCCCTGGGCTGGGAAGGCGCCGCCGCCCGTGCCGCCGTCGAACGACTCATCCCGAAATCCCCCCATTAGGAGAACCTCCCATCATGGATCGCCGTCATTTCATCAAGACCGCCGCCCTCGCCGCCTCGACCCTCGCCGTCCCCCGCCTCGCATCCGCCGAGCCCGGAGGCTTCAACCCGTCGCCGGACAACGGCTGGCGCGTCTTCGAGGTCACCACCCGCCTCGAGATCCAGAAGCCCGAGGGCGCCACCCGCGCCTGGGTGCCCCTGCCCTCCGTGCAGGAGAGCAGCTGGATCCGGCCCATGGGCAACCTCTGGCAGGGCAACGCCGCCGGCTTCCAGGTAGTGCACACCCCCGGCTACGGCACCAGCCTGCTGAACGCCGAATGGGCGGCCGGCGAAGCCGCGCCGGTGCTCGAGGTCGTCAGCCGCTTCGCCACCCGCGACCGGGCCGTGGACCTGGGCCGGCCGGATCGCGTGATGCCCCTGGACAAGGCCCGTTTCGGCCTCTACACCCGGGCCACCGAACTGTTGCCCACCGACGGCATCGTTCGCGAGAAGTCGCGGGAGATCACGCGCGGCGCGAAAACCGACCTGGAGAAGGCAAAGGCGATCTACGACTGGGTGGTGGACAACACCTTCCGCAACCCGAAGACGCGCGGCTGCGGCACCGGTGACATCCGCGCCATGCTCGAGACCGGCAACCTGTCGGGCAAGTGCGCCGACCTGAACGCGCTCTACGTGGGCCTTTGCCGTGCCGCCGGCCTGCCCGCCCGTGATGTCTATGGCATTCGCGTCGCCGACTCGCGCTTCGGCTACAAGAGCCTGGGCCGCAGCGGCGACATCAGCAAGGCGCAGCATTGCCGCGCCGAGGTCTGGCTGGCGAACTGGGGCTGGGTGCCGGTGGATCCGGCCGACGTGCGCAAGGTGGTGCTGGAGGAGAAGCCCGGCCTGACGCTGAAGGACGAGGTGGTGCTCGCCGCCCGCGAGAAGCTCTTCGGCGCCTGGGAGATGAACTGGCTGGCCTACAACTTCTCCCATGACCTGGTCCTGCCCGGGGCGAAGGGCGGCAAGGTCCCCTTCCTCATGTATCCCCAGGCCGAGAGCGACGCCGGCCGCGCCGACAGCCTCGATCCGGAGGCCTTCCGTTATAAGATCACCGCCCGGGAACTGACGGGGGCATGAGGGACGGGCGGATGGATAGGCAGCAAATGATCATTCACCGCGGAGGACGCGGAGAGCGCGGAGAAAGCGCGATTTGGGCAATGCCGTCGATGGCGCAGTCGCGTCTTGGTTCGCTTTGCGACATCGCTCTTGCTTCTCTCTGCGCCCTCTGCGTCCTCTGCGGTAAGACGCCCTTGAACTCGCGCCCCGCATGATCGTCGGCACGGCGGGTCACATCGACCACGGCAAGACCACCCTGGTGAAGGCCCTCACCGGGGTGGATGCCGACCGCCTGCCGGAGGAGAAGGCGCGCGGCATCACCCTGGACCTGGGCTACGCCTACGTGCCCCTGGCCTCCGGCGAGGTGCTCGGCTTCGTGGACGTGCCCGGCCACGAGAAGCTGATCCACAACATGCTGGCCGGCGCCACGGGCATCGACTTCGCACTGCTGGTGGTGGCGGCCGACGACGGCCCAATGCCCCAGACGCGGGAACACCTGGAACTGATCGACCTGCTCGGCATCCGGCGCGGCGCCGTGGCGTTGACCAAGGCCGACGCGGTGACGCCGGAACGACGGCTGGCGGCGGAGGCCGAGGTGGCGGCCCTGGTGGCCGGCACGGCCCTGGACAAGGCCCGCGTGTTCCCGGTCTCCGGCCTCACCGGCGAGGGCATCCCCGCCCTGCGGGACCACCTGGAGGCTGCCGCCGCCGACATCGGCCAGCGGGAGGCGACGGGCGTCTTCCGCCTGGCGGTGGACCGGGTCTTCACCCTGGCCGGCGTCGGCACCGTGGTCACGGGTACTGCCCACTCGGGGCGGGTCGCCGTCGGCGATGCCCTGCGCCTGGAACCGGCCGGCCTCCCGGTCCGGGTGCGCAGCCTGCGGGTGCAGGACGGTCCGGCGACGGAGGGCCGGGCCGGCCAGCGTTGCGCCCTGGGGCTGACGGGGATCGAGAAGGCCCAGGTGGCGCGCGGCGACTGGGTGGTCGGCGCCTCCATGCCGGGCCCCTTGCGCCGTTTCCACGCCGAGCTGCGGGTGCCGACCGGCGGTACGGGGCTGGCCCACTGGACGCCCGTCCACGTCCATCTGGGCGCGGCCGACCTCATGGGCCGGGTCGCGCTGCTGGAAGGGGAAAGGCTGGAACCCGGACTGTCCATGCTGGCGGAAATCCTGCTGGATCGGGAAACCCTGGCCCTGCGCGGCGACCGCTTCGTGCTGCGCGACACCTCGGCCGCCCGCACCGTGGCCGGCGGGCGGGTGCTGGACATCTTTCCGCCGGCCCGGCACAAGCGCAGCGCCGAACGCCTGGCCTACCTGGGGGCCCTGGCCGTCGACGACCCGGCGGCGGCCCTGGACCTGGCCCTGGCGCGCCAGGCGGCGGGCGTGGACCTGGGTGCCTTCGCGGCCAACTGGAACCTGGATGACGCTTCTGCGGAGGCCCTCTGGCGGCGGCTGGACCTGGTCACCGTCGCCGAAGGGCCTGCCCGTTACGGATACCGGCGAGACGGATGGGAGGCCCTGGGAACGCGACTGACCGACGCCCTGGCCCGCGAGCACGAGCGGACCCCCGACATGCAGGGCGTGGAACAGGAGCGCCTGCGCCGCCTGACCCTG
This sequence comes from Pseudomonadota bacterium, assembly GCA_052035955.1. Classification (GTDB taxonomy): domain Bacteria; phylum Pseudomonadota; class Gammaproteobacteria; order Burkholderiales; family Rhodocyclaceae; genus JAEUNJ01. The sequence continues at coordinate 5,405 of JBPOHD010000038.1, forward strand.
CCGACCCTGCCGCGGGCGGCCTTCGACCGGCTGCTGGGGGAAAAGCTGGCGGCATGCACCGTGGCCCGCAGCGGCGCCTGGCTGCACCTGCCGGAGCACCGGGTGGAACTCTCGGCGGCGGACGCGGACCTCTGGCGGGTGTTGCGGCCCCTGCTGGACGCGACGCCCAGGGGGCCGCCCCGGGTCCGCGACGTGGGCAAGGCCAGCGGCACCCCGGAGGAGGTGGTGCGGCGGCTGTTCAAGCGGGCCGCCCGCTGCGGCCTGCTTTACCCGGTGGCCCACGACCATTTCTTCACGACGGAGGCCGTGGCGCAACTGGCGGCCATCGTCGCCGAACTTCACGCAAGCCATGGCGCGGCGCGGGCGGCCGCCCTGCGCGACCGCATCGGCGGCGGTCGCAAGGTGGCCATCCACATCCTCGAGTTCTTCGACCGCGTCGGCTACACTCGCCGGGTGCGCGACGACCACGTGGTCAGGCAGGCGGGTGCGGCATCGCCCTGGACAATGTCATGAACGGAAGAGAACGTCCCCCGGTGGGGTGGCCGGTCTTCAAAACCGGCAGGGGCCGCCACGCGGTCCCGGGTGGGTTCGACTCCCACTCTCTTCCGCCAATCGGGCGCATGACTTGAGCATGGCACGAGAGACCTTCCGCGGCACCGTTCCCCGGGACCGGCTCTACGACCCCGACCAGGACATGTGGGTGGCCGGCGACGGCGAGGGCGTGACGGTGGGTGCCACGGCCTTCGGCCTTTTCCTGGCCGGCGAGATCATCGGCTTCACGGGCAAGCCGCGCGGCGGCGCCGTGGAGCGGCACCGGGGACTGGGAACGGTGGAGTGCGCCAAGACGGTCCTCGCCGTGCGCTCCCCCCTGAGCCTGGAGAACCTGGAAGCCAACGAGGCCGCGGAGGAGATGCCCGGCATGATCAACGGCGACCCCTACGGCGGGGGCTGGTTGGCGCGCGGGCGACCGACTGCCTGGGATGCCGAGAGGGCGCTGCTGGTGGACGCGGCCGCCTACCGGGCACGCATCCTGGCCATCGAGCCGGGGGCGGAGATCCTGGACGGCGACGATCGCCCGGAGGAGCCATGAGCGCGCAAAAAACCCGGCTGGCCCTCCTCCTGTGGTCGGCCGACCCGGACCGGCCGGAACTCTGCGCCGCCCCCTTCGTGCACGCGACGGCGGCGGCCGCCATCGACTGCGAGGTGGAGATCCATTTTTCCGGCCGTGCCGTCCGCCTGCTGGTGGCCGGCGTCGCGGACCGGCTGCACCCCTCGTCGGAACGGGAGGTTTCGGTGCTCCACTTCATGCGCCAGGCCGCCGATCTGGGGGTGACATTCCTGGCCTGCGCCATGGCCCTGAAGGCCCATGTGGCGGACGGAGAGACCCTGATCCCCGAATACGGGGGTACCGCCGGGGCGGCGGCCTTCGTGGCCCGGGCCCTCGATCCGGACTGGGCCACCCTGGTCTACTGAGACACCGCCGCCCTTTCCCGCCCCCTGCAGGCGGCGGACGCGCCGCCAACCGCGCTCGCGCAGCGCGGCGCACGAGCGGTTCGAGGACCGCCTGGGCGACCTTCCCTTGGCCGTCCGCGCCTACCCACGCGGGACACGACCACGCTGATCGCACGGGTATTCCGTCGGCAATCTTCCCGTCAATGGGAATACACTAGCCGCGCGTTCCACAACCCCCGACGGAGGAAGAAAAAATGAAAATCGCATCCACCCCGCTGTTTGCCGGAATCCTCTCCGCGTTCCTCGCCGCCTGCGCCACGACGCCCTCCGCCCCTCCGTCGGCGGCGGCGCAGCTGGAGGGACGCTCGGGCGCCCAGGTCAGGGGCAACGTCGAGTTCCGGGCCGAGGGCGGGTCCGTGCGCGTGCTCGCCCAGGTCAGCGGTCTGGCGCCGGGCGAGCATGGTTTCCACGTGCACGAGGTCGGCGACTGCAGCGCGCCCGATGCGACCAGCGCCAAGGGCCACTTCAACCCGGCCGGCAAGCCCCACGGTCACCACGGCGGCGGCGAGCGCCATGCCGGAGACATGCCCAACCTGGTGGCGGATGGCTACGGCAACGCGAGCATCTCGGCGCTGCTCGGCCAATTGTCGCTGACCGAGGGGCCGAGCGGCATCCTAGGCCGGTCGGTGGTGATCCACGCCGATCCGGACGACTACAAGTCGCAGCCGGCGGGCAACTCGGGCAAGCGGATCGCCTGCGGGGTGATCAAAGCCCGCTGATCGGCGCCGGCCGGGCCCGCCCCGCGGCGGGCCTCAGGCGGCCGGCATTTCCCTTGTCTTGGGTCAAGGCGGGGATGACCCCACCGGGACTAAGCTCGCACCAGTTCAGTCCATAGAGAGGGGAAATCGTCATGGCCGAGAGCGGATCCGAAACCCGGGGGGGGTTCTGGGCGACTCTCAGGAAACCGAGCGCGAAGCATTCGCTGCTGGGCATCCTGGTCGTCGGCTTCATCGCCGGCATCGTCTTCTGGGGCGGCTTCAATACCGCCATGGAAGCCACCAATACCCTGGAGTTCTGCGTCTCCTGCCACGAGATGCGCGACACGGTCTATCAGGAGTACCAGAAGACCATCCACTTCTCGAACCGCACCGGCGTGCGGGCGATCTGTTCCGACTGCCACGTGCCCAAGGACTGGGTGCACAAGATGGCTCGCAAGATCCAGGCTTCCGGCGAGGTCTACGGCAAGATCATGGGCACCATCGACACGCCGGAGAAGTTCGAAGCCAAGCGCCTGACGCTGGCCGAGCACGAGTGGAAGCGGATGAAGGACTCGGACTCCCGCGAATGCCGCAACTGCCACAGTTTCGACGGCATGAACAAGGAAGCGCAGAAACAGCGGGCCCGCAAGCAGCACGAACTGGCCCAGCGCGACAAGCAGACCTGCATCGAATGCCACAAGGGCATCGCCCACCAGAAACCGAAGGGGATGAAGGAGGAGGACGAGGAGTAGTCCGTCCTGCCTCGCTCGGGGAGCGGAGGGGGGCCGGCAACGGCCCCCCTTCTTTTGAATGGGTTATCGTGTCCGCTGTTCCCCGGTCCCCTGGACTCCCCCGGTGCCTCGATGACTTCCCGCCGTGACTTCCTCCGGGGCCGCATCTCCCGGCCCCCGCCACCCCTGAGACCCCCCTGGGCCCTGGCCGAGGAGGAATTCCTCGCCGCCTGTACCCGCTGCCAGATGTGCGTGGCGGCCTGTCCGACCCGCATCCTGGAAACCGGCATCGACGGGCCGGCCGTCAAGTTCGCCAATGGCGAATGCACCTTTTGCGGCAAGTGCGTGGAAGCGTGCGAACCCCATGCCTTGCTGAAAGTCGGGGACCAGCGCCCTTGGTCCGCGACGGCGGCCATCGGACCGGGCTGCCTGGCGGTGGCGAACGTGGTCTGCCGGACCTGTGGCGATGCCTGCCCCGAGGCGGCCATCCGGTTCCATCCCCGGCTCGGGGGAGCCGCCTTGCCCGTGGTGGACGGCGAGAAGTGCTCCGGATGCGGCGCCTGCGTGGCGCCCTGTCCGGTCCGCGCGGTCCGGGTGGGGTAGGCGGAACGCTGCGCTCAGCCGAGGACCAGCAGGAGTTCCTTCTCCTGGGCGTCGACCTCGGGCTGCAACTCCAGGTAGGACTGGGGCAGGAGGTAGGGCGCCAAGGCCTCGGGAGTGTCGCCCACGTCCAGCCACTCGACCATGCCGCCGGCCATCAGGTTGGCCGTGTAGATCACGTCGGCCAGGCTGCGTGCCGTTTCCGGCACCGGCCTGGGATGATCGTGCTCGCGCATCGCGTCGGCCATGTCTTCGGGCATGCCGAGGGCGATCAGCAGCGAATGGCCGATGCTCTCGTGCCACTGGGCGACGAGATGCCGAACGGTGTCGCGACGGGCGTGCAGTTCCGGGTAGCGGGTGGCCCGATAGAGCAGGTAGAAGGCCCCCAGGTCGTGCACCAGTCCGGCAAGCATGGCTTCCTCGGGGTTGATGCGCGTCATGCGGCCGGCGATGACCCTGGCGGCACCGGCCGCCCGCAGGGAGTGGGTCCAGAGCTGCTGGGCGTAATCCTTGAATTCGACCATGTCCTTCGAACGAATCAGCTGGCCGAGGGCGATGGCCAATGCGGCGCTGCGTACGCTGCGCAGGCCGAGGCGCTGGACGGCGGTCTTGACGTCCCGCACTTCCATCCCCCGGTGCCGATAGGCCGCCGAGTTGGCGAGGCCGACCAGGCGCACGGCGATCAGGGGCTCGACGCTCAGCATCCCGGCGATTCGATCCAGGGACGCGCCCGGATCGTCGATGGCCTGCCGCAGCCGCACCACCAGATCGAAGGTGGTCGGAAAGACGACGGATCCCGACATCTCCCGGGCGATGTCTTCCAGCAACTGGAAACGCTGGCTGTCGGCCGGGCTGCTCGCCGGCCTTGCGGTCTCGGTATCCATCAACACGCTCGATGCCCCTCCGTCACTTCTTCTTCGTTCGGGCGATTTGCCTGTGCCATGCGGGCAATGCGACCGTCAGCCGTGGACTCTATCCCGCGCCGGCTCCCGATTCAACCGGCAATCCGGAGGTTATCCCACGGCGGGAATGGGCGTTCGGCCAAATAGAAGGGCTCCGGGTCCCTATTCGGGAAACCGGAGCCCCGTTGCGGCTACTGGCGCTCCGCCGCAACGCGGCGGAAGGCGCCGGTCACGGCTTCTTCGAGACGTGGCCGACGAACTGGTTGTCCACCAGCGGCTTGGCGTCCACCTGCGGCACGTGGCAGGAATTGCACTGGTAGCGCGCCATGGAGAGCACCTTGTTCACCAGATGGCTGTCGCCGACCCGGGGGGCGTTCTTTTCCTTGGCCTTCTCGGGGCTGTGGCAGCCCATGCACTGGTTCTCCTCCAGGGAGATCTCGTCGAAATTGGGCAGGGCATGGGGAATCACCGGCGGCTGGCCGTCGTAGGAACGGGCAACGAGTTTCTGGCCTTCGGATCCGGGGCGCTTGCCCACGTAGTCGAGCACGGTCGGCGCCTTGTCGGCCGCGGCGACATCGACGCCGCGCATGGAGACCAGGGGTTCGTAGGAAGCGCATCCCACGATCACGGTCATCAGCGAAGCCAGGAGGATGGTGACGGTCTTGTTCATGATGGACTCCCCAGACGGAATGGTCGAACGTGGATCATTTCGGCGCCGCTTGCGGGGCGCCGGCTACGGTGGTGGTGGCGACGGAACTGAAACGGGTGCCGAAGGCGAAGACGTCCTTGGAGCAGACGTCCAGGCAGCGGCCGCAGTTGGTGCAGTTGGCGTCGAGGATGACCGGCGGCGTCCCGTCGATGGCCTTCAGCGCCGGGCGGATCACCTGCGGCTCCGGACACACGGCGAAGCAGTCCATGCAGTCGTTGCAGGCGGCGCGCGCCGGAAGCCGGACCCGGGCCAGGGAAAGACGGCCGATCAGGCTGTAGAAGGCGCCGACCGGACAGAGATGGCCGCACCAGCCATGGCGCATGACGAACAGGTCGAAGAGGAACACGGCGAGCAGCACGGCCCAGGCAAGCCCCAGGCCGAAGATCAGGCCGCGATGCATCATCGACACCGGGTTCAGCATTTCCCAGGCGATGCTGCCGGTCAGGACGGCGACGGCCAGGGTCATGCCCAGCATCCAGTAGCGGGTGGTCCGGCCGATGTGGGCACCGCCCTTCAAGCCCAGGCGGACGCGCAGCCAATGGGCAAGATCGGTCAGCAGGTTGACCGGGCAGACCCAGGCGCAATAGCTGCGGCCGCCCACCAGCAGGTAGAACGGCAGGACGACGGCGACGCCGATCCAGGCCAGCTTCTCGGGCGTCTGGCCGGCCAGCAGCATCTGCAACAACAGGTAGGGATCGGCCAGCGGCAGGAAATCCAGGGTGTAGCTGTAGCTCAGGTTGCCCTTGACGATCCAGACCTTGAACCAGGGACCGACCAGGAAGAGCAGCAGGATGGCGACCTGGCTCAGGCGGCGCAGGAGCAGCCACTTGTGGGCGGCCAGCCAGCCCTTGGCGGCGACGGCCTCGGCGCCCGGACGGGAGGGCAGCTCGCTCACAGCTTGCCTCCCTGGAGGGCCTTGGGCAGGGCCGGCGCCGCCCCCGGCGGGCCGGCCGGATCCGCCGGCGGCACGGTGGAGAGGCCCTTGCCGAGTTCGTACTTCATGCCCTCGGGCAGGTTGTACTGGTGTTCGATGTCCGGCGCCACCAGGCTGCCGCCGGCCTTCTCCTTCTCGACCCACCCCAATCGATAGTGGGCCGACAACTGGCCCTTGGCCATGTAGAGGGGAAATACCTTGATGGCGGCCACCTGGGTCGGGCAGGCCTTCTCGCACTTGCCGCAGCCGGTGCAGTGCTCCGAATGCACGACCGGAATGAACAGGGTATGCCTGCCCGTGCGGGCATTGGTCTGTGGATCGAGGGTGATGGCCTTGTCGATCACCGGGCAGACCCGGTAACAGATGTCGCAGCGCAATCCGAGGAAGTTGAGGCAGGTTTCCTGGTCCACCAGGACGGCCAGTCCCATCCGAGACTTGTTGATGTCCTTGAGCTCATGGTCCAGGGCCCCGGTCGGGCAGGCCTTGACGCAGGGGATGTCCTCGCACATCTCGCAGGGCGCCTGGCGGGCGACGAAGTAAGGCGTCCCGGTGGCCAGAGGCTCCTCCGGCCGGGCCAGGTGCAGGATGTCGAAGGGGCAATCGCGGACGCACATCCCGCAACGGATGCAGGCGCCCGAGAACTCCTTCTCGGGCAAGGCCCCCGGCGGCCTGATCGCCGCCGGCGGCAGGGCCTGGGCATGGCGGGCGTAGAGCCCGACGCCGAGCCCCAGCAGCCCGACGCCGCAGGCCACGCGGGCCGTGTCGGCGAGGAACTGGCGCCGGGCGGCCCCGGCGCGCTTGCTGTCGGTGTCCATGGTCACGAGGCGGGAGGCTCACGCCCCCCGGCGCCTGGTCGGGCTTCCGTCAGACCTTCACCACCTTGGCCGCGCACTTCTTGAAATCCGTTTCCTTGGAAATCGGACAGGTGGCGTCCAGTGTGAGCTTATTGGCCAGGCGGTGCTCGTCGAAGAAGGGGATGAAGATCAGGCCCTCGGGCACCTTGTTGCGGCCCTTGGTATCGACCCGCAACTCGATCTCGCCGCGGCGCGTGGCCACCTTGACGACGTCGTTGCGCTTGATGCCGCGCTTCTCGGCGTCCTTCGGGTGCATCCAGACCACGGCATCCGGGAAGGCCTTGTACAACTCCTCGCAACGGCGGGTCATCGAACCCGTATGCCAGTGCTCCAGCACCCGGCCGGTGCACAGCCACAGGTCGTAGTCCTTGTCCGGCATCTCGGCCGCAGGCTGGTAGGGCAGTGCGAAGATAACCGCCTTGCCGTCCGGCTTGCCGTAGAACTTGAGGGTCTCGCCGGCCTTGATGTAGGGATCGTAGCCTTCCCGGTACCGCCACAGGGTCTCCTTGCCATTGACCACCGGCCAGCGCAGGCCGCGGACCTTGTGGTAATGATCGAACTCGCCCAGGTCCTTGCCCTTGCCCTTGCCGAAATTCCGGTACTCCTCGAAGAGGCCCTTTTGCACGTAGTAGCCGAAGGCCTCGGACTCGTCGTTGGTGTAGCCGGCCCAGGCGTGGGAATTGACCTTTGCCGTCTCGTCCCTGCCGAAGGCATTGACCTGCCCGTTGGCATAGAGCACCTCGTACAGGGTCTTGCCCTTGTACTGCGGATTCTTTTCGAGGAGTTCTGCGGGCCATACCTCTTCCGTCTTGAAGCGCTTGGCGAACTCCATGTACTGCCAGAGGTCGGAACGGCACTCGCCCGGCGCCTTGACCTGCTGCCGCCAGAACTGCCCGCGGCGCTCCGCGTTGCCGTAGGCCCCCTCCTTCTCCATCCACATGGCGCAAGGCAGGATCAGGTCGGCGGACAGGGCGGACACGGTCGGATAGACGTCGGAGACGACGACGAAGGCCTTCGGGTTGCGCCACCCGGGGTAGATCTCGCCGTTGACGTTGGGCCCCGCCTGCATGTTGTTGGTCGTCGAAGTCCAGTAGAAGCCGATCTTGCCGTCCTTGAGCATGCGCGACTGCAGGACGGCGTGGTAGCCGATGCGGTCGGAGATCGTGCCCGCCGGTACCTTCCAGATCTTCTCGGCCGCCTCCCGGTGCTGCGGATTGGCGATCAGCATGTCGGCCGGCAGGCGGTGGGCGAAGGTGCCCACCTCCCGTGCGGTACCGCAGGCGGAGGGCTGGCCGGTCAGGGAGAAGGGGCTGTTGCCGGGCTCGGAGATCTTGCCCACCAGCAGATGGGCGTTGTAGATCATGTTGTTCACCCAGGTGCCGCGCGTGTGCTGGTTGAAGCCCATGGTCCAGAAGGAGGTGACCTTGGTCTTCGGATCGGCGTAGGCCTTGGCCAGCGCCAGCAGCTTGTCCTTGGGCACGCCGGAAATCTCGTGGGCCTTGTCCAGCGTGTACTCGGAGACGAACTTGGCGAACTCGTCGAAGGTGATCGGCGAGGAGGCCATCGGGTTGCCCTTCGGCTTGCCGTCCGGGCCCGGATAGCCATTGTTCTTCTCGTTGACTTCCAGCGGGTGGTTCGGCCGCAGGCCGTAACCGATGTCGGTGACCCCCTTGTGGAAATTGACGTGCTTGGCAACGAAGTCCTTGTTCACCGCTCCCGTCTGGATGATGTAGTTGCAGATGTAGTTCAGGATCGCCAGGTCCGACTGGGGCTTGAAGATCAACTCGTTGTCGGCCAGTTCGCAGGAACGGTGACTGAACGTGGACAGCACGTGAACCTTGACGTGCGGCGCCGTGAGGCGCCGGTTGGTGATCCGCGACCAGAGGATGGGGTGCATCTCGGCCATGTTCGAGCCCCAGAGGGCGAAGACGTCGGCATGTTCGATGTCGTCATAGACCCCCATCGGCTCGTCGGCGCCGAAGGTGCGGATGAAGCCGAACACGGCCGAAGCCATGCAGTGGCGCGCGTTCGGGTCCAGGCTGTTGGAACGGAAGCCGGCCTTCCACAGCTTGTTGGCCGCATAGCCCTCCCAGACCGTCCATTGTCCCGAACCGAACATGGAAACGCCGAAAGGCCCCTGGTCGGGGTTCTTCATGGTGGACTTGACCTTCTCTGCCATGATGTCGAAGGCCTGGTCCCAGGAGATGGGCGCGAATTCGCCGTTCTTGTCGAACTTGCCATCCTTCATGCGCAGCAGCGGGCGGGTCAGGCGGTCCTTGCCGTACATGATCTTCGACAGGAAGTAGCCCTTGACGCAATTGAGGCCCTTGTTCACCGGCGCATCCGGATCGCCCTGGGTGGCAACGACGCGGCCGTCGCGAACGCCCACCAGGACGCCGCAACCCGTGCCGCAGTAGCGGCAGACACCCTTGTCCCAGCGCACGCCGTCGGCGCCCTGCGCCAGCGCCTGCCCGCCGGGAACGGCCATGCCGGCCACACCGGCCGCCGCTGCAACCGCATTGGCCTTGATGAAATCACGCCGCGTCAGGTTCATTTGAGACCTCCTTGTCTGGATCGGATTCATTCTGATGAAAGACCATGGATGCGGACAAAACGCCCTCCATCCGGTTGATGGCTTCGAAGGTCTCGACGGTGGCGCCGTCGCCTTCGGTTTCGATGACCACCACGAGCTTGCCTTCCGGGGAAACGGCGTGGACCTCGACGCCGGGCAGGGCGTCCAGCCCATCGCGCACCGCCTCCGCCGACCCGGGCCGGGCATGGACGACGATGCTGGAAATGTTCACGCTATCCCCGATTCGCTCAATGTTCCGCCGGGGTACCGACGGAATACCTCGGTCATCCTAGGAGCGGGGGCGCATTTTTGACTTGACGGGTGTCAAGTTTTTCGATTGTCGAGCGGGGGAGTAGGAATCCCGCGCCGCAAGGCGGCGCGGAAACGCCGACGGAACAAACCGAGGCCCCCGTCGCCGAAACGGGCCCGGGCGGGCCTCCCGTCTTACTTCAGGGAGAGGACGAACTTGACCAGCTTCTGGAGGTCGGCATCCGAGGTGGTGGTATTGGGCGGCTGGACGATGTCGCCCCAGTTGCCCTTGCCCCCCTCGCGAACCTTCTTGAGCAGCTTGGCCTCGGCACCCTTGTCGTCCTTGTAGCGGGCGGCCACGTCCTTCCAGGCGGGACCGACCACCTTCTTGTCCACCTGATGGCACCCCAGGCATCCCTGGGCCTGGGCGAGTTGAAGGTCGGCGGCGGCGATGCCGGAAAAGCCGAGGGCGAGGGCGAAAACGCCGATGTGGGTTCGATTCATGACGGGTCTCCGGTCAATTGACGTCGTAGTAATAGCACTTTTGGGGCACCCTGGCCTCGGCCAGGCGCTGCTGCTCTTCCAGGTCGCGGGGCGGCCTGTCCCACCAAAGGGCGCGTCCGGCCTTCTGCTCGGCCAATTCCTCGGGGTGCTTCTCCAGCCACTCGCGCATGAAGCGGGTGTGATCGGATTCGTACATCGCCATTCGGGTTCTCCTGTCTTCGGTGAGGATCAATCTCGGGTACGGGTGATGCGCACCACCTCGGGAATGTGCCGCAGGTCCCGGAGGATGCGCGCAAGATGCATGCGATTGGCCACCTGGAGGGTGAAATAAAGGGTTGTGTGCCTGGCGCCATCCTCGTCCATGTTCACATTCTGGATGTTCGAGTCCGCCTCGGCAATGGCCGCCGCCACCTTGGCCAGGACACCGCGCTTGTTCTCGGCCAGCACACGGATGCCGACGTCGAACAGGCGGTCGGGCTCCGGATCCCATTCCACCTCGATCCATTCGTCGCGCTCGCCCCGCTGCTTGCGCAGGCTGAGGCAGTCGTGGGTATGCACCACCAGGCCCTGGCCCTTGCGGATCAGGCCGATGATGGGATCCCCGGGGATGGGCCGGCAGGACTGGTCCAGTTGGACGGCGCCGCCCTCGTTGCCGCGGATCTGGATGGGTGCCCGGGGAACGGCGCCGCCCTGCCCGGGTTCGTCATGGCCTTCGGCCAGGCGACGGGCGACGATGGCCGGCAGGCGCTTGCCCAGGCCGATGTCGGTCAATACCTCCTGCTGGGACCGGGCGCCGCCGAGCTTGAGCAGACGCGACCAGTCCGTGTGGCGGATGTCGTCCAGGCGCAGGCTGAAGGTACGCAGGGCCTGGCCGAGCAGCCGCTCGCCGAGGCTGGCCGACTCGTCCGTGTGGCGGGTCTTGAGGAAGTGGCGGATCTGCGCCCGGGCCTTGCCGGTCTTTACGTAGGCGAGCCAGGCCGGATTCGGGTTGGCATGGGGGGCGGTGACGATCTCGACCCGGTCCCCGTTGCGCAATTCCGTGCGCAACGGCATCAGTTCGAAGTTGATGCGGCAGGCGACGCAGCGGTTGCCGATGTCCGTATGCACGGCGTAGGCGAAGTCCACGGCCGTGGCGCCCCGGGGCAGGACCATGATCTTGCCCTGGGGCGTGAAGACGTAGACCTCGCCCGGGAAGAGATCCACCTTCACGTGCTCGAGGAACTCGGAGGAGTCGGGCGAGGCCGATTGAAGGTCGATGAGGGACTGGAGCCAGTTGTGGGTCTTGCGCTGCAGTTCCGAGAGGGCCTGGTCGTCCTTGTACAGCCAGTGGGAGGCGACACCCGACTCGGCCACATGGTGCATGTCCCGGGTACGGATCTGGATCTCGACCGGGGTCCCGTAGGGCCCGATGACCGTGGTATGGAGCGACTGGTAGCCATTGGCCTTGGGGATCGCGATGTAGTCCTTGAACTTGCCCGGGACGGGCTTGAACAGTCCGTGCAGCACCCCGAGGGCCAGGTAGCAGGTTGGCTTGTCGCGAACGATGACCCGGAAGCCGTAGATGTCGAGCACCTGCGAGAACGACAGGTGCTTGTCGCGCATCTTGCGGTAGATGCCGTAAAGGTGCTTTTCCCGCCCCATGACTTCGGCATCTATGCTGTTCCGGGGCAGGGTGTCGCGGACCGCATCGAGGATCTTGCCGACCACTTCGCGCCGGTTGCCGCGGGCCGACTTGACGGCCCGCGCCAGGACCTCGTAGCGGGCGGGGTAGAGGTGGCGGAAGGAAAGCTCCTGGAGTTCCCGGTAGAGGGCGTTGAGGCCCAGCCGGTTGGCGATGGGAGCGTAGATGTCGAGGGTCTCGCGGGCGATGCGCCGCCGCTTGTCCGGCCTCACCGCGTCCAGGGTCCGCATGTTGTGCTGGCGGTCGGCCAGCTTGATGAGGATGACCCGCACGTCGCGGGCCATGGCCAGCAGCATCTTGCGGAAATTCTCCGCCTGGGCCTCCTCGTAGGACTGGTGTTCCAGGCGGTCCAGCTTGGAGACGCCGTCAACCAGCTCGGCGGCCGTCTTGCCGAACTGCTCGGCGATCTGCGCCTTGGTGATGCTGGTGTCCTCCATGACGTCGTGGAGGAGGGCCGCGATCAGGGCCTGGGAATCGAGATGCCAGCCGGCCAGGGTCTCGGCGACGGCCAGCGGGTGGGAGATGTAGGGGTCGCCGCTGGAACGGAACTGGCCCCGGTGGGCGGCGTTGGAGAAGACGTAGGCTGCGCCGACCTTGCTCATCTCCTCCGGTTTCAGATAGGTGGCCAGCCGCCCGTTGAAGCGCTCCAGATCCTCCGCCAGATCGACCGGCGGATGCATGTCGATGGGGATGATCGGCGGCTCGTCGACCTCCACCCGCTCAGGGGACACCGGGGATGGGGCAGCCGCCATGTCGGTCCATCCCCTCCGCGCCCCGGTCAGGCCTGGCCGCGGTTCAGGACCTCCAGCCCGACCTTGCCGGCGGCGATTTCGCGCAGTGCGACGACCGTTGGCTTGTCCTTGTCCGCCTCGACCTGGGGCGTGCTGCCCGTGGCCAGCTGGCGGGCCCGGTAGGTGGCGGCCAGGGTGAGCTGGAAGCGGTTGGGGATGCGTTTCAGGCAATCATCGACGGTCACACGGGCCATGGTCAGTCCAATCGGTCAGGAGAGAAAACGGAAAACGTCCGGGTTGCGCGCCCTCTGGCGCTGGAACCGCAGGCGGGAAGCCTTGACGGCCGCCCGAAGCTCTTCGAGGGCCAAATGCAAGTCATTGTTGATTATAACGAAATCGAACTCCCCCACGTGCTCCATTTCGCCCACTGCGGCGGCCACGCGGCGAGCGATCACTTCCTCGGAATCCTGGCCCCTGCCGCGCAGCCGCCTTTCAAGCTCGGCGATCGAGGGCGGCAGGATGAAAATCCCGACGGCCTCGGAGAACAGGCTGCGCACCTGCCGCGCTCCCTGCCAGTCGATCTCGAGCAGCACGTCCTGCCCCTCGGCCATGCGGGCTTCGAGCCAGGAACGGGAGGTCCCGTAGAAGTTCCCGTGCACCTCGGCCCACTCGAGGAACTCGCCGTGGTCGCGCATGGACAGGAAGGTGGGGACGTCCACGAAATGGTAGGCGCTGCCCTCGACCTCGCCCGGCCTCGGCGCGCGGGTGGTATAGGAAACGGAAAGGCGGACCTGAGGGTCCTGCTCGAGCAGCAGGCGGACCAAGGTGGTCTTGCCGGCGCCGGAAGGCGCGGAGACGACGAGGAGACTGCCGGCGGTCATGGCGATGCGGGAGAAGTCGACGCGGAACCTGCCGAACTCTACACCACGCGGGGCCCCTCCGCAGCCCCGGCGGTCAGGAGCCCCCGGGGGCCGCCGGGGGACCTGGCACCGCCGGTGTCGTCGGGCCGGCGCCGGGCGCCGGCCGCAAGGATGCGGCCAGGGCTGCCGTCGCCTCCGGGGCCGCGAGACCGCGCCGACGCGCCTCCACGTAGAACGTCACGGCCTCCGCGTATGGCGTTGCCGTGGGTCGCCCGCGAGTCGCCACGAGCGTCGCGTTCATGAGGTCCAGGAGACCCTCGAAGGACCCGGAATCCAGAAGGATCTGCCGCCCGCGCACCCCCTGCTCCGCCAGCACCTCGCGCGCCGTACCGGGATAGGCCTCCTGAAGGCGATCGAGCAGGCGGCGGAAACGCCGGACCGGCCGGTCCTCCTCGCCGACCAGGGTCTCGTCGTGACGATCCAGCGATGCCAGGCGCTGCTCCAGGCCAAGGCGGGAAAATTCGCCTTCCCGGGCGCCATCGCCGCAGGCGACGAGCAGACAGGACACGGCGAGCAGCGCCGCTGCCTGCCCGGCCAGCCCGGATCGACTCCGCCTGGCATCGGTGTCCCGCCGGCGGATCACTCGATGTTCTGCACCTGCTCGCGCATCTGCTCGATCATCAGCTTGAGCTCGAGGGCGATCGCCGTGACCTGGCCCGACACGGACTTGGACGACAAGGTGTTCGCTTCCCGGTTCAGCTCCTGCATCAGGAAATCGAGGCGCTTGCCGGCCGCGCCGCCCTGGCCGAGGATTCGATCCACCTCGTCCAGGTGGGCCGACAGGCGGGAAAGCTCCTCGGCCACGTCGATCCGCGTCGCGAACACCCCGACTTCCTGCCGGATCCGTTCCTCGTCCAGGGATGCCACCGCCTCGCGTAGCTTCTGGGCCAGGCGATCCCGATAGTCGGCCAGCGCCTGGGGCAGCAGGGGCTCGGCCCGGGCCACCAGTTCGCGCATCCGTTCCACCCGGTCGCGGAGCATCTCGGCCAGTTTCCCGCCTTCCCGGCCGCGGGAGGCGACGAATTCCTCCAGGGCGTCCGTGGCCAGGCCCAGGCAGGCCTCCTGGAGGGCGTCCTGATCGATGCCCTCGTCGCCCAGGATGCCCGGCCAGCGCAGGACGTCGGCAACGCTGAGGGGCGCCGCCGCCGGAAGTTCCTGGCGGACGGCGGCCTCCATCTGGCGCAGGCTGGCCAGCATGGCCGGATTGGGCAGCAGGTCCCTGGGCCGGGCGGCCAGGGTCTGCAATTGCGCCCGGCATTCGACCTTGCCGCGCACCGCACGTGCCGTGATCAGTTCCCGCAGGGGCATCTCGAGGAAGCGCAGTTCCTCGCCGATCCGGAAATGGATATCGAGGAAGCGCGCATTCACGCTCTTCAATTCCAGGTGCAGGGAAACCTGTTCGAGTTCGCGGGACAACGCCGCGTAGCCGGTCATGCTCTTGATCATGGTTCGCTTTCCGCGGGGTCGCCGCCTTTACAGGCCAGGCGCAAACAAAGAGAATCCGGTTTTTATCTTAGCAGGAAGGCATCGCGAACTGGCCGCCGCCGGCGGCGCTTCCAGGGCCCCACCCGTCCACCGATGCCCCAACAGATCAACCAACCCCTCCCTCCCGGGTACGAATTGAACGGATACCGGGTGGAACGCCAGTTGTCGCTCGGCGGATTCTCCATCGTCTACCTGGCCTACGACGAGGAGGGCAACCCGGTGGCGATCAAGGAGTACCTGCCGAACTCCCTGGCGCTGCGCAGCGAAGGGGCCGTGGTGCCCACCATTTCCGAGGAACACCGGGCCGCCTTCCGCTACGGCCTCCGCTGTTTCTTCGAGGAAGGACGGGCGCTGGCCCACCTGAACCATCCCAACGTCGTTCGGGTGCTCAATTTCTTCCGCGCCAACGAGACGGTTTACATGGTCATGCAGTACGAGCGGGGGCGTACGCTCCAGGAGCACATCCAGAAATACAAGGGGCAGTTGAAGGAGAGTTTCATTCGGGCCGTGTTCGCGAGGCTGCTCAACGGCCTGCGGGAAGTCCACACGAACAAGCTCCTGCACCTGGACATCAAGCCCTCGAACATCTACCTGCGCACCGACGGCAACCCCGTGTTGCTCGACTTCGGCGCCGCCCGACAGACCCTCTCCTCCGAGCAGCCGGCCCTGAAGCCCATGTACACGCCGGGCTTCGCGTCACCGGAGCAATACCAGAAGCGGGAGGAACTCGGCCCCTGGAGCGACATCTACAGCGTCGGCGCCAGCATGTACGCATGCCTGTCCGGGAACGCCCCCATCGCGGCCGACATCCGCCTGGAAAGAGACCAGCACCAGCCGGCCGCCAGGCGCTGGGGCGGCAAGTACTCGGACCAGTTGCTGGAGATCGTGGACTGGTGCATGCAACTCGACCACCTGGCCCGGCCGCAGAGCGTCTTCGCCCTGCAGCGGGCCCTCTCGGAAAAACAACGGACGGTCGCCGCCACCGGCTGGCTGGACAACATTCGCCATCGCCTGCGTGCGATGATTGACAAATGAAATTCACCATCTACCAGGAAAGCCGGATCGGCAAGCGCAAGTCGAACCAGGACCGCCTCGCCTACTGCTATTCCCGCGATGCCCTTCTCATGGTCGTGGCCGACGGCATGGGGGGCCACCTGCACGGCGAGGTGGCCGCCCAGATCGCCGTCCAGTACATCACCGAGGCCTTCCAGCGCGAAGCCAAGCCGACCCTGGCGGATCCCTTCCTCTTCCTGTCCCGTGCCCTCACCAACGCCCACCACGCAATCCTCGACTATGCCCTCGAGAAGGGACTGCCGGAGGCGCCGCGGACGACCTGCGTCTGCTGTGTCGTCCAGGGGAGCGTCGGCTTCTGGGCCCATGCCGGCGATTCGCGCCTCTACGTCGTCCGCGGCGGCCGCATCCTTGCCCAGACCCGGGACCACTCGCGGATCCAGATGATGGTGGACCAGGGCCTCCTGTCGGAAAACGAGGCCGCCTCCCACCCGTCGCGCAACCGGGTCTTCAGCTGCCTTGGCGGCAACCACACGCCGCAGATCGACTTCTCGCGCAAGACGCCGCTCAATTCCGGGGACGTCGTGCTGATTTGCACCGACGGCCTGTGGTCCCCGCTCGGCAACGCGCAGATCTCCAGGGGCGTCGCCGGCGTCAATATCATGCAGGCGGTGCCGCGCCTGCTCGACCAGGCCGAATCGCTGGCCGGCGCCAACGGCGACAACCTCTCCGTCATCGCCCTCATGTGGGAGGACAACTACGGCGAGGCAGCCCTGGGCTCGATCCAGACCCAGACCATGCCGATGGATAGCTTCACGACCCAGTTGGAGATGTTCGGCCAGGGGCGGCAGCCGCCGGGGCCCGAACTCTCGGACGACGACATCGAGGAAGCCATCGAGGAAATCCGTTCGGCCATCCAGAAGTTTTCCAAGTAGGAGTCCCCATGAGCAGACCCAGCGGCCGCCAGGCCGAGGAATTGCGCACCCTGAAGATCACCCGCGGCTACACCATGCACGCCGAAGGCAGCGTGCTGGTGGAGTTCGGCAACACCAGGGTGCTGTGCACCGCCAGCGTCGAGGAGAAAGTCCCGCCCTTCCTCAAGGGCCGCGGCGAAGGCTGGGTGACGGCCGAATACGGCATGCTGCCCCGCTCGACCCACACCCGCACCGACCGGGAGGCGGCGCGCGGCAAGCAGTCCGGCCGCACGCAGGAGATCCAGCGCCTGATCGGCCGCTCCCTGCGCGCCGTCACCGATCTGAAGGCCCTCGGTGAGCGCCAGGTCGTCCTCGACTGCGACGTGCTGCAGGCCGACGGCGGCACGCGCTGCGCCGCCATCACCGGCGCCTGCGTCGCCCTCCATGACGCCTGCAATGCCCTGGTGGCCGCCGGCAGGCTGGCTGCCAGTCCCCTGCGCGACTTCGTCGCCGCGGTGTCGGTCGGCATCGTGGACGGCCGGCCGGTCCTCGACCTCGACTACGCCGAGGACTCCGCCTGCGACACCGACATGAACGTGGTCATGACCGGCAGCGCCGGCATCGTCGAGGTCCAGGGCACGGCCGAGGGGGCGCCCTTCAGCCGCGCCGAACTGGATGCGCTGCTGGAACTGGCCGCTGCGGGCATCGGCGCGATCGTCGCCGCCCAGCGCCGGGCCCTGGCATGAGGAAGCTGGTGCTGGCCTCCGGCAACGCCGGCAAGCTGCGCGAATTCGGCCAGCTGCTGGCGACGGTCGATTTCGAGGTGCATCCCCAATCGGAGTTCGGCGTGCCCGAGGCCGAGGAACCCCATTTCACCTTCGTCGAGAACGCCCTGGCCAAGGCCCGTCACGCCGCCCGCCACACCGGACTGCCGGCCCTGGCCGATGACTCCGGCCTCTGCGTCCATGCCCTTGGCGGGGAGCCGGGCGTCCATTCGGCGCGCTTCGCCGGAGAGCCGAAGTCGGATGCCCGCAACAACGCGCGCCTGATCGCCGAATTGGCCGGCCAGGCGGACCGGCGGGCCCATTATGTCTGCGTGCTGGTATTCGTCCGCCATGCCGACGATCCCCAGCCCATCATCACCGAGGGCGAGTGGCACGGCACCATCGTCGACCGGCCGCGCGGGGAGAGCGGCTTCGGCTACGACCCCTATTTCCTGGTGGAGGCGAAGGGCCGCACCGCCGCCGAACTGCCGGCCGAGGAGAAGAACGCCCTGTCCCACCGCGGCATTGCGCTGCGCCAGCTCGTCGACCGCCTCCAGGCCCTGACGGCCGCCTGAGGCCGCCGCTCCGACCGGTGAAGACCATCCCCATCCTGCCCGCCGGCCGGGAGCCCGCGGCCGGCGACGGGATCCGCCTCGCCGCCCTGCCACCCCTGGCGCTCTATGTGCACTTCCCCTGGTGCGTGCGCAAGTGCCCCTACTGCGACTTCAACTCCCACGAGGCCAGGGCCGCCGGCATCCCCGAGGACGACTACGTGGCGGCCCTGGTGGCCGACCTCGATTCCGCCCTCCCCGATATCTGGGGGAGGCCGGTGGTCAGCGTCTTCTTCGGCGGCGGCACGCCCAGCCTGCTCTCCGGCGGCGCCGTCGATCGCCTGCTGGCCGCCTTCCGCGCCCGCCTGCCGCTGCTCCCGGAGGCCGAGGTCACCCTCGAGGCCAATCCCGGAACGGCCGAGGCGGAGCGCTTCGCCGACTACCGGGCGGCCGGCGTCAATCGGCTTTCCCTGGGCGTCCAGAGCTTCGACGACGGACGGCTGGCGGCCCTCGGGCGAATCCATGATTCCCGCGAAGCCCGGCGCGCCATCGAGCTTGCCCGGCGGCATTTCGACAATCTCAACCTCGACCTCATGTACGGCCTGCCCGGCCAGGACCTGGCCGGCGCCGCCCGGGACCTGGAGGCGGCACTCGCCTGCGCGCCCGAGCACCTGTCGGCCTATCACCTGACCCTGGAACCCAACACCGCCTTCCATCACGCGCCGCCGCCGCTGCCCGATGCCGACCTGGCGGCCGACATGCAGGACCAGGCGGAGGCCATGCTGGCGGCGGCCGGCTACGGCCATTACGAGACCTCCGCCTTCGCCCGCCCCGGTCGCCAGTGCCGGCACAACCTCAACTACTGGCAGTTCTGCGACTACCTGGGCATCGGCGCCGGCGCCCACTCGAAGATTTCCTTTCCGGACCGCATCGTCCGCCAGGCCAGGCCCCGGCATCCCCGCGACTACCTGGCCAGCGCCGGGACGCCGCAAGGAAAGGAGAGCAGCCCCGTGGCCGTTGCCGACCTGCCATTCGAGTTCATGATGAACGCCTTGCGGCTGGAAGCTGGATTCCCGGTCGAGTCTTACCGCCAGCGCACCGGCCTCGACCTCGAGGCCATCGCCGGGCTGATCGCCGGGGCGGAGGAAGACGGCCTGCTGGTCCGCGCCGAGGGACGGCTGGCGCCGACCGCCCGGGGCCGCCGCTTCCTCAACTCGCTGCTCGGTCGCTTCCTGCCCTGACCCCGTCCCCCGCGGCCGGCCGGGGCGCCGCCGCAACGCGGTCGCGGCCGCCGCGCTTGGCCGCATAGAGCGCCGCGTCGGACTCGGCCAGCAGGCCGTCGGTGTCGCGGCCGGCACACCATTCGGCCACCCCGATGCTGACCGTGCAGGCGGGCAGGCCGGGGGCCTGGTCGCCTGCGACGGCCGCCCGGATGCGCTCCGCCACCAGCAAGGCGTCCTCCAGCGGCGTCTCCGGCAGCATGACGGCGAACTCCTCGCCGCCGTAGCGGCCGAAGACATCGGGGCGGCGCAGCAGGGAACCGACCCGGCCGGCGAACTCGCCCAGCACCCGGTCGCCGACCAGATGCCCATGCCGGTCGTTCACCGCCTTGAAGTGGTCCAGGTCGAGCATCAGCAGGGAGAGCGGCCGGCCATGGCGCCGGGCCCGCTCGATCTCCTTGCCCAGCAGGTCCAGGAAGGCGCCACGGGCAAAGGTCCCGGTCAGCGAATCGTGGGAGGCCTGGAACTCCAGGATATGCCGGAGGTTCTGGTTGGCCAGCAGGATGAAGGCGATGGTCAGCAGGAAGACCGACAGGGTGTAGCCGGCGACGTATATCTGCTGGGCCAGGTCGGAAACCAGCAGGTCGCCGGGATCGTTGCCGCCAAACAGGGTCAGGAAGCGGGCCAGGCAGGTGAGGCTGGCGAAGGCGAAGGCCCCGGCCAGGAAGCGCCCGGCGAAGCCGCCGCGGGGAACGGTCCATGCGATGCGCGCCCCCCAGGCGAAGAACAGGGTGTTGAAGGCGGTCACGATCCTCAGCCGCGAGGGGTAGTCCGGCGTGACGAAGGCGAACCAGGCCATGGCCGCGCTGGACAGGGCCAGGATCGCCAGGAACAGGCGCCAGGGGGCCTTGCGGCCGGAAAGGCGCAACAGGGCGTCGACGAGCAGGAACTCGCCGCCGACCAGCATGCCGTTGGCGAGAACGACCGAGAACAGGGGATGCAGGTAATCGCGCAGCCCGAACAGCGGCGTCGCGGCGAAAATCACCACGTTGGCCCAGGCCCACTCCTTGAGGCCCGCCACGGCGGGCGGGAAGCTGCGCCGCATGACGAACAGGATGACGGCGCAGACCAGGCTGAGCAGGCCGGCGACGAAGATCAGGGAGCGCGGATCGATGCCGCTCACGGCCCGGCCTTCCTGCGGAAGACGAGGTCCCGGACCCCGTGCCCCAACCGCAGCCCCCGCTGCTCGAACTTGGTCAGCGGCCGGTGGTCCGGCCGCGGCGCGTAGCCGGAGGCCGTGTTCTCCAGCAGGGGCTCGGCGGCCAGCACTTCCAGCATCCAGGCCGCGTACTCCTCCCAATCGGTCGCGCAGTGGAAGTAGCCGCCCGGAGCGAGGCGGCGGGCCAGCAGGGCGACGAAATCCGGCCTCACCAGGCGCCGCTTGTGGTGCCGCTTCTTCGGCCAGGGGTCGGGAAAAAACAAATGGATGCCGGCCAGCGAGGCCTCGGGAATCATGTCGCGGGCGACTTCCATGGCATCGTGCTGGACGATGCGGACGTTGGTCAGGCCGCGGGAGGCGATCTCCTTGAGCAGGCTGCCGACGCCCGGCGTATGCACCTCCACCCCGATGAAATCCGTCTCCGGGTGGGCGGCGGCGATGGTCGCCGTCGTCTCCCCCATGCCGAAGCCGATTTCCAGGACCTGGGGCGCCCGCCGGCCGAATACGGCCTCGAGATCGAGGGCTCCGGATCGGTAGGGGACTCCCCAGCGGGGCATGCCGTCCGCATGGTGACGGGCCTGGGCCGCGGAAACCCGTCCCTGGCGCAACACGAAACTGCGGATGTGGCCGTGCCCGCCGTCGCCGCTCATTGCGGGGTCGCCTCCGGCCGGAAGGCGTTGCGCAGGGCGGCATCCGGGTGCTTCAGCCCTTCCGAGAAGGCCAGGCAGGACGCCAGGTCGCCCCGCACGCGCAGTGCCCGGCCGGCCTCCGACAGCCAGGTTTCCAGGCTGTCGGCGCGGCCGTCCTCGCGCCACTCGGCGGCCAGGACGGCACGCGCCTCGGCCTCGCCGGCGGAATTGATCTCGCGCCAGAAGCCCAGGCGCGCCTCGAGGATCCGGCGCGAGTCGCCGGGGAGCACCGTGGCGCAATGGGCCGCCCGGGCCTCCGTCTCCAGGGCCCGCGACAGGCGGGCGAGATAGCCCTCGAAGCGGAAGCGCTGGGCCAGGTCGTAGCGCGGCTTCCGCAAGGCCGCGGGCAGCGTGGCGCAGGCCGCCGCCAGTTCCGCCGAGTCCGGCGCCAGGGCCAGGGCTTCGCGCAGTTGCAGGGCCCGCGCCACATCCTCCCAGGCCGCTTCCCCGGCCCGCCCGCCGTAGTAATAGCGGGCCAGTTCTGCTCTGGCCTCGTCCAACCAGGCCTCGTGGCTTTCGTACCAGGAGAAGAAGGCATCGCCGGATGCCTCGGCATGGGCCGGCACTTCGTCGCAGGCGGTCGCCAGGAGCAGGATGCCGTGGGCGAATCCGAACAACTCCTGCAGGGCAAGGATGCGGGGCTCGCCGAAGGCATAGCCGGAACGCTGCGGATCGACCACCTGCAGGGGCGACACGGCCTCCACGGACTCCTCGGCCCCGGCAGCCGTCGCCGTCAAGACCGCCGCGAGCAACAGCAGTCCGCCGGCCCTGCGCATGCGGCGCTTCACGCGGAACCGCCGACCGTCCGGTAGCGGCGCCGGGCGCCGGGGTTTGCCGGCGGGGCCCGCGTCGGCGGTCGGGTACGGCCGGAGGACGGATCCGACGGCGGTTTGCGCGATGCTCATGGGTGAATTTTACCCGGCGTTTGCCAGCCCCCCCCGCCGCAGCCTAAAATGCGCATCCACTGCGGGCGTCGTATAACGGCATTACCTCAGCTTCCCAAGCTGATGAAGAGGGTTCGACTCCCTTCGCCCGCTCCAGACAACCGGGGGACGCGATGCGTCCCCCTGCCATTTCCGAACCGCGAAACCTTCGCCGCCCTGCCGCCCATGACCTCCGAGGCGCCCACGCCCGCCGCCAGTTTCCGGCCCCTGGCCGACCGGCTGCGGGAACGCGCGCCCGCCATCCCGGCCACCTGGTCCATGGTCGCCGCCAACGGGCTGGTCTTCGCCGCCATGCTGGCGGCCGGGGCGGGTCTCTGGCATACGCCGAACCAGATCCAGCTGGCCTGGGGCGCCAATTTCGGCCCGGCCACCAAGGACGGCGAATGGTGGCGCCTGTTCACCGCCATGTTCCTGCATTTCGGCCTGCTCCACCTGGGCATGAACATGCTTGCCCTCTGGGACGGCGGCCGGCTCGTGGAACGCATGTACGGCCACGGCCGCTTCCTGGCCATCTACCTCGCCGCCGGCCTGACGGGCAACCTCCTTTCCCTGGTCGCCCAGGGGGACAGGGCCGTATCGGGCGGGGCCTCCGGCGCCATCTTCGGCATCTACGGGGCCCTGATGGTCTTCCTGTGGCGGGAACGCCAGAACCTCCACGTGACCGAGTTCCGCTGGCTTTTCTGGGGGGCCGCCGGATTCACGGCGGCGACCATCGCCCTCGGCCTGCTGATCCCGGGCATCGACAATGCTGCCCACCTGGGCGGGCTGTTCGCCGGAGCACTGGCCGGCGCGGCCCTGGCCGTGCCCCTGACCCGGGATCGGGTCCGCCTGGCGCCGCGACTGGCCGCTGCGGCCGCCCTCCTGCTGGCCTGGGGGGTACTGCTCACCCACGTCCCGGCGCCCCGCTACGACTGGAGCGACGAGATCGCCGCCCGCGGCGAGATACGCGACTTCCTGGCCGAAGACGCCCGCATCTCCGCCCAATGGCAGGCCCTGCTCGACCAGGGTCGGCGCGGCGGCCTGTCCTTCGAGGAACTGGCGGGACGCATCGAAGCCCAGGTCGCCGATCGCTACGAGCAGAACTTCGAGGACCTGGCCGGCCTGCACCTGGACCCGGCCGCCCCCTCCTCCGCCGCCGTCGAAAGCCTGCGCCGCTACGCGGAGATGCGCCGCGACGCCTCCCGGGACCTGGCGGACGCATTGCGCAACAAGGATCCGCGGGGGGCCCGCGCCGCCCTGAATAAGGCCAAGGAAGCGGAAGTCCTCGTCTCCGGCAAGCAGCCGCCGCGGAACCCCGCCCCTTGAATGCGGGAACGCCGGGCGAGCCCGGCGTTCCGTCGTCGCCCGGAGCCGCTCAGTCCTGGGCCAGGCGCCAGGTGCCGTCCCTGAGCGTCATCATCACCCGTCCCCGCTGGTCGAAACCCGAATGGTCCTGGGGCGACATGTTGTACACCCCCTGGGTGGCCACGAGTTCCCGGGTGGATTCGAGCGCATCGCGCAGGGCGGCCCGGAACTCCGGGGTACCCGGCTTGGCTTTCTTCGCCGCCTCGGGAATGGCCTTCTGGAGCAGCATGCCGGCATCGAAGACGTTGGCCCCGAAGGTGGCCGGCTTGGCACCGTAGATCCGCTCGTAGGCCCCCATGTAGCCCTGGGCGACACGCTTGGAGGGATTGCTGTCGGGAATCTGGTCGAGGACCAGCATCAGGGAGGCGGCCATCAGGGCGCCATCCACCTTCCTGCCGCCGATCTTGAGGAAGTCCGGCGTCGCGGCGCCATGGGTCTGGTAGACCCGGCCCTTGTAGCCGGCATCGGTGAGGGCCGCGTGGGGCAGGGCGGCACCGGCCGCGACGCCGGCGACCAGGATGGCATCCGGCTTGGCGGACACCAGTTTCAATACCTGTCCGGTGACGCTGGAGTCGCTGCGGCTGTAGCGTTCGCTGGCCACCACCTTCATGCCCGCCTTTTCGGCCTGGGCCGAGAAGACCTTGAACCAGTTCTCGCCGTAGGGGTCGTTGTAGCCGATGAAACCGAGGGTCTTGGTGCCTTGCCTCACCATGTGTTCGACGATGGCGCCACAGATGATGTCGTCGTTCTGCGTGGTCTTGAACACCCAGCGCTTCCTGTCGTCCATGGGCAGGACGACGGCGGCCGATCCCGAGGGCATCAGGGCCGGGGTGGACGCCTCGGCCACCACCGGCACGTTGGCGACGCCGTTCGGCGTCAGGGAAGGCCCGATCAGGGCATCGATCCTGTGCTCCGATATCAGGCGCTTGACGATCTGCACCGACTGGGTCGGATCGGAAGCGTCGTCGCGCTCGATGTATTCCACGGTCAGATCGCCGATCTTGCGCGGCAGCAGGGCGGCGGTGTTCTTCTGGGGGATGCCGACGAAGGCGCCGGGGCCCGTCGCCGCATAGACCACCCCGACCTTCACCTGGGCCAGGGCGGTACCGGCGGTGCCGGCGGAAATCGCGAGCGCCAGGGCGGCGGCGAGGCGGGGGATCTTCATGTCCGGGTTTCCTCCAGAAGTTTCTTCAAGGCAAATCTCTGAACCTTGCCCATGGCGTTCCGGGGCAGGTCCTCCACGAATACGACGCGCCGCGGCAGCTTGTAGCGGGCGATGCGCCCCTCGAGGGCGGCAAGCAACCGGACCTCGTCGCAATCCGCTTCCCGGGCACGCATCACGAAAGCCACCGGAATCTCGCCCCAGCGCGCATCGGCCACCGCCGCCACGGCCACCTCGACCACGCCGGGAACGGCCGCCAGGGCCAGTTCCAGTTCGGCGGGGTAGATGTTCTCGCCGCCCGAGATTATCACATCCTTCGCGCGCCCCACGACGCGCAGGAAGCCATCCGCATCCCGGCTGCCGAGGTCGCCGGTGCGGAACCAGCCGTCCACCATCGACTCCCGCGTCGCGTCGGGCCGGTTCCAGTATTCGCGCATCAGATGGGGTCCGCGGACCTGGATCTCCCCGACCTCGCCCGGCGCCGCCTCCTGGCCGCTGCCCTTCACCACCCGGAGTTCGCCGTGCAAGGCCGGGAGGCCCGCCCAGCCCACCCGGGCGAGGGCCTGGTCGCGCCGCGTATAGGCGGCGATCGGACTGGTTTCCGAGGATCCATAGACCTGGCCGACCGGTATTCCCCGGGCATGGAAGGCGCGGGTCAGGTGCTCGGGCACCAGGGAGGAACCGCTCTGCAGGAAGCGCAGGCTCGACAGGTCGGCGTGGATGAAATCGCGGTGTTCGATCACCGCCTTCATGGTGGCCGGCACCATCAGGGACAGGGTCGGGCGGCGCCGCGCCACGTCCATCAGCCAGCGGCCGGCGTCGAAGCGCGCGTGCAGGGTGACGGCGGCTCCGGCCAGCAGGGCCGGGACGGTCTGGATGTTGAGCCCGCCGACATGGAACATGGGAAGGTTGGTCAGGACATGGTCATCCCCCGTCATGTCGTGCAGGTGCCAGCTGTTGAAGGCGTTCCACTTCAGCGATTGCTGGTTCAGCACGGCGCCCTTCGGGAATCCCGTCGTGCCGGAGGTATAGACCACCAGCAGCGGATCGTCCTCGCGCCCGTGGGCCTCGCACTCCGGATTCGCAGCCGTCAGCAGGGTCGGCCAGCGCTCCCAGCCCTCGGGCTCCTCCTGGGCCAGCGATACGAAGCGGGTGCCCGGCAGGTCGGCCCGGAACTGCTCGCAATGGTCATGGAACTGGCGCTGGGCGATCAGCACGCGGGCATCGCAGTCGTTCACGACGTAGCGGTGTTCCGGCGGCGCCAGGCGGAAGTTGAGTGGCACCAGGATCGCCCCCAGGCGGGCGCAGGCGAAGAGCAGGACCAGCAGTTCCGGGTCGTTCACCCCCAGGAAGGCCACCCGGTCGCCCCGCTTCACCTTGAGCCCGTCGTGGAGGGCCGCCGCCGCCTGGCCGACGCGGCGGTGCAGCTCGGCATAGGTGATGTCCTCGCCCTCGAAATGGAGCGCGGTGTGCCGTCCGCGGAACTCGGCGTGCCGCTCGACGAGGCGGGAGAGCTCCATCAGTCGGTCTCGCCCGACTCGTAGAGGGCCTCGCGGCCGATGCGGTCCAGGCACAGCTCCGCCGTCCAGGGCAGCATCAGGGAACCGCAGCGGGCGTCCCGGTAGAGGCGCTCCAGGGGCAGGGCCTTGAGCATCGACTGGCCGCCGCAGGTGCGGATGGCCAGGCGGGCCATGTCCACCGCGTTTTCCATGATGGTGTATTGGGCGGCGTAGGCACGCAGGCGGGCCGATTTGGGTGGGTCGATCCGGGCATCCTGGATGGCCCGCAGGAAGAGGCTGCGGGTCTGCTCCATCTTGACGTGCATCTCGGCCAGGGCGATCTGCTTGGTGGCGAACTGGCGCCGCTTGACCGGCCCGGTGCCCGGGATCTCGCCGCGCAGGTAGGCCACCGTGAAGTCGTAGGCGGCCTGGGCGACCCCCATGTAGGTGGGCGACAGGGTCATGAACATGTGGGGCCAGCGGGAGGCCGCCTGGAAGTAGATGCCCTGGGGCATCAGGGCTGCCTCGTCGGGCACGAAGACATCCTCGAACAACAGGTTCCTCGACACCGTGCCGCGCATGCCCAGGGGATCCCAGTCGCCGTAGATGGAGAAACCCTTTGCGTCGGCGGGCACGGCCATGTAGAGGGTGTCCCGGCGCGACAGTTCCTCGCCGCCCTTCTTCTCGGTGCACAGCACGCCGTAATAGTTGGCGCCGCCGGCCAGCGAGGCGAAGATCTTGCGGCCGTTGATCAGCCAGCCGCCCTCCACCTTGGTCGCCGTGGTGCCGAAGGGCTGGGCGCCCGCCGCCGCCGCGCCGCCCTCGGAGAAGGGCTGGGCATAGACCGCCCCGTCCCTGACCACGCGGGCGAAATGGATGGCCTGGTGATTCCGGTGGGCCGCCCGCTGCCCGGGCGTCATGTCCAGGTCCTCCGACAGCAGGCCGCTCCACATCATGGTGCACACGTGCATGTTGAAGGTCAGGGCCGTGGCGCCGCAGTGGCGGCCGATCTCGGCCGAGACCAGGGCATAGGTGGCATAGTCGGCCCCGTGGCCGCCGTGGGCCTCGGGCACGCACAGGCGAAGCAGGCCGGACTCGTGCATGTCCTGGTAGTTCTCGAAGGGGAAGCTGGCCTCCCGGTCGTACTTCTCGGCCCGGCCGGCAAAGCGGGTGCGTCCCAGCTCGGCCGCCAGTTCCATCAGTTGCTTCTGCTTCGCCGTCAGCGGATAGCCTTCGCCGCAGATCAGTTGGTAGGCCATGCATTCCTCCCTTTGTTCACGCCTGCTTCAGGAACGCCTCGAGGGCGGCATTGAATTCGGCGGGCCGCTCGAAATTGAGCAGGTGTCCGGCGCCGGGCATTTCTGCGAAGGCCGCGCCGGGTATCTTGTCGGCCATGCGACGCAGCACCTGGGGCGGCGCCGTCCGGTCGTTCTCCCCCGCCAGGCAGAGGACCGGCACCCGGATGCCGCTCAGCAGCTCGCGCCGGTCGAAGCGGACCAGGGCCAGCAGGGCGGCCCGGTAGCTGTCCGGCGGGATGCGCGACATCAGCGTCCGGGCGAGGGCGATTCCCTCCGGGTCGGCGCCGGGCCCGGCCATGGACGGGATCAGGGGTCCCGCCACGTCGGCCATGGTCCTGCCCTGTTCCAGGGGGGCCAGGCGCCGGGCCAGGAACTCGCGCTGGAACTCCCCGTCCGTGTTGCCGAAGGCCGGGCTGGTGGCGGCCAATACCATCGCGCCGATGCGGCCGGGCATGTGCGCCCAGGCTTCCAGGGCCACCATGCCGCCCAGGCTGTGGCCGACGAGGACGGCCCGCTCCACGGCGGCCGTGTCCATCAGCCGTTCCAGCGCCGCCGCCAGGCCGGGGAAGTCGCAGGGATCGATCGCCGCGCTGCCGCCATAGCCCGGCATGTCCCAGGCGATCGTCCGCCAGCCCAGGCCGGCGAAATGGTCCAGGCTGGCCCGCCAGCCTTCCTTGCCGCCGCCGATGCCGTGCAGGAAGACGAGGCTGCGCGGCCCCTGCCCCGCCTCGATGAAGGCAGGCGTCCCCGTCACTCGAGGAGGACTCCGTCCCGGACCACGGGAACCCCGTCGAGTTCGACGGTGCAATGGCGGAAGGGCAGGTCGAAGTGGCCGAGGGTATGGCGGCCCGCCACCTCGTTGGCGCCGGTGGAGAAGAGGAAGTTGCCGGCGAAGGCGCGCAGCTCGGTGGCGTTGCAGTCGCGCCGGTCGTAGAAGGTCAGCGAATCCCAGCGGGCACCCCTGGCCAGTCCCCAGCCCACGTGGGAAACCGCGTAGGCGTCCCGGGTGCCCTCCCGCTCGCACCAGCTGTCGAGGTAGCCGCGCATGAGGTCCGCATCGTAGCCGGCACCTTCGATGGCGGTCACGTAGTCGTTCTCGACGCGCAGGGTCACGGCGGCATCGACGTAGCGCTTGAAGGTCAGGTTCACGTCGCCGGGAGCCATCACCAGGGTGCCGTTCACGCTGCCCCGGGCCGGAAAGCCGAGGACGATGCCGCCGGGCCAGTGGGACAGGGTGCCGGGTTTCGCCGTGTAGCCCCAGACGCCGCCCACCCGCGTCCCTTCCAGCCCGACCGCGAGGTCCGTGCCGTGGGGCGAGGCGACCCGCATCGCCTTCGCGCCGCGCATGCGCTTCATGGCCGTCTTGACGACCTCCTCGTCGGCCGGCTTCGGCATCAGGCGCTCCAGGATCTCCGGATGCTCGTTGGATACGTAGAGGACGCGCGCACCGCCCTTCAGGATGTCCGGCAGCTCCGGGGCGTGCATCAGGCCCTCGACGGTGAGGTCGGCGACGAAGCCGGCCTGGGACAGGGAGGACACCACCGGGCCCAGGCCGCGGATGGCGTCGCTGCTGCCCGTGGAGCGCACCGGTATCGGCACGGCCAGGGGCGGCGTGGTCAACATAAGCTCGAAGACCCGCGCGCCGAGGCCCTGCAGGGCCAGCTTGGCCAGCTCCACGTTCACCCGCCGCGACTGGGTCTCCGAGAGGACCACGGCCACCTCCCCGGGCTTGACGCCGCAAAGGCGGAAGACCTCGGCAAAGCAGGAGAGCCACTTGCCCTCGATGCGCTCGACCAGCATGGCCTACTCCTCGCGCAAACGGCGATAGGTGCCGCCATGGAAGATCAGGGGCGCCTTCGGCTCGCTGCGGAAGCGCTCCACCTCGCCGACCAGGATCAGGTGGTCGCCCCCGGGGTATCGCATGGCCGTGCGGCACTCGAACCAGGCCGCGCAGTCCGGCAGCAGGGGTGCCCCGCCCAGGCCCTCGGTCCACTCGATGCCGTTGAACTTGTCCACGTGGGGTGTCGAGAAACGCCGCGAGAGCTCCTGCTGCTCGGCCGACAGGACGTTGATCGCGTAGTGCCCGGCGCCCTCGAAGAAGGCCCGCGAGGGCGATTCCAGGCCGATGCTCCAGAGGACCAGCGGCGGCTCCAGGGACACCGAGGAGAAGGAGTTGATCGTCATGCCGACGAATCCGCCGTCGCCGTTGCCGGCGGTGACCACGGCGATGCCCGTGGCGAACTGGCCGAGCGCGTCGCGCAGGGCCCGGTGCTGTTGTCTTTTGGTCATCTGGCTGCGGGGTAGAATCGCGTTTTACCGAACGGAGCCACCCATGCGCATCGGCACCCCGCTCTCGCCCTCCGCCACCCGCATCATGCTGCTCGGCAGCGGCGAACTGGGCAAGGAGGTCATTATCGCATTGCAAAGACTGGGCTGCGAGGTGATCGCGGTGGACCGCTACGCCGACGCGCCGGGCATGCAGGTGGCCCACCGCAGCCACGTGATCGCCATGACCGACGGGGCCGCCCTGCGGGCCCTGGTGGAAAAGGAACGGCCCCACCTGGTAGTGCCGGAAATCGAGGCCATCGCCACGGACATGCTCCTGGAAATCGAGGAGGAGGGCCTCGCCGAGGTGATCCCCACGGCCCGGGCCGCCCGCCTGACCATGAACCGCGAGGGCATCCGGCGCCTGGCGGCCGAGGAACTGGGGCTGCCCACCTCCCCCTACCGCTTCGCCGACTCCCTGGCCGGGCTGCAAGCCGCCATCGACGGCGCCGACGGGCCGGCCATCGGCTATCCCTGCGTGGTCAAGCCCGTCATGTCCTCCTCCGGCAAGGGACAGTCCCTGGTGAAGACGGCGGCCGACGTCGAGGCGGCCTGGAACTACGCCGCCTCCGCCGGCCGGGTGGACGCCGGCCGGGTCATCGTCGAGGGCTTCATCGACTTCGACTACGAGATCACCCAGCTCACCGTGCGGGCCGTCGGCAGCACGGGCGCCGTGGAGACCTCCTTCTGCGAGCCGATCGGCCACGTCCAGGTCGCCGGCGACTACGTGGAGTCCTGGCAGCCGATGGCCATGACGGAGACCGCCTTGCGCAAGTCCCGCGAGATCGCCGCCGCCGTCACCGGCAACCTCGGCGGTCGCGGCATCTTCGGCGTCGAGCTTTTCATCAAGGGCGACCAGGTCTGGTTCTCGGAAGTCAGCCCCCGCCCCCACGATACCGGCCTCGTGACGCTCGCCACCCAGCGCCTCTCGGAATTCGAACTGCATGCCCGGGCCATCCTCGGCCTGCCCGTGGACACGGCCCTGCGGCGCCCCGGCGCCTCGGCCGTCGTCTATGGCGGCCTGGAGGCGAAAGGCGTCGCCTTCGAGGGCGTTGCCGAGGCCCTGGCGGTTCCCGAATCGGACCTGCGGCTGTTCGGCAAGCCGGAAAGCTTCAGGAAGCGCCGCATGGGGGTGGCGGTGGCCAATGCCGAGACCGCCGACGAGGCGCGGGCGCGGGCCAAGCTGGCGGCCGGACGCGTCAAACCCGTCGCCGCCTGAGCGGCGTCGAAGCAGGCCGCAGGCGCGGCAGGAGGTGCCCATGGAAGCGAGCACGAACTGGCGCGAATCCGTCGCCCCCGACGAGGAATCCCGTTTCGCCGGCTATGCGCAGCAGTTCGCCGAACTGCAGCAACGCAAATCGGCCCGTTACGGCAAGGGGCGTGCCCTCCACCGCAAGCAGATCATGGCCGTGCAGGCCGTCTTCGAGGTCCTGCCCGACCTGCCGCCCTGGGCCCGCCACGGCCTCTTCGCCTCGCCGGGCCCCCACGAGGCCTGGGTGCGCCTGTCCAACGGCGGGCCGGACCGGGCCGCCGACCCGGCGCCCGACATCCGGGGCTTCGCCATCAAGGTCCTCGGCATTCGCGGCCCCGGGGCCCTCGGTGACGGCAAGACCGACCACCAGGATTTCCTGCTCATCAACCACAGCGCCTTCGCCTTCCCGAATAGCGATGAGTTCGTCGGCCTGGTGATGGCGGCCAGCCGGGGCAACGGCGCCCTGCTGAAATACCTGTTCGGACGCTACGGACTCGTCGGCGGACTCAAGCTGGCGGCGCGCTTCGCGAAGATCGTCGGCAAGAAGTTCAGCGGCTTCGCCACCGAGGCCTTCTACAGCGCCGCGCCGATCGCCTGCGGCCCCTTTGCATGCCGGGTCCGGCTGCTGCCGCCCCCCGGCTCGCCGGCCGCCGGGGCCGATCGGGACTGGGCGCGGGACATGGCCGAACGCCTGCGCCACGACAGCCTCAGCTACGAACTCCAGTTGCAGTTCTTCGTGGACGAGGCTGCGACGCCCATCGAGGATGCCTCCGTCGACTGGCCCGAGACGGTCGCCCCCTATGTGACCGTCGCGCGCCTGCACCTGCCCAGCCAATGGTTCGACGACGTGGCGGCGGGCGATTTCGCCGCCCAGGTGGAGGCTGCCGTCTTCGATCCCTGGGGCGGCCTGATGGATCACCGGCCCCTGGGGGACGTGATGCGGGCCCGCAAGGTGGTCTATTTCGTCTCCGAGAAGGGCCGCGGCGCCCTTTGAGCGCCGCCGGCCTGCTGGCGCGGCTCAAGGCCTGGGCCCGCCGCCTCAAGGGAGAGACCCTGGTGCTCGCCCTGGCGGCGCGCCATCCGGACACGCCGTGGTATGCCAAGCTGCTGGTGATCGCCGTCGTGGCCTATGCCCTGAGCCCCATCGACCTGATCCCGGATTTCATCCCGGTCCTGGGCTACCTGGACGAATTGGTGCTCATCCCCCTGGGGCTCGCCTTGGCCATACGGCTCATCCCGCCGGCGGTGCTCGCCGAATGCCGGGCCCGGGCCGGGCAGTTGACCGCCGCCGGGCGGCGCGCCGGCCGCGTGGCGGCGGTCGTGGTCATGCTGGTCTGGTTGACCGTGCTGGGCCTGGCGGCGTGGTGGCTGATCCAGGGCCTGTTCGAGAACAGGCCTTAGGAACGCAGGCGACCATCCCTCAGAACACGCTGGCGACCAGTTGCAGGGTGACGTCATAGGAACGGGGCTGCAAGGGAACCCGCGTCGCACCGTAACCGAAGACAAGGCGGGCCGACACATGGTGGCCCAGATTCAGATTCAGCCCCCAACCCAGTCCGGTCAGGGCTTCGAATGACCGGAGCGTGGAAGCGGGGGGACGCTGGGGCTTGACGCGTCCATAATCGAGGAAGAGGAAACCGTTCGCCGCCAGCCCGCCGGAGCCACCCGGTCCGGCCAGCGGATGGTGCAGTTCCAGGCTGACCGTCTGCCCCTTGTCCCCAGAGTAGAGGCCGACCGGATAGCCCCGTACGCTGCCCTCCCCGCCGATGAAAAGCTGCTCGCTCGACGGCAGACCCGCCTGCGGCGAGACCTGCCACGCCAGGGCGCCGCGGAAGGACAAGCCGCCACCGATATCACGGTAATGCCGCAGGGAGCCCCGGTCCACCCGGAAACCGTCCCGACCGACGGTTCGCGCCTCGCCGACCGAGCGGACGTAGCTTGCGGACCAGCCCGAGTCGGCGCCGAACACCTGGGCCTCGACGCCCAGGTTGCGATCCGTCGTATCGGTGCGCGACAGGAAGACGTTGCTGATCCAGGAGGTGTTGTGCCGGCTCTTGCCGCCACCAACGACATCCACCTCGAGAGTCGGGCCCACATGCACCGGCTGCCGGATCGAGAGGATGCTCGCCGTCGAGTGGCCGGTGATGCGCAGGCTCCTCAGGGGGCCCTCCTTCATCGCCGTCCTGTCGTCGTAGAAACCCAGGTTCGCCCGGCCACCCCAGGTGTTGATGGGGACGCCGTAGGCGACCGAGCGACTCTCCTGACCGAGGGCGTGGGTGGCGGAAAGCGCGAGTTCGTCCCGGTAGCCCAGGAGGCTGCGGTTCGCATAGGCCAGACCCACCCGGTTCCGGCCTGTCGCGGCGGCCCCCATGTTGTCGATCGTCACCCGCAGGTCGTGCCGGGGCGGTTCCGTGATCTCGACGGCGATGTCGGTGGTGGCAAACCTGCCGCCGGGCTTCAGCTCGGCACGCAATTGCGCATCGTTGGTCCGGTTGAACCAATTCAATGCCGCCTCGAGCCGGGTCAGGTCGATCAGGTCGGTCGGTTTCAGGCCGACCCGGTCGGCCACGTAATCGGCTTCGGTGGAGGCATTGCCGCGGACGGCGACCTGCCCCAGGCGGCCCTCGACCAGCCGGATCAGCACGACCCCGGCCGAGACATCCTGGGGCGGCACCGTCGCCTGGGCCGTCACCACTCCCTTGCCCCGGTATATCTCGTTGACCTTCGCGGCCAGTTGGCCGAGTTCCCCGAGGGTCAGCTCTCGGCCCACGTAGGGGCGCGACG
Organism: Pseudomonadota bacterium; assembly: GCA_052035955.1. Taxonomy (GTDB): domain Bacteria; phylum Pseudomonadota; class Gammaproteobacteria; order Burkholderiales; family Rhodocyclaceae; genus JAEUNJ01. The sequence goes on from JBPOHD010000038.1 coordinate 39,463, forward strand.
CCGATTCGAGCTCTGCCTGGGAGAGGATCGCCGACTCGGTGAAGCGGATCTCCCTGACCGCGAAACGGATCGATTCCGCTTCGGGCCGCATCGTAGGAGGGCGCACCGGCTCGCGCCGCAGGGGTTCGGCGGGAACCTGCCGCTGCTCGCGCTCCGCCTCCCGTCGGCGCCTCTCCTCGTCGATCTGCCGCTGCTGGATGACCCCGGAATCGACTGGCGTCTGGGCCAACGGCTGTCCGAGGATCAGGACCGGCGCCAACCCGGCCGCCACCCGCCAGGCCCTCATTCCTCGCACCCCGGTTCGGCCGCGTCGGCGCATTCGGCGGACACCGGAACACCGGTGAAGCGGACCAGGTCGGCGGACTCCCGGACGCCGCCGCCGGTGGGGGGCGGGGGTGGCAGCCCGACGATCTTCGCGATGGCGTCCGCCCCTTCCTCGGCGGCACTCTTCGACCCGGTGGGGGTCAGCACCTCGTGGGCGGGGCTGCGGTAGATCACGAAGGCATTGGTCCTGAGGCGATTGGCGGTCAGGTACATGTAGAAGGGATTGCCGTCCGAGTAGAGCTGGATGTCGGCCGACTGGATGTTCTTGTCGTGCTGGTCGACCAACAGCAGTGTCACCGGATTGCGGAAGGTGCCCCGGTCGCCGATCGACGCGTCGGCGATCCCGAACGAACCGGCGGGAAGCTCGACGGTCATCTGCGCAGTCCGGAATGCGTCCAGGGCAAAACCGCCTGCGCCGGAGAAGCTCATGGTCACCGTGTCGGCCAGCCCGCCGGCGAATCCCGTCACGAATCCGCCGATGCTGCGGCGGCCGCCGAATACCGCGCCGGACACCCTGGCGCCTGCCAGGCGGACCGCCGAACCGACATTCATCGTCGCCGCCGCGACCTCGCCGGGCGCACGCAGGTCCACCTGGTCGGCGCTGAGGGTCATCGCGGTCACGCTGCCGCCCGAGGACGACAACAGGATGCTTCCCGACGCCGTCGCCGTCGTCACGGCGACATCGCCTGTCGCCGTCGCCGAGATCCCTCCGCGCGTACTCGTCGTCGAACCCACGGCCACGCCCGTCACCGCCGAGACCGCAACCCCGTCGCGTCCCGATACGGCCCCCAGGTCGGCGCGCCCCCCGGCCGTCACGGCCACGTTGCCGCCGCCGGTCATCGCGGAGGCGGTGATCGAGGCGCCCGAATTCACCTGCAGGTGGAGGCCCGCCTCCGCCACGGTGACGGCAACGGCCCCGGGCGCCGTGATGCGCACCGCGGCATCCGAACTGGCCACGAGATCGGCCGAAACCGAACCGCCGAGGGCTGCCAGGACCACGTCCCTTGCCGCGCTCGCCGAACCGATCGCCAGGGAATCCTGGGCCGTCGCCTGGAGGCGCCCGGCCGTGCTCGCCATGTCGCCACCCACGATCGAGCCGGTCGCCGTCAGCACCAGGTCCTGGCCCGCCCTGACCGTGCCCAGTTCGACCGTGTTCAGGGCAGCAATGCCAATTGCATCGACGGCGGTCGCATCGAGTCGGCGAACGTCGATCTCCAGGGGATTGTCGCCACCGATGCTGCCCGACGGGGCCCTGATCCCCAGCGAGGAGGACGGACCGGCCGAGGCGGTGATGTCGACACGGTTGTCGCCGGCATCCACGACATTGCCGCCGCTACTGACGATGGTGATGGAATGGCTCTCGCCGTCCATCCCCGTAACGCCGTCGTTGCCGCTGGAAATTCCGGTGATGGACGCGTCGCCCACGGTGTCGATCCGGATGATGCCGGTCTCGGACCGCAGGCTGGCGCCGTCCTCCATGGCCAGCGAACCGGCGCTCACGCGCACGCTCGAGGCGAGGCTGCGCACCGACGACGCCGACGTCATCGACAAGGCGCCGCCGGCCACCAGGCCGATCGGCCCGGGTGCCGTGACGGACCCGTCGATCAGCATGTCCACGTCGGCCGAAAGGCCGGCGGCATCGCCCGATTCTATGGCGCCGAGGTTGAAGCTGTGGCCGAGCGGACCGTGGAGGTAGATCGGCGATCCGGTCTCCGTCCGCGCCCGGATCCGGCCGTCGGTGGTGTTCAGACCGACGTCGAGCGGATTTCCGGCAGTTCCGATGGAACCGGTGAGGGACCGCAGGGTCAGGTTGGTGGCCAGGATGTTCAGCTCGGCCCCCGCATCCGCATCGAGGATGGCGCCACTGGCGGCCAGCACGGCATCCTTGCGCGAGAAGACGGTGTCGACCGGCAGGTCTCCCGCCGTCTCCCTGATGTCGATCCGGTCGGCCGCTCGCGCGGTCAACGTTCCGCCGGCGGTCAGGTCGATGCGCAGGGGCCGCTCGACGGCACCCGCGCCGGAATCCGGGACGAAACCGATACCGCCGCTCGCCGCCTCGAGGATCAGGCCGCCGGCCTGGACCGCCGGTGAAACGTCGTCGACGTTCACGACGGAACCGCGCACCTTGATGCGGGCTTCGCCCGGCACCACGACGCTGCCCAGCCTGGCATCCTCCTTGGATGCAAGGAAGGCCTTGCCGTCGTCGGAGGCGCCGGCGGGCGCCGCCAGCACGTCCACGTCGAGGGAGGTGGATGCGGCGAAGTTCAAGGGCTTGCGACGGTAGATCTGGATCGCGCTGCCGGTGTCGATGATGTCGGAACGCTCGGCGGCAGCCAGGGCCACCTTCATTTCGTCGGTCAGGCAGCCGGGGCCCAAGGAGCAGGACGGATCCACGTTGTAGGGGACGGTGACGCCCGCCTGGGTCTCCCCGATCGCGGCGCCCGCCTGCAGGATCACGCGGTGGCCCTGGACGTTGGCGACCTTGTCCACCGGGTTGGTATTGGTGATGTCCTTGAGCAGGCCTGGCGTGACCGAGATTCCCAGTTCGCGTTCCGTCCACGAGGAGCCCTTGAGCAAGGCGGCTTTCTCGGCGGCGGTCGCGGTGTAGCGAAAGCCGGCGAAATAGGCCGGTGTGTAGGTCCCCACCGTTCCGTCCAACTGGTGGTAGCGGCCGGTCTGGTTCGCCTCGAAGCGGCTGATGTCGTCCGCCGTCATTCCCGAAGCGGCGAGGGCCGCCCTCTCCGCCGCGGTCACATGGTAGGCAAAGCCGGGATCGTAGGCGGCGGGGTCGGCCTGGCGCCGGCGAATCTGCCAGTAGAGGGCGTAGTCCTGCGTCCTGCCGTCCTCGAAGGACTTCAAAGCCTGGTCCTGCTTGTCCTTGTTGGCGGTCGTGCCGGCGCGCAGGGCGAGGGAATCCCAGTAGGCCTTCAACTGGTCCCAGGTCTCCTTGACGATGCTTTCGTTCGGGTTGTTGTCGATGATCCTGCCCGACGCCACGAGTTTCACGTCGCCGCCCAGGGAAACGATGGTGTCGGCGAGCAGGTTGCCGGTGGCATTGCCCGACCAGGATCCCGTCGAGATGCCTATGTCGCCGGCTGCGCTGGCCTTGAGGCCGTAGAAGGACCTTTGGGCGACGTGCGCGGCATCCGGCTCGCCCACATTGACCGCAAGGGGCACCGCGATGGAACCGATGGCGCCGTTTTGGGACTTCAGTTCCACCCGGTCGCCCTGGATCAGGCTGCCGCCGCTGGCGGCGACGATGCTGCCGTCCGCCTCAAGGGCGACGCGGGCGGTGCCCAGCGGCGAACTGCCTGCCGCGGTCACCGTACCGACCTTGAGGTCGCCCAGGGTCTGTCCGATCATGACATTACCATCGGCCGCCGTGGCGGTGAGGGTGCCGGTGATTGCCGTCCTCACCTGGCGGACGGGGGCGGCGCCGGGCACCGTGCCGATGCTGCCGCTGGCATGGAGCGCCAAGTCCCGGGAGGTGATCAGGGCATCGTCGCCGGCCTGGACGATGGAACGTCCGGCCAGGGACACGCCGGCCAGGGGGGTCACCCCGTCCGGAGCGCTCCCGCTCCTGCCGGCAGTGATGGTGGTGGTGCCGGAAGCATTGCGGATGGCGCCCTGGAGCAGCACGTCGGAGGCCGAATTGACCGTCACGGTTCCCCGGTCATAGCCGCTGAACTCGATGGCAATCGGATAATCGGCCTTAAGCGACTTGGTGGTGATCGAGGTGGAGCCGGTCGTCTGGGTCCACTTCGAGTGGTAATCCTGGGCGATGCAGAGGGTCCACCAATTGCAGTTGGTCCACTCGGCCGTCTTCTCCCAGAAATCGCTGGTCGTCCTCGTGGTGGTGCTGCTGGTGTAGCGGGTGCCCGTGCTGCCGGCATCCTTGGTCAGGTAGGTGCCGTCGTCGAGCCGATAGCTGGCGCGGGTGAACGGTCCCGACTGGCTCTCGACGCTGCCGCTCGGCTTCGTGCGCAGGGATTCGATGCCGAGGAACTGGGTGCCGGAGAACTGCCAGTAGGTATAGGTGGAGTTGTCGGTTCCAGTCTGCCATACGTAGCGCAGGCCGGCCTGCGGGTTGTAGGCGGTATTGCGTCCGTCGATGGCGCCGGCATCCGTCCCGCTCGAGGACCCCAGGATGGTGAAGGAACCGTCCTTCTCCAGCCGGCCCGTTTCGGTGAGCAGCTTGACGGCCGCCGCGCCGGTGGCAAGGTCGTAGTCACGCGTGTAGACGGAGTGGATCACGTCCGAGGTGTGACGGACCGGATCGACGCTCTGGATGTCCATGATGTCGATCTTGCCCTGCGTGCCGCGCAAGGTGCCCGAGGGATCGGAACCGGCATCGAGGTTGTTGATCACGACGGGCATTCCCGTCGGGTTGGTGATCCTGATCTGCCCGTAGCCGTCCAGCACGCGCAGCTTGCCGGCATTGGCGCCGCCCGGGTCGCCGGTATTGATGATCTGGCCGTACAACTGGATGTAGCCGCCGCGCACCTGGGCCGCATTCAGCTCGTAACGGGTCCTCGCCGGATCGTAGTAGACCCCCACGTTGCCGTAGTCCGGTACCAGCGGGTACAGGCCGTTGGTGCCGGCCGTGCGGGCTTCCCAGCCGCTCGTCAGGCGGTCGGCATCGGCGTAGGACAGCGGTGCCTCGAGCCGGTTGGCCGCAGCATCGTAGGTAACGGTACCGGCGGCGTTCGTGAAATGGGTATAACGGGGACCGGTGGCATCCTTGTAGGCATCCAGCGCCCGGTCGAGGGCCGCCTGGTCGATGCCGAACAGTCCGGCCGTTCCGGTGAGCAGCGGCGCTGCGGGCAGCGTCACGTTCCATTGCTCGATGCCGCTCTGCACCAGGCTGTTGATGTTGAGGAAGCGGGCACTGATCATCACGCTGCCGTTGGCGACGATGCCTGAGCCCAGCGGCGTCCCGAGGTCCCGCATCGACGCCGGGTCGCCTCCGACGTGGTTGAAGCCGTCCACGTAGCTCTGTACGAAATCGCCGTTCTCGGCCTTGATATTGACGGTCCCGGCGTTGATGGAGCCTTCGGACAGGATGCTGCCGGCCTTGCTGAGGACGTTGACCGACCCGCGCAGATTGGTGATGTTGCCCTTCAGCCGGATGTCGGGAGCCGGTGCCGGCAACTTCGCGAACACCGGGCTGCCCGGGTCGTAGTTGCTGACGATGTTGATGGCAGGCTTGGAAACTCCGGCGCCCGAGGAATCCCGGGTCAGCACGGTCGAGAAGCCGGCTGCCGTGCCGCCTCCGTTCACGCGGTTGATGTCGGCGTTGTTGTTCACGAGGATGTCGTTGAAGCGCAATGCGCCGCCCTCGTTGGCGTCGATGGTCAGGTTGTTGACGACCAGGAAGTTCGGGGTGTTGTTGGTGATGTTGATCTGCGCGTCGCCGGGGGCCCGCAGGGCACCGGAACCGGCCAGCCGGTCCCCCTTGACCCGTATGTTCCCGAGCCGCACGGTGATGTCGTCCACCTTGACGAAATCGGCGGCGGCCCCCGAGGCCGCAACGGTGGACAGGGTCGGCAGGGAGGTGACGAGGGAGGAGACGAGGCCGGAGGCCGCCGACCGCCCGCTCACGGTCACCGCGGCGTCGATGGCGGCCTGATCGGTCCCGACGCTGACCACCGCACCGGCCACGCTCGTCGCGGCGGTGGACACGGATCCGGCGGCCGTCGAGATTCCCGAATAGAGTCCCCCATTGACGCTCTTCAGGGAATTGATCGCGGTGACTTTCGCGGCATCGGCGGGGGCGGTGCCCAGTGCGGTGGCCAGCGATGACTCCAGGCTCGCGATCGACGTGTTGTTCGAGACGATTGCCGCCGCGTTGCGATCGATGGTGTCGTTGCGACCGGCGATCGTCGTCAGCAAGGCCTTGACGTCCGACGCCAGGGTCCTGATTTCCGACTGGCGGGCATCGACCTCGGCCTGCAGAACCACGATCTGGTTGGCGGCGGTCAGGCTCGAACCCTGCACCACCTGGCTGACCAGGCTGCCGATCTGGATCTTGCGGGTGGCGATTTCGCCCAGCTTCGAATCGATGTCGGCGTTCTTGCTGTCGACCGCCGACTGATCGGTCGTATTGGCGGTCCGCAGGCCCGAGATGGTCGAAGCGCGGGTCACGTTGTCGGCAACCTTGCCGACCAGGCTGTCGTAATTGGCCTTGTCGGTACCCGCGATGCTGGCGTAGCCCGTCAGGGTCCGGATTTGGGTGACGATGCTGTCGTCGTTGGCGACGGCCGTGCCGCTGCTCGAGACGACGGTTCCGGCGCTGCCCTGCAACGTCGCCTGGTTGGTCGAGGCTGCGGCCGTGGTCGATTGGAGCGACGTCGCCGCAGTATCGGCGTTGGTCACGTAGCCGGTGACGACGGCCTGCTGGCTGCCGATCTGATCCTGGGCCGCCTGCCGCGGACTTGGGCTGTTGTACTTGCCCGAGATCCAGTTGCCGCTCGCGTCGGTCGCCGCGAGGCCCAGTTGGACCAGCTTGTACTGGAGGAACTTGATCTCGGAATCATAGGCGGCGACGGCCACGGGATCGCCCGCGTACTGGGACTTGAGCTGGCGCAGCTTGTCGATGCGGTCCTGGATGTTCGCCGCGATCCCCACCGCAAGGTCGCGCGTGAAGGTGACGCCCTTGCTCGCCGCAGGAACCAGCACCCAGCTGGTCCGGCCGGAGGAGTCGTAACAGGTGGCCGCTCCGCAACTCGTGTCGAGCGCGTAATCGAGGGTCAGGGAGGCCAGGCGGCTGATGCCCGTGCGCACGATGCCGTCCACCTCGGCCAGGGCCAGGCCGCCCACGGAGGAGGTGCCGCCCCTGATGTCGAAGGAGACGTCGCCGCCGCCGAACAGATTGCTGATGCCGCTGGCGATGGCGCCGGCGGTTTCGCGGTAGATGTCCTTGCCTATGCCGACGGCGTTGGCAGTGACGCTGCCCTTGTCGGCGAACAGCGCCAGGTCGCCGGCGCCCTCGACGACGGCGCCGGCCTGCACCCGCACCGTCGCGTTGTTCTGGACGATCGCCCGGGCATCCGGGTCCGTATCGATCGGGAATGCCGTCTTGTTCCAGAGATTGACGTTGCCGTTCGCGTGGATGCTCGTCGGCACTCCGGCGGAACTTTGCCCGCCGGCCAGGTGCACCTGGCCGTCCGCCGCACTGAGCAGCGCTCCCGGCCCGACGTCGGCCAGGTTGAGGCCGGCATAGTTGGCATAGGCTTCGCCCGAGGGGGCGCCCGCGAGGCCATAGGTATCGGCGGCCGAGCGGGAATCCAGGACCACGCTCGAGCGGGCACCGGCGTTGATGTCGCCCAGGTCGCTGATGACTTTTGCATTGGCCCCGAAGGCGACGGCGGCATTGGCATGGTCCACGAACAGGTGGGAGACGGACTTGGCGATGGCCAGGGCGCCGCCCGAATCGAGCTTCACCTGGTCCACGGCATTGACTGCGTTCAGGGCATCCATGGCAAAGACGCCGTCGCCGAGTGCCGGCGCCAGCACGTGTACCATCGCCCCATCGCCGACCCGGGCGATCGTGTCCAGGGTCATGACGGATTCGCTCCGGCCTGCCGGCGCGTCGATGATGCCGCCGGAACCCGAGCGGATGTTGTAGGCGCCGGCGGCCAGCCCGGGCTTGTCCAGGCGGTTGTTCGCCTGGATGTTCACGCTGTTGGCGGCGACGTAGGCACCGTCGCCGATTTCGGCCAGGACGATGCCGGTCGCGATATTGCTCCCGCGGGCGCCGCTGGCGCCGACCACGGAAGCATTGACGCTGTCCACCTCCGTGTTGAAACGGTTCGTGTGATCGGCGGTGATCGTCAGCGCATCGACGGCGATGGCATGGGTCGAATCGCCCGCCCCGATGGCGGCCAGCGTATTGCTGGTGCCGCGGGTCCAGGCCGACGAGGCCGCCCCGGAAACGACGCCGCCCGTGCCTGCGACGGCGCCCGCGAAGTTGTCGTCGGTGCCGGCGGCGCGGACCGACAGTCCCGGGCCGCTGACCGTGACGCCGTCGCCCAGGTAGGCCTGGGTATCCGACCCGCTGGTGGCGGTGGCGATGTTGGCACCGACGGCCAGGAACCCGATGGCCACGCCGCTGGCGGAGGCCACCTGGCGGGTCTCCGTGTCGGCGGTCACCTCGGTTCGCGCCGTGAGGACGCTGCCCTGGTCCGCATGGCTCTTCGTCGATCCGCTGTAGCTGGCCGTGCTTTCGGTGCCGTTCGCACCGATGAGGCCGCCGGAGGCGCCGGTGGCCGTCGCGCTCGCCGACACGTCGCCAACCGGCAGGTCGGTCCGGGCGGCCACGGCCAAGTGGTCGGCGCCGATCGCTGAATTCTCGCCGAGGTAGCTCTCCACCGACCCCGTGATCCGGGCGGCGGCCAGGGACACCCCCACGGCGGCGGCCCCTGCGCTGACCCCGATCGCCAGGGCCGACGCCTTGGGCGCCGCGGCGGCGGTGATGGACACGCCGTTGGTGACCGTCGCCTCCGTCCCGCTCCCCATGTAGGCAAGGACGCCCGACCCGATGGTCGATTCGGCATCCGCCCCGGAACCGGCAGCGATGCCCGCGGAACCGGCGATGGCGCGGGTCGAGGCGGCAGACTCGTCGGAAGCGGTCACCACCAGGTCGTCGACCGCCTTGCCCGATATCCCGCCGACCACTACGCGATCGCCCGTGTAGGCGGAAGTGCTACCGGCGAAGCTCGCCCTGGCCACCGAGGCACCGATGGAAAGCGACCCGACGCTGGCGCCGATCGATTCGGCGCGGGCCGTGCGCTGGGTCACCGCAGATACGGTGAGGGTGGCGGCCTGGGGGATCTGGCTGCCCTGGTCGATGTATGCCTGGGTCGTGCTGCCGTCGTCGATCACCGCCACCGCAGCCGAGAGCCCGACGATCCCGCCGGCACCGGCCGTCGCACTGACACGGGCGCCGCTCGCATCCACGTTGCCGGACAGGGCGCTCACCGTCACGTCGCCACCCGCCTCGACATAGGATGACTTCCCGAGGAAGGCCTCCGTGGTGCTGTGCGCGCTCGCCACGCCGATGGCGCCGCCGATTCCGACGAAGCCCCCGGCGGCGCCGACGGCCGTGATGTCCGCCTTGATCCGTTCGCTGGCGGAAACCCTCACGTCGTTGCCGGCGATCACCTCGCTGCCGCCCCCGACGTAGGCCCGGGTCTTGTCCAGCGAAGCCGAGGAGGACTCGTTGAGGTCGCCGGAGACGCCCAGGCCGCCCATGCGGCCGGAGATATCGGCCTTCATGCCGCGGACATGCTCGGAATCGCCCAGTTGGCCCGTCACCTTGTCCTGCGAGATATTGGCATCCACGGTCCCGGCCGTGGTGGTGCCGCTACCGCCGGAATCGCGCAGGCCACCCTGGGCATCGTCGCCGAGCTTGGCCCCGATGCTGACCACCGACAGGGCGCCGCCTACGCCCACGGAGAGGCCTCCGGCCGCCGCCACGGCAGCCGACTGGACGTCCTTGACCGAAGCAGCGGAAACCGACACGTTCCGGTCGGCATGGATCTTCGTCGAATCGCCGATGTAGGCCGTGGTCGTGTTGCGGACCACGTTCACCTCGGCCGTGGCGCCCACTCCGGCCACGCCCGAGAGCGCAACCGTGCCGCCGCCACCCTTGAGGGTCACCGTGTCCGCCGCGTTCACCGTGACGTCCTGGGCAGCGCCGCGGCGGGTCTGGTTCACCCGGGCATTGCTGCCGATGAAGGCCTCCGTCTGCGAGGTGGCGACCTTGACGCCGACCGCGCCGGCGACACCCGCGATGCCGGAGGCCGCGCCGCTGACGGTGGCGGTCGTCATGTCTTCGGACGACGTGGCGGAAACCGCGGTGCTGCCGCCCGCGTCGAGCCGGGCGCCGTCGATTGCCGTCTCCGCACCCTCGACGTAGGCGCGGGTCTTGTTGCCGATCACGCCGACCGAGAAGGCGCCGCTGACGCCGGCGATGGCGCCGCCGGCACCGCTGACGGTGTAGAGGTCCACCCCCGTGTCCTGGTCCGCGGCCACGCTGATGTTGCCCGTGGCGTCGATGCCGGCACCGGCGCCGATGCTGGCCGACGTGTCGTTGGTCACGACGGTGACACCCACCGCCGCGCCGACGCCCGCCCCCCCCGCCCCGGAGACGTTGGCTGCCACCAGGTACAGGTCTTCACGGGCGGCGGCACCCACCGCCACGTTGCGCCCCCGGACCTCGGCCGCGCCGATGCGCGCATGGGTGTTCTTGGCGACGATGCCCGCCTCGACGATGCCGCTGACGCCGGCGGCGCCGGCCCCTGCCACGGTGCCGCCGGTCTGCACCATGAAGGTGTTGTCGGCGGCCTTGACGCGGACGGAGGCATCGCTGCCCAGCACGGTCCCGACGTTGATCTTCGCCCCGTCGGCCACGTAGGCCTCCGTGGTCGTCACGATGATATTGGCATCGCCGGCACCGGTGACCGCGGCGGCGCCGGCGCCGGCGATGCCGATGCTGGCGGTGACCACCTTCTCGTTGCCGGTGGCGACCACGGACAGGCCGCTCGCGGTTTCCGTCCCCCGGGTGCCGAGGCCACCGGCGGCGCCGGCGACGGTCTTGTTGCCGAGGCCCTTGGCCGCCGGGTCGACGCTGTTCTCGGCACCTCCCGCTCCGCTGCCGTCGCCGCCGGCCTTGACGCGGAAGGAGACGCCGCCGTCCACGTTGCCGTCCGCCACCCCGTCCCGGTCCACATCCACGTCGCCGCTCTTGCCCGGCGGGGTGGATGGCAGGACCGCCGGCGCCGAATCGTCGATGGCGCCGGTCAGGATGGTGGTCCCCGCCGCGTTGCCGCGCGCATTCACCGCCGACCCCTCGGCCACGTAGGCCCGCGTCTGGCTCGACAGGACGTTGGCCCCGGCGTTGAGCCCCACGCCCGCCGCGCCGGCGCCGTTGCCGACGGCGGAAATGCCGACGATCAGCGTGTCGTCGCTGGCGGCCACTTTCACGTTGCCGTCCGAATCCACCCAGGCACCGGTCCCCTTGTCGGCATCGTCCCGGGAGGCGCCGATGTAGGCCTCCGTCGTGTTCGCCACCACGTTGGCGGAAGCGACCGCGCCGACGGCGGCGGCGCCCGCGCCGCGGATGGAGACGCCGGCGGCGATCACGTTCTGGGACGACTCGGCGGACACTTCCACGTCCTTGTCGGCCGACACGCGGGCGCCCTTGCCGATGTAGGCCCTGGTGTCCTTGAACAGCGTATTGACGTTCAGCACGCCGCCGACCGCCGCCGCCCCGGCGCCGCTGCCCGAGGCGGCCACGTCGATCAGGTTGCTGGCGCTGTCGGCGGTGACCGCCACGGACCGCTCGCCGGTCCCTGCGGCGACCTGGTTCACGTCGGCGGCGCCGATGTAGGCAGACGTATCGGAGGACACCACATTGACCGCGATGGAACCGCTCACCCCGGCGGCACCGGCGCCGCTGCCGGTGATGCCGACGTTGAACACGTTCTCCCGTGTCTCCGCGGCCACGCTCAGGGTCTTGCCGGCATCGACGCTGGCCCCGTCGGCCACGAAGGCTTCGGCCGCGTCGTGGAGCAGCACCACGCCCAGGGTGCCCACCACGCCGGCCGCGCCGCCGCCGCCGCCGGCGCCGGACGCGATGATGGCCAGCGTGCTGTCCCTGGCCGACACCGACACGTTGCGGTCCGCCTTGACCTTCGCGCCGTGGCCGATGAAGGCCTGGGTGTTCTTCAGGGGGATCGGCGTCGAATCGTCCATGTACTTGCCGACGGCCAGCTTGCCGGCGTTGGCGTCCAGCACGCCCTTGGTCTCGGCGGCCTGGCCCGTGTCGCCCAGCATGTCGCCGACGGCGCTCTTGTTCAGCTGTCCGTCGGCCTGGCTCTGGGTCGTCGTCGTCGAGCCACCGTCGTCCTTGGGGCTCAGGCCGCTCTTCGCCTCGCCGTCGAGCAGGGACCCGACCGAGATGATGCCGACCGCACCGGCGACGCCGGCCGCGCCGCCGCCGGCCCCGGCGATGGTCAGCGAATTGACGTGCTTCTCCGAGGACGCCGCGACCTTCACGTCCCCGGTGGCATCCACCTCGGCGCCGTTGCCGATGTAGGCCGTGGTCGTGTTGAGCGCCACGGTGGCATTGGCCGTGATGCCGACCCCCGCGGCGCCGCCCCCGGCGCCGGCGCCGGTCGCGGCCACCGTGATGACCCGGTCCGTGGCGGCCACGTCCACCGCGTCCCCGGCGAAGCCCTGGTTCACCTTCGCGTGGTCGCCGATGCCCGCTTCGGTCTTCGACACCACCACGTTGAGGGCGATGGTGCCGGCCACGCCCGCCGAGCCTCCGCCGGCGCCGGCCACGGAGATGCTGTTCACGTTTTCCACCGAATCGGCGTGAACCGAGGTGGTGCCGCTGGCGTTGGTCTCGGCGTAATCGCCTATCCGGGCCTTGGTGGTGCCCGCATTGACGCCCGCCGACAGGGTGCCGCCGACGCCGGCCGCACCGCCGCCGGCCCCGGCCCCCGACAGCAGCCAGGAGGTGGCGAAATCGGAGGCGTTCAGGGCCAGGTCGCCGGCCGAGACGTTGATCTTCGCCGCGTCCGCGGCCGAGGTGCCGTCTTCCACGTAGGCCGTCGTCGTATCGGCGACGCCGACACCCGCCACCGCGCCGCCGACCCCCGCGCTGCCGCCGCCGGCGAAACCGGCGGTGGTGGTGAAGGTGATGTCCGCCGACGCGGCGTCCAGCGCCACGCCCTTGTTGGCATTCACCAGGGCCGAGCGGCCGATCCAGGCCTGGGTGGTCTTGGCGACCACGGCCACGTTGGCCGCCGCGCCGACGCCCGCCGACCCGCCGCCCCCGGCCCCGGCCGCCGTGTCGATCAGCAGGGTTTCGTCCACCGCCTTGACGCGCACCTGCTGGTCGGCACCGGCGCCGCGGTTGTCCTCGTTGATCTTGGCGCCCCGGCGGATCGCCGCCTCGGTGTTGGTGGCGATCACGTTCGCCGATACGGTGGCGGCGACCCCGGCCTTGCCGCCGCCCGCGCCGCTGGCCACGGTGGTGATCAGGTTCTCGCGGTTGTAGGCCGTGACGGACAGTCCTTTGGCGTTTTCCCGCCTCTTGTCCAGCAGGGCACCCGGGCTGGTCGGCGGATGCGCGACCAGGTCCTCGATGGCCTCGTCCTTGTAGAGCAGCGCGGCGACCGGCTCGCCCTTGTAAACGCTGGCCGCGTCCCGGTTGCCGCGCGCATTGACCGAGGCGCCTTCGCCCACGTAGGCCCGGGTGCTGCCGATCAGGGTGGCCACGGCGAGGGAACCGCCGACCCCCGCGTCGCCGCCACCCGCGCCGCTGCCCGCCGTCAGCACCGCGGTGATGTCGTCCTGGGCGTTGATGAGCACGTTGCCGTTGGCATCGATGGTGGCGGACTTGCCGACGTAGGACTGCACGTCGTTCACCGACACCGCGACCGACACCGCGCCGCCGACGCCAGCGCTGCCGCCGCCGGCGAATCCCGCCGTGACCGAGACGATGCTCTCGCTCGCGGTCGCATCCACCGCCACGTCCCTGGCCGCCTTGACGGTCGCCACCTTGCCGTCCGCCTTGGTGTCGTCGGCGACGAAGGCCTTCACCGTCTTGGCGAGGATGGTGGTGTCCAGGCCGGCACCGACGCCGGCCTTGCCGCCGCCCGCGCCGCCGCCGGCAATGCCGACGACCACCGTGTCGTCCCGGGCGTGCAGGTCCACCGTCTGGTCGGCCGAGGCGAAGGCGGCATCGGTGTTGATCCTGGCGGCCTGCCCGACGGAGGCCTGGGTATCGGCGAAGCTGGCGTTGATGGACAGGGCCGCGGCGACGCCGGCCTTGCCGCCGCCGGCCCCCGCGACGACGGCATTGACGGCCGTCTCCCGGGCCTCGGCCGCCACCGTGGTCGTCTTCTTCGCGTCGATCTCGGCGTCTTCGCCGACGGTGGCGTAAGTCCGGTTCCAGACCACGTTCGCCGCGATGGCGCCACCGACCCCCACTTCCTTGCCGCCGGCGACGCCGCCGGCCACCATCACCATGGTGCCGTCGTTGGTGGCCTTGACGATGGCATCACCCTCGGCGGTGACCGTCGCCCCGTCGGCGACCTTTGCCTCCGCCTTGTTCATCGAAACGTTGATGCCGAGCACGCCGGCCACGCCGGTGCTTTCCGTGCCCGCCGCGCCGCTCACGGAGACGTTTGCGATGTCCTGGGCGGCATCGGCGGCCACCTTGACCCCTGCACCCGAACCGGTGGACTTGACCGTGGCGCCGGTGCCGATGGAGGCGAGGGTCTCGTCGTAATTGACGATGTCGGTGTTGGATACGCCGACGCCGGCCTTCTTGGCGCCCGCCACCGCGCCGGCGAAGGAGATGGCCTTCACGTCCGACCGGCTGGACACCTCGACGCCGAGATTCTGGGGATTCGGCGTGCCCGGCACGGCTTCGGGCTGGCTGCCGTAGGTGGTCAGTGCGACGTTCTTGCCGATGGTGGCTTCGGTGACGTTGCGGAACAGATCCACCGAGAAGGCGCCGGCCACCGCCGCGTTGCCCTTGGCGGCGGCCCCGGCGACGGCCTCGGTGTAGTAGTTGTTGGAACCCAGGTAGGTGGAGGGGTCCAGCGTATCGAAGCTGAAACTCTTCACGTCCGAGATGTTCGGCACGTAGAACTCGACCCGGTTCTTGGCCGCCTTCACCGTCGCCGACCGGGCGTGGATGACGGAGGCCGCATCCGCCGCGGCGGTGTCCCGGCCGATGGCGGCCAGGCTCTGGTTGTTGGAAAGCAGCACCGCGAAGGAGGCGCCGACGCCGGCCTTGCTCTTGTCGCCGGTGGACAGGGCGCCGGCCCGGGCCTGGGCCGAGATCTTGCTGGTGTCCTCGGCCTTGACGGCGATGTCGCCGACCCGTGCGCCGGCGCTGCCTATCGTCGCCCCTTCGTCGATGGCGGCCGTCGTTTCGTTGTCGTTGCCCACCACGGCCAGGGCGCCGGCCACCGCCACTTCGCCACCGCTGGCGCCCGAGACCGCCTCGGCGCTCATGGTCTTCACGAAGGCGGCGTCGCGGTTCTGCAGGGCCGTCGCCAGGATGTTGATGTCCTGGGCCTGGACGACGGTGGTGCCGGAACCGATGGTTGCCTGGGTCTTGTTGAACGTTGCCGTCAGGGCCACCGCCGCCGCCACGCCTACGTCGTCGGAGACGGCCTCGCCCGTGGCGGTGGTGGCGTAGTTGGTGTCCGTCGTCGCCTTGATGTCGAGATTGCCGGAGGTGCTGACTCGGCGGCCGGCGCCGATGCCGGCCTTCGCCTGGTTCACCGCCACGCCGACGCCGATGGCGGCGGCCACGCTGACCTTCTTGCCGCTGTCCTTGCCGGTTCCCGTGCCGCCGTCCTTGCCGGGCGGGGGATTGGTCTTGCCGACGTTGGGCGTGTCGTTCTTATTTACGGCCGGCGTTTCGGCGGCCGGCGTCACCTTGTCCGTGTCCAGGGTCTTGGTGCCGTCGTTGCGGCCCTTGGCGAAGTCGAGCTGCGACTTCTTCTGCTCGTCGACGGTCGTCCCGGCCTCCGGCGTTTCCTTGCCGTCGGCATCCTTCTTGGCCGCCTTGGCACCCTTGGCCCCAGCCGTTGCGCCGGTCTTCAGCAAGGTCTTCGACGAGGCCGACAGGTCGATGGCGGAGGCGCCGGAGACATCCCGTTCGATGCTGGCCGTGGCCGTATCCACCGCGATGGTGGCGGCCAGGGAGGCGCCTACCGCCACGTCGCCCTGGGCCTGGCCCGTGGCCTTGGTGGAGATGGAATCCGTCAGTTCCGAGGCGGCGGAAAGCTTGCCGGTGAGTCCCAGGGCCGTGGCCGATTCGCCGACGCGGGCCGTCGCCGTGTTGACGGCCACCGTGGCCGCCACCACCGGCGTGATCGACACCTTCGCCCCGGCCGCCCCGCCCGTCACCTCGGTGCTCAGCGTGTGGTCGCCCTTGGCCGACAGGGCCAGGTCCTTGCCGCCGGTGAGCCTGGCGCCGTCCTCCACTTCCGCCACGGCCGTGTTGACCACGACGTTGGCGCCTATGGAAGCCCCGACCCCGACCTTGGCGCTGCTGTCGGTGCCCTTCACGTCGGCCCCGGCCTTGACCGTGCTCGTGGAGGCGTTCTGGGCCTGGACGGAGATGTCCCCGCCGCCGGCCGCCACCCTTGCGCCGAGCCCGCTCGAATCCTTGTCGCCCTCGATCGCCGCCACGTTCGTGTTCACGGCGACGTTCAGGGCCAGCGATCCGGCCACCCCGACGTTGCCCGCCCCGGCGCCGCTCTTCGCATCGGCGCCGAAGTCGTTCTTCTCGCCCGTCGTCGTCGTGGCACTCACGGCGACGCCCTGGGCCGTGACCTGGCTGTTGTCTGCCACGGAAGCGACGCTGGTCGCCACGCCGACGTTGAGGGCCACCGCCGCGCCGACGCCCACGTCCGTGCCGCCGCTATCCACCTGGCTGCCGTCGGCCTTGGCCGACGCATCCGTCTGGGTCGCGGTCGTGACTTTCAGCGCGCCGCCTGCATTGATGGTCCGACCCTTGGCCACCGTCGCCACCGTCGTCGCCACGCCCACGTTCACGCCCACCGCCGCGGCCACGCTGACGCCGCCCTCGCTGGTCTCGCCCTTGGGCGCCGGCTTGGTTCCGCTCAGCTTGCTGCCCGCGCCGGCATCGGCCGAGGCACCCGCCTTCTTCGCCGCATCGCCCTGGGCCGTCACCTGCTTGTCCACCGTCCCGGCATCGCCACTGGCCGGCTTGTCCGTGCCGGCCTCCGCCTTCTCGCCGCCCTTGACGCTCGCCGTGGCACCGGCGCTGCTCTTGGCGCTCGACCTGGCCCCCACTTCCACCGCCCCGCCCGCCGTCACGTCCCGGTCGATCACGCCGGTCACGGTGTCCGTCGAGGAGGTCAGTGCCACGCTCGCCCCGACGGCAACGCTCGTCCCTTCGGTCTGCCCGGTGGCCTTGCTGCTGGCGCTGCTCGTCTGCTCGGCACCGCTGGTGTAGGCGCCGCTCAGGCCGAGCCCGGTGGCCGAGGTCCCCAGCCGCGCCGTCGTCGTGTTCACCGCCACGGTCACCGCCGCCAGCGGCGTCACCGCCACCTTCGCGCCGGCCGCTCCCC
>JBPOHD010000022.1:0-13911 GCA_052035955.1 Pseudomonadota bacterium
GACCTCCTCTACACCGGCTCCATCGAGCTCCCGGCCGACTTCTGGGACCGGCACGGCAAGGACATGAAGTCATGGAAGCAGGACGGCCGCACCTTCTACCAGGTGCAGGGCCCCCTCTGCCCGGACCTGCTGGTCAACGAGTTCGCCTACCTGGAGGCCGGCGCCCAGCTGGACAAGCCCTTCCATGCGATCGTGCGCCAGGGCAGCGGCCGCACGGCGGTGCTGTCCACCCTCATCGACTACACCCACCAGAAGAATGCCGTCTGGGGCATCACGGCCCGCAACCGCGAGCAGAACTTCGCGATGAACCTGCTCATGGATCCGGAGATCGACTTCGTCACCCTCCTCGGCCAGGCCGGCACGGGCAAGACGCTGTTGACGCTGGCCGCCGGCCTGACCCAGACCCTGGAGACCAAGCGCTTCTCCGAGATCATCATCACCCGCGTCACCGTCCCCGTCGGCGAGGACATCGGCTTCCTGCCCGGCACCGAGGAAGAGAAGATGACGCCG
The DNA here is from genome assembly GCA_052035955.1 of Pseudomonadota bacterium. Classification (GTDB taxonomy): domain Bacteria; phylum Pseudomonadota; class Gammaproteobacteria; order Burkholderiales; family Rhodocyclaceae; genus JAEUNJ01. The sequence goes on from JBPOHD010000022.1 coordinate 511, forward strand.
TGGATGGGCGCCCTGGAGGACAACCTGGATGTGCTGAACAAGCCGGCCGAGCCGGAACCCGGGCACGCGGCGGCCTACGGCGGGGAATGGGGCCGGGCGGCGACCATGGACCTGATCCGCAGCCGCATCAAGGTGAAGTCCCTCAACTTCATGCGGGGCCGCACCTTCATCAACAAGTACCTGATCATCGACGAGGCCCAGAACCTGACGCCGAAGCAGATGAAGACGCTGGTCACCCGCGCCGGCCCGGGCACCAAGGTGGTCTGCCTGGGCAACATCGCCCAGATCGACACGCCCTACCTGACCGAGGGCAGTTCCGGCCTCACCTACGTGGTGGACCGCTTCAAGGGCTGGGCCCATTCGGGCCACATCACCCTGCAGCGGGGAGAGCGCTCCCGCCTGGCCGACCACGCCGCCGAGGTGTTGTAAGGGGAGGCGTGCGGCCCCGGGGCCACACGGCCTGCCGGTCCTGCGGCCGCGGCGGAAGTCTTCGGCCCGCGGCGGGTTTGCCGGCCCGCGTGGGGTGTAACCGGCCCGGCGGACTCGCGAGGTGATCAGTACGTGGCGCCGCTGGCAAAATTCTCGAAGCGCGTGTATTCCTTGAGGAAGGTGAGCTTCACCGTCCCGGTGGGGCCGTTCCGGTGCTTGCCGACGATCACCTCGGCGATGCCCTTCTCCTGGGTATCGGGCTTGTAGTAGTCCTCCCGGTACATCATCAGGATGATGTCGGCATCCTGCTCGATGGCGCCGGATTCCCGCAGGTCCGACATCAGGGGCCGTTTGTCGTTGCGTTCCTCCACCTTGCGCGAAAGCTGCGACAGGGCGATCACCGGCACCTGCAGTTCCTTGGCCAGGGCCTTGATGGAACGGGAGATCTCCGAGATCTCGGTGGCCCGGTTCTCGTTCTCCCGGGACGACGTCATCAGTTGCAGGTAGTCGATGACGATCAGGCCCAGCTTGCCGCACTGGCGGTGCAGGCGGCGGGCCCGGGCCCGCAGGTCGGTGGCGTTGATGGCGCCGGTCTCGTCGATGTGGATCGGCGCCTCGTGAAGCTTGCCGAGGGCGACGGTCATCTTGTCCCACTCCTCGTCCGAGAGGCGGCCGGTGCGAATCTTCTGCTGGTCCAGGCGGCCCACCGAGGAGAGGAAGCGCATGGCCAGCTGGGGTCCGGACATTTCCAGGCTGAAGATGGCCACCGGCAGGTGCATCTCGACGCCCACGTACTCGGCGATGTTCAGCGCGAAGGCCGTCTTGCCCATGGAGGGACGGCCGGCGACGACGATCATGTCCCCGGGCTGCAGGCCCGAGGTCATCTGGTCCAGGTCCAGGAAGCCGGAGGGCACGCCGGTGATGTCGGAGGGATTCTCCCGATCGTAGAGTTCCTCGATGCGCTCCACCACCTGCCCGAGCAGCGGCTGGATGGGCAGGAAGCCCTGCACGGAGCGGGCGCCGGCCTCGGCGATCTCGAACACCCGGGCCTCGGCCTCGTCCAGCAATTGCTTGACGTCGCGGCCGCCGGGACTGAGGGCGGAGCCTGCGATCTCGTCGCCGACGGTGACCAGCCGGCGGAGGATGGCCCGCTCGCGGACGATCTCCGCGTAGCGGCGAATGTTGGCGGCCGAGGGCGTGTTGTTGGCGATCTCCGCCAGGTAGGCCAGGCCGCCGGTCTGGTCCACCTCTCCGGACTTGTCGATGGACTCGAAGACCGTGACCACGTCGGCCGGACGCGCCACCTCGATCAGCCGGGCGATGTGGCGGAAGATGCGCCGGTGGTCGTCCCGGTAGAAATCCACCTCCGCGACCGCGTCGCCGACCCGGTCCCAGGCCGAGTTGTCCAGCAGCAGGCCGCCGATCAGGGCCTGCTCGGCCTCGATGGAGTGGGGCGGCAAGCGCAGGGCCGCCACCTGGGAATCGGCGGACGGGGAAGCGGCGGCACTGCCGCCGAAGGAACGCACCTGGGCCATGGATCTCACCTCGCGAAGAGGGAAAAGTTTACCGGTATCGCCGCTTCGGCGCGATGGAACAAGCTGTGGAAATCCGGTGGGTATCCCGTGGATTCACGGTGGACATGCACCTGCCGGTCGGGGGACGGGCCGTGGATATCCGGTGGATGGACGGTGGATCGAAAGCCCGGGCCCGGTGGACCGCCGGTGGATTCCCTGTGGGCATCCTGTGCACGAAAAAAGGCCGCCCGCAGGCGGCCTTTCCCGGGAAGGCTCGGAATTACTGCTCTCCGCCCACGGTCACCTTGACGGTGGCGACCACGTCGGTATGCAGGGACACCTGCACTTCGAACTCGCCCACGTGCTTCAGCGGACCCTCGGGCATGCGGACGGAGGCCTTCTCCACCTCGATGCCCATGGCGGCCAGGGCGTCGGCGATGTCGATGTTGGTCACGGAGCCGAAGAGGCGGCCGTCGACGCCGGCCTTGCGGACCAGCTCGACCACCAGGCCCTCTAGCTTGCCGGCCTTTTCCTGGGCTTCGGCCAGCTTCGCGGCCTGGGCCCGCTCCAGCTCGGCGCGGCGCTCCTCGAACACCTTCATGTTGTCGGGCGTGGCGCGCTTGGCCATGCCGTGGGGAATCAGGTAGTTCCGGGCGTAGCCGTCCTTGACCTTGACGACGTCGCCGAGGTTGCCCAGGTTCACCACTTTTTCCATCAGAATCACTTGCATGGGATCACCTCAGTTGTGCAGGTCGGTGTAGGGCAGCAGGGCCAGGAAGCGGGCGCGCTTGATGGCCGTCGAGAGCTGGCGCTGATAGCCGGTCTTGGTCCCCGTGATGCGGGCCGGCATGATCTTGGCGTTCTCGGTGATGAAGTCCTTCAGGATATCCACGTCCTTGTAGTCGATCTCCTCGATCTTCTCGGCCGTGAACCGGCAGAACTTGCGGCGCTTGAACAGGCCGCGGCCCTTGTCGTCCTTGCGCTTGTTGCCGAACTTGGATTTAGGTTTGAATGCCATTCTTGGCTCCTTCAATGAATTCGATTGTTTCCACGTGCAGCACCGGTGTCCGGCGCTTCAGGCTTTTCGCCGCCAGGAATCCCTTCGCCACCACCGGGTCGCCGACCGCCGCTCCATCGAGCAGCAGCGCCGTCGATCCCATCGCCAGGCAGGCCATCTCGCACTCGACCCGCCTCGGCGTTCCGGCTTCCGTCCGTTCGGAACGGTGGGCCAGCAGGAACTCCAGGACGGGCTGGCCGGCGGGCGTATAGCGCAGGGCTCCCCTCTCCAGCAGCACCCCGGCGATGGCCGCGCTGTTGCGGGCCGGCTCCGGGGGCGGCGGATCAGCCGGCGACGGCGGCGGGTTCAGGCTTGGCTTCTCCCGGGGCTTGCGGCGCGGTCAGGGACTTCGCCTTCTCCTCCTTCATCATCGGAGAGGGCGCCGTCACGGCCTTGCTCATCTTGATGGTCAGGTGGCGAAGGACCGCGTCGTTGAACTTGAATGCATTCTCCAATTCCGCCAGGGTCTCCGAATCGCACTCGATGTTCATGAGCACGTAGTGGGCCTTGTGCACCTTCTGGATGGAATAGGCCATCTGCCGACGGCCCCAATCCTCCAGGCGATGGATCAGGCCGCTGCGCCCGGTGACCAGGGTGCGATAGCGTTCGATCATCGCCGGAACCTGTTCGCTCTGGTCGGGATGGACGATAAAGACGATCTCGTAGTGCCGCATGCATGCTCCTTGTGGGTTGAGCCCCCCCGGATGCGAGCGGGTGGGGCAAGGTGAAAAGCCGAGCAGTTTAACCGGGAATGCCCTGAATATCAACGGATGTTTGCAGAGGAATTCGCCGGGTCCACGCCCTCAATTCGCCGCCCGGAGGGTCGATAATTGGCCTGCGAGTCCGCTCCGGCCCCGTCGCGGCTGGTTTCCCGGTTTTCCCCTCGCCTAGCGCTGCATGGTCGAACACCCATTCGAAGGTCTGGACGCCTGGATCGCCTACTTCCGGCACGTGGATGTGCCGGTGCTGCGCCATACCCTGCAGGAGATGGAAAGGCTGCGCGAGAACGCGGAGACGGTGAACGGCCGCGTCCTGGCGGCAGTGATCCTGCGGGACCCGATGATGACCCTGCGGGTCCTCGCCTACATCGAGGAACACCGGCGGCAGCGCCAGAACGCAGACATCACCACCATCGAGCGGGCCCTGATGATGATCGGCGTCGATCCCTTCTTCCGGGATTTCCGCGACCTGCCCGTCGTCGAGAACCAGTTGCGGGCAACGCCCCGGGCCCTGCTGGGCCTGCTGCAGGTCATCGGCCGGGCCCGCAAGGCCGCCCACTGGGCGCGGGAATGGGCCATCCTGCGCCACGACCTGGACGTGGACGAGATCACCGTCGCCGCCCTGCTCCACGACCTGGCCGAGATCCTCATGTGGTGCTTCGCCCCCAACCTGGCCCTGCAGGTGCAGGACGCCCAGACCCGGGACCGCAACCTGCGCAGCGCCGTCGCCCAGGAGGACACCTACAACATCCGCCTCCAGGACCTCCAGCTCGCCCTGGCCCGGGAATTCCACCTGCCCGAGTTGCTGACCACGCTCATGAACCGGTCCAATGCCGGCAACCCGCGGGTAAAGACCGTCGTGCTCGCCGTGGACATGGCCCGCCATTCGGCCCATGGCTGGGACGACGCGGCCCTGCCCGACGATTTCCATGCCGTCGAGGAACTGCTGCACCTCAGCCACGAGAACCTGCTCAGGAAGCTGGGTCTCGACGCCGACGAGGCCGCTAGCCGCAATAACGAAGATTGACGAAGTCGAGCAGCAGGCCCATCTGGCCATAGGCCAGGAAAATGCCCAGCAGCGCCAGGATGGCCGCGACGGCGGCGATCAGGATTTTCCTGTTCCTCATGTCGGATACGGATGGGCAAGGGCACCGGCGGCGGGCCGGAAGCGTTCCCAAGGATGGCCGGAAACCCTATGATAGGGGCAATCGGCCGCAGGTCCTGACAAGGAGGGGTTCATGAGCTTGGCATCCGTGCTGTTTCTCGGCCTGTTGGCCGTCGCGGTGGTCTATGGCGTCATGCTCTACAACGGACTCGTCCAGGTCAAGCACGGCGTCGCCAAGGCCTGGGCCAACATCGACGTCCTGCTCAAGCAGCGCCACGACGAGATCCCCAAGCTCGTGGAGACCTGCAAGCAATACCGCCAGTTCGAGCAGGAGACCCTGCAGAAGATCATCGAGGCCCGCTCCCGGGTACACACCGCTCGCGAGCAGCAGGACGTGGGGGCCCTCGGCCAGGCCGAGGGCGCGCTGCGCGCCGGCCTCGGCCAGATTTTCGCCATCGCCGAGGCCTATCCCGACCTGAAGACCAACCAGAGCTTCCTGCAGCTCCAGGGCCGCATCACCGCCCTCGAGGAGGGCATCGCCGACCGCCGGGAGCTCTACAACGAGAGTGTCAACATCAACAACGTGCGCGTCGAGCAGTTTCCCGCCGCCATCGTCGCCCGCCTGTTCGGCTTCGGCAGCAAGGAGTTGCTGGAGTTCTCGACGGCCGAAACGGCCGACGTGGACATCAAGGCCCTGTTCGGCTGATCCGCAAGCCAGCCGCCCGGCCGCGCCGCGGCGTCGCCGGACCGCCCCTGGCGGCCCGGCCGATTGCTTCAGTTGGACATCAGCACCGGCACCGTCATGTGCTTGAGGATGTGCCGGGTGCCCGAACCCTTGCTGGCGAAGAGCAGGCTCGAACTGCCCCCATGGGCCCCCATGACCAGCAGGTCCGCCGTCCGGTCGGTGACCCGGTTCAGCAGCATGTCCATCACGCCCACGCCCTCGTTCTCCACCAGCACGAAGGCCTCGGCCTTCGCCTGCACCCCGTGCAGGGCCAAGTGCGCGGCGGCCTGGGCGCACGCCTCCTCGGCATCCTCCCGCTTCGGCGACATGGAGACCACGTAGGCATCCTCGCAACCGGCGATCAGGTCGAGGGAATCCACCAGGGCCCGGGCCGCCTCGCGGGTCTCGCTCCAGGCGATCAACGGGCAGCGGCCGATCTGCGCGAACTCGCCGATATAGGGCAACACCAGCACGGGACGGCCGCAATCCAGGATCACGTCATGGACCAGGTCCGGCGGATCGGCCGGGCGGCCCCGCTCGTCGTGCTGGCCCATCACCACGAGGTCCGCATGGCGGGCGTGCAGCGTCACCACCCGCACCACCTCCGATTCGCTGCCCCGGTTGGCGTCCACCCAGTCCGCATTCGGCAGGCCCGCCACTCCGGCGTCGAAGAGGCGCCGGCTGGCTTCCGCAGCCTCCCGGTATTCTTCCGGCGGCCAGGAGGCCACCACGCCGACCCGCTGGGCATCGGCCAGCTGCGCGAAAACCCCCACCAGCCGGGCGCCGTGCTTGCGGGCCAGCGCCACGGCCAAGCCCAGGCGCTGCTCCGTCCGCGGCCCCTGGTCCAGATGCACCATCACGTTCCTGATTGCCATTGCTCCTTGCTCCCATGTTATATCCGGGCCAAACCCCGGCTGTCCGATGTCCGTCATGATAAATCAAGGGACCGCCCGCATCGCCCAAATACCGCCCGCCGACGCCCTTTCGCCCCCGCGCTTGGCGGTAGAATGCCGACCCTGTGCCGGGCCAGCGCCCGCGCCCGGGACCGCCGGCCGGCAGCAATTCCGCCCTGCGGTCCGCCGACCGGGAAAGCCCGTCGGCCGGGCCCGGCCCGGGCCCCGGTAGCTCAGTGGATAGAGCAACCCCCTCCTAAGGGGTAGGTCGGACGTTCGATTCGTCTCCGGGGCGCCACCTCCTTACCGCCCGCCACCGCCATGGACCGCTGCCCGAAACGCACGGCGCTTCGCCCTCCGCCGGCCCATCCATGATCGCCCTTATCCAGCGCGTCACCGGGGCCCGCGTGGTGGTCGCCGGCGCCACCATCGGCGAGATCGGCGCGGGCCTGCTGGCCCTGATAGGCGTCGCGAAGGCGGACGGCGAGGCCAACGTCAGGCGCCTGGCCGAGCGCCTGCTGGTCTACCGGGTCTTCCCGGACACCGCGGGACGGATGAACCTGTCATTGACCGACACGGGTGGCGGCCTGCTGCTGGTGCCCCAGTTCACCCTCGCCGCCGACACCCACAAGGGAACGCGCCCCAGCTTCTCCTCGGCCGCCGCCCCGGAGCGGGCGAAGGAACTCTTCGACGCCCTGGTGGCCGAGGTCCGCGGCCGGCACGGGACCGTCGCAACCGGCCAGTTCGGGGCGGAAATGTCCGTCAGCCTGACCAACCACGGGCCGGTGACCTTCTGGCTGGAAGGATGAGCAGCCGCGCGGCGGGACGGCCGGCCGCCATCCCGGCCCGGGGAAGGCCTCGGCCCGCTCAGGCGTGCCCGGCTTCGATCAATTCCGCCACCAGCAGGCTCTGCACCACCTTGTCCTTGAAGGTGGTCGGATTCTCCAGGTTCATCCGCTTCAGGTAGGGCACGGCCTTGGGCGGGATGTCGCCGCCCCGGATCACGTTCAGGATGCCGCCCGCCATGGTGCCGACCTTGTTCGCCATCTTCGCCTTCAGTCCCTTCAGGGCCTTGGCGAGGATCAGTTCCTCCTCGGTGAAGTCGTTGCCGAAGGGGAAAGGCGGGAAGAGCCCCTTCTCCCGCCAGGATGTGAACCTGGCCTGCAACACCTCGGGGAGGTTGTTGCGGTACTGCTCCGGGATCTCGTAGTCCGCGGGCATCTTTCCGGCCTCCTTGGCCTTGGCCAGCAACTCGTCCTGGAAGCGTGAATCGGCAATGTTCAGCAGCGCCGCCATGATCTCCTTGTCGGTCTTGCTGCGCAGGTTGGCAATGCCGTACTCGGTGACGACGATGTCGCGCAGGATGCGCGGGATGGTCATGTGCCCGTAGTTCCAGACGATGTTGGAAATCGCCACGCCATCCTTCACCCGGTGGCTGCGCAGCATCATGATCAGCCGCCCGTCCTGCAGGGCATGGGCCATGGAGACGAAGTTGTACTGGCCGCCGACGCCGCTGACCACGCGCGCATCCTCCAGGCCGTCCGAAACCACCCCGCCCGAGAGGGTGACCATCAGGCAGGTGTTGATGAAACGGCCCTCCTTGCGCTGCAGGGTCTTCAACTCCTGGTTGCCGTAGAGGTGATTGACGTTGTCCACCGTGGTCATGCAGAACTGCTTGCTCTCCTCCTCGTCCATGGCGTTCAGCGTGTCGTAGAAGCTGCGCGGGCCGAGGAAGAAGCCGCCGTGCATCAGGATGCCGCCCTTCAGGCGGTCGCCCAGGCAATGCTGCCCCACCTCCTTCAGGGCCGCCTCGTCCCCCAGGTCGGCGGAGATCTCCCGGCCGTCGCCGGTGCGCAGCATCCCGTTGGCGAGCGTGACGTCCGCCCTGAAGACGCCGTAGCGCTTCAGGAGGTCCAGGTCGGCGAGCCGGAGGCGCGGCCGCACCGCCTCGTAAACCACCAGCTGCTCGAGCATGGCGGGCGTCACCTTCTCGCTGATCTTCCTTTCGTTGAGTAGCCGCTGGAAGACTACGTTGTCATATACCTTGCGGCGCAGGACGCCGGCCTTGTACAGTTCCAGGAGGCCGTTCACGAACATCTCCGACGAACCGTAGAGGCCTTCCCGGAAACGGTCCGTGCCGCCGATGCGCTTCACCAGGTCGCTGCTTTTCCTCATCACCTCCATGTCCTCGACGACGGCCTTGTACTGGTCGTTCTGCTTCTGGCGCAGGATCATCGAGTAGGCGATGGCGTCGCCCAGGGAGCCGATGCCGATCTGCAGCGTGCCGCCGTCCCGGATCAGCGTGCTGACGTGCATGCCAATCAGGTAGTCGTCCATCTCCACCGCCATGTTGGGCGTACTGAACAGCGTGTGGTCGTAGGACGGGTTGTCGATGATCATGTCGAAGGTCGATGCCGGGACCATGGCATCGTGGTACATGAACGGCAGGTTGTTGTTGACCGCCGCCACCACCGCCGCCTTGTAGCCCACTTTCTCCTCCATCTCGCGCAGCATGGGGATCAGGTTGGGCGACACGTCCGGGTTGCAGGACAGGCTGTAACAGGTCACCCCGTCGATCACCTTCCTGCCGACCATCTGGGCGATCACGTTGACGCCGTTCTCCAGCATGTCGCGGGCGATGTGGGTGTAGTTGCTGGAGATGTAGTTCTGCTGCTCGATCAGGTTGTCCAGGAACACGCCGGCCTTCATGAAGAATTCCGAGATCTGGATGTTCGGCGGCAGCGTGCCCCGGCGCAGGTCGCGCAGGTATTCGAGGGCGGGATAATTGCCCCAGATGCGGTCGGTGAATGGTTCGAGGAAGCGCCTTTCCATGTCGCTGCTGCCGGCGGGCACTTCCAGGGACAGGGCGGTGAGGATGCGCAGATTCATCGTCGGGTCGTCCTTCACCCGCCGGTACAGCGCATTGGCCAGGTGGTTCGGCTTGCCCAGGCCCAGGGGCATGCCGAACACGATGTTTTTGCCCACCTTGGCGATGATCGCGTCGACACACTTCTCCACATCGTCGAAGGTCGCGGCCTGCCGCGCCTCCGTCTTCGTTCCCTTGCTCATGTTCGCGGCCGTCCGATCAGAAACGGAAATTCACCAGGTCCAGGGCATCGGTGACGGAGTTCGTCTCCTCCAGGAGCTTCAGCGCCACCCCCACCCCCAACCATTCCTCCACCGAGGTCGTGACGCCCTCGATCGCCTCGAAGGCCGCGTAGCGCGCCTTCAGGTAGGCCATCGCCTCGTCCACGCGCGCGTCGTCGCATTCGTAGATGCTGACGGTGAGGATGCCTTCCTCGATGTTGCTGCGGATGAAGGGCCCGATGATCTTCATGAAGTCCGGGACGGGCGCGATCCGGCCAAAGGTCTCGGCCACGGCCAGGGCGCAGTCCGGGGAGAATTTCAGGTGTGCGAAAACGATCATGGATGCCTTCCTCGATCCGGCAGTTCATCGACGGGGCCGGTCCCGCCTCCGGGTCCGGAGAAGGAATTTTCAGGCATGAGTATCGCCGGTACGTTTGATTTGCCGCAAGACCCGGTCGATTCGGCGCGTCCCGCCGCCCGCGCCGACGCACCGGACACCGGGAGCGTGATCGTGGCCCGTGCCGGCCAGGCGGGTGGCCGGCAGAATTCCCGATAGGTCGGAAACGGGCCCTGTCGACCGCTGGCGGCGACCCGATCGCCGCCGGACCCGGCCTGTCCCGCGCCGGGATGGGGCAACGAGCTCAGCGCCCGCGGGCGGTTGCCCGGGGCGTGGCTGCCGAGGCCACGCCGGCGGCACCGTCGATCTCCGGCACCGGCTCGCCGCGCAGGATCTTCCCCAGGAGTTCCTCGTCCACGGGATCCTCCGGCGCGGCGTCGGGATCCCGGTCCGCCAGGATGCGGACGAGGAAGGCTGCGGCGGCTTCGACGGCCGCCGCCTGGTCCACGAAGACATGGACCGGCGACTGCACCGAATGCATCTGGTAGGGGCCGAGGCCCTCGATGGCATTGAGCATGAAGCGCAGCGCGCCGCCGGGGAACTCGTGCGTCGCCTTGTGGCCCGGCGGCAATGCTTCCCAGCCATCCCCGGCCTTGGGCAGCAGCATGAGGCCCATCATCCAGGGCGTGACCAGCATGCCCAGCGTACGCCCGCGAAAGTCCTGGAATCCCAGCGTCGCCACCGACAAGGCCTTGTTGAGCAACGGCAGGCCGTCCATCTGCTCCCGGTGGATGCGCGCGAAGACCTCCCGCACGCGTTCGCCCTGGTCCGCCGGCGTGGGCGCGGCTTCGGTCACGCGGCCTCCCCGGACGGCGTCCCGAGGCCCGGAAAATAGCCATCCACGTCGATCGACTCGGCCCCGTCCATGATCTCCTGCAGGCCGTCGAGGGCCAGATCCACCTCGCGTGCATGGGCTTCGCTGATCACCTCCCGGGCCCAGCCGAGGAAGCTCAGCACCCAGGTGCCCACCGGCTGCTCGCCGACCAGCAGCATGTTGATCTCCTCCTCGCCGTTGCGCCCGCGGCAAAGCGCCGTCACCGGCCCGCCGCGGACCACTTCCATGGGCAGGGCGATGCACATCAGGCGGCGCCTTCCAGCTCGGCCTGCCGCCGCCAGTGGCCGGCCCGCACCTCGCCCCGCGGCCGGACTTCCACCCCGAGGCGGGACAGTTCGCCCACCAGCATCTCCACCATGCCGTCGAGGCCGGCGGCGGCGGGCGCGCTGAGGCCGAGGCGGTTCTGCAGCGAATGCGGGACCATGCCGATGATCGCGAGATGGCGGGGCGTCTCGCCCTTGAAGGCCAGCAGGGCCAGCAGGTCGGACAGGCCGAGCTGGTGGTTCGACAGCTTGGTCTGGAAGAAGGCCCGGATCTCCTCGTTGGCGATGCGCACCAGGGTGCCCGGTGGCCGGTCGGCGTTCACGGCATCGGCGACGACCAGGCAGTCGGCGTTGCGCATCGGCTCGAACAGCTCCATGCCGGTGGTCCCGCCGTCAACCAGGCGGACCCGGTCCGGAAGCTCGTAACGGGCTTCCAGTTCCTCGACGGCACGGACGCCGATGCCCTCGTCCTGCATCAGCACGTTGCCCATGCCGATGACGAGGATCCCCGGTTTATCCATGCCCCCGGAGGCCTGGCCTGGCGTACCCACTCAGAGGGCCTTCACCTTGACGATCGGGCGCTGTTCGTTGTCGAACATGTGGATGGCGCAGGCGATGCAGGGGTCGAAGGAGTGGACGGTGCGCAGCACTTCCAGCGGCTTCTCGGGGTCGGCCACCGGGTTGTTCATCAGCGAGGACTCGTAGGGGCCGATCTGGTCGTTGGCGTCGCGCGGGCCGGCGTTCCATGTGCTCGGCACCACCGCCTGGTAGTTCTTGATCTTGCCGTTCTCGATCACCACCCAGTGCGACAGCGTGCCGCGCGGGGCCTGGTGGAAGCCGACGCCCTTGATCTCGCCCTTCGGGAAGGAAGGCGCGTTGAAGGTGGTCTGCTCCTTGCCGATGTTGGCCACCAGCTTTTCCCACTGGTCCTTCAGGGTGTCCATCATCACGGCGCAGCGCACGGCACGGGCCGCATGGCGGCCGATGGTGGACTGCAGCGCCTTCAGGGGAACGTCGTTGAGCTTGCCGACCGCCTTCAGCGTGCCGATCGCCTGGTTGAGGTACTTGGTGTAGCGCTTGTTGCCGGCCGCCAGGCCGATATGCACGTCGGCCAGCGGCCCGACCTCGCAGCGCTTGCCGTAGAAGGTGGGCGCCTTGACCCAGGAGTACTTGCCGTCGTCCTGGAAGTCCGTGTACTGGGGCTCGGTCTCGCCCTGCCAGGGATGCAGCGCCTTGTCGCCCGTGTACCAGGAGTGCTTGGAGCTCTCCGCCACGCCGTCGCGGAAGTAGGCGTCGTTGAAGGTCTTGATCGGCTTGTAGGTGGCGATGTCGCCGGCGTCGATGTAGCCGCCGGGCAGGTCGAACTCGGTGCCCTTGCTGTCCTGCGGACAGTCGGGCACGGAGAGGTAGTTGGTGACCCCGGCGCCGTACTTGGTCCAGTCCAGGTAGAAGGCGCCCACCGCCGGCACGTCGGTCAGGTAGGTGGACTTGACGAAGTGGTCGAGCTTGTCGATGAAGCCCTTGATGAGCATCAGGCGCTCGATGTTGAGCACGGAGGGCGCATCGTGGCTGACGGAGTTGGAAACGCCGCCGACGGCGACGTTCTGGATGTGCGGGCTCTTGCCGCCGAGGATGGCGACGATCTTGTTGGCCAGGTTCTGCACGTCCAGGGCCTGCATGTAGTGGGCCACGGCGAGCAGGTTCACGTCCGGCGGCAGCTTCATCGCCGGGTGTCCCCAGAAGCCGCTGGCGAAGGGGCCCAGCTGGCCGCTGCCGACGAAGGTCTTCAGGCGGTCCTGGACGGCCTTCATCTCGTGCGGCCCGTTCAGCGGCCAGTCGGACAGGGACTCGGCCAGCTTCGCCGTCGTGACCGGATTGGCCTTCAGCGCCGAGGTCACATCCACCCAGTCCACCGCCGACAGGTGGTAGAAGTGCACGATGTGGTCCTGCACCGCATGGGCCGTCTGGATGATGTTGCGGATCAGCTGCGCATTGACCGGCACCTCGAGCTGCAGCGCGTTCTCGACGGCGCGCACCGAGGTGATGGCATGCACGGTGGTGCACACGCCGCAGAAGCGCTGGGTGTAGGACCAGGCCTCGCGCGGGTCGCGCCCGACCAGGATCTTCTCGATGCCGCGCCACATCTGGCCCGAGGACCAGGCCTTGGTGACGTGGCCCTTGTCGACTTCGACGTCGATGCGCAGGTGCCCCTCGATGCGGGTGATGGGATCGACCGTAATACGTTTTGCCACGGATTTCTCCTTTGCTCGAAGGGGTCAGGCGGCCGCGTGCGCTTCGCGCGGCAGCACCGGAAAGGTCTTGACGATGAACAGGTAGAGGGCGATTTCCGTGGCGATGGTCGCCACGGTCATGATCAG
>JBPOHD010000117.1:0-9205 GCA_052035955.1 Pseudomonadota bacterium
ATTGGCGCTGAGGTGAGGGCGGGACGACTTCTCCTACAGTCTGTGCGGTTAGCCAGAAGCGCCGTTTGTCCCTCCGCCCCGACAGGCTCTTTCTACGCCTGCCGCTTCTCAACATACAAGCGCCGCATGCGGCGCGATGTCCTTCCTTCGCTCCGCGGAACGCCCCACCGGCCCGATCGGGGAGCGACGAGAGTTGGGACGGCCGCCAGCCCCGTTCGGCTCCGGCCGAGGGCTGGCGGACCCCTGTCAGGCGAACCGGCCGTCCCGGTAGTCGCGAAAGGCCTGGAGGATCTCCTCCTGGCTGTTCATGACGAAGGGGCCGTGCTGGACGATCGGTTCGTTCAGGGGCCGGCCGGCGATCAGCACCGCCTTCGCCGGCCCGCCTTCGGCCCGCAGCACGACGCCGTCGCCGGCGTTGCCGAGCAGGGCCATGCGGCCCTGGGGCACCTGCGTTCCGGCCACCGTCACCGTGCCCCGGTAGGGGACGACGAAGGCGTTGTGCCCCGCCGGCAGGACTTCGGCGAAGCTCGCGCCGGCCGGCAGGTGGATGTCCAGATACAGCGGTTCGGTGACCGGCCGGCTGACGGCGCCGGCAACGCCGCGGCTCGTGCCGGCGATGACCACGACCTCGACGCCCTCCGCCGTGCGCAAGCGGGGCAGGTCGGCGGCCTGGAAGTCCCGGTACCAGGGGGCGGCCATCTTGTCCTTGGCCGGCAGGTTGAGCCAGAGCTGGAAGCCTTCCATGAGGCCCTCCTCCTGCTCCGGCATCTCCGAGTGGATGACGCCGCGGCCGGCCGTCATCCACTGCATGCCGCCGTTTTCCAGCAGGCCCTCGTGGCCGGCGTTGTCCCGGTGGCGCATGCGGCCGGCGATCATGTAGGTGACGGTCTCGAAGCCCCGGTGCGGATGGTCGGGAAAGCCGGCGATGTAGTCGCCCGGATCGTTGCTGCCGAAGATGTCGAGCATCAGGAATGGGTCGAGGCGGCGCTGCAGGTTCTGGGTCAGCACCCGGTTGATGCGCACGCCGGCGCCGTCCATGACCCCCTGGCCGCCGACCAGGCGCTCCACGGGGCGGGGACTGGCGACCTCCGGGCCGGCGGCTTCGATGACTTTGGCATCCATGTTCTCTCTCCTGTCGGTCGCCGGGGTCTCAGGCGAAAAGGGCGTCGATCTCGGCGCGGGCGCCGGCCAGTCCCTGCTGCTCGGCCTCCGGTCCCATGCCGAGACCCTCAGCATAGACGAAGCGCAGGTCGGTCATGCCCAGGAAGCCGAGGACGGTCCGCAGGTAGGGCACCACGGTGTCGGAGGCCAGGTCCCGGTGGATGCCGCCGCGGGTCAGGGCCACATAAACCGTCTTGCCGGTCAGCAGGCCCTCGGGGCCGTTCTCCGTGTAGCGGAAGGTGACCCGGGCCCGGGAGATCGCGTCGATCCAGTTCTTGAGCTGGGTGCTGACGCCGAAGTTGTACATGGGCACGCCGAGGACCAGGACGTCGGCCGCCTGGACCTCTGCGATCAGCGCGTCGTCGAGGGCCACGCGGGCGGCCTGCCCGGCAGTGCGCTGGGCCTCCGGCGTGAACAAGGCCTGCAAGGCTGCCTCGTCCAGGGCCGGGTGGGGCTTGGCGGCCAGGTCGCGCACCGTCATCGAGGCGCCCGGATGGGCGGCCCGGGTGCGGGCGGCAATGTCGTCGGCCAGGGTGGAGGAATGGGAGCCGGCGCGGCGGGCGCTGGAATTGATCTGCAGGATGTTCATGGCGTTCTCCGTGGTCGTTGGTCGGGTATTGGCAATGTAGTGTTCGCCACCCGTGGGCGGAAGACGCCAAAACGGATAACATTGTTCCAATGATGGAACAATTGGACGCCAACGACCTGCTGCTGTTCGCGCGCATCGCCGAGGCCGGCAGCTTCAACCGGGCGGCGGAACGGGTCGGCCTGCCCCGGTCCACCGTGTCCCGGCGCATCGCCCTGTTGGAGGCGCGACTCGGGGAACGCCTGATCCTGCGCACCACCCGCCAGCTCTCGCTGACGGAATTCGGCCAGGCCCTGCTGGACCACGCCCGGCAGGTGGCCGACGAGGTGGCGGCGGCCGAGGCGCTGGCCCAGCACCGGCAGGCCGAGCCCCGGGGCCGGCTGCGCGTCTCGATGCCCGGCGACTTCGCGAACCTGGTGCTGGCCGACCTGCTGGCCCGCTTCGTCGAGCGCCATCCCGCGGTGACGCTGGAGCTGGACCTCTCGCCGCGGCGGGTGGACCTGCTGGCGGAGAATTTCGACCTGGCCATCCGCATGGGCGAGTTGCCCGACGATGCCAGCCTCGCCGCCCGGCAGGTCGCCACCTTCTCGGCCGGCCTCTACGCCTCCCCGGCCTATGCGGTGCGCCACGGGCTGCCGGAGCGTCCCGAGGACCTGGAACGGCACCGGACCCTCGGCCTGCCGGCCCGGGGCAAACCAGTGTCATGGGTCCTCGGCCGCGGCAAGACCCGGGTGGAGGTCGCGCCACAGGCCTGCATCACCGCCAACTCCCCCGACCTGCTGGTCATCCTCGCCCGCCGCGGCAGCGGCATCACCGCCGTGCCGGACCACTACGCGGCGCCCATCGTGGCCCGTGGCGACCTGGTGCGCATCCTGCCCGACTGGTGCCTGCCGTCCGCGCCCGCCTGGGCCGTCTTCCCCGGCCGCCGCCTGATGCCGGCCAAGACCCGCGTTTTCCTGGACATGCTGGCGGAGGAACTGCCGGACGGCACCGCCAACCGGCCAGGACGGGGAAAGCTCGCCGGACGATAGGCAGGCATGCGCCGGCTATCCGGCCGATCCGGCCGGTGGTTGGCAAATGACGGCAACGTCGCCAAGCCCTCGCCAACGCGAAAAAGCGACCACCCTTCGTCGCCGCCCTGGGTACCCCGGTGGTGGCGGATTCCGGATGTCCCTGTTGCGGACGTGGCGCCCGACCCCGGACAATGGCCTTCCGACCTCGCAGGAACGAACAGGACCATGCCGAACCGCCTCGCCGCCGAAACTTCCCCCTATCTGGCGCAACACGCAGAAAACCCCGTCGAATGGTACCCCTGGGGTGAGGAAGCGCTCACCCGGGCGCGTGCCGAGGACAGGCCCATCCTGCTGTCCATCGGCTACTCGGCCTGCCACTGGTGCCACGTGATGGCCCACGAGTCCTTCGAGGACGAGGCCGTGGCGGCGGTGATGAACCGCCTGTTCGTGAACGTCAAGGTGGACCGGGAGGAGCGGCCGGACCTGGACCAGATCTACCAGACGGCGCACCAGCTCCTGCAGCAGCGCCCCGGCGGCTGGCCCCTGACCATGTTCCTCACCCCGGACGGGACGCCCTTCTTCGGCGGCACCTACTTCCCGAAGTCGCCCCGCTACGGCCTGCCCGGGTTTGCCGGCCTCTGCGAGCAGGTGGCCGCCGCGTTCCGGGACCGGCGCGCCGACGTGGAGGACCAGAACCGCTCCCTGCGCGAGGCCCTGGCCGGCCTGGACGCGGGCGGCGCCGGCACGGCGGACCTGGACGCCCGACCCCTGACCACCGCCCGGGAAGTGCTGGTGCGCAGCTTCGACGGCCGTTGGGGCGGCTTCGGCGGCGCCCCGAAGTTTCCCCATCCGACCGACCTGGCCCTGCTCTGGCGGCGGGCGGTGGGCGACGGCGACGAGGTGGCGCGCGGCGTCGTCCTGACGACGCTGGTCCGCATGGCCGAAGGCGGCATCCAAGACCACCTGGGAGGCGGCTTCTGCCGCTACAGCGTGGACGAGCGCTGGGAGATTCCCCACTTCGAGAAGATGCTCTACGACAACGGGCCCCTCCTCGCCCTCTACGCCGAGGTGGCCGCCGCCACCGGCGACGCCTTCCTGCGCCGGGCCGCCGAAGGCATCGCCGCCTGGACCCTGCGCGAGATGCAGGCCCCGGCGGGCGGCTACTACTCCTCGCTGGACGCCGATTCGGAAGGCGAGGAAGGGCGCTACTACGTCTGGGACCGGGAAGAGATCCGGCAGGCGCTGAGCGCCGACGAATGGGCCGTCGCCCGCGTCGCCTGGGGGCTGGACGAGGCGCCCAATTTCGGGGACCGGCACTGGCACCTGAAGGTGGCCGGCCATCCGGGCGCGGCGGACGAGGCGCTGCTCGACGCGGCCCGGGAAAAGCTCTTCGCGGTACGGGACAAGCGTGTCCGCCCGGGCCTGGACGACAAGATCCTGACCAGTTGGAACGGCCTGATGATCGCCGGCATGGCGCGGGCCGGACGCCTGCTGGACCGGCCGGACTGGATCGAATCGGCCTTCCGCGCCACCGATTTCCTGCGCGCGGTCCATTGGGCCGACGGCCGCCTGCTGGCCACCAGCAAGGACGGCCGGGCCCACCTGAACGCCTACCTGGACGACCATGCCTTCCTGCTCGCGGCGCTGCTTGAACTGCTCCAGTGCCGTTTCCGCGCCGCCGACCTGGACTTCGCGCGGGAACTCGCCGACGCCCTGCTGGCCGACTTCGAGGATGCGGAACGGGGCGGGTTCTACTTCACCCGCCATGACCACGAGGCGCTGATCCAGCGCCCCCGGCCGGGCCACGACAATGCCACCCCCTCGGGCAACGGCGTCGCGGCCACGGCCCTGCAGCGCCTGGGCCACCTGCTCGGGGAACCCCGCTACCTGGAGGCGGCCCGGCGAACCCTGGCGAGCTTCGCCCCGGCCATGGGGCGCCAGGGCGGTGGCTGGTCCAGCCTGTGCGAAGCCCTCGAGGAGGCCCTGCTCCCTCCGGCCATCGTGATCCTGCGCGGTCCCGCGGAGGAGGTGGCCGGCTGGCAGCGCCGCCTCGAGGACCGGCCAAGCCCGGGACGCCTGGCCCTTCCGCTGCCCAACGGCCTAGAAGACGTGCCAACCGCACTGGCGAAACCGGAGACCGATCGTGTCAACGCCTGGGTCTGCCGCGGCGTTACTTGCCTTGCCCCGGCCGCCGAGTTCGAAGCCCTGGAGCGGAATTTGCAGGCGGATTGAATTCGGCTAGACTGCCGGTTTGTTCCGCCACCCCCACCACACCAAGCGAGGATAAAGATGAAAGCTGTTGTCGCCACCCTGATCGCCGGCGCCGCCCTGGTCGCCACCAATGCCATGGCCAACGAGGAACTGGCCAAGAAGAGCGGCTGCATGGCCTGCCATTCCGCCGACAAGAAGATCGTCGGCCCCGCCTACAAGGACGTGGCCAAGAAGTACGCCGGCCAGAAGGACGCCGAGGCCAAGCTGGCCGAGAAGGTCACCAAGGGCGGCAAGGGCGCCTGGGGCGAGGTTCCGATGCCGCCCAATGCTGCCGTCAAGCCCGACGACGTGAAGACCCTGGTCAAGTGGGTCCTCTCGATGAAGTGAACCTCGTTCGCGAGGTCAGGAAGAACCGGCCCCGTGCGGGCCGGTTTTTTTTCGTCCGTTCCCGGGATTGGGACAAGGCCGTCATCGTTATTGACAAGGGATGGGCCGGCAAGCAGAATCGGCCACGATTTTCGATCCCGCATCCATCTCCCCGGAGAAGCCCCCCATGAATGTCCCCGTCCGCGTCCTTTCCCTGTCCGTCCTCGCCGCCGTCGCCATGATCGGTTGCGGCAAGGAAGAGCCGCCCCCGCCGCCGCCCCAGGCCGCCGCCCCGCCGCCCCCGCCGCCGCCCCTGGTGGTCAAGCTGGGCCACGCCGCGCCGCTGACCGGTCCCCAGGCCCACATCGGCAAGGACAACGAGAACGGCGCCCAGCTGGCGGTGGACGACGCCAACGAGGCCAAGCTGAAGATCGGCGGCCGCGACGTGAAGTTCGAACTGATGAAGGAAGACGACCAGGCCGATCCGAAACAGGGCACCCTGGTGGCCCAGAAATTCGTCGATGCCAAGGTGAACGCCGTCATCGGCCACCTGAACTCCGGCACCACCATCCCGGCCTCCAAGATCTACTCCGACGCCGGCCTGCCCCAGGTCTCCCCCTCGGCGACCAACCCCGACTACACCAAGCAGGGCTTCAAGACGGCCTTCCGCGTCATGGCCAACGACGAGCAGCAGGGCAAGGTGCTCGGCGACTACGCCGGCCACAACCTGAAGGCCAGGACGGTCGCCGTGGTCGATGACAAGACCCAGTACGGCGAGGGCCTGGCCAGCCAGTTCAAGGCCGCCGCCACCGCCGCCGGCGTGAAGGTCGTGGCCGAGGAGCACACCGACGACAAGGCCGTCGATTTCGCCGCCATCCTCACCAAGATCAAGGGCAAGAAGCCGGACCTGATCTTCTACGGCGGCATGGACCCGCAGGCCGCGCCCATGGCCATGCAGATGAAGAAGCTGGGCATCAAGGCCCGGCTGCTGATGGGCGACGGCGGCTGCACGACGGAGTTCGTCAAGAATGCCGGGGACGCCGCCGAAGGCCATTACTGCTCCCTGCCCGGCGTGCCCCTGGACAAGATGCCCGGCGGCCCGAAGTTCGTGGAGCGCTACAAGGCCAAGTTCAACCTGGACATCCAGCTCTACGCCCCCTACGCCTATGACGCGGTGATGGTCGTCGTCGATGCCATCAAGCGGGCCCAATCGGCCGAGCCGGCAAAGATCGCCGCCGAACTGCCGAAGACCGACTTCCCGGGCGTCACCACCCGCATCACCTTCGACGAGAAGGGCGACATCAAGGACGGCGCCATCACCCTCTACGTCGCCAAGGGCGGCAAGTGGGAGGCCATGGACACCATCGGCGGCGCCCCCGCCGCGCCGGCCGCCGAGGCCCAACCGGCCGCCATGGGAGGCATGTCCGGGATGAGTGGCATGTCCGGCATGTCCGGCATGTCCGGAATGAGCGGCATGGCGGGCACGCCCGCTCCCGCGGCACCCGCAGCCGCCGCCGAGAAGAAGTAAGCCCGGCCAAGGCCCCGTGGAAACGGCACCCTCGCGGTGCCGTTTCCATGTCCGGCATCCGATCCCCCCGTCATGGACATCCTGCTCCAGCAGATCTTCAACGGCCTCACCCTGGGCAGCATCTATGCCCTGGTGGCGCTGGGCTACACGATGGTCTATGGCATCCTGGGGCTGATCAACTTCGCCCACGGCGAGGTCGTCATGATCGGCGCCCTGGCCGCCCTGGCGGCCATGAAGCCCCTGGCGGCAGCGGGCGTTCCCGGTCCCCTGGCGGTATTGCTCGCCCTGGCCTTCGCGGCCCTGGTCTGCATGGCCCTGGGCTTCGCCATCGAGCGGGTGGCCTACCGCCGCCTGCGCAACGCGCCGCGCCTGGCGCCCCTCATCACGGCCATCGGCGTCTCCATCGTCCTGCAGCAGGTGGCCATGCTGGTCTGGGGCCGCAACTACCATTCAGTGCCGGCCCTGCTGCCCTCGGCCAACCACGAGGTCCTGGGGGCCCAGATCACCGAGGTGCAGATCCTCATCGTCGTCGTCGCGGCCCTGACCATGGGCGGACTGATGCTGCTGGTGAACCGTACCCGCATGGGCCGCGCCATGCGGGCCACGGCGGAGAATCCGGCGGTCGCCGCGCTCATGGGGGTCGATGCCAACCGCATCATCTCGCTGACCTTCGTCATCGGCTCGGCGCTGGCTGCCCTGGCCGGGGTCCTGGTGTCGGCCAACTACGGCATCGCCCACTACCACATGGGCTTCATCCTCGGCCTCAAGGCCTTCACGGCGGCGGTCCTGGGCGGCATCGGCAACCTGGCCGGGGCCATGGTCGGCGGCATCCTCCTGGGCATCATCGAGGCCCTGGGCGCCGGCTACATCGGCGACCTGACCGGCGGCGTCCTGGGCTCCCACTACCAGGACGTGTTCGCCTTCTTCGTGCTGATCGTCGTCCTGATCTTCCGGCCCTCCGGACTGATGGGCGAGAAGGTGGCGGAGCGTGCGTAAGACTAGGCCCGCCTCCCCCCGCCCCTCCTCGCGGAGGGGAGCCCGCTTCCTCGCTGCGCTCGCCGGTCACGGGGCGCGGTTCGGAAACGTTTGCGCGGATGCCGCCTCCGGCGGCCTGCCGTCCCGCCTTGGGACGGCCCGGAGCAGGGAATGAGCGAAAGGGGGAAGGTCTATGCCGGCGTCCTGCTGATCGCCGTGGCCCTGGCGGTGGCACCCTTCGCCGTCGGCGCCGGACTGGGCAACACCTGGGTGCGCGTGCTGGACTTCGCCGCCCTCTACGTCATGCTGGCCCTGGGCCTCAACATCGTGGTCGGCTTCGCGGGACTCCTCGACCTAGGCTACATCGCCTTCTACGCCGTCGGCGCCTACCTCTACGCCCTGCTCGCCTCGCCCCACTTCGGCCTGCACTGGCCGGCCTGGGCCATCCTGCCCCTGGGCGCCCTGGTGGCCGGCTTCTTCGGCGTCCTGCTGGGCGCCCCGACGCTGCGCCTGCGCGGCGACTACCTGGCCATCGTCACCCTGGGCTTCGGCGAGATCATCCGCATCTTCCTCAACAACCTCAACGCGCCGATCAACATCACCAACGGCCCCAAGGGCATCGCCCGCATCGATGCCATTTCCATCGCCGGCCAGCCCTTGTCCCACGGCTTCGAGATCGCCGGCATGAAGGTCCCCGGCATCTACCTCTACTACTACCTCTTCGTGCTGCTGGCCCTGGGCATCGTCTTCGTCTCGCTTCGCCTGCAGGATTCGCGCATCGGCCGCGCCTGGGTGGCCATCCGCGAGGACGAGGTGGCCGCCAAGGCCTGCGGCATCGACACCCGCAACGTCAAGCTGCTCGCCTTCGCCATGGGCGCCTCCTTCGGCGGCGTGGCCGGCGGACTCTTCTCCGGCTTCCAGGAATTCGTCTCGCCGGAGAGCTTCGGCCTGCTCGAATCCGTGATGGTCCTCTGCATGGTGGTGCTGGGCGGCATGGGGCACATCCCGGGCGTCATCCTCGGCGGCCTGCTGCTGACCATCCTGCCCGAGGCCTTCCGCCACGGCGCCGGCCCCCTCCAGCAGGCGGTCTTCGGCAAGGTGCTGCTCGATCCTGAATCCCTGCGCATGCTGCTCTTCGGCATCGCCCTGATCGCAGTCATGCTCTACCGTCCGGCCGGCGTGTGGCCGGAGCCGCGCCGGCGGCGAGAAATGCAGGGGGGGAAATGAGCGCCCCGCGCGGCCGCCCGGAGGGGCGCAGCCACGAACATGGAGCCGCGCAGCGGCGACCCGCCGTCACCCCCTCCCTCGGGGAAGGGGCCGGGGGGAGGGGAGCCCCCAGCGCCCCGCGCGGCCGCCCGGAGGGGC
>JBPOHD010000043.1:0-72580 GCA_052035955.1 Pseudomonadota bacterium
CTGTTGCCGTTTGAGCGGCCTGCAGGAGCGCCGGTGAAGGCCGAGGTGAAGGGGATGGGGGAAAGGGGGATGACGGGTGTGGAAGGGGAGGTACCGGCCAGCGTGGAAGCGATGGTGCGGGACCAGGGGGAGTGGTACAGCCCGTTTTCGCGGGCCGGCATGGGCGGGCCCTACGACCTGAGGGGCTGGCACCGGCCGTCGGCCGGGGGAGGGAGCCCGGGCGGGCCCCGCCTGGACCCACCGGCCGGCCGCGCGGCACACTGACATGAACAAGCAGAACCTCCTGCTCGCCCTCATCCTGCTGGTGCTGGTCGGCGTCACCCACGAAGTCGACCGGCGGCACCGGGACGACGGCTGGAGCCGGGACTACGCCCGGCAGGTCTATAGTCCCCTGCACTTCCAGCCCGCCATCGCCCGGGCCACCGACGACCAGTGCCTCGCCTGCCACCGGGAGGTCCTCGACGAGCGGATCCGCGAGCGCTCCCCCGCCGGCCTGGCCGCCAAGGATGCCCGGGCCTGGTACCAGCAGGCCAGCACCTACCAGGGCGAACAGGACAGCTTCCACCGGCGCCACCTCGTCACCCCCCTGGCCAAGGAACTCATGGACCTCAAGTGCAGCTTCTGCCACCAAGGCCACGATCCGCGGGAAGAAGCCCCCGGTTCCTCCGCCACCGGCCCGCAGCAGAAGGACGCCCCCTTCGTCCTGCGCAAGCAGGTCGATCCCGAAGCCACCTGCCTCAAATGCCACGGCCAGATGCCCTGGAAGAACATGAACCTCGCCGGTCCCTGGCAGGACATCCGGAGCGCCTTCGGCAACGACTGCCTCACCGGCTGCCACGAGAAGATCCGCACCGTCCGCCACCAGGTCAGCTACCTCAAGGCCGACGCCATCGAAGCCGCCGGCCGGAAGAGCGGCGACGCCTGCCACGGCTGCCACGGCGGCCGCCCCTGGTACCGCATCAGCTACCCCTACCCGCGGCACGACTGGCCCGGCATGAGCGGTCCCCCCCCTGCCTGGGCCGAAGGGCGGCCCACCCGGAGCGAAGCCCGCTTCCGCCTCGACGCCCCCCCTGCCGCCTCCCGATCCCACTGACCCGGCCCATGGACAAGACCCCTCCCCCCGTCGCCCCCCTCGACCTGGCCCGCCTGCTCAACCCCGAGCGGCGCAGCTTCCTCAAGGCCGCCGGCGCCGCCGGCGCCGTCGCCGCCACCTCCGGCCTCGTCGAACTCGCCAGCCAGGGCAAGGACGCCCAGGCCTTCGCCTACGAGCCCTATCCCCGGGACGACCAGCTGCAGACCGTCGTCACCAGCTGCGACCACAACTGCGGCTCCCGGCACATGCTCGTTGCCCACAAGAAAGGCGACGTCATCGTCCGCCTGTCCACCGACGACGGCCGCTACCAGGCCAATGGTGCCTTCGGCAAGGACACCGTCGAAGAACCCCAGCTGCGCGCCTGCCTGCGCGGGCGCTCCTACCGCTCCCGGCTCTACTCCGCCGAACGCCTCCTCTACCCCATGCTGCGCGTCGGCGAACGGGGCAGCGGCCGCTTCAAGCGCGTCTCCTGGGACGAAGCCCTCGACTTCGTCGCCAAGAAGATGGTCGAACTGAAGAGCAAGTACGGCCCCACCGCCATCCTCGACCAGGCCTATGCCGGCACCTCCTACGGCGTCCTGCACAAGTCCGACCAGATCGAAGGCCTGCTCGCCCGCTTCCTCGGCATGTTCGGCTGCCGCACCAACTCCTGGTCCGTGCCCAGCTACCAGGGCACCACCTTCAGCTCCCGCATCACCTTCGGCACCATCGAGGACGGCAACGAAGACGACGCCTTCGCCCACTCCAAGCTCGTCATCATGTGGGGCTGGAACCCCGCCTACACCTTCCACGGCGGCAACACCTTCTACTACCTGCGGCTGGCCAAGCAGCGTGGCTGCAAGTTCGTCGTCGTCGATCCGCAATACACCGACTCCGCCGCCGCCTACGACGCCTGGTGGATCCCCATCCGGCCCAACACCGACGCCGCCATGCTGGCCGGCATGGCCCACGTCATCTTCAGCGAGCAGCTCCAGGACCAGGCCTTCATCGACCAGTACTGCCAGGGCATGGACGAAGGCACCCTGCCCGACTGGGCCCGCGGCCAGGAAAGCTTCAAGGACTACATCCTCGGCACCCGCGACGGCGTCCCCAAGACCCCCGCCTGGGCCGAGAAGATCTGCGGCGTCCCGGCCAAGGACATCGAGAAGCTGGCCCGCCTGTACGCCACCACCAAGCCGGCCGCCCTGAAAGCCTCCTGGGGTCCCGGGCGTGCCTCCTACGGCGAGCAGTACAACCGGATGGCCGCCGCCCTGCAGGCCATGACCGGCAACATCGGCATCCTCGGCGGCTGCGCCGAAGGCGTCGGCAAGGGCTGGCACGCCGAATCCGTCGCCTACCCCTACGACCAATACGCCAACGTCTGGTTCGCCTCCATCAAGTCCGACCGCTGGGCCCACTGCGTCCTCAACTACCCCCACGTCAAGCGCGAGGAGATCGGCTGCTGGCCGCGCGACGACCAGCTCGACGGCGCCATCCCCAACATCAAGGCCATCTGGTGGCACGGCTCCGACTGGTTCAACCAGCTGACCAACGTGAACAAGGAGATCGAGGCGGTGAAGAAGCTGGAGCTGGTCGTCTGCGCCGACTCCACCATCACCCCCTCCGGCCTCTGGGCCGACGTCCTCCTGCCCATCGCCACCCACTTCGAGCGCCACGACGTCGGCCTGCCCTGGTACAAGGGCCACTACTACATCCACCGGCCCAAGGTCATCGAGCCCCTGGGCGAATCGAAGACCGACCTGCAGGTCTTTACCGAACTCGCCTGGCGCCTGGAAGCCCTCGACCCCAGCCTCAAGGACTTCGGCCGCCGCTACAACCCGCGCGCCGAGCGCAGCTACTTCGACAACCCCGACGCCACCGACGAAGCCTACCTGGTGGCCTGGTGGAAGAAGGTCCAGGACCACCAGGGTGTCAGCATGGGCTGGGAGGAGTTCAAGCGGCGCGGCGTCTACAAGTTCGTCTTCGACGAGCCCCTGGTCGCCTTCCGGGCCCAGATCGAGGACGGCGAGCCCTTCGAGACCCCCTCCGGCAAGATCGAGATCCTGTCCACCACGCTCGCCCAGGTGAAGGACTGGACCCGGACCCAGTACGGCTACCCGATCCCCGCCATCCCCAAGTGGATCGAGCCCTTCGAGTCCCTCAACCACCCGAAGACCCGCGACTACCCCTTCCACATGATCAGCCCGCACCCGCGCTGGCGCACCCATTCCATCTTCCACAACATCCCCTGGCTGCGCGAGACCTACCAGCAGGAGGTGACGATCAGCCGGCGCGACGCCGAGCGCCTGGGCATCGCCACCGGCGACATGGTGGAGGTGTGGAACGACCGTGGCACGGTGGTGGTGCCGGCCTACGTCACCGAGCGCTGCATGCCCGGGGTGGTGGTGCTCTACGAGGGGGCCTGGATGGACCGCGACCAGGACGGCATCGACCTGGCCGGCAATCCGGACTTCCTGACCAAGGACGAGCCCAGCCCGGCCGGCGCCTTCGCCTACAACACGGTGCTCTGCAACCTGAAGAAGACCAGCCGCAACCACCGCCCCGGCTGGGATGTCCAGGCCACCGCCCGCTCCGTCGTCTTCCGCAGGGATGCCTAGCCATGCAAAACCTCACCGCAAAGGCGCCAAGGCGCGCAGGGACGCAAAGCAAGGCAAACGGCCGGGAGTGGGGGGCCGCGGTTGTTCGATGCATTCCTTTGCGCTTCTTGGCGCCTTTGCGTCTTTGCGGTGAAGCCCTGGACCTTGACTTCGGCGCTGCCCTTGACTTCAACCTTGCCGGCGCCCTTGCCGGTCCCCGCGCGGGCCATCGGGTGATGCCATGACCAGGAAACTCGACAAGCAGGAAGTGAAGGCGGCCCTGAAACGGAAGCTGGCCCAGACCTATGAACCGGTGAAGCCGCAAAGCCAGTTGGGCTTCATCCACCACAACGTCGATTGCATCGGCTGCCGGGCCTGCGAGATCGCCTGCAAGGACAAGAACGGCCTGCCACCGGGACCGCGCTTCCGGCGCGTGATGTACATCGAGGGCGGCCACTACCCGGACGTCTTCGCCTACAAGGTGAACATGTCCTGCAACCACTGCGCCGAGCCGGCCTGCCTGCCGACCTGTCCGACCGGGGCGATCTGGAAGCGGGAGAAGGACGGCATCGTCGACATCGACTCCTCCCTGTGCATCGGCTGCCGGCGCTGCGAGGCGGCCTGTCCCTACGGGGCGCCCCAGTGGGACCCGGAGGCCAAGGTGGTGAAGAAGTGCAACCTCTGCGTGGACGAGATCGACGCCGGCCGCAAGCCTTACTGCGTCATGGGCTGCATGATGCGCGTGCTCGACATCGGCCCCATCGAGGCCCTCTGGGCCGGCACCCATCCCACCCCCGCCCTCGGCCCCCACGACATCCCCGTCAAACGCGTCAAGAACCTCGCCAACCCCGACCTCACCACACCCTCCATCGCCTTCGTGCCCCATTCGAAGGGGAAGGAGGGCTAGGGTCTGTCCTCGCTCAGCCGGCGGGTCGCCTGAATGAGCACGGACCCTGGACATCCGCCCTACGCTCCCACTCGCGCCGGGGTCCGCTCCGGCGTCTTTTTTGCGGCACGATGAACGGGTAATTGGCGATATAGTCCCCAGCCGATGAGTCCCTTCGCCTCCCCCCTCAAGCGCCGCATCCTGCTGCGGCTGCTGGTCGCCGCCGGGCTGCTCTCGGCCCTGCTCCTGGGCGCCTTCCTGGCCGCCTACCGCGGGCAGCTCGAAAACGAGCGCAGCCGCGCCTCGGCCGGCTTCAACCTGCTGCTCCAGGCCGCCCTGGAGAACGCCATGCTCAAGCGCGACGTGCCGGGCCTGGCGGAAATCGTCGGCCGCCTGGGCACCCAGCCCGGCATCCGCTCCGTGATGATCCTCGACCCGGCCGGCGAGGTCCGCTTCGCTTCCGCACCCGAGCTGCTGGGCCGGAAGAAGCCGGACCTGGTGCCCGGGACCGGCGTCCGCGGCCCGGCTACGGCCTTCCTGCACCGGGAGGACGGCGCCGAGGTCCTGCGCTCCGTGAACCCCGTGCGCAACAAGCCGGCCTGCAAGGAATGCCATGGGGATGCCGCCGCCCACCCGGTGAACGGCATCCTGGTCGTGGACTACGACGCCGGCGAAATCCGCCAGCATGCCTGGGGCAGCGCCGCCGCCTTCACCGGCGCCGGCCTGCTGGTGCTGGTCCTGATGACGGCCGTGCTCTGGCGCGCCCTCAACCGCCAGGTCCTGCAACCGGTGGCGGAACTGGCCCGGGCCAGCGCCGACCTGGAGGCCGGCAACCTCGCCCGGCGGGTCGGCGCCACCGGCGACGACGAACTGGCCGACCTGGGCCGCCGCTTCGACCGCATGGCCGAGCGGCTGCAGGCCCAGCTCGCCCGCGTCCAGGCCCATGAGGCCCACCTGCAGGGCATCCTGGACAGCCTGCCCGACGGCGTGCGCGTCATCCGCGCCATCGACGGCCGCATCGTCATGGCCAACGGCGCCTTCGCCCGCCAGATGGGCCTGCCCCTCGAACGGGTCGCCGGCCGGCCCTGCCACGAGACCAGCCACGGCCGCCGGGAACCCTGCGTGCCCACCCTCGTCACCTGTCCGCTGCACGAGTTGCGGCAGGTGGGCGACACCCTCAAGTGCACCCACCGGCACCAGCGGGCCGACGGCACCCTGCTCCCGGTCGAGGTCCACGCCGCGCTGGTCGAGCTGGACGACGGCGGGCGCAAGGAGCGGCTGGTCGTCGAGTCGATCCGGGACCTCACCCAGGCGGCCCGGGTATCCCACGAGCAAAGGCTTTCGGAACTGGGGCTGCTGGCCGCCGGCATCGCCCACGAGATCCACAATCCCCTGGCCTCCGTGCGCCTGGGCGTCCAGGGCCTGGCCCGGGACATCCGCCACGACCGCTGCACGCCCGGCGAGATCGGCAGCTACCTGGACCTGATCGACAACGAGATCGACAAGTGCATCGCGGTCACCCACCGCCTGCTGATGCTGTCCCGCACGCCGGAGGAGGCGCCCCAGGTGGTGGACCTGGCCCTCGCCCTCGACGACGCCCTGCGCCTGCTGGATTACGACGCCCGCATGCGCCGCATCGTCCAGGACCTGTCCTTGCCGCCCGTCGGCATCCGCGTCCTGGCCGACGAGGGCGAACTGCGCATGGTCTTCCTGAACCTGTTCCAGAACGCCCACCACGCCATGCCCGAAGGCGGCACCCTGACGGTCGAGGTCAGCGCCGCGGCGGGCGAGGCGGTCCTCGACGTCTCGGACACCGGGGTCGGCATCGCGCCCGAGCACCTGCCCCACATCTTCGACCCCTTCTTCAGCCGAAGGGCCGACAACGTGGCCGGCACCGGCCTGGGCCTCACCATCGTGCGCAACATCCTGCAGCGCTACGGCGGCGCCATCGAGGTGGAGAGCCAACCCGGCGTCGGCAGCCGCTTCCGCCTGCGCCTGCCGCTGGCCGAGGCGGCCATGGAGAACGCACGATGAAAAAGGCACTGCTCGTCGTCGATGATGACGGCATTTTCAACTCCCTGCTCCGCCGCCAGCTCGACGGCATGGGCTTCGAGCCCGTCGGCGCCGCCAGCTGGGCGGAGGCCCAGGGCCGCCTGGCCGAGATGGAACCGGCCGCCATCATCCTCGACTTCAAGCTTCCCGACAGCGACGCCGAGAAGGTGCTCGCCGAGTTGCGCGGCCAGTACCCGGTCATCGTGCTGACCGGCTTCGGCTCCATCCGCAACGCGGTCAGCGTGATCCGCCAGGGGGCCTCGGACTACCTGACCAAGCCGGTGAACCTGGAGGAATTGGAGCTCACCGTGCGCCGGGTCATCGAGAACGCCGAGTTGCGCCAGCACAACCAGTTCTACCGCTCCCAGCTCGCCTCCCACCGGCCGGGCCCCCTGGTCGGCGAGAGCCGCGCCATGCGCGAGGTGGAAGCCATGGTGGAGGCCGTCGCCCCCACCGACACGACGGTGCTGATCCTCGGCGAATCGGGCAGCGGCAAGGAGATGGTGGCCCAGGCCATCCACGAGAAGAGCGCCCGGGCCGGCCGCGAGCTGGTGCCCATCGACGCCAGCGGCCTGCAGGAGCAGCTCTTCGAATCGGAGCTGTTCGGCCATGAGCGCGGCGCCTACACCGGGGCCGACCGGCAGAAGAAGGGCCTGATCGAGGAGGCCGCCGGCGGCACCCTCTTCCTCGACGAGATCGGCGACGTGAGCCCGGGCATCCAGTCCAAGCTGCTGCGGGTGCTGGAGACCGGCACCTTCCGCCGCCTGGGCGGCACCAAGACCCTGAAGGCCGACGCCCGCTTCGTCACCGCCACCAACCGCGACATCGCCGCCATGGGCAAGGACGGCAGCTTCCGCAACGACCTCTACTTCCGCCTGTCGCGCTTCGTCATCACCGTACCGCCGCTGCGCGAGCGGCGCGAGGACATCGAGCCCCTGGCCCGCCATTTCCTGGCCGGACTCTCGCGCACCGCCCCTGCCCAGTTGGCGCCAGACGCCCTCAAGCTGCTGACCGCCTACGACTGGCCCGGCAACGTGCGGGAGCTGAAGAACGCCATCGAGCGCGCCGTGATCCTGGCCCGGCCCGGCAGCCAGGTGCGCCCCGAACACCTGGCCTTCCTGCCCCGCGCAGACGGCGGCGTCACCCTGCGCTTCGCCCAGGAGCCCACCCTGGAGCAGATCGAGGGCGAATACCTGCGCCAGGCCCTGGCCAGGTACGGCGGCAACCGGCAGAAGGCCGCCTCCGCCCTGGGGATCAGCGAGCGCAACGTCTATCGGCTGATCGAGAAGCACGGGTTCTGAGGCGCCGGCAGCGGGGGCAACGCGGCGGGTTTCCGGACCACCGCCATCCGGTTTTTTGTAGGAGCGGCGGCCACGCCGCGATGCCTTTCCGAGCCCCCTCCATCGCGCCGCATGCGGCGCTCCTGCGGGGCCGTGCCATCGGTTGCGATGCGTTTCGGAACCGCTGCATCGCGCCGCATGCGGCGCTCCTACGGAGCCGTGGCATCGGTTGCGATGCATTTCGGGACCGCCGCCATGGCGACGCGGGGTCCGCCGCCGGGAGTTCCGACGGCCGCTGCTACAATCGGCCATTCCCGTCCACGGCCCCGGCAGACCCGTGCAGCGCACCGTCATCGACTACAGGAACATCCCGGTCCAGGCCGACATCATCTCCGGGATCATCCGCCTGGACATGGAGTCCAACAGCTGCTTCCGCGACCTGGACAGCTACGTGCGCTCGGACCAGGGCGTCGCCACCCTGGTGCTGCGGGTGGTGAACTCACCGCTCTACAGCCGGGGCCGGACCATCGGGACCATTCCCCTGGCCATCAGCGTCCTCGGCTTCAACGTGGTCCGGTCCCTGGCCATGCTGGCCTTCAGCCGCTCCCTGTTCGCGAACACCCGCAACCCCATCTTCCGCATCCACCTCTGGCAGCACTCGCTGCTCACCGCCCTCGCCGGCCATGCCGTCTGCGAAGGCCTCGACCACGTCCGGGAGCAGGACGAGGCCTTCATCGCCGGACTCATGCACGACATGGGCAAGGTGCTGCTGTTCACCCACGACCCGGTCCGCTACGAACTGGTCCTCGACGAGATGCTGGCCACCGGCGCCGCCAGCGCCGAGGTGGAACGCCGACTGTTCGGCCGGGACCACTGGGACGTGGGGCGCGAGGCCGCCGCCGAATGGAAGCTGCCGCCGCGCTTCGGCGACTACATGGGCACCGACCTCGCCGCGCCCGGCGATGCCGCCCTGGCGACGCCGGTGCTGCGCAGCCTGGCCGCCGCCAACTGCCTGATCGCCGGCATCGGCATCGGCACCCGCGCCCATCCGGACCTGGCGGCCCGCCGGGCGGCGCTGAACGCCCTCGGCCTCACGGACGAGCAGTGCGAACCCTGGCTGGGCGAGGAGTTCGTCGCCGGCCTGAAGGAAAACGATGCCTACCGGATCTGCGCCCCCATCTGAGGCGCGGGCGCCGGTGGTTCTGCACGGCCTGGACCACAGGCCCTGGACCGACGTGCAGCAGGCCCTGGCCGAGGTACTGGAGGCCCGGGGCCTCGGCGGCCTCGCCGCCCCCGTCACCCTGGTCGTCCACGACCTCATCGACGGCGCCCTGCGCCACCTGCACCGCCACGTCTTCCGGGGCATCCTGGCCGAGGGCCTGGGCATGGACCTGGAGGGCCGCGACGAGCAGTTCGACGCCCTGCTGCACACCGAGCTGGCCGAGCACGGCTGGCAGAACCTGGCCCGGGCCTGCGAGGCCCAGGGCCTGTGCGTGGCCGTCGGCTTCCCGCCGGCGGAGGATGCCCGCACCGTGGCCTGGCTGGACCTGCCCCTGCCCTGGGACAGCGGCCAGTGCCGCACCGAAAGGCTGATCGGGGCCGTCGGCCTGGCCCTGGAGGCCGCCGACGGCGACGGCCCGGGCGGCAGCCGCCTGCGGCTCGTCCGCCGCCACCAGCGGCCGCCGCTGGCGGCGCCCCCGGCGCTGCTCGACGAGGCGCAGCGCAGGGCCAGCCTCGACCGCATCGCCTCCGAACTCGGCTACGGCCTGATCCGCTTCTCGACCGTCGGCGAGATCGTGGCCCTCTCGACCTCCATGCTCGACCTGCTGGGCCTGCCGGGACCGGACCGGGCCGGCGCCTCGGCCCCCGAGCTCGCCACCGTCATACCGATCAACTTCCACAACGACATCGTCTGGGGCCTGGCCCTGGCCGAGGGCAACGGCGCCTTCGAGAACTACCGCATCCGCGTCCGCCTGCCCCGGGCGGCCGACGAGGCCTCCATCCTGTTCAACGTCAGCGGCTTCCGGGATCCGGACGGCAGCATCCATTCCCTGTGGCAGGCCGTCTCCCGGGAACAGGGCGGCGCCCACCTCTCCGAGGGCTCCATCCTCAGCGAGGTGCGCATCCACAACATCACCCGCAACTACGTGCCCCAGCTCGTCGAGCGCAAGGCCCGCGACGCGGTGCGCCTGGGCAAGGGCGCCCTGGCCGACGAGGAACGCCCGGTGGCCGTGCTCTTCTGCGACATCGTCGGCTTCACCGCCTACGTCGAGAAGCACGCCGGCGACGAATCCATCATCGACACCCTGAACTCCATCCTGCGCCGGGTCTCCGGTTCCGTGCGCCGGGCAGGCGGCTCCATCGACAAGTTCATGGGCGACTGCATCATGGCCCTCTTCGACGACCCCGCCGACGCCGTGGCCTCCGCCGCCGACATGCAGGGCCATGCCGAGGACATCAACAGCCTGCGCGACCGGGCCGGCCAGCAGGTGCTGCAGCTGCGCATCGGCATCCACTGGGGCGAGGTGGTGATCGGCAACGTGGGCACCGCCGAGCGCCTGGACTGGACGGCCATCGGCGACGTGGTGAACACCGCCTCGCGCATCGAGAAGAACTGCCCGCCCGGCGAGATCCTCGTCAGCACCGCCGTCCGCGACGCCATCGCCGCCAAGCGGTCCGGGGACTTCGTCTTCGGGGAGACCTTCGGCATACGGGTGAAGGGGAAGCGCGGCGAGATCGAGGTATGCACGGCGGCGCAGAAGGGCGGTCAATAGGGTCGGCGCCCGGCGCCGCCATTCCTCGCCTCGGTTAAACCCGCCGCCCGCCATGATCCCGCCGCCCAACGACGCCCCCGCCTACCCGGCCGATTACCTGGCCTGGCTGGACACGCCGGGCGTCCGCCACCGCTACCCGATGGCGGAACTCTGGCGCGCACCGCAGGACCCGGGCATGGCCCTCGGGCGCCAGGGCAACGAGAACTTCTGGTACAGCGTGCTCATCGGACTGCGGCCCGACGGCCTGTTCATCATCCTGAAATACGATTCCCCGAAGGCAGGCGCCCCCAAGGAATGGCGGTACTGCATCGTCGATGGGGCGGAGTGGGCGGTGGCGGCCGAGTTCGAGACCCTCGACGGGCTGTTGCATTTCCTGGCGGCAGAGGCGCCGCCGGCCGGCAGCCGTCGGTAATTGCCGCGACGGCGGCCGGTCGTTTCGGGGGAACCGGCATCGTCGGGGAATTCCCCGGGGCGGGGACGCGCGAGGGTTCGGTCACGCCCGGGCGAGGAAAGCCGACCCTGCGGCTCAGGCCGGCGATCGAGAACCGGGGCCACGTTCTGCCCGGGGAAGGACGATCGGGGCGCGGGGCGATCCCGCAGTTCCCCACCCCGCCCCGATCCACCATCGCCCCCCATGCCCGACCCGCGCAACCGCGGCGCGCCCGGAGGTATCCTCCCCGCTTCCCCGACGACGAAGGAGGCCCGCCATGGCAACCCGCGCGAAGCCCCGCCTCGCCCTGCTCCTGCTGGCGGCCTCGGCCATCGGCGCCGCCCGGGCCGACGAGGTGAAGGTGCTGGCCGCCAATGCGCTGAAGGCGCCCTGCGTCGAACTGGCCTCCGCCTTCGAGCGCGCCACCGGCCACCGGGTGACGCTCCACTGGGGCGGCACCGAAGGCCTGGCCCGGCGGATCGCCGGCGGCGAGGCGGCCGACGTGGTGCTGATCGCCGCCCCGAACCTGGACCGGCTGGTCGCCGAAGGCCGGCTGGCGCCCGGCAGCCGCACGGACTTCGCTCGCTCCCTGGTCGGCGTGGCCGCGCGCCCGGGCCTGCCGCGGCCGGACGTCTCCACGGCCGAAGGGCTGAAGCAGGCCGTGCTGGCGGCCGGCGCCGTGGCCTATTCCTCCGGACCGAGCGGCGCCCACGTGGCGGACCTGTTCCGCCGCCTGGGCATCGCCGGCCAGGTCGCCGACCGGGTGCGCCAGCCGCCCTCCGGCATCCCCGTCGCCGACCTGCTGGCCCGGGGCGAGGCCGACCTGGGCTTCCAGCAGGTCAGCGAGCTCCTCCATGCCCCCGGCATCCAGTACCTCGGCCCGCTTCCGGCCGAATTGCAGGGCGCCACCGTCTATGCCGCCGGCCTGCACGCGGAATCGGCGTCGCCGGAGGCGGCCCGGGCGTTCGTGCGGGCACTGACCGGACCTGGCGCGGCGGCGGCCCTGGAGAAAGCTGGGCTGTCGGCGCCGTGAACCAGGCGTGAGGGTCGCCCCCCGGAACCGCGACGATCGCGCCGTCGAGCGCGCAGACATCGCGGCGGACGCCCGGACGCCCGGACGCCCAGGTCAGGCCGCGGGCCAATGGTCGTGACGTTCCCGCCGCTCCTGGCGGTAGTTGGTCACTTCCAGCCGGATCCCATCCGGGTCCGTGAAGAAGGTGGCCCAGTAGTCCGGGGCATACTCCGGGTAGTTCCGCGCCTCCGACGCCCCGACGCCCGCCGAGCGCAGCCTTTCCGCCACCGTTGCAACATCGGCAATCGACTCGACGCGCAGGCAGAAGTGGTGGAGCCCGCAGGCGTAGGGGCTGTGCCGGCCATCCTCGCGGGCCGGGCGAAGCACGAAGCCGAAGTGGCGATTGAAATACTGCACGTGCGGCTCGGCGCCCAGGCTGAACGCGTTCTTGCGGAAGCCCAGGGTATCCCGGAGCACCAGGTCGTAGAAGGCCTCGGCGCGCGCGAGGTCGGACACCGCGAGGTAGATGTGATCGATTCCGATGATTTCAGGCATGGGTGGGGAGGGGGGCGGAAACGATGGGGGACGAAGCCGCTTCGATTATCCGGGACATTTCGACCGGAAAAACAGCGACCCCATCTCCCCGCGGCCCGCGCGGCATGTTTGTCGGAGCGGGCCCTGAATGTCCCCGACCGCACCCGCCTTTACCGAAGGAGAAGGCTGGATGCCGTCCAAATCAACATTACATGTAGCGGCCACCAACCTACGGGCCAGTTGCTCACAAAGGCATTGGCTTCCGCAATCGGCTGGCCGTCGATCGCCACCTTGATGGGAAACGACCGAATCCTGGATCTTCCCCAGCTAAGTTGAATTTCGTGATCCTCCCCATCGTGCTTGAACGACGCGACCATCCGCCCTGCCACCTTCAATTGGCCCCCGGAGTCATATGATGTCGGACACGATCCGAAATAGTCGGTCTCTGACGCCGCTAGCGACCATCGGCTGAGGTACATTCCGTCCGCCTGCGTAGACGGCGATCTTCGTTCGAAGCACCTGTTCAAAGGGCCTGATACTCGTAGGGCGTTCTTCCTGGAGTTCTTTGCTCGATGCAAAGGTGATGGTCTTCTTCGTAGTTCCGCGGTATTGGTCAGCCACTCCAATTGAGACTTCCGCAATCACGATATAGGTCTCATCCTTCACATAGCTTCCGATTATCGAACCTAGCGTCGCTCCAATCACGGCCCCGCCTAACGCATCCCTTGCGGGGTGCCTGAGACTCGCTCCGCCGACAGCACCAGCCATTCCTCCCAGAAAGGCAAACTCACTCGAAAGATCGGTTCGAATATATCCTGAATAAATCACATTGACGTCAATTTTGATTCCGAAGTCATCTCCATCTGTTGGCGTATAGCCCTTGCCCTTCAGAGCGTTCGCGAAGCTCGATTTGAACCCATGCATGTCGTACGCGACGTCGCCGGAAATATTTCGGACGCTAATCTTTGCGGATCGATTGCTCAGCTGCGATGAGTCGAGCACGATGTTTCTCTCCACCGCCGATCCCCACATCAATCCCGAATAAGGATCCTCTACTATTCCCATTCGGGCAGGTTGGGCACAACCAAATAGACCAAGCGCCATCACAACGAGTGCTATCGCTCTCATCAGAAGGACTCCTTCAGAAATTCTTGTACTTCGGAATGGTGGATCGAGAAGCCAATTCCTTCGATTCCCTTTCCCGCCATCTTATTGTCGTTTACTCCGACCACCTTATCCCCTAGGAACAAGGGGCCGCCAGAATTTCCAGGATTTATGGCCGTGTCGGTCTGCACGAAGAGCACTTCCTTGCCTCCCATATTGAAAATGCTCGGCCGACTCCTAATGGCACTAACCACACCTCTTGTGATCGTGAAGTCGAGTCCTTTGGGGTGACCAATCGCCTCAACCGTCGAACCTAGTTGAATCGGGCCGTTGTGGAATGAGACAGGCGCGCCCCGCGCCTGCACTCGAAGGAGCGCCAAGTCCAGTCGAACATCGGATTTGACAACCTTTCCGAATGTTTCCAATCCGCTCCTCAGTTTCATCTCAACGAATTGAACCCCCTCGATCACGTGGTAGTTCGTCAAGACAAGATCTGGCGCGACGTAAAACCCGGCCCCCAAGAACCCCTTGGGGTTCATTACAACGACCACGGACTCAAATCGTTGATCGTTCCCTGAAGTCGCCGAGCGGTTTTCTGATTTTTCTCGATACTTTGCCAATGCGACGTTCTTGTCTCGAAGCATTTCTTCGCGAATTGTTGCCAAGCTCTGGACCCGTTTGGCCTCATCGGATCGCTTCGAGAATTGCTCCACTACGTCAGACAATTTGATAGTGACGCTGGCCTTGTCAAATTTCTTGATTGCGTCTTCATTGTCGAAATCCCGGATGTGGGAGTAGTAGTTGCGATCCTTCTCGTTGAGGTTGTACACAAGGCGGAAGGACTTCTTCTCGTTCACGTCAAAGGATGAGTTGAAATACCTTTCCGCGTAATGATCAAAAACATAGTAATTGGCCGATACGACTTTCGTTACGTCGACGTCCGAGACGCTGAACTGATAATCGGCATAGACGGGTTCCTTAAGCAGCATGGCCGTGCTCTCAAAGATCTTCCGCTTTTCTGCCACATTCGCCGCATGGGCTATCCCGGCGATTGCTTTGGCGATGCATCCGGCGCCATTGCAGTAACTGGCGTCATTCGCAGACGCCGCACTTTGCGCTTGAAAAACGGCCATGCGGGCTTGGTCGTACGCCGGATTTGGAACATCCTTCTGGCCTGCAAGGAATTGGCTTGGCTTTTGGTCTCTCTTTTGAACCCGATGCAGAGAACTTGAGGTATTGACGTCCAGGGCAATGACGTAGTCAAACTGCGATTTTCCAGTGCCGAGGGCCTCATCAATCGATGTCTTGGTGGTTTTGAATGGCAGGTCAATCTCAATCACAACCGGAAATTCGATTTGTCCTTCCTTGAGAAGGGTTTGGCTCGTCACTTCAACGAATCCCACTCGCAAACTGGCCAACTCGGTGATCGGCAACCCTAATTCCTTCAATTCCTTGATTGTGACCAAAGCGTACTTCAACCTATCTTCCGTTGGTCCAGGCGTTGGCCTAATTGATACATACAACTCCGACATCTTCTTCTGGAGTTCGCGGGAGCCTTCTATCTGGCGTCGGTAAGCTGAGAAGAACTTGTCGAAGCCATGCTTTCCCTGAAGCCTGATCCTCATCTCCACATCTACCCACGCATTCATGATTACCCGGTCGGGATCATTCACGGGCACGGGATAGTCATCGAAGAAATTCCTTTCTTGCGCAAAGGGTCCAAACGCGCCGGAAGCTGCCGCTTCCCAATCAGTAATGAATTGTTTCCTCGCCTCGATCAGGGATTGGCGATTCGGTGCATACCTTTTCCCCGTGAATATGGGTTCGTGGACCGAAAAGTCTGCTAACGCCTTCTCTGAGTACTTCAGCGCATCCTTAGCTTCTTGCCATTTGTCGTTCGTTGTTGACGAAATGGCAGTCCGAAGTTTTTCTTTGGCCAGGTCGAAGCGGTCCTTGTACGTCAAGTCGAGACCCGTGGCCAACTGGTCCAATAGCGAGTCAAATTTCGTCCCGCGAGAGGAAAAGAACTGATCGTAATGCTTTCGATATAGCGACGACGCGTGGTCGAAGAGATTCTCCTGGACGAGATCCCTCAAGTGATCTCCTTGGTCGTATAAGAGCCAGTACTGTTTGGGATCAGTAAGGCCTTTCGTGGGAGGTGGCCGGCCTTGTGTCACATCCGCGGGTTGAGTCGGGTCGGTTCCCCCGGTCGGGTTGCCCTGCGGCGTTTGATTCTGCTCGGGCAGTCCTGATTGAGGGGCGCTACCCGAGAATAGCTTCTTGAAGAAGTTGGAGACAGGATCAGAACCTTGACTAGGCTGCGCCGTTTGCTCCGGCTGGGCCCAAGCCGGCGTCGGAATGCATGGGGACAGGCACACCACGCACAGAGCCAGCGTTGAAAGAGTGTTTCGCATTTGAATTTCCCTTGCGTTTCAATGCAAGTTTCACGGCGATACTGCGGTTCGGAGCCAACGCACGCGCGGACGCTTGGCCGGCATTATCTGAAGGGGGACGCGGCACTCTTATTTTTGGAGAGAATCTACTCCGCATCTTTGCTGCAATGCAATATAGCGAAAGACATAGGGGGAATATGATGCACGCAAGGGGCTTCCGCGGGCAAGGCCGGGCCGCTACATTTCTGCCGCCCCGACCGTCCACCTACGCGCGGTTTTCCTTCCCCTTTGCGCCGCCGAGCGGAGGACCGCCGGACCGGGGAAGTCCGGCCGCGTTGTCCGAGCCGAAGGCGAGTTCAGCGGCCGGCCGGGCCGGCGGTCCGGAGGGAGGGAAGCCCGAAGGGCCGGCGCAACGGGGCGCGCCTCTTTGCCTACTTTCTCATCGCGCAATGAGAAAGTAGGTCGCCCGCCGGGGCGAGTCCCGGCAGGGTTCAGGCCAGTAGCGAAGTCCCGAAGACGACGATCGCGCGAAACCAAAACCCATCCCCACCCCACCCCTCCCCTCGAAGCGGACGGTGAGCAAGGCGGCACCACGCGCCGCTCGCTATAAGTCCCCCCTCCCCGCAAAACCCCCTCCCGCCTTGCCCTTCCCCGCCGCGCTCCCCGCTGGCGCCGCGCTTCCCAAGCCCGGCCAGCGCCTCGACCTTCCCGCCCTCCCCGGCTCCGCCGACGCCCTCGCCCTGGCCGAGCTGGCGGCCCGGAAGCTCGCCCCCATGCTGGCCGTGGTCACCGCCAGCCCCCTGGAGGCCCAGCGCCTGGAGGAGGAGATCCGCTGGCTGGCGCCCGGCCTCCGGGTGCACCTGCTGCCGGACTGGGAGACCCTGCCCTACGACGCCTTCTCGCCCCACCAGGACCTGGTCTCGGAACGCCTGGCGACGCTGCACGCGGTCTCCCGCGGCGAGTGCGACGTGCTGTTGACGGCGGCCTCCACGGCGCTGATGCGTCTGGCGCCCCGGGCCTACCTGGCGGGCCGCACCTTCTTCGTCAAGAAGGGCGACCGGCTGAACCTGGAGGGCCTGCGCGCCCAGCTCACGGAGGCCGGCTACCAGCACGTGACCCAGGTGGTGGCGGCGGGCGAATACAGCGTGCGCGGCGGGCTGGTGGACCTCTTCCCCATGGGCACCGCCCTGCCCTTCCGCATCGAGCTGTTCGACGAGGAGGTGGAGACCCTGCGCACCTTCGACGTGGACAGCCAGCGCACCCTCTACCCGGTGCCGGAGATCCGCCTGCTGCCGGCCCGGGAGTTCCCCATGGACGAGGCCGGGCGCAACCGCTTCCGCGCCCGCTTCCGGGAGACCTTCGAGGGCGACGCCTCGCGCATCGCCCTCTACAAGGACGTCTCCAACGGCGTGCCGCCGGCCGGCATCGAATACTTCCTGCCCCTGTTCTTCGAGGAGACGGCCACCCTGCCGGACTACCTGCCCCCGGGCAGCCTGATCGCCCAGCACGGCGACGTGCCCGGCGCCATCGCCGAGTTCTGGCGCGACCTGAAGGGCCGCCACAAGATGCTGGGCGGCGACCGCTCCCGGCCCGTGCTGCCGCCCGGCGACATCTTCCTCGACGACGAAGGCTTCTTCGCCGCCGCCCGCGCCTTCCCCGGCCTTCGGCTGCGCGCCGGGGCAGGGGCGGAAGCGGCGGCGGCGCCCCTGCCGCCCCTGGCCGTGGACCGCAAGGCGGACGACCCCCTGGCCGCCCTGCGCGCCTTCCTGGCCGGCTTCCCCGGCCGGGTGCTGCTGCTGGCCGAATCGGCGGGCCGGCGGGAGACCTTGGCCGAATATCTGGGGGAGCACGGGCTGGCCTGCGCGCCCTGCGCCGACTTCGCCGCCTTCGCCGCCTCGGCGGAACGCCTGCTGCTGGCCACGGCGCCCCTGTCCGGCGGCTTCCTGCTCGCCGGCGGGGCCGCGGGCGATGCCATCGCCATCGTCACCGAGAACGAGCTCTACGCAGCCACGGCGCGGCCCCGGGGGCGGCGCGGCGAGGGCCGGCGGGCCAACCTGGAAGGCTGGCTGCGCGACCTCTCGGAACTGAAGATCGGCGACCCGGTGGTGCACGAGTCCCACGGCATCGGCCGCTACCGGGGCCTGGTGCACATGGACTACGGCGACGGGGACACCGAGTTCCTGCACCTCGAATATGCCGGCGGCGACACCCTCTACGTGCCGGTGGCCCAGCTCCAGGCCATCGGCCGCTACAGCGGCGCCGACCCGGAGGCGGTGGAACTGCACAAGCTGGGCTCCGGCCAGTGGGAGAAGGCGAAGCGCAAGGCCGCCCAGCAGGTGCGCGACACGGCGGCCGAACTGCTCCACCTCTATGCCCAGCGGGCGGCCCGCCAGGGCTACCGCTTCGAGTTCAAGGAACACGACCTGGAGGCCTTCGCCGCCGGCTTCGGCTTCGAGGAGACGCCGGACCAGCAGGCCGCCATCGCCGCCGTGGTGGCGGACATGCGCTCCGGCAAGCCCATGGACCGGCTGGTCTGCGGCGACGTGGGCTTCGGCAAGACGGAGGTGGCCCTGCGCGCCGCCTTCGTGGCCGTGGCCGGGGGCAAGCAGGTGGCCGTGCTCTGCCCCACCACCCTGCTCGCCGAGCAGCACTACCAGACCTTCGCCGACCGCTTCGCGATGATCGCCGACCAGTGGCCGGTGCGGGTGGCGGAGATCTCCCGTTTCCGCAGCGCGAAGGAGCAGGCGGAAGCCGTGAAGGCCCTGGCCGAGGGCAGGATCGACATCCTGATCGGCACCCACCGGCTGCTGCAGAAGGACGTGCGCTTCGAGCGCCTGGGCCTGATGATCATCGACGAGGAGCACCGCTTCGGCGTGCGCCAGAAGGAGGCCCTGAAGTCCCTGCGCGCCGAGGTGGACGTGCTGACCCTGACGGCGACGCCCATCCCCCGCACCCTGGGCATGTCCCTGGAGGGCCTGCGCGACTTCTCCGTCATCGCCACGCCGCCCCAGAAGCGGCTGGCCATCCGCACCTTCGTCTCCTCCTGGTCCAAGGGCCTGGTGCGCGAGGCCTGCCTGCGCGAGTTCAAGCGCGGCGGCCAGGTCTATTTCCTGCACAACGAGGTGGAGACCATCGAGAACATGCGCGAGAAGCTGGCGGCCCTGCTGCCCGAGGCGCGCATCGTCGTCGGCCACGGCCAGCTGCCCGAGCGGGAGCTGGAGCGGGTGATGCGGGAATTCACCCAGCAGAAGCACAACCTGCTGCTCTGCTCCACCATCATCGAGACGGGCATCGACAACCCCCACGCCAACACCATCGTCATCCACCGGGCGGACCGCTTCGGCCTGGCCCAGCTGCACCAGCTGCGCGGCCGCGTCGGCCGCTCCCACCACCAGGCCTACGCCTACCTGCTCACCGACGAGCACGCCAAGCCGACGGCCCAGGCCCAGCGCAGGCTGGAGGCCATCCAGGCCATGGAGGAACTGGGCTCGGGCTTCTTCCTGGCCATGCACGACCTGGAGATCCGCGGCGCCGGCGAGGTGCTGGGGGAGAACCAGAGCGGCGAGATCCACGAGGTGGGCTTCGCCCTCTACACCGGCATGCTCAATGCCGCCGTCAGGGCGTTGAAGCAGGGCGAGGCGATCCCGGACCTGACCCAGCCCCTGTCGGTGACCTCGGAGATCAACCTGCGGGTGCCCGCCCTGCTGCCCGAGGCCTACTGCCCCGACGTGCACGAGCGCCTGACGCTCTACAAGCGCCTGGCCAACTGCGACGCGGAGGAGGAACTGCGGGCACTGCAGGAGGAACTGGTGGACCGCTTCGGCGAGCTGCCGGAACAGGCCCTGTCGCTGATCGAGACCCACCGCCTGCGCCTGCTCGGCAAGCCCCTGGGCGTGGCCAAGCTGGACGCCGGGCCGGCGGCGATCCAGCTCCAGCTGCGCCCGGACACGCCGGTGGAGCCGGCCCACATCGTGCTGCTGATCCAGTCGGACCGCAGTTTCCGGCTGGCCGGTCCGGACAAGCTCGCCTGGAAGAAGGAAACCGCCAGCCTCAAGGAGCGGGTGGCGGCGGTGAAGCAGCTTTTCGGCAAGCTCCAGGGGCCGCCGGCGCCCCCGAAGGGCGGCGGGAAGCGCTGACTGCCGGCGGCAGCGCCCCATGTAGGAGCGCCGCACGCGGCGCGATTGGGCGGCCCCGAAACCCATCGCGGCGTGACCGCCGCTCCTACAAAAGCCGAGCCGCGCGCCCCTCGTAGGAGCGCCGCACGCGGCGCGATGAGGGCGGCTCCGAAAGGCATCGCGGCGTGACCGCCGCTCCTACAAAAACCGAGCCGCACGCCCCTGTAGGAGCGCCGCATGCGGCGCGAGGAGGGCGGCTCCGAAACCCATCGCGGCGTGACCGCCGCTCCTACAAATGCGGATTGGCACGGCTCCCGGGGGAGGCCGTGCCGAAGGCGGCGACCCGGGGCGGCCGGCTCAGCAGGACCGGTGGCGGCGCTGGGGATTCCAGGCGAACAGGCCGCGGGCGAAGCGGTTCAGGCGGGTGATCACGGAGGGCCCGTGGGGGGCGCGGACCCGGGCCCGGTCGGCATCCTGGGGGTTCCAGGAGAACAGGGGACGCAGGGCTTCGCCGAGGGCGTCCGCGGCGTCGAGCAGCGTATGTCCGGCCAGGCTCACCATCAGGCGCAGCCGCGCGCCGAAGATGTCCTCGATCCGGCGCAGTTCAACGGCCCGCAGGTCGCGGGCTTCCTGCTCGATGGCGGCGATGTCGATCGGTCTCATGGTGGTTTCCTCTCTCTGTTGCAGTGCAACAACGCACGGTTCGAATGTTATTCCTATCTACGGCAAATACAATCAAGACAAAAGGAAAAACATTTGTGAATTTTCGTCCATAATGGAGCCATGAACCGTGCCGCCCAGATGACCGCCTTCGTCCGCACCGTGGAAACGGGGAGCTTCTCCGCCGCCGCCCGGGAACTGGGGCTGACCCCGTCGGCCCTGTCCAAGCTCATCACCCGGCTGGAAGACCGGTTGGGAACCCGGCTGCTCCACCGCACCACCCGGCGCCTGCAGCTGACCCCCGAAGGGGAGGCCTTCCACGCCCGGGCCAGCCACATCCTGCTCGCCATCGACGAGGCGGAGGCGGAAGTGGTGCAGGCCGGCGGCAGCCCCCGGGGCCTGCTCCGGGTCCATAGCGGCTCGGCCTTCGGCATGCACCAGCTCACCCCCGCCATCCCGCGCTTCATGGAGCAGCATCCGGGCGTCGAGCTGGACCTGACCATCAGCGACGAGCCCCTGGGCAAGCTGGAGGAAGGCATAGACCTGGCCATCCGCATCGGGCCGCTGGACGAATCGTCCCTGGTGGCCCGGCGCATCCGCAACCTGGAGCGGGTGATCTGCGCCTCGCCCGGCTACCTGGAGCACTGGGGCACGCCGCGCACCCCGGACGACCTGCTGGAACACAACTGCCTGTGGATCACCAGCCTGCCGGCCCTGCGCCGCTGGCCCTTCGACACCGACGAGGGCATCCGCGTCGTCCCCATCGACGGCAACGTGGTGGCCAACAACGCGGAAACCGTGCTGCAGCTGGCCATCGCCGGCGTCGGGATCACGCGGCTTACCGACATCATCGTCGGCGGGTCCATCCGGCGCGGCGAACTGGTGCCCATCCTGACCGACT
Organism: Pseudomonadota bacterium; assembly: GCA_052035955.1. GTDB lineage: Bacteria > Pseudomonadota > Gammaproteobacteria > Burkholderiales > Rhodocyclaceae > JAEUNJ01. Next base: position 21,811 of record JBPOHD010000043.1, read on the forward strand.
GGCACCACGTGGAACCGGTGCCGCTCTACGCCACCTATCCGGGCGGCAGGCACCTGTCCCCGAAGATCCGCGCCATGGTGGATTTCCTGGTTGCCGAATTCGGCGACGAGGGCCGGCCGCGCGCCGGCCGGAAGGCCGCCGCGGCGCGGTAAAATCCGCCCCTTCCCGCCTTTTCGCAGCCGACCGCCCCCACCCCATGCAGCAGACCGAAAACCTCAACATCGAGTCCTTCGACGCCATGCCGACGCCGGAGGAGATCCACGCCCGCGTGCCCCTGTCCGAAGCCGCCGCCCAGACGGTGGTCAACGGCCGGCGCACCCTCGAGAACATCCTCGACCGCCAGGACGGCCGCATCTTCGTCGTCGTCGGCCCCTGCTCCATCCATGACCCGAAGGCGGGCCTCGACTACGCCCGGCGCCTCAAGGCCCTGGCCGACGAGGTGGCCGACACGGTCTTCCTGGTCATGCGGGTTTATTTCGAGAAGCCGCGCACCTCGACGGGCTGGAAGGGCTACATCAACGATCCGCGCATGGACGACTCCTTCCACATCGAGGAAGGCATGCAGCGGGCCCGCGAGTTCCTGCTGGCGGTGAACGAGATCGGCCTGCCGGCGGCCACCGAGGCCCTGGACCCCATCGCCCCCCAGTACCTGGGCGACCTGTTGTCGTGGACGGCCATCGGCGCCCGCACATCGGAATCCCAGACCCACCGGGAGATGTCCTCCGGCCTGTCCACCCCGGTCGGCTTCAAGAACGGCACCGACGGCTCGGTGGATGCCGCCATCAACGCCATCCTCTCCGCCTCCCGGCCCCACAGCTTCCTGGGCATCAGCATGCAGGGCCGCTCGGCCGTCGTGCGCACCCGCGGCAACCGCTACGGCCACCTGGTGCTGCGCGGCGGCGGCGACCGGCCCAACTACGACACGGTGAGCGTGGCCATGGCCGAGCAGGCCCTGGGCAAGGCCAAGCTGCCCCAGAACATCGTCGTGGATTGCTCCCACGCCAACAGCTACAAGAAGCCGGAGCTGCAGCCCCTGGTCATGCACGACTGCGTGAACCAGATCCGCCTGGGCAACCGCTCCATCGTCGGCCTGATGGTGGAGAGCTTCATCGAGGCCGGCAACCAGCCGATCCCCGACGACCTGTCCCAGCTGCGCTACGGCTGCTCGGTCACCGACGCCTGCGTCGATTGGGCCACCACCGAATCCATGGTCCGCGAAGCCCGCGAGGCGCTGCGCGGGCCCCTCACCGGTCGCGCCGCCAAGTAAAGGCCCCACCATGCCCCTGATCCAGCCCTTCCGCGGCCTGCGCCCCGTCGCCGGCCGGGCCGGCGACGTCGCCGCGCCGCCCTACGACGTGCTGTCCACCGAGGAGGCCCGCCAGCGGGCGGCCGGACGCCCCTGGTCCTTCCTGCACATCTCCAAGCCGGAGATCGACCTGCCCGCCGACACCGATCCCTACGCCCCCGGGGTCTATGCCAAGGCGGTGGAGAACCTCGGGCGCATGCTCGACGCCGGCATCCTGGCCCGGGATCCGGAGGCCCGCTACTACGCCTACCGGCTGACCATGGGCACACACGTGCAGACGGGCCTGGTGGCCGCCGCCTCGGTGGCCGCCTACGATGCGAACCGCATCCGCCGGCACGAATTCACGCGGCCCGACAAGGAGGACGACCGGGTGCGCCAGATCGAGGCCCTGAACGCCCAGACGGGACCGGTGCTGCTGGCCTACCCGGCCTCGCCGGCCGCCGACGCGCTGCTGGCGCGGGCCAGCGCCGGGGCCCCGGAGGCCGACGTGACGGCCCCCGACGGCATCCGCCACCAGGTCTGGAGCGTCACCGATCCCGGCCTGCTGGACGCCATCACCGGGACCTTCGACGCCATGCCGGCCCTCTACCGCGCCGACGGCCACCATCGCCCGGCCGCCGCCTCCCGGGTGGCGGCCGCCCGCCGCAAGCCGGCGGAGGGCAGTTCCGACTATTTCCTGTCGGTGATCTTCCCCCACCATGAAATGAAGATCCTCGATTACAACCGGGTGGTGAAGGACCTCAACGGGCTGAGCCCAGAGGCGCTGCTGGCCAGGATAGGCGAGCGTTTCGCGGTCACGGCCGCGGAAGGCCGCGTCAAGCCGGCGGCGCCGCGCGAGTTCGGGATGTACCTGCCCGGGCGCTGGTACCGGCTGGCCATCGACCCGGCCCGCGTCCCCGCCGACCCGGTGGCCCGCCTGGACGTGAGCCTGCTGTCCGACAACCTGCTCGGCCCGGTGCTGGGCCTCGCCGACCTGCGCCGCGACAAGAGGATCGACTTCGTCGGCGGCATCCGCGGCCTGGCCGAACTGGAGAAACGGGTCGATTCGGGCGAGATGGCGGTGGCCTTCGCCCTCCACCCGACGGGCATGGAAGACCTGATGGCGGTGGCCGACGCCGGCCAGGTGATGCCGCCGAAATCCACCTGGTTCGAGCCCAAGCTGGCCGACGGGCTGGTCTCCCACGTCCTCGATTGAGCGCCGCACGACCGGCATGATCGACCTGCCGGCCTACCTGGCGCGCATCGGCTGCGCCGGCGACCTGCAGGCGGATGCGCGGGCGCTGGCCGCGCTGCACCTGGCCCATGCGACGAGCATCCCCTTCGAGAACCTGGACGTGCTGGCCGGACGGCCGATCCGCCTGGAACCGGAGGCGATCCAGGCCAAGCTGGTGGGCGAACGGCGCGGCGGCTACTGCTTCGAGCAGAACCGGCTGTTCGCCGCCGTCCTGGAGCAACTGGGCTTTCGCGTCCGCTCCCTGGCCGCCCGGGTCCGCTACCGGGCGCAACGCATCCTGCCCCGCACCCACATGCTGCTCCTGGTCGACACGCCGGAAGGCGAATGGGTGGCCGACGTGGGCTTCGGCGGCGAGGGCCTGCTGCTTCCGGTGCCCTTCGGGCGGGGCGAGGTCTCGCGCCAGTTCGCCTGGTCCTACCGGGTGGTGGCCGAAGGCCCGCTCCATGTGATGCAGTCGGGGCGCGGCGGCGCCTGGCAGGACCTCTATGCCTTTGGCCTGGAGCCCCAGGAGGCGGCGGATTTCGAAATGGCCAACCACTACGTTTCCACCCATCCCGAATCGCGCTTCGTGCACACCCTGACGGTCCAGCTGCCCACGCCGACGGCGCGCTGGACCCTGCGCAACCGGGAACTGGTCCAGGACACCGGGGCCCGGGCCGACAGCCGCCTGCTGGCCGACGACGCCGAGGTCCGGGCCGTGCTTGCCGGGCTTTTCCAGCTGCCCTGGCCGGCGGACCTCCGGCTGCCCGCCTGAGCCGGGGCGCCCGGGCCGCGGAAACCCCGAGGGGCACATTGACAATCGCAGCGCAGCATCCCCACACTGCCCCCCTCCGACCCACTTCGCCCGGAATCCAGACGTTGCCAAACGACGCCGCAGCACGCACCCTCCTTCGCAGTCTGTGGGTGTTCCTCAGCGGCGCCGTCATGCTGATGGGATCGATCCTGGCCGGCTGGGCCGCGGTCGCGGCGAACATGGGGATACTCCCCGACGGACGGCGGATCGCCGTCTTCGCGCTGGCGGCGACGGCGCTGGTCGTGGTGGCCGGTTTCCTCCTCTACCGGCGGACAGGCCTGCGCCTGGACGAATCCGGCGCCGCCCGGGAGGCGGCGACGGCGGCCGACCGGATCGCGCGGCAGCGGCTCGAAGCCGCCCTGGACGTGGCGCCGGAGGCGGTGCTCGTGCTGGACGTCGCCGCCGATGCCTACGTCTATGCGAACGCCAGCGCGGCCGAGCTCTACGGCATCGGGCGCGACGAATTCGGTGCCCTGAGGCCGGGCGGCCTGAGCCCGGAGAGGCAACCGGACGGCCGCGATTCCCGCCGGGCGATGGCGGATCTGATGGGCAGGGCAGCGGCCGGCGAGGCGGTCCAGTCGGAATGGACCTGCCAGCGCCCCGACGGGCGCCAGATCCCCTGCGAGATCCGCCTGGTGCCGCTGCCCGAGGCGGGCCGCTCCCTGGTCCGGGCCAGCATCATCGACGTCTCCCGCCGCAAGGAGGACGAGCGGCGGCTGCGCCTGTCGGAGGAGAAGTTCGCCCGCTTCTTCCACGCCAGCCCCGATTACATGACCCTGAGCCGGCTCGACGACGGCCTGATCCTGGATGTGAATGAAGGCTTCGTGGAACTTTCCGGCTGGTCCCGGGAGGAGGCGGTCGGCCGGACGGCCCTCGACCTGGGCGTCTGGGCCGACCCGAAGGACAGGCGCAACTTCGCGGAGACGATCCGGCGGGACGGCCGCATCAAGAACCACGAGACCCGGCTGCGGCGGCGGAGCGGAGAGCTTCGCCACTGCCTGATCTCGGCCAGCGTCGTGCGGGTCGGCGACGAGGCCCTTCTGGTCGGCATCGTGCGCGACATCAGCGAGCGGATCGCCGCCGAGGAGGCCCTTCGCCTGTCGGAGGAAAAGTTCTCCCGCGTCTTCCACGGCAGCCCGGACTACATCACGATCAGCCGCCTGGAGGACGGGCGCATCCTCGACGCCAACGAGAGCTTCGAGCAGATCATCGGCTGGCCCCGGGCGGAGGCCATCGGCCGCACGGCGGTGGAACTGGGCATCTGGGCCGACCCGGAGCAGCGCGCCGTACTCGTCGACCTGCTGCGGCGGGACGGCCGGGTGGCCAATTTCGAGATCCGGGTCCGCCGCCGGGACGGCGAGATCCGCAGCGGCCTGGTGTCGGCGTCGATGGTCCGGGTCGGCGACGAGCCGCTGATGGTGGCCATCCTGCGCGACATCACAGAGCGCATGGCGGCCGCCGACGCCCTGCGGCTTTCCGAGGAAAAACTCTCCCTCGTCTTCATGAACAGCCCGGATTCGATCACCCTGACGCGGCTCGCCGACGGCCGCTTCTCGGACGTCAGCCGCAGCTTCGAGGAGATCGCCGGCTGGCCGCGGGAGGAGTCGATCGGCCGGTCCTCGGTGGACATGGGCATATGGAAGCATCCGGAGCAGCGCCAGGAACTGGCCCGCCGCCTCAAGGAGGAAGGCGTGGTACGGGATTTCGAATGGACCTTCGTGCGCAAGGACGGGGAGGAACGGATCGGCCTGTCCTCCGCCGTGATCGTGACCATCGCCGGCGAGCCCTACCTGGTGCTCTTCGTGCGCGACGTGACGAAGCGCAAGCAGGAGGAACTGGCCCTGCGCCTGTCCGAGGAGAAGTTCTCCAAGCTCTTCGACCTGAATCCGGACCACATCGCCATCGCGGACCTGGCGACCGGCTGCGTCCTGGACGTCAATCGGGCCTTCGAGCAGGGGACGGGGTGGTCCCGGGAGGAGGTCGTCGGACGACAGACGGTCCAACTGGGGCTCTGGAACGACCCGGCGGCGCGGAACCGGGCGGTATCGGGCGTCATGCAGGATGGCCATGTATCCGACATGCCCTTCGAGATGCGGCGCCGGGACGGCGAGATCCGCCGCTGCCTGCTTTCCGCCTTCCTGGTGAAGGTGGGGGAACGCACGCTCTTCTTCACGGTGGTACGCGACATCACGGAAAGGCTCAGGGCCGAGGATGCGCTTCGCCTGTCGGAGGAGAAGTTCTCCCGCATCTTCCACTACAGCCCCGATTACATCGTCCTCACCCGCCTGGCGGACGGCCGGATCTTCGATGCCAACGAGGGCTTCGAGGAAACCAGCGGCTGGACCCGGGAGGAAGCCCTCGGACACACCTCCCTGGAGATGAACCTGTGGGTGACGCCGGAGGAACGTGACTACTTCGTGGACGTCATGCGGCGGGAAGGGCGCATCCGGAACATGGAGGCCCGCTATCGTCGCAAGGACGGGGAGATCGGCACCGGCCTGCTGTCCGCCTCCAGCATCGTGGTCTCGGGAGAGCAGTGCCTGGTCACCATCGTCCGGGACATCACCGACCGCAAACAGGCGGAGGCGGCACTGCAGGCCCTCGCCGAGGACCTGGAACAGCGGGTGGCGAGGCGGACCGAGGACCTCAGCCGCTCCAACCGGCAACTGAGCGAAACCCTGGAAACCCTGCGCCACGCCCAGGACGAACTGGTGCGCAGCGAGAAGCTGGCCTCCCTCGGGACCCTGGTCGCCGGCGTGGCCCACGAACTGAACACGCCGCTGGGCAACAGCCTGATGGTGGCCACCACCCTGGCCGAGAAGCACGCGGATTTCGGCCGGCTGGCCGATTCCGGCCAGCTGCGCCGCAGCGTACTGGCCGCCTATGTCGGCCAGGCCGACGAGGCCCTGCGCATGCTGATCCGCAACCTGCACCAGGCGAGCGAGCTGATCGGGCATTTCAAGCGCCTGGCGGTGGACCAGACGAGCACCCAGCGGCGGGCCTTCGACCTGCGCGAGATCGTCGACGACGTGCTGCTCTCGGTGGGTCCCCAGTTCCGCAAGACCAGCCACCGGGTGGAAAACCTGGTTCCGGCGGCCCTGGCCTTCGACAGTTATCCGGGGCCCCTCGGCCAGATCCTCACCAACCTGCTCTCGAACGCCCTGCTGCACGGCTTCGAGGGGCTCAAGTCCCGCAGCGTCACGGTCGGCGCGCGCAGGACGGACAATGACCGGGTCGTCATCTCGGTGGCCGACGACGGTCGCGGCATCCCCGCCGATATCCAGGGGCGGATCTTCGATCCCTTCTTCACCACGCGCATGGGCCGCGGCGGCAGCGGGCTCGGCCTGCACATCGTCTACACTCTGGTCACCCGGGTCCTCGGCGGCCGCATCGCCTTCGAGAGCCAGGCCGGCAAGGGGACGACCTTCCACATCACCCTCCCGCAAACCGCACCCGAGAGCCAAAAGGACGCGACGCCTTGAGACCGAACCCCGCCGAGGGCGACGACCTCTATCCCTTCGCCGACGAGGAAGCGCCCAGGCCCCGGGAACCGGGCCGCGAGCCCTGGCGCATCCTGATCGTGGACGACGACGAACAGGTCCACGAGGCGACCGTCTTCGCCCTGGCCGACCTGACGATCCAGGACCGGCGGCTGGCTTTCCTGCACGCCCACAGCGGCGCCGAGGCCCGGGAGATATTGCGCCGTTCGGCCGACGTGGCGGTGATCCTCCTCGACGTGGTGATGGAGGAGGAGGACACGGGGCTGCGCATGGTCCAGGTGATCCGGGAGGAACTGGGCCTGAGAGAGACCCGCATCATCCTGCGCACGGGGCAGCCCGGCTACGCGCCGGAACTGGACGCGATCCGGGACTACGACATCAACGACTACCGGACCAAGTCCGAATTGACGCGGACCCGGCTGGTCACCTCCCTGATCGCGGCGATCCGCTCCTACGAGCAGATACGGACGATCTCCCACAGCCGGCGCGGTCTGGAACGGATCATCCGCTCGGCGACGGACCTCTTCGACCGGCGGGCCATCGAGTCCTTCGCCGAGGGCGTGTTGCTCCAGATCGCCTCCCTGCTGGGGATTCCCGCCGACGGCATCGTCTGCGCCCGCTGGGGCCTGCCGGCGGAAGGCCGCGAGCGGGACCATTGCTACGTCATCTGCGGCCTGGGCGCCTATGCCGGCACGAGCAACCGGCCCCTGGCGGAACTCGGGGACCGGCAGGCGGAGGAAGCCGTGGCCACCAGCCTGGAGCGCCGGGCGAGCACCTTCGGCGACCGATCCAATACGCTGTACGTGAGCTTCGAGGGACGGGAAGGCGCCGTCTACGTGCGCTCGCCGGCCTCCCTGGATCCGCTGGACCAGCAGCTCCTCGAGGTTTTCGCGGCCAACATCGCCGTCGGCTTCGCCAACGTCCACCTCTTCGAGCGGCTGCGCTTCCTCGCCTACAACGATCCCCTGACCGGCCTGCCGAACCGGCGCGGCTTCATCCGGGCGCTGGAGGATGCGGCGGCCGGGGAGGCCACCGGGCAGATGACCGTGTGCCTGCTCGACATCGACCGCTTCTCGGACATCAACGATGCGCTGGGCAGCGACCTGGCCGACGAGTTCCTGGCCGGGGTCGGCGCCCGCCTGCGCGCCAGGCTGCCGGCGTCGATCGCGCTGGCGCGGGTCTCGGGCGACATCTTCGCCCTGGCCGGGCCTTCGCGGGAGATTTCGGCAGAGGCGGTGCTGGAGACGCTCAGGGAGCCGTTCTTCCTGCACGGCGACTATCCGATCGGCTTGTCCGCCACCGTCGGCATCGTCCATCTTCAGGGCAGCGTCCAGGACGCCAAGGAAGTGATGCAGCAGGCGACCCTGGCCCTCAACCGGGCAAAGGACCAGGCTCGGGGCGAATACGTCGCCTACACGGAGCAGATGCGCCTGGAATCGCGGGCCAAGCTGGACCTGCTGCATGCATTGCGGGCGGCGATCCGCTCGCGCGCCATGTTCCTCCACTACCAGCCGCAGGTGGCCGTGGCCGACGGCCGCGTGGTGGGTGCCGAGGCCCTGCTGCGCTGGCGCCGGGAGGACGGACGCCACGTATCCCCGGCCGAGTTCATCCCGCTGGCCGAGCGCTCGGGGCTGATCGTCGAACTCGGCGCCTGGGTAATCGGCGAGGCCTGCCGCCAGTTGCGCGAATGGTCGATGGCCGGGGTCGATGACCTGCGCATGGCGATCAACGTCTCCATGGCCCAGTTCCGCTCGGGGTCCTTCCTCGCCACGCTGCAGGAAGCCATTGCCCGCAACCGCCTCTCGCCCGAGGCGATCGAGATCGAGATCACCGAGGGCATGGTGATGGAGGACGTGGAATCGACCATCGCCACGCTGCGCGCCCTCAAGGGCATCGGCGTCAGCATCGCCATCGACGATTTCGGGACCGGCTTCTCGTCCCTGGCCTACCTTCAGCGCCTGCCGGTCGATGTCATGAAGGTGGACCGGGCCTTCGTCCGCGGCATCGGCGAGGGCCGCTCGGCGGAGCGGATCGCCGAGATGATCGTCGCCCTGGGCCGCACCCTGGACCTGCAGACGGTGGCCGAGGGCGTCGAGTCGGAGGAGCAGATGGACGTGGTCCGCCGCTGGGGCTGCCAGATGGTCCAGGGCTATTTCCACGCCCGGCCGATGGACGCGGCGGCCTTCCTGGACTGGGTGCGCCAGCGCCGCCCCGGGGCGCCGGCGGCGGGCTAGTGCAGGCCGGCCGGCGCCGCTCCGCCGGCGGCCGCCTCCCGTCCATTGACGAGTTCCAGCAGCCGGTTGAGGTTGCCCAGCGAGGCCAGGTGCAGGAAGACCAGGCCGAGGGCGCCGTTGCGGAACAGCTCGAGGGCCTCCGCATCACCCAGGGCGCCGAGCTTCTGCTCGTCCACGGCAAGGAAACTGCCGATGTCGTGGCGGTTGCCGGCCCGGGTCTCGACCCGGGCGGACAGCTCCTTGAACAGGCCGAGCTCGTCCATTCGCGCCACCATGGCCTGGGTGCGCAAGAACTCGCCCTGGAAGCTGCGCAGGAAGGCGAGGACCTCCTCCAGCCGCCGGGTCGGCTTGCCGTCGGCGCCGATCAGCAGCTCGCCCTGGTCCACGGACAGGCCCTCGTAGTTGGCATCGACGCAGACCAGCAACTGGGCATCGGGACCCGACTCGGCCAGCACGAAGGGATAGCGGCGCACGAAGGCGGGAACGTAGCGGGCTTCCCAGCGTCCGCCGGCATCGACATAGAGGTTCTCGTTGGGGCGCACCCCCACGAGCACGACCGGCGACACCTTGCCTTCCCGGTTGCGGGCGAAGACGATCGGGTATTCCTTGGCGGCTTCCGCGAACTCGACCCCGGCGACCAGGATGGCGGTCGTGTCGCGGGCGAACAGGAAGGGATGCTCGATGGGCGCGAGCTTGAGGTTCCGGTGCTCGATGGTGTTGAGCGCCGTGACCTTGCGGTAGAAGGCGAATTGGCTCATGGGCGGATTCTATTCGCAAACGCCGGGCCGTCCCGGCCCGGGGTCCGTTCTCATTCGGTCGGCGCGCGCCCGAACTAGGGAACGACGAGGGCGGCGGCGCGGCGCTGGGCCCGCCAGTTGATGAAGGACATCAGGGCCAGGCCGGCGCCGATCAGCAGCATGCCGGCCAGTTCCAGAGGGGCGACGCGTTCGCCGAGGGCGAACCTCGAGGACAGGTTGGCCACCACCGGGACGCCGAGGACGGACAGCCCCGCCTGCCAGGCCGGGAGGCTTTCCAGGACCCGCAGCCAGAGGATCCACCCCAGCGCCGTGCTGACCAGGGCGATGAAGGCCAGGATGCCGACGAAGGCCGGCGTCCAGTGGGTGGGAATCTCGTCCACAGCCAGCGTGACGGCGGCCAGCAGCAGGGTGCCGGCCAGCATCTGCCAGGCCGTCAGGGACAGCAGGTCGCCGCCCAGCTCCGACCGCCAGCGCTTGACGAAGACGGTGCCGATCGCCCAGCAGAGGGCGGCGCCCAGCCCGAGCAGCTTGCTGAACAGGCTGGAGGCCATGCTCCAGGGCGCGATGAAAAGGACGAGCCCGGTCAGGGCGCTGCCGGCGGCCACCCATTCGATGCCGCGCACCGGCTCGGACAGGAAGACCCGGCCGAGCAGCAGCGTCCAGATCGGCATGGTGAAGATCAGCACCGAGGTGCGGCCGGCGCCGCCCTCGACCAGGGCCCAGGTCTGGAAGACCAGGAAGAGCCCGGACTGGACCGCGCCTATGCCGCCGGTCTTGGCCAGGGCGCGGGGCCCGAGGGGACGGCGCATGGCCAGCAGCACCCCGAACAGGGCGCAGGTGCCGACGACCGAGCGCAGGAAGGCGAAGCGGAAGGGGCCGGCGAAGTCCAGGGCCTGCTTGGCGAGGACCCAGGAGTATCCCCAGATCAGGGTGAGCAGGAAGAGGGCCGCCAGGCCGCGGGGGGTTCGCATGGGGTCGGGAAACACGTCGGGAGGGGTCTGGCGCGGCGCGGGCTCAGTCCAGGGTGGGGAGGACGGCCCGGGCATTGGCGGAGGTCGCGCGGACGACCTCCTCGACCGTCAGGCCCCGGAGCCCGGCCAGCACGGCGGCGATGCGCGGCAATTCGGCCGGCTCGTTGCGGCCGCGGCCCAGCCATGCCGGCGGTATGTCGGGGGCATCGGTCTCGAGGACGATGGTGGACAGCGGCAGGGTGGCGGCCAGTTCGCGCAGGCGGGTGGCGCGGTCGTGGGTCATGGCGCCGCCGAAGCCGAGCCGGAAGCCGAGCCGGATGAACTCGTCGGCCTGTTGGCGGCTGCCGTTGAAGGCATGGGCGATGCCGCCGGGCACACCGGCCCGCCGCAGTTCCCGGAGGACCGCATCCACCGCCCGGCGGACGTGCAGCAGCACGGGAAGCTTCCGCTCCCGGGCCAGGCGCAGCTGGTCGGCGAACCAGCGGACCTGGCGCGCCTCGTTCCGGGGCTCGACGAAGAAATCCAGCCCGATCTCGCCGACGGCGACCGGCCGCGCCTCGTCCAGGGACTCGTCCAGCACGCGTTCCAGGGCGGCAAGGTCGTCCGCCGCCGCCCTGTCCACGTACATCGGATGGATGCCGTAGGCGGGAACGCAGCCCGGGAACTCCCGGCAGACGCTGGCCACGGCGCCGAAGTTGGCCCGCTCCACGGCCGGGACGACGATGCGGGCCACCCCCGCCGCGGCGGCGCGGCCCGCCACCGCCGTCCGGTCGACGTCGAACTCGGCGGCGTCCAGGTGGCAGTGGGTGTCGATCAGTTCCGCGGCGCCGGTCACTTCCTGCCGGCCGGCGCGGTGGCGAGCCCGAGGCTCTTCCAGGCCTGCATTCCCCCCCGGTACCACTTGAGCTTGTGGGGCGGATAGCCCAGGGCGAGCAGCTGCCGGATGTTGGTCGGCGACTGGCCGCACCAGATGCCGTTGCAGTAGAAGACGAGGGTCCGGGCGTTCTCGAAATTCCACAGGGGGCCGGTGCGGGCGGCGCCGAAGACCAGTTCCAGGGTCTCGGCGATGGCCTGGGGATCGGCGTGGGAGGGATGCAGCCGCGTCCAGGGGATGTGGACGGCGCCGGGAATGATGCCCGAGCGCTGCAGCCAGTCGGCCTCCCGGGAATCGACGACGAGCACGCCGTCGTCGCGCCGGGTGATGCGCTTCAGGTACTCCAGGAGCTCCAGTTCGCCGATGGTCTCCACCCCGGGTGCCAGGTGCATGGGCTGCACGCAGAAGGGGGGGCAGGGCCTGGAGGTCAGCGCGTAGTCGGGATCGATCTCGCCCTGGTTGTCCTGGTCGCGGACGATGCGGAACAGCCGTCCCTCATGGATGACATCCAGGTAGGGCTGGTCGGCGGTGATGCCCACCGGCTTGTCCTCGGCCGGGGCCGGGCCGGCCGCCAGCAGCGCCGCCAGGGCAAGCGCGGCGGCAATCCGCCGGGACATCTCAGGCCACCTCGTCGATCCAGGCCTGCTGGATGGCTTCCAGGACCCGCTCGCCGCAGTGCTTCGGGTCGTCGGCGAAGCCCGGCAGGGCCATGACCCAGTTCATCAGGTCGACGAAGTTCACCCGCGTCGGATCCACGTCCGGCCGCGCCTCGGCCAGCTCGATGGCGATGTCATTGATGTCGGTCCATTTCATGACTGCTCCCTTTGATCCTGGAAACCGCCGTTCGTTCACCCCGGCGAACACGGAGGGCCCGGCGGAATACTAGCGCTTGCCTTCCTTCGCCATGTTGATCGTGTATTTCGGAATCTCGACCACCAGCGGCGCCTCACCCACGACGGCCTGGCAGGACAGGCGGGACGTCGGCTCCAGTCCCCAGGCCTTGTCGAGCAGGTCCTCCTCCGTCTCCTCCGCCGGATCGAGGGAGGCGAATCCCTCGCGCAGCACCACGTGGCAGGTCGTGCAGGCGCAGGACTTCTCGCAGGCGTGCTCGATCTCGATGCCGTTGTCGAGGAGGGCATCGCAGATCGACCGGCCGGGCTCGGCCTCGATGACGGCGCCTTCCGGACAGAGTTCCCAATGGGGCAGTACGATGATCCGGGTCATGGTCACAGTTGTTCGATGGATTTGCCGGCCAGGGCCCGCTGGACGTTGCGGTTCATGCGCCGGGCGGCGAATTCGGCCGTGCCCTTGCTGAGGGCATCCATGGCGGCGTCGATGGCCCGCCGGTCGTCGCCGATGATCTGGGCCTGGAGCTTGGAGACGCAATGGTCCACATGGGCCCTTTCCAGGGTGGAGAGGAGGTCCGCGTCCTCCCGCAGGGCCGACTGGGTGGCCTCGATCAGGCGCTGGGCCTCCACCTGCGCCTCGCGCAGGGCGCGGCGGAAGGCGTCGTCCGAGGCGTGGTCGAAGCCGTCCTTGAGCATGGAGGTGATCTCGTCCTCGGAAAGGCCATAGGAGGGCTTCACCTCGACCCGCGCCTCGTGGCCGGTGGTCTGTTCCCGCGCCGCGACCGACAGCAGGCCGTCGGCATCGACCTGGAAGGTGACGCGGATGCGGGCGGCGCCGGCCACCATGGGAGGTATGCCGCGCAGCTCGAAACGGGCCAGGCTGCGGCAGTCGGACACCAGTTCCCGCTCGCCTTGGACCACGTGCACGGCCATGGCCGTCTGGCCGTCCTTGAAGGTGGTGAATTCCTGGGCCCGGGCGATGGGGATGGTCGAATTGCGCGGGATCACCTTCTCCACCAGGCCACCCATGGTCTCCAGTCCCAGGGACAGGGGAATGACGTCCAGCAGCAGCCAGTCGTCGCCGGCGGCCCGGTTGCCGGCCAGCAGGTTGGCCTGGATGGCGGCGCCCAGGGCCACCACCTTGTCCGGGTCCAGGTTGTTCAGGGGTTCCTGGCCGAAGTAGTCGGCCACCGCCTTCTGGATCTGCGGCATGCGGGTGGCGCCGCCGACCATGACGACGCCCTTGATGTCCTCGGGCGCGAGGCCGGCATCGCGCAGGGCCTTGCGGGTCGGCCCCAGGGTCTTCTGCACCAGGGTACGGGTGATCTCCGTGAAGATCTCCGTCGTGAGCTTCACGTCCACGTACTCGCCGCTGCCCAGTTTCACCGTCACAGGCGCCTCGCCGTGCTGGGTCAGGGTCTCCTTGGCTTCCCTGGCCTTGGCCAGCAGCAGGCGGGCATCCTGGTGCGACAGGGGGGCGAGCTTCGCCTCCTCGATGATCCAGCAGAAGACCCGCTGGTCGAAGTCGTCGCCGCCGAGGGCCGAATCGCCGCCGGTGGACAGGACCTGGAAGACCCCCTTCGAGAGCTTGAGGATGGAGATGTCGAAGGTGCCGCCGCCCAGGTCGTATACGGCATAGAGGCCCTCGGAGCCGTTGTCGAGGCCATAGGCGATGGCCGCCGCCGTGGGCTCGTTGAGCAGGCGCAGGACGTCCAGGCCGGCGAGGCGCGCCGCATCCTTGGTGGCCTGGCGCTGGGCGTCGTCGAAATAGGCCGGGACGGTGATCACCGCGCCGGTCAGGGTGCCGCCCAGGGAGGCCTCGGCCCGCAGGCGCAGGGACTTCAGAATCTCGGCGGAGATCTCCACCGGGCTCCTGACGCCCTGCAGGGTGCGCAACCGCACCATCCCGGGGGCGTCCTCGAAGGCGTAGGGCATGGACTCCACATGGGCGATGTCCTTGAGCCCCCGGCCCATGAAGCGCTTGACGGAGACGACGGTGTTCCTGGGATCCTGGGCCTGGCGGGCCTGGGCGCCGTAGCCGACCTCGACCACCCCGTCGTTTCCGTAGCGGACCACGGAGGGCAGCAGGGGCCGCCCCTTCTCGTCGTTCAGCACCACGGCCATGCCGCTGCGCACCGTGGCGACCAGGGAATTGGTGGTGCCGAGGTCGATGCCGACGGCCAGGCGGTGCTCATGGGGCGCCGCCGACTGGCCGGGCTCGGATATCTGTAGGAGTGCCATGTCTTTTTTTTCGCTCCCCCGGGGAGCGTCAGGTTTCGACGGCGGCGAGGGCCTCGTCGATTTCGGAGAGGAGTTTCTCCTGGAACATCAGCTGGCGCACGACCTCGGCCGCCCGCCCGTGGTCGGGGGCCTCGTCCAGGACCCGCTCGAGCTCCGCATATTGCCCCGCCATCTCCCTGCGCAGGCGGCGATGGAGGGCATCCAGTTCGTCGGCGTCGCCGGCGGTCCGGCCCTCCTCGACCGCTTCCCGCCATTCCATCTGCTGCACGAGGAATTCCATGGGCATGGCCGTGTTGCGCTCGATCTGCGGGTCGTGGCCGGCCAGCTGCAGCAGGTAGTGGGCGCGCTTGAGCGGGCTCTTCAGGGTCTGGTAGGCCTCGTTGGCCCGGGTCGCCCACTGCATGGCCAGCCGCTTCTGCTGGTCGGAGAGGTGGGCATGCTTGTCCGGATGGACCCGCGACTGGATCTCGTGGTAGCGCCGCTCCAGGTCCTCCCGGTCCAGGTGCTGGCGCCGGGGCATCTCCAGGAGGGCGAAGAAGTCCTTCGCCAGGTCGTGGTCGGCGCTGGTCAAATCTCTTGCCCCCCCGCCCCCCGCGCCCCCTCCCCGCGGGAGGGGGTGACGGTGGTTCGCCGCTGCGCGGCTCCGGTCCCTGGCCGGCGCGCCTTCGGGCGGCCGTGCGGGGCGCTCATACGTTGAAGGACTCGCCGCAGCCGCACTGGTCCTTGACGTTCGGGTTGTTGAACTTGAAGCCCTCGTTCAGGCCTTCCTTGGCGAAGTCCAGTTCCGTGCCGTCGATGTAGGGCAGGCTGCGCGGGTCCACGAGGACCTTGAGCCCGTGGCTCTCGAACACCATGTCCTCGGGCTCGGCGCTGTCGGCGAACTCCAGCTTGTAGGCCATGCCGGAGCAGCCGGAGGTCTTCACCCCCAGGCGCACGCCTATACCCTTGCCGCGCTTCTCCAGGAAATTGGCGACGTGCTTCGCCGCCGCTTCGCTCAACGTGACTGCCATGACTTTCCCCTGAAATGGTTCATGCAAAATGGATCACTCGCCGTGCTTCTTCTTGTAGTCGGCCACGGCCGCCTTGATGGCGTCCTCGGCCAGAATGGAGCAGTGGATCTTGACCGGCGGCAGCGCCAGTTCCTCGGCGATCTGGGTGTTCCTGATGTCCAGGGCCTGGTCCAGGGTCTTGCCCTTGACCCACTCGGTGACCAGGGAGGAGGAGGCGATGGCCGAGCCGCAGCCGTAGGTCTTGAACTTGGCGTCCTCGATGATGCCGTCCTTGCCGACCTTGATCTGCAGCTTCATGACGTCGCCGCAGGCCGGGGCGCCGACCATGCCGGTGCCGACATCGCCGTCCTCCTTGCCGAAGGAGCCGACGTTGCGGGGGTTCTCGTAATGCTCGATGACTTTCGTGCTGTAAGACATGGTTCACCTCTGTCGTATCGTCTCCGCCCCCTCATCGGGGGCGGGGATGGGTTGTTCGTCCGCCCGTCGGGCGCCGCTGCCGGTCCGCGGCCCGCTGGGCTACCCTCCGTGGACCGCCCTCAGTGGGCGGCCCATTGCACCGTGTTGAGGTCGATGCCGTCCTTGTACATCTCCCACAGGGGGGAGAGCTCGCGCAGCTTGGCGAGTTTCGCATGGAGCAGCCTGACCGTGTAGTCGATCTCCTCCTCGGTGGTGAAGCGGCCGAGGGTGAAGCGGATGGAACTGTGGGCCAGTTCGTCCGAGCGGCCCAGGGCGCGCAGCACGTAGGAGGGTTCCAGGGAGGCCGAGGTGCAGGCGGAGCCCGAGGACACGGCGATGTCCTTGATGGCCATGATCAGGGACTCCCCCTCCACGTAATTGAAGCTCACGTTGAGGTTGTGCGGCACCCGCTGCTCCAGGTCGCCATTGACGTAGGTCTCCTCGATGTCCATCAGGCCCTTCAGGAGCTTGTCGCGCAGGAAGCGGATGCGCTCGTTCTCCACCGCCATCTCCTCCCGCGCCAGGCGGAAGGCTTCGCCCATGCCGACGATCTGGTGGGTGGCCAGGGTGCCGGAGCGCAGCCCCCGCTCGTGGCCGCCCCCGTGCATCTGGGCTTCCAGCCGGATGCGCGGCTTGCGCCGCACGTAGAGGGCGCCGATGCCTTTCGGCCCATAGGTCTTGTGGGCGCAGAAGGACATCAGGTCCACCTTGAGGCTGGCCAGGTCGATGGGCATCTTGCCGGTGGCCTGGGCGGCATCGACGTGGAATATCACGCCCTTCCTGCGGCAGACCTCGCCGATGGCCTCCAGCGGCTGGATGACGCCGATCTCGTTATTGACCGCCATGACGGAAGCCACCACGGTATCGGGCCGAAGGGCCGCCTCGAACTGCTCGACGGTAACGAGCCCGTTCTCGCCGGGGACCAGGTAGGTGGCCTCGAAACCCTGGCGCTCCAGTTCCTTCACGGTGTCGAGCACCGCCTTGTGTTCGGTGGCGACGGTGACGATGTGCCTGCCCTTGGTGCCGGCATAGAAATGGGCGGCACCCTTGATGGCGAGGTTGTTGGATTCGGTGGCACCCGAGGTCCAGACGATCTCCTTGGGATCGGCGTTGACCAAAGCCGCCACTTCCTCCCGGGCCTCCTCGACGGCCTTCTCGGCTTCCCAGCCGAAGGGATGGGAACGGGAGGCGGGATTGCCGAACTTCTCCACCAGGTAGGGAATCATCTTTTCCGCGACCCGGGGATCCACCGGCGTGGTGGCCGAGTAGTCGAGGTAGATGGGCAGCTTGAGCATCGTAGGGTTCTCCATGAATCGTTCGTTTGTCCGCCTCACGCCATCGTGGCGACGACGGACAGGTTTTTCAACTGGTCGACCGTGCGCGACAGGGCCCCCAGGAAGGCCCCGACGTCCGCTTCGCCGCTGTCGCCGCCGAGGCTGACCCGCACGGCACCGCGGGCGACGCCGGGGGCAACCCCCATGGCCATCAGGACGTGGGAGGGTTCCGGCTTGGCGCTGGCGCAGGCGGCGCCGCTGGCCACCGCAAAACCCTCGCGGTCCAGGCGGCCGACCAGGGTTTCGCCATCCAGGTCGGGAAGCGAAAAATACACCGTATTGGGCAGGCGCTCGACGCCCCGGCCGAAGACCACGGCACCGACCGCCGCCAATCCTTCCTCGAGCCGCCGACGCAGTCCCGTCAGCCGGCTCGCCTCGGATTCCCGGCGGGACACGGCCAGTTCGCAGGCGACGCCGAAACCCACGATCGCCGGCACGTTCTCGGTGCCGGACCGCAGCCCCCTCTCCTGGCCGCCGCCGAATATCAACGGTTCCAGGTCGACGCGCTTGTCCGCCACCAGGGCTCCGGCCCCCTTCGGCCCGCCGATCTTGTGGGCGGACAGGGTCAGGGCGTGGACGCCGGCGCGATTGAGGGCGCGGAAATCGACGGGAATCCTGCCCATGGCCTGCACCGCATCCGTATGGAACCAGGGCCTGGCGGCACGGGCCGCGTCGGCCAGGGCCGCCACGTCCTGGATCACGCCGGTCTCGTTGTTGGCCAGCATGACGGAGACGATGCGCGGCTTGCGGCCCATGGCATCGCGGAACCCGGGCAGCGCGACGAGGCCGTCCTCGTCCACCGGCAGTTCCAGCAGGTCCCAGCCACGCCGGGCGAGGGCCCGCGCCGGTTCCCGGACGCAGGGATGTTCGACCGCCGACACGGCCAGGCTGGGCCTGGCCCCGGCACCGGGGGCCGGCGCCAGCACCGCCGCCGCGCCGCGCAGGAAGAGGTTGTTCGCCTCCGAGCCGCCGCTGGTGAAGACCACTTCGGTGGGGTGGGCGCCGACGGCCGCCGCCACCCGGGCCCTGGCCTCGTCCACCGCCCGCCGCGCGTCCCGGCCGTACTCATGGCGGCTCGAGGCATTGCCATAGCGCTGGCCGAGCCAGGGCAGCATGGCCTCGAGGACCGCCGGGGCCAGGGGCGCCGTGGCGTTGTAGTCCAGGTAGACGGGCGCGAACACCTGCCGTGGCCGGGAATCAGGCTGCCGAGGCCACCGCGACCACCTGCACGACGCGAGGACGCCGGCCGGGGATCGACTCCGTGAAGACGGGCGTGGCATCGCCGTTCTGCTGCTCCCGCACCAATTGCTCCAGGGTCACGGACTTGAGGTAGTCGATGATATGGGCATTGAGGCTGGTCCACAGCTTGTGGGTCATGCAGGGGTTCTCGTCGTGGCAATTGCCCTTGCCGCCGCAATTGGTGGCATCCAGGGGCTCGTCGACGGCCTGGATGATCTCCGCCACCGAGACCGTGCCCATGGGACGGGCCAGGCAATAGCCGCCTCCGGGTCCGCGGACGCTGGCCACCAGCTTGTGCCGGCGCAGCTTGCCGAACAACTGCTCCAGGTAGGAAAGGGAGATCCTCTGGCGCTCGCTGATGCCCGCCAGGGTCACCGGACCGGCGTGTTGACGCAGGGCCAGGTCGATCATCGCCGTCACTGCAAAACGTCCTTTGGTGGTCAGTCTCATGGGGCACCTCTCTCGTCTGGGGTTAAGGGAACGAATTCCCGATTGATTTCCTCAACTATAGTGTTCCCAACTAAATTAGTCAACTATCTTCCCGAGGTATTTCGGATCGAACTTGTCGGCAGTCGCCAGGTCGTCGGCCAGATGCACGCCGGATCGTTCCAGGAGCCCGATCAGCTTCTCGAGCCGACGGTCCGTCTCCACCGCGTGGTCCAGGAGGCCGTGGATGGCCATGGCCACCGGATCGTCCTGATCGCGGGTCACGGCGTAGGCGGAAAAGCCCATCTGCTCGGCCTTGGCGACCCGCGCCGGGTCGGCCGCCGCATCGACGATCCGGGCGGGAATGCCCACGGCCGTGGCTCCCGGCGGCACGTCGCGAACGACGACGGCATTGGAGCCCACCTTGGCGCCCGGATGGATCGTGATCGGACCCAGGACCTTGGCGCCAGCCCCGATCACCACGCCCGGGGCCAGGGTGGGATGGCGCTTGCCCTTGTTCCAGGAGGTGCCCCCGAGGGTGACGCCGTGGTAAAGGGTGCAGTCGTCGCCGATTTCGGCGGTCTCGCCGATGACCACGCCCATACCATGGTCGATGAACACCCGGCGGCCGATGGTGGCCCCCGGATGGATCTCGATGCCCGTCAGCCAGCGGGTGAAATGGGAAGTCGCCCGCCCCATCCACCGCCAGCCCCTCGACCAGAAGCCGTGGGCGAGGCGATGCAGGACGAGGGCATGGAGCCCCGGATAGCAGGTGAGGACTTCCCAGGTCGAGCGCGCAGCCGGATCCCGGTCGAAAACGCAGGCCACATCCTCACGCAACCGGGCGAACATCGACTAACTCCATAAGAAATTAATGAAATGTTAGAAAACCCCGGTTCGCCAGTCAACTTTTTCTCTTTTCAAGGGCGGCGAGCAGTCCGCGCAGGATGGCCAGTTCCTCCCGCTCCAGGTTGGCCCGGGCGAAAAGTCGCCGCATCCGGGGCACGAGACGGCCCGGCCTTGCCGGATCGAGAAAACCCGATTCGAGGGCGGCGCGCTCGAGATGGGCGACCAGTCCCTCGAGATCCTCGTGGCGGACCGGTTCGCCCGCATCCGATATGGTCGGCGGCGGCGACGGGCCTGCCGCCGCCATGCGAATCTCATAGGCGGCCACCTGCACGGCGGCCGCCAGGTTGAGGGAGGAGCTGGCGTTGTCGGTGGGTATCGGCGACCACTGGGTGCACAGGGACAGGTCCTCGTTCGACAGGCCGCTGGTCTCGTGCCCGAACACGAAGGCCACCTCGCCCATGGCGGAACGCGCCACGGCCAGGCCGGCGGCCTCGCGAACCCACAGGCTGGCGGCGGCCAGTTCCCGCCTCCTGGCCGTCATGGCGACGGAAAATACGGTCCCGGCAAGGGCCTCGGCCAGCGAGTCGCAAGGCAGCGCGGTCTCGAGGACGTCCCGGGCGCCGGAAGCCATGGCGACGGCCTGGGGGTCGCCGGGCGAACCGACCGGATTGACGAGGAACAGGCGCCGCAGCCCCATGGTCTTCATGGCCCGCGCCGCGGCACCGATATTGCCGGGGTGGCTGGGACGCACGAGGACGATCCGCACCCGGTCGAGGGCCGCCATGGCCTGCGGATCGGGCCCCGCGCTCGGGTTCGCCGGGGGCTTCATATAGAATTGCGCCTTCGCCGGGTGCCCGCCCGAGCCGCCGCCACTGGATTCCGCATGCATCCCACCCTGAACATCGCCATCAAGGCCGCCCGCCGCGCCGGCCAGATCATCAATCGCGCCAGCCTCGACCTGGAGCGCGTCAAGGTGGGAGTCAAGCAGCAGAGCGATTTCGTCACCGAGGTGGATCGGGCCGCCGAGGCCGCGATCATCGAGATCCTCCGGGAGGCCTACCCGGGGCACGGGATTCTAGCAGAGGAGTCCGGGAGCTCGGGACCGGCCGGTGGCAGCGAGTACCAGTGGATCATCGATCCCCTCGACGGCACGACGAACTTCATCCACGGCTTTCCGCAGTATGCCGTTTCCATCGCCCTGGCCCACCGCGGCGCGGTGACCCACGGTGTCGTCTTCGACCCGGGGCGCAACGAACTATTCACCGCCAGCAAGGGCGCCGGCGCCTACCTCAATGACAAGCGGCTGCGGGTCTCGAAGCGCACCCGCCTCGACGAGGCGCTGATCGGCACCGGTTTTCCCTACCGGATGTTCGATCACGCGGAGGCCTACATCGCGATCTTCCGCGAATTGACGAAACGGACGGCGGGCCTGCGCCGGCCCGGCGCCGCCTCCCTAGACCTGGCCTACGTGGCGGCCGGCCGCCTCGACGGTTTCTGGGAATTCGGCCTTTCGCCCTGGGACATGGCGGCCGGCACGCTGCTGATCAGCGAAGCGGGAGGTCTGGTCGGCGACCTGACGGGTGAAGCGGACTTCCTGGCCACGGGCAACATCGTGGCAGGCAGTCCCAAGGTCTTCTCCCAGCTCCTGCAGGTGATCGGCCCCCTGAAGGGAAGCCTGCGGGCATAACCCGCGACGGTGCCGCCGGCCTCAGCCGCCGGCGCCCGGCGCGACCGCCAGCAGTTCGTCCACGACCGCCAGCAATTCCTGGTATCGGAAGGGCTTGGCGATGAACCTCGCGGCACCGGCCTGGGCCACGGCACGATGCACCTCCGTTCGCACGTCCGCAGAGAGGACCACGACGGGAATCCGGCGGGTCGCGGGATCGCCCTTGAGCCGCTCGATGACCTGGAGCCCGGTCATGTCGGGCAGGTGCAGGTCGACCAGGATCAGTGAAGGCGAGAGGATGCGGGCAAGCTCGAGCGCCCCGGCGCCGGTTTGGGCGAAATGGACATCCAGGGCCTCCCGTGCCGAAAGCAGGTGCTCGACCAGCCTGGCGTTGTTCGCGTTGTCCTCGACATGGAGCACCCCGTGCCGGCTGCCGGCGGGCGCGGCGGACCGGCCCGTGTCGGCGTCGTCATCCACCCGGGTCTGCGAAGGCGGCGCCGCCGTGGCAGGCAGTTCGAACCAGAAGCAACTCCCCCTGCCCTCCTCGCTGGTGAAGTCCATCCGCCCGCCCATCATCTCCACGAGGCGCCGGGTCAGCACGAGCCCGATGCCCGTGCCCTCGATGTCCTTCCTGGCGGCGTCGAGGCGGGAGAATGGCTGGAAGACCTCGTGGCGCCGGCTTTCAGGGATGCCGTCACCCGTGTCCGTCACCGAGATCCGCCAGGCGCCATCGCCAGCGACCACGGAAACGCCGATCTCCCCGGCCTCCCGGTTGTACTTGACCGCATTCGACATCAGGTTCAGGAGCACCTGCTTCAGCCTGAGGTGATCGGCAAGGACCCATGCGGTTGGGTCTCCCGACGGCGGAAGCACCTCGATGCGGCGTTTGCGGGCCATGGGCACCACCAGCACCAGGCATTCCTGCACGGCCTCCGAAATGTCCACCGGCTCGACCCGCATCTCCAGGTGGCCCGCCTCGATCTTCGACAGGTCGAGGACTTCGTTGATCAGGTCCAGGAGGTGCCAGCCAGCCTTCACGATGATCTCCACCAGGCCGGCGCGCTCCGCATCGAGGGGCTTCTGGGGGTCGTTCTGGAGCAGTTGGGCGAATCCCAGGATGGAATTGAGCGGAGTCCGGAGCTCGTGGCTCATGTTGGCCAGGAAGTCCGACTTGGCCCGGTTCGCCCGCTCCGCATCCAGCTTGGCCACCAACAGTTCCGTTTCGAACTGCTTCTGGACGGTCATGTCACGGATGGTGCCGATCAGGTAGCGGCGCCCGCCTATCGTTCCCGTGTTGGCATGGATGGCCGAGGGCACGGGACGACCCTCCTTGTGCCACAGATCGCGGCTTCCCTTCACGAACCCCAGTTCGAAGGACCTGCAGAGGGCGGACGCGGCCTTGTCGCGCTCCGCTTCGGGGAAGGTCAACAGGAAGGATTGCCCGAGGAGCTCGTCGGGCCGGTAACCCAGCAGGTTCTGGATGGCCGGATTGATGTCGGCCACGCGGCCCTCCTCGTCCACGAGGAAGATGACGTCCCCGGCGATGTCCATGATGCTGCGCACGCGCCCGGCCGACTCGAGCAGCTTGTCCTCCAGGTCCTTCAGCATGGTGATGTCGGTCGCCGCCGATATGAAGCGGATGGGAACTCCCCGATCGTCGAGTTGCGGGGTGATGGTCGTCTCGACCCAGAAATGGGATCCGTCCCTGGCCCGGTTGCAAAGCTGCCCGCTCCAGGTCTGGCCCCGGTTCAGCGTGTCCCAGAGCACCCTGTAGAAATCCCGCGAGTGCAGGCCCGACCTGACCTTCCGGTGGGTCTGGCCGACCATTTCCTCCCGCCCGTAGCCGCTGATCTTGCAGAACTGCTGATTGACGTAAAGGATGTTGCCGTGGGTGTCGGTGATGCTGACGATGCTATGGGCATTGACGGCGAGTTCCATCTGGCGCAGGCGCTCGGCTGCCGCGCCCTGTTCGCGCCGCGTCCGCTTGAGCATCCGGGCCCGTTTCGCCCGGGCGACGACCGCCGACGCCAGCACGTCCAGGTCCAGGGGCTTGACGAGGAAATCGTCGGCGCCGAGATCGAGGGCCGCCATCCGCTGTCGCAGGTCGCCCTCGCTCGACAGGAACAGGATGGGCGTGTCCGTCAGGCCTTCGTCCTGCCTCAGGACGGCGGCGAGTTCCAGGCCGTTGCATCCCGGCATGTACATGTCGGTGACGATGACGTCGGGACGGAATTCCATGATCACCGACAGGGCCGCGCGCGGATCGTTGCACACCTGGACCTGGAATCCCTCGGCCAGCATGGCCGCCGAGTAGACCTCCGTGAGGGCGCGATCGTCATCCACGAAGACGACCCGGAACGGCTCGCGGCGCCGCCTTTCGGTGACCCCCATGAGGACCGCCACCAGCTTCTCCACATCGACGGGTTTGCCGAGGAAGCGCGTCGCCCCGAGGCGGACGGCCTCCAGGCGGACGTCGAATGCGTCGGAGCCGGCGAGGCAGAACAGGTACGGCGCCGGGTCCAGGGTCTTCCTCAGGCCGTCCATCACCTGCCGGGTGTCGGGGTCGCTCCGGCAGCGGGACAGATCGGCGACGATGGCGACGGGAAGCCGATCCGCCGGCATCGAAGCCAGCTCGCGCATCGACTCGATCTGGGTCACCTGGTAGCCGGCGAACTTCAGGGCGTCGGTCACCAGCGCCGTCACGGCCCGGCCGTCCACGTACAGGGCCACCCTGGGATTGTCGGTGGCCCGCGACGGGGCCGTCGGGGTGATCAGGGGAACGGCGGGCTCGGGCTGGCACTGGCCGCCGCCCTGGATGCGCTGCAGGGAGGCGAACAACGACAGGACCTGGTTCCGGTCTTCCGGGCTCAGGGGTTGCCCGCCCAAGCCCTGGTGGAGGCGCAGGAAGGCCAGGGCCGTGTGCTGGACGGCCACCGCTCCCTCCAACCGAGCGGCTTCGATGAGCGAGCGCAGCAGGGAACCCAGTTCGGCCGGCAACCGGCCGGTCCCGGTCCTGCGCCACTCCGCCATGATGCCGGCCAGGGCTCCGTGGCAGCGGGACAGATTGCGAAGGCCCGCCAGGCCTCCTTCGGCACCACTGCGGGAATTCTCGATCATGTCGATCGACATCTCCTCCTCAGTGGGGCCGGCAATCGCCACCCGAAGCCACCGGCGACAGGGCCGTCGGCCCGACGACCTCGACCGGCACGGACTCCCCGCCGGGATGGGGGACGGCCGGTCGCGCCGCGGGCTCCAGGGCCTGGGCGACGAGGGCCAGGTAGGGCCTGTCGTCGGCCGGCAAACCATCGAGTTCGACCAGGCCGAGCAGGACAACCTGGATCACGTGACCGTCCGCATGGCGAAGCCCGACGCAGTTGCGAATGCCTCCCTGGGCCGTCGCACGCCGCCGGATGTCGGCGAAAGAGGCTCCGTCGGACGGGACCAGCATGTCCCCGAAACAAGTCCCCGAAGGGGTGCCGCATTCGTTCCACCCGAGCATTTCCAGCCAGCGCTCGTTGGCCTCGAGCAGCCGCCCGAGGTCGTCCAGCGCCAGGCAGGGCAAGGGGAACATCCTGAAAAGGTCCCGGTAGCGTTTCTCGCTTCGCCACAACATGTCCTCGGCCGCCTTGCGGCCGGTGATGTCGGCCATGAAACCGTTCCAGACGATCCCGCCCTCGTCGATCTCGGGGAGGGCGTCCACCCCCATCCAGCGACACCGACCGTCGGCCAGGCGCAGGCGAAACTGCTGGTACCAGGGCACGCGGTTGCGCCCGGAGTCGTTCAGGGCGGCAAGGACCGCGGCCCGATCTTCCGGGAAGACGAGGTCGAGCAGCGGCGCGCCATCGTGGCGCAGGCGTTCGGGATCGAGTCCGCAGATGTCCCGGACGCCGTCGCTGGCGTATGGAAACAACAGGCGTCCGTCCTGAAGCTGCCGGCATTGGAACAGGACCCCGGGCAACTGGGCCGCGATCCGGTGCTGCCTCACGAAGACCTCCCGCGCGGCATTCTCGGCGCGCTTGCGCTCCGTCACGTCCTCGTGGGCCATCACGACGCCGCCGGCGGCGGCCCGCAACGGCGAGACGTGCATGACGAACCAACGCGCGCCGCCGGGCGTCGGGACACGATATTCCATGTGGAAATCGTCGCTGATGCCGGTCATGACGGCGCGAATTCCGACCAGCGCGGCTTCCGCCTCGACACCGCCCTCGCCGCTGGTTAGGGCGCGGCAGATCGCGAGGTAATCCTGCCCCGGCTGCGGCCGGAGATCGGGTCCGGCGACGGCTGCGAACCGGCGCCAGGCGGCATTGGCACTGCGCACGACACCATGATGGTCGAGTACCGCAACGTGGGCCGACAGTGAATCCACCATGTCGCCGGCCATGGTCTCCGAGGCCCGTGCCCGATCCTCCGCCCGCCGCAGGGCCGTGAGGTCCCGGGCCAGGCAGAGGAAGCCTGCCGGATTGCCCGGCGAACTGCCGAAGGCGGTGACCGTGACATCCAGGTCGCAGTGCCGGTCCCCGCTTTCGATGCGCACCTGGGTGCTCGCCCGCCCGGCCCCCTGCATGGTTTCCGTGATCGCCCGGGTCAGGGCGGCGGCGGCCTCGGGCGGCAACACCGTCTCGTATTCCCTGCCGGTCCAGTCGGCGGACCGGGCAAAGAACGAGGCACCCGCGGGAACATGGCACTCGACGATGCGCCCGCCGGTGTCGATCACGAACATGAAATCCGGCAGGGCCTCGATCAGCCGCCGCGACCGTTCCTCGCTTTCCCGAAGGGCGAACTCCGCGCCCTTGCGCGCCGAGATGTCCGCCAGGATGCCGGCGATCGGCGTCATCCCGTCGCCCCCCGGGGCCGGTGCCTTGCCGCGCAGTTCGACCCACTGCCACAGGTCGCCGCCCGTGCGCAGGCGGCATTCGACCTGGAATTCCCTGGCGTTCGCGGCCGCCGCTTGCAGGGCCTCCCTGGCCGCCGGCCGGTCGGCCGGATAGGCAAGCACCGACCACAGATCGGCGGGCATCGTGGCCGCACCCCCGGGGTACCCGAGGATCTGCGCGCAGCGCTCGTCCCAGCGCACGATGCCCTCCGGCAGACTGATTTCCCAGAGGCCCTCCCCGATTCCGTCGAGCACCTGCCGAAACCGGGCCTCGCTGCGCCCCAGGGCCGATTCGAGGCGTCGCCGCGCCGCGCCCGTCGAGGCCCACTGATGGGCGGCAACCGCCAGGGCAATGGCCAGCAGGATTCCGCCGGCACGAAGCAGGTCGGGCCATCCCGCCGCGCGGCGTCCGGATTCCTCGGCAATGGCCAACTGCAGGCGCCCGCCGGCCACGACTGCTTCCATGACGGCCGCCGGCCGTTCGAATGCCCGACTCCCGCCCCAGATGGCGGCGCCGGGCCCCTCACCCGCCTCCGCGCTGCGCACGGCGATGCCGGTCGACCCGCCGCCGACCGCCCGCTGCACGGCCTCCCGCAACTGGTCGCCGTCGATCTCGGTGCTGACCAATCCCCAGTAGCGGCCATCGTCCAGGAAAACGGGAAGCCTCAAGGCGAGGCCTTTGCGGCCGTCGGACAATGCAAGGGGACCGTCGAGGACGGCCTGGCGGGAGCGGATGGCCCTCTCGACGGCCGGCCAGCGGAGCGGGGCGTCGTCGTAGCGGAATCCGACAGCCTGCCCATGGCCCGCCGGTACTGCCCGCGCGACGACGTTTCCCGGGGCCAGGCTGATGGAGCGGACATGCCTTCCCTGGCGGTAGAGGACGGCAAGCATGGCATCGAGGTCCCGGTCCCGCGGCTTTCCGCCTGTGGCGACGATGTAGGCCCCCAGTCCCGTGGCGAGTTGGGCGCTGGCCCCGATCTCGCTCTCCAGGACGGCCCTGGCACGGGCGACGGCACCGATGTTCGCCTGCGACCGGTCGGCGGCGATCCGCTCACCGACGTGCAACACGAGCAGTTCGCTGATTACGAGAACGGCGATCAGGACCGCGAGGCCGAGCGCCACGGCCCTGCCCTGGCCGGCCGGGACATCGGGACCGGAGCCAGGGCCGGCAGCTTTCCGGAGGTGACGGCCGTCTGCATCCGCCCGGGCCGCGCCCATACCCTATTCCCCTGCGCCGTCTCCGCCACGACAGGACGGCGCCAGGGCCCCATCCCGTTCGTCGCCATGATTCGCCATGATCCCCGATTGGCCGGCATCGCGGCGGCCCTCGATGCCGGCGTGCCCGGCCGGCAGCCGGAGGCGCCGGCAGGTGTCGGCATCCCGGGGCTCGACGGGAAGGTTGCCGTGTACGGCATGCAGATCGGCAAGGAGCGCCCGCAGCTTCGATAATGTCAATTGGCTCATTCTTGCGGCCTCGCGGCGATGCCCGGCGGCTTCGGGTTCCGCGTCGGCGCCGCTATACTCCGCGATATTCGAAACACCCTGTTAGCCGGAGTGGAAAAAAAACTAGCCGGCGTCGCCGATTCCCGGGAGGGCCGGCGAATATGGCCGGCTCGGCCTGCAGACCGACGAGCTCCACGACATGACCAAGCCATTTCCAGTGCTGCTGATCATCGACGATCAGCCGGAATCGATTGCCCTGTTGATCTCGTACCTGGAACACCGGGAGATGGACATCCGGGTGGCCATGGACGGTCGCGACGGAATCGAGAAGGCGAAGGCCGGCAGGCCCGACCTCGTCCTCCTTGACATTGCCATGCCCGGCATGGACGGCTTCTCGGTCTGCGAGGCCTTGAAGGGGAACCCAGCGACCGCCGACATTCCGATCGTCTTCCTGTCGGCGAGCGGCGCCATCGACGACAAGCTGAAGGGATTCGCCCTGGGCGCCGTGGATTACATCACCAAGCCGTTTGCCGAGGACGAGGTGCTGGCCCGGGTGGGCGTACACCTCCACACCCGCTACCGGATCGCCCGGCTGGAAACCATGGTCGGCCAGCGGGCGGTGGCCGAGGCAGGACATGCCGAATCCCAGGACGAACGCTGTTTCCGCGGCGCCCTGGACATCCTCGAGCAGCGCCTGGCCTTCCCGCCGTCCCTGCAGGACCTGGCACGGGAACTGGGCATCAGCGATCGCAAGCTCACCGAACTGTTCCGCGACCGCGTCGGCATGACGGCGACCGATTACTTTTCCGAATTGAGGCTGGAGACCGCCAAGCGCCTGCTGGCGGCGACGGATACGCAGGTCCAGTTGGTGGCGGACCGGGTCGGATACCGCAATCCCGGCGATTTCACGCGGGCCTTCCGCCGCCGCTTCGGCGTCGGACCGCGCGAGTACCGGCAGGCGACGAAGAAACAGGCGGACGACGGAGGATGAGCCGTCTGCGCCTCGCGATCGCCTTCCTTGCCCTGGCCTGGTGTTCGGTCGCGGCCGCCACGGTTCCGGTGGTGCTCGCCGGGGAGGGTCGCCAGAGCCTCTGGGCCGGGCTGGAGGCCCTCCCGGATCCGGACGGACACATGGATTTCGAGGACGTGCGCCGAGCCTACGCGGAAGGACGGTTCGCGGCGGTTCCGCCCGGCTCGGCCGGCCTCGGCTATCTGCAAGGGGCCGCCTGGGTGCGCTTCGCCCTGACCAATCCAGAGCCGACGCCGCAGTCCCGCTGGCTGCGGCAGCAGTGGGTGTTCCAGCAATCGGTGGTCCTGTTCCTGCGGGCTCCGGACGGGTCCGCCACCCGATTGGCAAACGGAGCCGAAGTACCCCTGCAGGACCGGCCCGTACGCTCGCGATTGCTCCTGTTTCCCGTCGCCCTGGAGCCGGGGGAAACCAGGGAGTTCTATCTGCGCCTGTCCGGCCGTTCGGCGACGGTTGCCAAGTTCGACCTGTGGCGACCGGAGGCCCTGCTCGACGA
The DNA here is from genome assembly GCA_052035955.1 of Pseudomonadota bacterium. GTDB lineage: Bacteria > Pseudomonadota > Gammaproteobacteria > Burkholderiales > Rhodocyclaceae > JAEUNJ01. The sequence continues at coordinate 51,389 of JBPOHD010000043.1, forward strand.
GGACGGGTCGGAAACCCTCGTCGAATTCCTGGCCTCCGGCGGCTGCCTCGTGGTGGCTGCCTGCGGCATCATCGCGTGGCACCTGCGGCGGCGGGCCTTCATGCTGGCGGTCGGTGCCGGACATCTGATGGTGATCGTCGTCGTGATCCTGCTGGATGGTTACGGTGCATACCGGCTTCCGCTGGACGCCACGCTCTGGCAGGCCCGTGCGCTGTTTTCCGCCGCCTTCCTCGGTCTGTTCTTCCATGCGATCTTTGCCCGGGGATTCCTGGAACTTCCGAGGCGTTTCCCGCCGATGGCGCGATTGATGACGGGGATCTCGGGGATCTGCCTGGCCATGTCGGTCCTGGTGCTCATCGCCTTCGATCCCCGCGCCACGGCAGTGGTCTCGGTCATGGCGCTGGCGACAATGTCGGCCGTTGCGATCCGCGCCACGCCGGGGGGCGGTGCCACCGCCCGGGCTTACCTTGGAGCGTGGGGTCTGCTCGTGGGTGCCGTGATGCTGCGCGCCTTGCTGCTGCTGGGTGAGACGCCCCAGCTTCCCAATGGGAACCTCTTGCCCCTGCTCGGATTCGTCGCCTCGGTCGCGGTGCTGACCTACGCGCTGAACCTGGACATCAAAGCCGTCCGCGATGCGATCAGGGACGCCGAGAGGCAACGCCTCGCCGACCAGGAAGGGGACAAGGAGCGCCTTGCCGCCGCGGTGGCGGAACAAACCCGGGAACTGCGGGAGGCCATGGCCAAGGCCGAGGAGGCAAGCAGCGCGAAGTCGACCTTCCTGTCGATCGTCAGCCACGAATTGCGGACACCCTTGCACACGATCCTCGGCTACGCGCACCTGTTGCGTCGGCAGAGCGCGCCCGATGCCCAGGAGAAGCTGGCCATCATCGAGCACGGCGGGGAGCAGCTGTTGCGCCTGATCGACCAGGTTCTCGAATTCACGCGCGGCGGTCAGCAGACGGAGGAACTGGATCCCGAGCCTTGTTCGATCGCCGCCCTCGCGGACGACCTGGAGAACACCGGACGCATCCTCGCCAGGACCCGCGGCAACCGCTTCGTGCTGGCACGCGGCCCCGGTTTGCCGACGGCCATCGAGGCCGATGCCCCGCGCCTCACCCAGGTGCTCCAGAACCTGATCGGCAATGCCTGCAAATACACCGGGAACGGGGAAATCCTCCTGCGCCTGGACCGGGCGACCGACACCCCGCCCGATCCGGCCCGCCCGCGCACGAGCCGGTTGCGCTTCGTGGTCGAAGACACCGGTTGCGGCATCGCCCCGGCGGACCTGGAAAGAATCTTCGATCCCTTCACCCGCGTCGCGGGGCGGCAGCGGCAGCCCGGCCTGGGGCTCGGCCTGGCGATCGCGCGCCGGCTGGTCCGCGCCATGGGAGGGGAGATCACGGTCGCCAGCACGCCGGGGCGGGGCAGCCGGTTCGAATTCGCAGTCGACTTCCCGGTGCTGGCCGAAGGCCCCGCGACGACACCGCATGTCCCTGGCGAGGGCCGTCCGATCGTCGGCCATCGTCCCCCGCGCCGCCGCATCCTGATCGCCGACGACATCGCGGAGAACCGGGTCTTCCTCCGGGAACTGTGCCAGCGCTGGGGCTTTGCGGTCGCCGAGGCACGGGACGGTGCCGAGGCCTGGGCCCAATGCCTCGATCTGCCGACGCCATTCGACCTCGTCCTGGCCGACCAGTTCATGCCGGTCATGGACGGGTGGGACCTGTTGCGCAGCATCCGTGGCAATGCGGGATTCGGCAGGACCGCGGTCGTGCTCGTCTCCGCCGCGCCGCCGACCCTGCCGGACGGCTTCCCGGAGGGCATCCACTTCGATGACGTCTTGCTCAAGCCCTTTCCCCAGGAACGCCTGGAGACGGCGCTCATGGCCATCCTGGGCGTCGAATGGATACGGGCGGGCGACGCCGACGCCGGGAACGAAATGCCTCCCGTGCTGCCGCCGGCGGAGAAACTCGCCGAGTTCAGGTCCATGGTCGATCTCGGGCGCATCGTCGCCCTGCGCAACTGGTGCGGCGAACTCCGCCGCCAGAGCCCCGAGTATGCGGAGTTCGCCGATACCATCGAGCGCCTGGCAAGGCAGGTCGATCTGCCTGGATTGCGGGAGGCGGCCGACCGCCTGTCCTGATGCGCCGGCCGGTCGTGCACCGATATACTGCGGGCCGCGACCGCTTCCCCGTCCCCCGATTGCAGCAGTCCCCCATCGAGCCCATGGCCAGCGCGCCTACCCCCGACTTCTCGGCCCACACCCCGGTCATGCGCCAGTACCTGCAGTTGAAGGGGCGCCACCCGGACATGCTCCTGTTCTACAGGATGGGGGACTTCTACGAGCTGTTCTACGAGGACGCCGAGAAGGCCTCGCGGCTGCTCGACATCACCCTGACCCGCCGCGGCCAGTCCGCGGGCCAGCCGATTCCCATGGCCGGCATCCCCTTCCATGCCGTCGGCCAGTACCTCGTACGCCTGGTCCGGCTCGGCGAATCGGCGGTGATCTGCGAGCAGGTGGGCGATCCGGCCACGGCCAAGGGGCCGGTGGAGCGGGCGGTGAGCCGCATCGTCACGCCGGGGACCCTGACCGACGCCAGCCTCCTCGACGAGCGCGCCGAAAGCCTGCTGCTGGCCATCGCGGCCGAGGGGGAGCAACTCGGACTTGCCTGGCTGAACCTGGCCAACGGCGACCTGAGGGCCCTGGCCTGCCGGCGAGGCGAGCTGGCCGGCCAGATGGAGCGATTGCGCCCGGCCGAAGTCCTCCTGTCCGACGCGGCGCGGGACCTGCTGGCGGAATGCCGGGTGCCCCTGAAGCGGCTTCCCGATTGGCATTTCGATGCCGACGAGGCGGCCCGGCAACTTGCCGAACACCTCGGAACGCGGGATTTGTCCGCTTTCCTTCCGGAGGGGGAACTTGGACAGTTCGGCCCGGCCATCGGCGCCGCCGGCGCCCTGATGCAATATGCCCGGGCAACCCAGTTGCAGGCCCTGCGCCACGTCACGGGCCTTGCCATCGAGCGCCAGAGCGCCTTCCTGCGCCTGGATGCGGCCACCCGGCGCAACCTGGAGATCACCGAGACCCTGCGCGGCGAGCCGTCCCCGACCCTGCTCTCCCTGCTCGACTGCTGCGCCTCCGCCATGGGCGCCCGCTGGCTGCGACATGCGCTGCATCATCCCCTGGCGGACCGGAGCGCCGCGGCGGCGCGCCACGGTGCGGTCGGCCGCCTCGCCGGCGATCCGGACCGGCTCGCCGCCATGCGGACGGCCCTGCGCGGCTGTGCGGATTTCGAGCGCATCGCAGCCCGCATTGCCCTGGCCAGCGCCCGTCCGCGGGAACTGGCCGCCTTGCGGGACGGCATGGACCGGCTGCCCGGCATTTCGGCCCTGGCGGCCGCCACCGGCGATCCGCTGCTCTCGGGCCTGGCGGCGGACCTGGCGGCCCCCCCGGACTGCGCGGCGGCGCTGGCCGCCACCCTGGCACCGGAGCCCGGCGCCCAGGTCCGCGATGGCGGGATCATCGCCGACGGCTTCTCCGCCGACCTGGACGAATTGCGGGGCATCCAGGCCAACTGCGGCCAGTTCCTCCTCGACCTGGAGGCACGCGAACGGGATCGCACGGGGATTCCAAGCCTCAAGGTGGAGTTCAACAAGGTCCACGGCTTCTACATCGAGGTCACCCACACCCATGTGGATAAGGTCCCGCTCGATTACCGGCGCCGGCAGACCCTGAAGAACGCGGAACGCTACATCACGCCGGAATTGAAGGCCTTCGAGGACAAGGCCCTGTCGGCCAACGACCGCGCCCTGGCGCTCGAAAAGGCACTCTACGAGGAGTTGCTGCAACGCCTGGCACCGTCCATTCCCGCCCTCCAGCGCATCGGCCGTGCGCTCGCCCTGGCCGACGGACTGGCCGCCTTCGCCGACACCGCCCGCCGCCGCGGCTGGCAGGCGCCCGAATTCCGTGCCGAAGCCGGGATCGAGATCGAGGGGGGACGGCACCCGGTGGTCGAGGACCAGGTGAGGGATTTCATCCCCAATGACCTGAGCCTGGGCGCGACGCGCCGCATGCTCGTCGTCACCGGCCCCAACATGGGCGGCAAGTCCACCTACATGCGACAGGCGGCCCTGATCGTGCTCCTCGCCCATTGCGGCGCATTCGTGCCGGCCCGCAGTTGTCGGCTCGGTCCCCTGGATGCCATCTACACCCGCATCGGCGCCTCCGACGACCTGGCCTCGGGACGCTCGACCTTCATGGTCGAGATGACGGAGGCCGCCGCCATCCTGCATGCCGCCACCGAGCGCAGCCTCGTCCTCATGGACGAGATCGGCCGCGGTACCTCGACTTTCGACGGCCTGGCCCTGGCGTTCGCGATCGCGCGCCACCTGGTGGAACGCAATCGGGCCCTGACCCTCTTCTCCACCCACTACTTCGAACTGACGCGGCTGTCCCACGACTATCCGGAATGCGCGAACGTGCATCTGGACGCGGTGGAGCACGGCCGGAGCATCGTCTTCCTGCATGCGGTGGAGGAAGGCCCGGCCTCCCAGAGCTACGGCATCCAGGTGGCGGCCCTGGCCGGCATTCCCGCGCCGGTGATCCGGGAGGCGAAGCGGCGGCTGGCCGAGCTGGAAAACCGCCAGGTGGCTGCCGAGGGCCAGCCGGACCTCTTCGCCGCGGCGCCGGCACCGGCGCCGGAAGCGGAGGCGCGGCACCCGGCCCTGGACGCCCTGCGTGATCTGGATCCGGATGCTTTGACGCCGCGCCAGGCCCTGGACACCCTCTACCGCCTGCTCGACCTGGCCAGGCAATGAAGCGGTCCCGGGCGGTGGCACTCGCTGCGGCCGTCATCCTTGCCGGCCCGGCCTGGGGCCAGGGATTCGCCTTCGGCCTTTTCGGGGACCTGCCCTACACCCACTACGAGCGCCAGCATCTGCCGGACCTGCTGGCCGAGATGGGGCGCGAGGCGCTGGCCTTCGCCATCCATGACGGGGACATCAAGAGCGGCGGTTCCCGCTGTGACGACGAGACCTTCCAGGACATCCTCGCCGTGTTTCGCGATTCACCGCAACCCCTGGTCTACGTGCCCGGCGACAACGAATGGGTCGATTGCCATCGGCCGGCCGCGGGCCGCTACGATCCCGAGGAAAGGCTGGCCCGCCTGCGGGCCCTGTTCTTCGCCGGGGAGGAATCCCTGGGCCGCCGGCGCATCCGCGTCGAGCGGCAGAGCCGGAATCCCGCCTTCGTCGACTATCGGGAAAACATGCGCTGGGAGCGCGACGGGATCGCCTTCCTGACGCTGAACCTGCCGGGCAGCCAGAACAATTTCCGTGGCCCGGACGGAGGCGCCGGGCCGTCGGCCGAGTTCCTGAAACGGGCAATTGCCAATCGCGCGTGGATCGCCGATGCCTTCGCGCTTGCCCGGCAACGCCATTCGCCGGGCATGGTCATCGTGATCCAGGGCAATCCCGGCATCGAGGCCTTCAACGCCCGCGAGGGTCATCCGGGTTATCGGGACTTCCTGGCCCAGTTGCTGGACGAGACGCGCCGCTTTCCAGGACAGGTGGTGCTGGTCCACGGCGACACCCACCTGCACCGCATCGACCACCCCTTGCTGGATCCCCTCACCCGGGCTCCGGTGACGAACTTCCGGCGCGTGGAAACCTTCGGCTCGCCATTCATGGGATGGGTAAAGGGCTGGGCGGATGCCGCCAGCCCGGAGGTGTTCCGCTTCGAGGCGCGACCTTACCGGCCCGCACCACAACAGTGACGGGTCAGTGGTGGTGTCCGCCCGGTCCGTGAACGTGCCCGTGCGTGGTTTCTTCGTGGGTGGCCGCACGCACGCCGGAGACGGTGCAGGAGAACACCAGGGCGAGGCCGGCCAGGGGATGGTTGCCATCCACCACGACCTTGTCGTCGGCGATGTCGGTGATCGTGAACAGCGTATCGTCCTCGCCGTCATCGGAGGCCCGCTCGAACTGCATACCCACCTCGATGTTGTCCGGGAACAGGGAGCGCGGCTCGATCTCGACGAGGGCGGCGTCGTACTCGCCGAAGGCATCCTCGGGCTGCAGCTTGACGACGATGTCCTCCCCCACCTCCTTTTCGGCCAGTGCGCTCTCGATGGCAGCGAATATGCTGCCATAGCCGCCATGGAGATAGGTCAGCGGCTGCCGACCCTCGTCCACCATGTTCCCGTCGCTGTCGGTCACCTGGTAGGCAAGCGTGACGACCGTGTCCTTGGCAATCTTCATTGAATGTGTTCCCGTCAGCGCGACGAACCGTTGAGCGCCTTGACCAGTTGAAAAACCTCCGCGGCATGGCCCTTGGGGCTCACGTCGTAGAGGGCGTGACGAACGATGCCCTGCCGGTCGATCACGAAGGTGGACCGGACTACCGTCAGGCGCTTGTGGCCGTTGTGCTCGCGGAAGTGGTTGACCCCGTAGAGCTTGCAGACCTCGCCCTCGTCGTCCGACAGCAGCCGCACCGAGAGGCCATGCTTGTCGCGGAAATCGGCGTGGGAGAGGCAATCGTCCTTCGACACGCCGACCACCTCGCAACCCATCCGGTTGAACTCGTCCTCGTGGTCGGAAAAATCCACGGCCTCCTGGATGCAGTAGGGCGTGCCATCCTTCGGATAAAAGAACAGGACCACGTTGCGCTTTCCTCGCAGGCCGACGAGTTCGAACAACTCCATGTCCGCATCGGGGAGGGCGAATTCGGGAGCGGCTTGTCCGGCGTGCAACATGGCGGATCCTCCGGTGAGGCGACGAGTTCATTCTAGCGTAGGTCGGGGCGCTGTAAAGCCCTCGGGGCGCCTCCCTCCGATTTCGATCCGGCGTCCGGGACCCCCCCCCATTTCAATTCGGCCGTCGTGGGTTTAGCATGGATACGCGCTACCGTTTCCGTTGACGTCAACGGCACCACGGGGCACGCGAAGGCAGCGGGAGAAATGCCATATGGGTTGTTCGACGGGACCCGGGACGATGGTGGCGATGGTGCTCGGACGCACCGGCAGCCCGCTGACGGCGGAGCGGCGCGAGGTACCGACCCCCGGAACGGGCAGGCTCCTGCTGCGGATCGAGGCCTGCGGCGTCTGCCGGACCGACCTCCACGTGGTGGACGGCGAACTGCCGGACGTGCCGACGCCCATCGTGCCGGGACACGAGATCGTCGGCCGGGTGGTCGCCGGAGGCCCCGGCACAAGACTCGTGCCCGGCACGCGGGTCGGGGTCCCCTGGCTGGGCGCCACCTGCGGCCACTGCGACCATTGCGCGGCGGGCCGCGAGAACCTCTGCGACGGGGCGCGCTTCACCGGCTACCAGATCGACGGCGGCTACGCGACGCACTGCGTGGCCGACGAGCGCTACTGCTTTGTCATGGCGGACGACTGCGATGCCGCGGAGTTGGCTCCCCTGCTCTGCGCCGGACTGATCGGCTACCGGTCCCTGGTGATGGCCGGCGACGCCCGGCGGCTGGGCATCTACGGCTTCGGCGCCGCGGCCCACATCATCTGCCAGGTGGCCGTGTGGCAGGGAAGGGAAGTCTTTGCCTTCACCCGCGGGGGGGACGCGGAGAGCCGGGATTTCGCCCGTCGCCTCGGTGCCTGCTGGGCGGGATCCTCCGACGAATCGCCGCCGGCACCCCTGGATGCGGCGATCATCTTCGCCCCCGTGGGGCCGCTGGTCCCGGCCGCGTTGCGGGCAGTCCGCAAGGGCGGCACGGTGGTGTGTGCCGGCATCCACATGAGCGACATCCCGTCCTTTCCCTACGCCATCCTGTGGGGAGAACGCACCCTGCGCTCGGTGGCCAACCTCACCCGCCGCGACGGCGAGGAATTCCTCGCCCTGGCGCCGCGGGTGCCCGTGCGGACGGAGGTGACCCGATTCCCGCTCCTGGAGGCGAACGAGGCCCTGCGCCGGCTGCGGTCCGGCGAGCTTCAGGGGGCGGCCGTGCTGGTGCCCTGAACCGCCTGGACGTCGTCCGGCCCGTGGGTCTCGAAGCGCCGGTGGGCGCTGGCGAGGTACTCGTGGGAGCGCATCTCGATCAGGCGGCTGACCGTGCGCTGGAATTCATGGGCCTGGGGACCCGAGGTGTACAGTTCTTCGGCCGGCGCACCGGCGGTGATCACCAGCTTCACCCTATGGTCATAGAACACATCCACCAGCCAGGTGAAGCGCCGCGCCTCGGAGGCCTGGTCGGCGCCCATGCGCGGGATCCGCGACAGGAATACGGTGTGGTGGCGGTGGGCGAGGTCCAGGTAGTCGTTCTGGTTGCGCGGACCGCCGCACAGGGTCGGGAAGTCGAACCAGATGATGCCCGGCGCCCGATGGATGACCGGCAGGCTGCGTCTCTGGATGTCGATTGGCCGGTCGTGGCCCTCGCCGCCGGCGATGCGGCGGAAGGTTTCCATGAGCTGGGCGTCGGCCGAGGCATCCGCCGGCACGTGGTAGATGTCGGCCTGTTCCAGGGCCCGCAACCGGTAGTCGACGCCTGCATCCAAGCGGATCACGTCCAGGCGTTCGTCGAGGAGGGCGATGGTGGGCAGGAAGCGGTTGCGATGCAGTCCGTTCGGATAAAGGCCCTCCGGCGGATAGTTGGACGTGATGCAGAACAGGACGCCCGCATCGAACAGGGCCTGCATCAGCCGCCCCAGGATCATGGCATCCGCGATGTCGGAAACGTGGAATTCGTCGAAGCACATGAGCCGGGTCTCCCGCGCCACCTGGGCGGCCACCCGGGCCAGGGGATCGGCCTCGTTCTTCACCGCCTGCAGGCGCTCGTGGATCTCGCGCATGAAGGCATGGAAATGGACCCGGCGCTTGCGCTGGTAAGGCACCGCGTCGAAGAAGCAGTCCATCAGGAAGCTCTTGCCGCGGCCGACGCCACCCCAGAACCAGACGCCCTTCGGCAGATCGGGGCGAACCAGCAGCTTGCGCAACCTGGTCCGTCGGGCCGCCTTGAGGGCGATCAATCCGTCATAGAACTTCTGCAGCCGGGCGGCGGCCTCGTGCTGGGCTTCGTCGGCCACGATGCCGCGGCCGGCCAGGGCCCGCTCGAAACCGTCGAGCATGCCATTCTTCGGAACCTTGAGGATGTCGTGGGGCATGCAACTACGGTCGAGAGTGGGGCAAGTGGAGAGTCGAGAGTGAAAAGCCGTCGAGAGCCAGGACTCCCGACCCTCGACTCGATACTCTCGACTCCCGACTGCCCTAGAAATGCAGGGGCCGCTTGTCGACGGCCAGGGCCGCCTCGTGCACCACCTCCGAAAGGGTTGGATGGGCATGGCAGATGCGCGCCAGATCCTCGCTGGCGGCGCCGAACTCCATGGCGGTCACCGCCTCGGCGATCAGTTCCGAGGCATTGGCGCCGATGATGTGCACGCCCAGGATGCGGTCGGTCCTGGCGCAGGCCAGCATCTTGACGAAGCCGGTGGTATCGCCCTGGCCGAGGGCCCGCCCGTTGGCCATGAAGGGAATCTGGCCCGCCCGGTATTCGACGCCCTCGTTCTTCAGCTGGGTCTCGGTCTTGCCCACCCAGGCCACCTCGGGATGCGTGTAGATCACGTAGGGGATGGCGTCGTAATTAACGTGCCCGGCCTGGCCGGCGATGATCTCGGCCACCATGACGCCCTCCTCCATGCCCTTGTGGGCCAGCATCGGGCCGCGAATCACGTCGCCGACCGCCCAGACGTTCTCCAGGTTGGTCTGACAGTGGTCGTTGACCTCGACGCGGCCACCGGCATCGAGCTTGAGGCCGACATTCTCGGCCCCCAGGCCGGCGGTGCTCGGGACGCGGCCGACGGAGACGATCAGGCGGTCGCATTCCAGCGTGTAGGCCCCGTCACCCATTTCGTATTCCAGCGTGACGCCCTTCTTGCCGGTCTTGACGGAGTTGATCTTGACGCCGAGGTTGATCTTCAGGCCCTGCTTCTGGGTGAACACCTTCCAGGCCTCCTTGGCCACGGCCGGGTCGGCGGCGGCGAGGAAATCGGGCAGGGCCTCGAGGATGGTCACCTCGGAGCCCAGGCGCTTCCAGACGGAACCCAGTTCGAGGCCGATGACGCCGGCGCCGATGACACCCAGGCGCTTGGGCACGCCGTCCAGGGAAAGGGCACCGACGTTGTCGCAGATGAGCTTGTTGTCCACCGGGATGCCGTCCAGGTGGCGGGGCTGGGAGCCGGTGGCGACGATCACGTGCTTCGCCTCCACGGTCTCGGTGCCGTCCTTGCCGGCAACGGCGACCTGCCAATAGTCTCCTTCGCGGCCGGCGAAGCTGCCGCGCCCGGCGAGCAGCGTCACCTTGTTCTTCTTGAACAGGCCGCGGATGCCGCTGGTGAGCTGGGTGACGATGTTGTCCTTGCGGCGGACCATGGTCGGCACGTCCATCTTGACGTTGTCGGCCGAGATGCCGTGCATGACGAAGCCGTGGCTGGCCTCCTCGTAGAGTTCCGAGGAACGCAGCAGGGCCTTGGACGGAATGCAGCCGACATTGAGGCAGGTGCCGCCCAGGCGCACTTCGCCCTTGGGATCGGCATAGGGTTCGGACTCGATGCAGGCCGTGGACAGACCCAGTTGCGCAGCCCGGATGGCGGCCACGTAGCCGCCGGGGCCGGCGCCGATGACGACGACGTCGAATTGCTTGCTCATTTGAAAAATCCTTTCACCGCAGAGTGCGCGGAGGACGCGGAGGGAAGCGGGAGGAAGCCGGATGCGATCGGCTTCCCGGGCCCCTCCGCGGCCGCCGCGGCGAGATTAGATGTCCAGCAGAAGGCGCGCCGGATCCTCCAGGGCTTCCTTCATGGCCACCAGGCCCAGCACGGCTTCGCGGCCGTCGATGATCCGGTGGTCGTAGGACATGGCCAGGTAGTTGATCGGCCGGATGACGATCTGGCCGTTCTCGACCACCGGGCGGTCCTTGGTGGCGTGGATGCCGAGGATGGCCGACTGGGGCGGATTGATGATGGGCGTGGACAGCATGGAGCCGAAGACGCCGCCGTTGGAGATCGAGAATGTGCCCCCCGAGAGTTCCTCGAGGGTCAGCTTGCCGTCCTTGGCCTTCGCCCCGAATTCGGCGATCTTCTTCTCGATCTGGGCCAGGGACATCTGGTCGGCGTCGCGCAGGATGGGGACCACGAGGCCCCGCGGGCTGCCGACGGCGATGCCGATGTCGAAGTAGCCGTGATAGACGATGTCGTTGCCGTCCACCGAGGCGTTGAGCACCGGATAGCGCTTCAGGGCGGCGACGGCCGCCTTGACGAAGAAGGACATGAAGCCCAGGCGCACGCCGTGCTCCTTCTCGAACCTGTCCAGGTACTTCTTGCGCATCTCCATGACCGGTCCCATGTTCACCTCGTTGAAGGTGGTCAGGATGGCGTTGGTGGCCTGGGACTGCAGCAGGCGCTCGGCGACGCGGGCGCGCAGGCGGGACATGGGCACCCTCTGCTCGGGCCGGTCGGCGACTATGTTGTCGGCGCTGACGACGGCGGGCTCGGGCAGGGACGGGCGGGCCGCCGGCGCGGGCGCGGCGGCGGCGGGCACCGCCTTGGGGGCAGCCGTGGTACCCAGGACGTCGGCCTTGGTGACGCGGCCGCCGGGTCCGCTGCCGGCGATGCTGGCGGAATCGATGCCCTTCTCGGCCATGGCCTTGCGCGCGGCGGGTCCGGCGGTGGCGGCGGCCGGCGCGGCAGCGGGCTTGGCCGCCGGGGCGGCGGCCTCGACCTTCTTGTCGGCAGGGGCTGCGGCCGATGCCTTGGCCTCGGTGTCGATCTGGGCGATCACGTCGCCGGAGGCGACGGACTCGCCGTTGGCCTTGATGATCTTGACCAGGACGCCGGAATCGGGGGCCGGCAATTCGAGGACGACCTTGTCGGTCTCGATGTCGATGAGGTTTTCGTCGCGGGCGACGGCCTCGCCTTCCTTCTTGTGCCAGCTGACGAGGGTCGCCTCGGCAACCGATTCGGACAACTGGGGAACCTTGACTTCGATCAGCATGATATCTCCGTTGGTTATTCTTTGATGCCGAGGGCGGCGTTGACGAGTTCCTTCTGCTGGATGACGTGCTTGGCGGCGTAGCCTACGGCCGGCGAAGCCGCGGCCGGGCGCGCCACCACATCCAGGGTCTGGCCCTTCTTGATGACCTTGCTCAGGGTGTGATGCTTGGCATACCAGGCCCCCTGGTTGAGGGGTTCCTCCTGGCACCAGACGAGTTCCTTGGTGTTCGGGAACTTCTTCAGTTCCTCGGCCAGGCGCCGGTCGTCGAAGGGGTAGAGCTGCTCCACCCGCATCAGGGCCACGTTCTCCACCTTCTTGTCGCGCCGGGTCGCCAGCAGGTCGAAATAGACCTTGCCGGCGCAGGCGATGACGCGGGTGACCTTCTTCGGATCCAGGGTGTCGGTCTCGCCGATGACGGTCTGGAAGGTGCCGTTGGCCAGGTCGTCCAGCGAACAGGTGGCGTCCTTGTGGCGCAGCAGCGACTTCGGCGTCATGACGATCAGGGGCTTGCGCTGCTTGCGCAACATCTGCCGGCGCAGCAGGTGGTAGATCTGCGCGGCATTCGAGGGATAGCAGACCTCCCAGTTGAACTCCGCGGAGAGCTGCATGTAGCGCTCCAGGCGGGCCGAGGAGTGCTCGGGGCCCTGTCCCTCGTAGCCGTGGGGCAGCAGAAGCACGAGGCCGCAACCGCGTCCCCACTTGGCCTCGCCGGAGGAAAGGAACTGGTCGATGACGACTTGGGCACCGTTGGCGAAATCACCGAACTGGGCTTCCCAGACCACCAGTTCGTTGGGGGAGGCCGTGGCGAATCCATACTCGAAGGCCAGCACCGCTTCCTCGGACAGTACGGAGTCGAAACAATGGAACCAGCCCTGCTTGTCCTGGATGTGCTGCAGTGGCCAGTAGGTGCCTTCATCCCACTTTTCGCGATTCTGGTCGTGCAGGGCCGCGTGGCGGTGGAAGAAGGTGCCGCGGCCGACGTCCTCGCCGGAGATCCGCACGTTGTAGCCGGCCGCCAGCAGCGTCGCGTAGGCCATGTTCTCGCCCATGCCCCAATCCACCGGCAGCCGGCCCTCGCCCATGCCCCGCCGGTCCTCGATGATCTTCTGGACGCGGGAATGCAGCGTGAAGTTGGGCGGAACGTCGGTGACGCGCTTGGCCAGCCGCTGCAATTCCTTGGTGGAGACGGTGGTGTCGCACTTCTCCGTGTACGGCACGCCGACATAGGGCGACCAGTCGATGGCGAACTTGCTCTGGTAGTCGGAGATGACCGGGTCCAACAGGTGGCGACCCTCGTCCAGGGCGGCCCGGTAGTCCTTGATCATCTGGTCCGCGTCACCGGCGGCGATGACCCCCTGGGCGGCCAGCTTCTCGGCGTAGAGGGCCCGGGGGCCGGGATGCTGGGCGACCTTCTTGTACATCAGGGGCTGGGTCACCATGGGCTCGTCCTGCTCGTTGTGGCCGAGCTTGCGGAAGCAGATGATGTCCACCACCACGTCCTTCCTGAACTCCTGGCGGAACTCCATGGCGATCTGGGTGACCAGGGCCACGGCCTCGGGATCGTCGCCATTGACGTGGAAGATGGGCGCCTCGACCATCTTGAAGATGTCGGTGCAGTAGAGGGAGGAACGGTAGTCGCGCAGGTCGGAGGTGGTGAAGCCGATCTGGTTGTTGACGATGATGTGCATCGTGCCGCCCGTGCCGTATCCGCGGGTCTGCGAGAAGTTCAGCATCTCCTGGTTCACCCCCTGGCCGGCGACGGCCGCATCGCCATGGATCAGCACGGGCAGGGCCTGCTTCTTGCCGTCCGCGCCGCGGCGCACCTGGCGGGCATAGACGGAGCCGGCCACCACGGGGTTGACGATCTCGAGGTGGGACGGATTGAAGGCCAGGGTCAGGTGCACCGGACCGCCGGGGGTGCCGACGTCGGAGGAATAGCCCATGTGGTACTTGACGTCCCCGGCCGAGAGTTCCTGGGCCTTCTTGCCCTCGAACTCCTGGAACAGCATCGAGGGCTGCTTGCCGAGGGTGTTCACGAGCACGTTGAGCCGGCCCCGGTGGGCCATGCCGATCACCATCTCCTGGACCCCAAGGCCGCCGGCGACGCGGATCAACTGGTCCATGGAGACGATCAGCGCCTCGCCACCTTCCAGGGAGAAGCGCTTCTGACCGACGTAGCGGGTATGCAGATAGCGTTCCAGGGTCTCGGCCGCGGTGAGGTTGCGCAGGAAGCGCTTCCTGTCGTCGGGGCCGTAGGCCGCGGTCGAGCGGATGGTTTCCAGCTTGCTCTGGATCCACCGCTTCTGGGCCACGTCCGACAGGTACATGTACTCGGCACCGACGGTACCGCAATAGGTCTGGCGGCAGGCCTCGAGGATCTCGCGCAGGGTGGCCGTGCTCGGCAGGGCCTCGAAGGAGCCCGTCTGGAACACCTGCCCCAGGTCCGCCTCCGTGAAGCCGTAGTAGGACGGCTCCAGTTCGGCGACGGTGGCGCGCTCATGGCGCTTCAGGGGATCGAGCTGGGCCCAGCGGTTGCCGAGGAAGCGGTAGGCGTTGATGAGCTGCAGGACCTTGACCTGCTTCTCGTTGGGCACGGCGGCCCTGGCCGGGCCCTGCAGGGTGCCCTCCTTCGCGCGCTGGGCGAAGGACGTGATGATGGGCATGTGAGCCACGTCCGGGCCCGTGTAATTGCCGGCACCCGGGAGGTTGGCCAGCTTGTCGAAGTAGTCGCGCCAGGCCGGCTCGACGGCCGTCGGGTTGGCGAGGTAGGTCTCGTACAATTCCTCGATGAACGGCGCGTTGGCACCGAACAGGTAGGAATTGGACAGCATCTGTTTCATCATGGGCATCACCTGTCTCTGCGGGGGCGAGGCAAAAAAAAGAGGGGCGGAAACCGCCCCTCCGCCGGAGTTCGATCAGCGCTGTTCTACGGGCAGCACGTTGCGGGTCTCGGAACCCGTGAAGAGCTGGCGCGGACGGCCGATCTTCTGTTCGGGGTCGGAGATCATCTCTTTCCACTGGGCGATCCAGCCCACGGTGCGGGCCAGGGCGAAGATGCCGGTGAAGAGCTGGGTCGGGATGCCCAGGGCCTTCTGGACGATGCCGGAGTAGAAGTCCACGTTCGGGTAGAGCTTCTTGTCGACGAAATACTCGTCCTCGAGGGCGATCTTCTCCAGCGCCATCGCCAGCTTGAAGAGGCGGTCGTCCTGCAGGCCCAGTTCCGTGAGGACCTCGTGGCAGGTTTCGCGCATCAGCTTGGCGCGCGGGTCGAAGTTCTTGTAGACCCGGTGACCGAACCCCATCAGCTTGAAGCTGTCGTTCTTGTCCTTGGCGCGCTTGATGTATTCGCCGACTCGGGACACGTCGCCGATTTCCTCCAGCATCTGCAGGCAGGCCTCGTTGGCGCCGCCGTGGGCGGGGCCCCACAGGCAGGCGATCCCGGCCGCGATGCAGGCGAAGGGATTGGCGCCGGAGGAACCGGACAGGCGGACCGTGGAAGTGGAGGCATTCTGCTCGTGGTCGGCGTGGAGGATCAGGATGCGGTCCAGGGCCTTGACCAGGACGGGATTCGGCTCGTACTTCTCGCAGGGCGTGCCGAACATCATGTGCATGAAGTTGGCCGTGTAGGAGAGATCGTTGCGCGGATACATGAAGGGCTCGCCGCGGCCGTACTTGTAGGCCATGGCGACGACGGTCGGCAACTTGGCAACCAGCCGGTGGGCGGAGACGCGCCGATGATGCTCGTCGCTGACGTCCATGGCATCGTGGTAGAAGGCCGACAGGGCGCCGACGACGCCGACCAGGACGGCCATGGGGTGCGCATCCCGGCGGAAGCCGGAGTAGAAGCGGATCAACTGCTCGTGCACCATCGTGTGGTTCTTGATGATGCTGTGGAACTCCTTGTTCTGGGTGGCGTTCGGCAGCTCCCCGTAGAGCAGCAGGTAGCAGGTCTCGAGGAAGTCGCACTTCTCGGCCAGTTGCTCGATCGGGTAGCCGCGATAGAGGAGTTCGCCCTTGTCGCCGTCGATGTAGGTGATGGTGGACTTGCAGGATGCCGTCGACATGAAGCCGGGATCGAAGGTGAACATGCCGGTCTTCGCGTACATGCTGCGGATGTCGACCACATCGGGACCCACGGCGCCCGACAGGATCGGGAACTCGTGCGACTTGCCGTCGATGGTCAGGGTTGCCGTGCGTTGCGTGCTCATATCAGTACCTCTGTCTAGGTCCAAACGTTGCTCTTGGCTGCTCGAGGCCGCGTCATACCCGGCGCAGGCGCTCGACCATCCCTTTCATTTGCGGATCGGCAGTCTCCTGCCGGCCGCTCACCAATTCCCACAGATCGTGGTCTTCCAGTTCCAGCAACCGGGCCAGCGCCGCCTCGGTCTCCTCGTCCATGTCGTCTCCCGTCCTCTCCCAGAAACGCTGGAAGACGAGGTCCAGTTCCAGCAGCGCGCGCCGGCAGTGCCAGCGCAGCTTGCCCAGCCGCGCGCGCTTCGATTCATCCATCCGGCTAGACGGCCCGACGGACCATCATTTCCTTGATCTTGCCGATGGCCTTGGTGGGATTGAGTCCCTTCGGGCAGACGTCGACGCAGTTCATGATGGTGTGGCAGCGGAACAAGCGGTACGGATCCTCCAGGTTGTCCAGGCGCTCGCTGGTGGCCTGGTCCCGGGTGTCGGCGATGAAGCGGTAGGCGGCCAGCAGGCCGGCAGGACCGACGAACTTGTCCGGATTCCACCAGAAGGACGGGCAGGAGGTGGAGCAGCAGGCGCAGAGGATGCATTCGTAGAGCCCGTTCAGTTCCTCCCGCTCCTCGGGCGACTGCAGGCGCTCCCGCTCCGGCGGCGGATCGTTGTTGATCAGGTAGGGCTTGATCGAATGGTATTGCTTGAAGAACTGGGTCATGTCCACGATCAGGTCGCGGATCACCGGCAGTCCCGGCAGCGGTCGCAGGACCACGGGTTCCTTGACGTCCTTCAACTCGGTCAGGCAGGCGAGTCCGTTCTTGCCGTTGATGTTGAGGGCGTCGGAACCGCAGACCCCCTCGCGGCAGGAGCGGCGGAAGGCGATGCTGTCGTCCTTCGCCTTCAGCTTGACCAGCGCGTCGAGGAGCTTCCGGTCGGTGGAGTCCACCTCGACCGAGATGTCCTGCATGTAGGGCTTCGCATCCTTGTCCGGATCGTAGCGGTAGATCTTGAACTGCATGGTGCGCGTCGTCATGGGGTTCTTCCTGTCAGTAAGCGCGCTTCTTGAGGGCGATGGTTTCGACGGACATGGGCTTCATGTTCACCGGCTTGTAGTCGAGGCGGTTGCCGTCCCGGTACCAGAGGGTGTGCTTGAGCCAGTTCTGGTCGTCGCGGCCGTTCGGACGCGCCTCCGTGTCGGGAGCGTCGTCGCGCACGTGGGCGCCGCGGGATTCCTTGCGCGCCTCGGCGGAGACCATGGTGGCCACGGCCACCTCGATTAGGTTGTCCAGTTCCAGCGCCTCGATGCGGGCGGTGTTGAAGACCAGGGACTTGTCCTTGATCTCCGTCCTGCGCACCTGGTCCTCGACTTCGAGGATCTTCTGCACGCCCTGCTCCAGCATGTCCTTGAAGCGGAACACGCCGCAGTGGGCCTGCATGGTCCGCTGCATGGCCAGCCGCGTCTCGTGGACGTTGGACCCGCCGGCCTGGGTGTTCAGGCGGTTCACCCGGGCCAGGGTCCGGTCGATGGAAACCTGGGGCAGGTCCTTGTGGGCCTTGGGGCCGCTCTTGAGGTTCTCGACCGCAGTCTCGCCGGCCGACTTGCCGAAGACCAGCAGGTCGAGCAGGGAGTTGGTGCCCAGGCGGTTGGCACCATGGACGGAGGCGCAGGCGCATTCGCCGGCGGCATAGAAGCCGTGCACCACGGAACTGGCATTGCCGTCTTTCGGTACCACCACCTCGCCGCGGTAGTTGGTCGGAATGCCGCCCATCTGGTAGTGGCAGGTCGGCACCACCGGCAGCGGCTCCTTGATGCAATCCACGCCAGCGAACTGCATGCCGATCTCGCGGATGCCGGGCAGGCGCTTCACGATCGTCGCCGGATCCAGGTGGGTGATGTCCAGCAGGACGAAGTCCTTGTTCGGTCCGCAGCCGCGGCCCTCGTTGATCTCCGTCACCATGGCACGGGAGACCACGTCGCGGGAAGCGAGATCCTTGGCGTTGGGGGCATAGCGCTCCATGAAGCGCTCGCCGGCGGAGTTGCGCAGGATGCCGCCCTCGCCGCGCACGCCCTCGGTGATCAGCACGCCCGCGCCGGCGACGCCGGTCGGGTGGAACTGCCAGAACTCCATGTCCTCCAGCGGGATGCCGGCGCGGGCGGCCATCCCGAGGCCGTCGCCGGTATTGATGAAGGCATTGGTGGACGAATAGAAGATGCGACCGGCGCCGCCGGTGGCGAAGATGGTGGCCTTGGCGTGGAAGACGACGATCTCGCCGGTCTCCATGTCCATCGCCGTAACGCCCTGGACGTCGCCTTCGGCGTCGCGGACCAGGTCAAGGGCCTGCCACTCGACGAAGAACTGGGTGTTCACCTTCACGTTGCGCTGGTACATGGCGTGCAGCATGGCGTGGCCGGTGCGGTCGGCCGCGGCACAGGAGCGACGCACGGGCTTCTCGCCGAAGTTCGACATGTGGCCGCCGAAGGGACGCTGGTAGATGCGCCCGTTGTCGAGGCGGTCGAAGGGCATGCCATAGTGCTCGAGCTCGATCACGCACTCGTTGGCCTTGCGGCACATGAACTCGATGGCGTCCTGGTCCCCGAGCCAGTCGGAACCCTTGACGGTGTCGTACATGTGCCAGTGCCAGTGGTCCTCCTCGGAGTTGCCGAGGCTGGCGGCAACGCCACCCTGGGCGGCGACGGTATGGGAACGGGTCGGGAAGACCTTGGTCAGCACGGCCGTCTTGAAGCCGGCCTCGGAAAGCTGGATCGCGGCCCTCAGGCCGGCGCCGCCGGCGCCGACGATCACCGCGTCGAATTTGCGAACGGAATAATTGGCCATCAGAGTCTCCAGAGAACCTGGGTGGCCCAGCCGGCACAGCCGACGAGGACGAGGAGGGTCAGCACGTGCAGGGTGACGCGCACGGCGGTGGGCTTGACGTAGTCCATCCAGATGTCGCGCACGCCGATCCAGGCGTGGTAGCAAAGGCTGATGACGAACAGGAAGGCCAGGAAGCGGATGAGTCCGTTGCCGATGAAGGCCCGCCAGCTGTCGTAACCCGAGGCCGCGCCCGAGAGGACGGCGACGGCGACGAGGATGGTGAAGACGGCCATGACGACGGCAGTGATGCGTTGGGCCAGCCAGTCCTTGAGGCCGTAATGGGCCCCGACGACGATGCGGTTCATATCAATAGACTCCCAGGAGTTTGAGGCCGAGAACCAGCGTGAGGGCCAGGCTGACCACCATCACGGCCTTGGCCGAGGCGGCGGCCTGCTCCTTCTCGACGCCCACCTGCAGATCGATCAGCAGGATCCGGATGCCCATGCAGAAGTGGTGCAGGAAGGCCCACAGCAGGCCCAACAGGATCAGCTTGACCAGAGGATGCCCGGCCACCGCCTTGAAGGTGGCGAAACTCTCGGGGGAGCCCAGGGAGAGGTCGAGCAGCCAGATCAGCAAGGGCAGCATGAGGAAGAGGCCGGCCCCGCTGACCCGATGCAGGATGGAGGCGAAGCCCGCCAGCGGGAGGCGGATTTCCGCCAGGTTAAGGAACTTCGGTCTTTGCTTGGTCATTTCAGGCATGAGGCTGGTTCTCCCGGCATGGTCGGGGAAATGCTGCACCCCCGATAAGCGCCACTTCGAGCGCAACAAAAAATCATTATATTCCCCGGCGAATCGACATTGCAGCGCAGCATGCAGCCCCCGTTCTCCATGGCGTCAACCCAGGTCGTTGAGGTAGCAGTGCTCGGCCGTCGAATAAAGGCCCCGCCGCCATTCGACGGGCCGATCCGCATAGCTGTAGCTGATGCGCTCGACCGACAGCAGGGGGCTGCCCTCGCGCACCTTCAACAGGTCGGCCGTGCTGCGGTCGGCCGCGATGGCGCGGATGCGTTCGGTGGCGCGGATCATGCGCACCCCGAAGCGGGATTCGAACAGGCTGTAGAGGGAGCCCTGGTAATCCTTGAGGACCTCCAGGCTCAGGCCGGCGAAGGTCTCGCCGGGGAGGTAAATCTCGTCCACGACCACCGGCTTGCCCGAGAACTCCAGGACCCGGCGAACGATGGTGATGGGATCGCCGAGCTTGAGGCCCAGCACCCGGGCGGCCTCCGGGCCGGCCTTGGCGCGCCAGCATTCCAGGGGTACGCTGCGGCTCTGCTCGATGCCGCCGTCGAGCGGCACGAGGCGAAGGAAGCGGAAGAAGGCGCGGGGATCGCTGTGGGTGGCGACGAAGGTACCCTTGCCCTGGCGGCGGACCAGAAGGTTTTCGGAAGCCATCTCGTCGATGGCCTTGCGCACCGTGCCCTGGCTGACGCTGAAGCGGCCGGCGAGTTCGGTCTCGCTCGGGATGGCCTCGCCGGGACGCCATTCCCCCGCCTCAAGGGCCTGCAGGATCAGGCTCTTGATCTGGCGATACAGGGGACTGAAGGTGGGTGAAACCTGCGCCATGGCGATATTGGACCATAGAAAATTCCTTTCGTCCATAGGTCATCTTATGTCTTATATAAGACATCAAATAGCTATTGACACGCTGCAATAGAAAAGACTAAGATCGTCTCCCGGATGCCCGCTACGGCGCCCCCTCGGGAAACGCCGCAGCCGGACCGCAGGCACCGGGGTTGGAATCGCGCCCCACCCTGCCGGAAAATCCCCCGACTTTCACTCACAAGGAGTCCCTCCATGGCCAAAGCCCCCGTACGTGTCGCCGTCACCGGCGCCGCCGGTCAGATCGGTTACGCCCTGCTGTTCCGCATCGCCAGCGGCGAAATGCTCGGCAAGGACCAGCCCGTCATCCTGCAGATGCTGGAACTGCCCATCGACAAGGCCCAGCAGGCCCTGAAGGGCGTCATGATGGAGCTGGAGGACTGCGCCTTCCCGCTGCTCGCCGACATGGTCGGCACCTCCGATCCCAAGGTCGCCTTCAAGGACGCCCAGCAGGCCTTGCTGGTCGGCGCCCGGCCGCGCGGCCCCGGCATGGAGCGCAAGGACCTGCTGCTCGAGAACGCCAAGATCTTCA
>JBPOHD010000092.1:0-4348 GCA_052035955.1 Pseudomonadota bacterium
GAACCTCACCGCAGTTCCGCGACGTCCTGGAGGGAGATGCCATGTCCGCTGCGCCGCAAGTCGATCCGAAACCGGAAAGTCCTCCCGGACAGAAACAATTCGACGTGGTGGTGGTCGGTGCCAGCCTGGCGGGCTGCACGGCGGCGCGGCTGTTCGCGATGCAGGGTCTTTCGGTTGCCTTGCTCGAGATGAACCGCGATCCCGGCGCGTACAAGCAACTCTGCACGCACTTCATCCAGCCCTCCGCGACCCCGGTCCTTGCGAGGCTCGGCCTCGATGGGCTGATCGAAAACGTCGGAGGAATACGCAACAGCCTCGACATCTGGACCCGCTACGGCTGGACCGGCGATGTCCCGCCCTTGGACACGGATGGCCGGCCGCTTTACGGGTACAACATCCGCCGCTCGACCCTGGACCCGCTTCTGCGCGACCTGACTGCGCAGACCCCTGGCGTTTCATTCATGGCGGGCGCGCCGATTCGCAGCCTCGTGAAGGAGGGGAGATCCATCCGCGGCGTGGCCATCGGCGAAAACGGTGGCCAGACCATACTCCGCGCCCGTCTCGTCGTCGCCGCGGACGGACGGAATTCCGCGGCCGCCAAGCTCGCCGCCGCAACGGTCAAGACGGCGCCGAACAGCCGCAGCGGAATTCTGCAGGCCTACGCCGGCGTCAAGTCCCGCCGCGGTGCCACTTCCCTCATGTGGTTCGACGGACCCGAAGTCGCCTACATCTTCCCCAATGACGACGGCGTGACGGTCCTCGCATGCATGCCGACGAAAGACCGTCTCCCAGGCTTCCGGGATGATCCGGCCGCGGAATTGAAGGCGATGATCCTGCGCCAGCCCGACGCGCCCGACCTCTCGGATGCGGTTCCGCTGGGTCCGGCGATGCTCGTCAAGGAATTCGCCAACCAGTGGCGTCCCGCGGTCGTCGAAGGGATGGCCCTGGCCGGCGATGCCTTGATGAGCCTCGACTACCTGTGGGGCACCGGATGCGGATTCGCGTTCCAGGAAGCGGAGTGGCTGGTCGACTCGACGGCTTCCGACCTTTGCGCGGGCCGGCCCGCGGAGGAGGGGCTGAGGCGGTATGCACGCACAGTACGGTCGAGAATGACCGGGCATCGGTTCCTGATCAACGATTTTTCGCGCCGGCGCGGATTCAACCCCATCGAGAGCCTCATGTTTTCGGCGGCGGCAAAGGATCGCGGAATGTCCGGCCACCTTCACAAGTTTGCGGGCCGATTGATCCCGCCTTCCAAGTTCCTGGCGCCAGGCGCGCTCCTGAAGGCCGCTTGGGTCAATATTTCAAGGTCGGCGACGGCAAGGAATTAAGGCGAGCCGCATCCTTCTTCCGCCGGCCTCGAGCCCGGAAGCAGCTGGATCGGTGATCGCACAGGATTTGCGGGAGGGCCGTCCCCGGCCCAGGCAGTCGCGACGGTTCAAGGACCCGTCGCGGGTGGGATGCCGCTTCCGCGAGACCTCCTATCCCCTGAGAGTGCCTTCAGCCCTTCCCTGCCGGCCCCAGTCCCATCGGCGCCGGGACCAGGTTCACGATGACGTGGAACAGGGCTTCGAAACGGCCGGCCTCGCCCTTGTAGGGGTCGGCGTTGCGTTCGAACTCGGCATCGATCCAGGCCCAGTCGGCGGCGTCCAGGGCCTTGCGGGCCAGGGGCATGATGTCCTTCTCCTCCCGGTTCATGTGCTCGAAGTTGCTCGCCACGAATTCCCGGGCGGCGGCCTCGAAGCGGGGGAAGCCCTCGGCGTCCCGGGCCTGGTAATGGACCAGGGCCTCGGCAAGGCCGCGCACGGCGTCCGGCGAGTGGCGATGGTCGTCCACCAGGCGGTCCAGGGCCGGTACGGCCTCGGGGCATTTCTCGCGCAGGCGGCGGTGCAGGAAGGCTTCTTCCTTCGGGTGGTGCAGTTTCTCGGGCATCTCGGAGACATAGTCGAGCATGGCCGAGAGCAGCTTGAAGTCGGGCTCGAAGCGGCCGGCGGCGATGCCGTCCACGACGAATCGCATGGCCTGGAGGACGGCGGCCAGCGCCTGGTGCTCCCGGTGGATGATGTCGAGGGTCTTTGACATGGTGCGGTGTTCCGGTTCGTTCAATGGGCGACGACGCCGAGCCAGCGGTCCAGCATGGCCGGGTTGTCGATCAGTTCCCGGGATTCGCCGTGGTAGACCCGGCGGCCGCGCTCCAGGACCATGGCGTGCCGGCAAATGGGCAGGATCTGGGTGGCATGCTGTTCGACGAGGATCACGCCCATGCCGCTCTCCTCGACGAGCCTGCGGATGATGCCCAGGAGTTCGAAGACGATCAGCGGCGCGAGGCCTTCCAGCGGCTCGTCGAGGAGCAGCAGGCGCGGGTTGAGCATCAGGGCGCGGCCCATGGCGAGCATCTGCTGCTCGCCCCCGGAAAGCTGGTTGCCCATGTTGCCGGAGCGCTCCTCGAGGCGCGGGAAGACGGCATACACCTTTTCCAGGCTCCACTCGCCCGGCCGGGCGACGACGGTGAGGTTCTCCTCCACGGTCAGCGAGGGGAAGATGTCGCGTTCCTGGGGCACCCAGCCGAGTCCCAGGTGGGCCCGCCGGTGGCCGGGCACGCGGGCGATGTCCTCGCCACGGAAGCGGATGCCGCCGCCATGGAGTTGCGTGGCGCCCATCAGGGTGGAGAGCAGCGTCGTCTTGCCCATGCCGTTGCGCCCCAGCAGGGCCAGGCTGCCGCCCTCCTCCATGGCCAGCGAGATGTCTTCCAGCACGACCGCCTCGCCGTAGCCGGCGGAGACCTTGTCGAGATTGAGCAGTTCAGCCAATGGTGGTCTCCCCGAGATAGACCTCCTTGACCCGCGGATCCCCGGCGATGGCCTCGGGCGTGTTCTCGGTCAGGAAGGCGCCGCCGACGAGGACGGAAATGCGGTCCGCAAAGCGGAAGACCAGGTCCATGTCGTGCTCGATCAGCAGGATGGTGACGTCGGCCGGCAGGGCGGCGATGGTTTCGAAGAGCTCCCGGCTCTCCTTGGTGGGCACGCCGGCGGCCGGCTCGTCGAGCAGCAGCACGCTGGGCTTGGCGGCAAGCGCCAGGGCGATCTCTATCAGGCGCTGCTTGCCGTAGGCGAGACTCCTCGTCTCGGCGTGGGCCGCGTCGAGCAGGCGCAGGGTGGCGAGCATCTGCGCCGCCTCGTCCACCGCCTCGGCGTGGGCGCCGACGGGCCGCCACCAGCGCCCGCCCAGGCCCCGCCGCTCGAGCACCGCCAGGGTGACGGACTCCAGCACGGTCAGTTCGGCGAACAGGCGGTTGATCTGGAAGGTGCGGGCCAGGCCCCGGCGCACGCGCTGGTGCTGGGCCAGGCCGGTGACGTCCTCGCCCTTGAGGATCACCTGACCGGCCGTGGGTTCCAGGAAGCCGGTCAGCAGGTTGATCAGCGTGGTCTTGCCGGCGCCGTTGGGGCCGATCAGGGCGTGGCGGGCGCCTGGCCGCACGTTCAGGCTGACGTCGCTGGTGGCGACGAAGCCGCCGAACTGCTTGGCCAGGTTCCGCGTCTGCAGGGCGTATTCCATCGTCCTAGCCCTCCCGGCGGCGGTTCTGCCACCAGCCGTCGAGGCGGCGCAGGCCGCCCATGATGCCGCCCTTGGCGAAGAGGACGATGACGACCAGCAGGGCGCCCAGCCAGAACTGCCAGTACTGGGGGTTGATGTCGGCCAGGAAGTGGTGGGCGACCATGAACACCACGGTGCCCAGCAGGGCCCCGTAGAGCCGCCCGGTACCGCCGAGGACGAGGATCAGCATCAGTTCGGCGGAGCGCGGGAAACCCAGCACGTCGATGGAGACGAACTGGGTGGTCTGGGTCAGCAGGGCCCCTGCAACGCCGGCATAGAGGGCGCCGATGGTGTAGATCGCCACCAGGCGGGAATTCACCGGCGTGCCCAGGGCCGGCATTCGCACCACATTGAGCCTGATGCCGGTCAGCCCGAGGCCGAAAGGCGACCGGGTCAGCCGCCGGGCGATCCAGAACAGCACGAAAAGCACCGCCACGCTGTAGATGTAGGCCGTCTTGCCGTAGAGGTCGAAGGGGAACAGGCCGAGCAGCGGCTTCATCTCGACGCCCTGGAGGCCATCCACGCCGCCGGTGAATTCGGTAGCCTTGTTGGCCGCCTCGAACAGCATCAGCGAGATGCCCAGGGTCACCATCAGGCGCGTCAGGTCCGACCCGCGCAGGACCAGGAAGCTGGTCGCGAAGCCCACCAGGGCCGCGGCGGGCGCCCCGGCGGCCCGTCCCCCCAGCGGGGGGCCGGCGCCGGACGGGGCCAGCACGCCGGCGGCGGCGGGCCCGCCCCCGCAGAAGGCCGCGGG
>JBPOHD010000014.1:0-23586 GCA_052035955.1 Pseudomonadota bacterium
ATCGCTACGTGGTGCGCGTGCGCATCGAGGGTGAGCGCGAAGTGACCTACGGCGACGTCGTGGTGCGGGTGAATCCCAACTACCGTTTGGCCATGCACATCGACACCGATGAAGGCAATGCCGGCAACATCACCACCGGCATGCAGGGCTTCATCGAGGAAATCCAGAGTCGCGCCTGAGGGCGCGGCCGGCGCGTCAGCCGCCCGCGGATTTCAAGCGTTCCTGCGCCTCGTCGCGGCTGCCGAATATCTGCGGGTCGGCGACGCGCTTGCCGAAGGATTCGCCGAGCCTGGCGCGGAGGAAGGTACTCGAGGTATAGCGCGTCACGTCGGTGTAGTGCCGGTCCATGATGCCCTTGACCATGGTCGTGTAGTCATCGATCAGTTCCGGCGCGATGCTGAAGCGGTCGTAGTTCACGATGGCCGCCACCTTGTGGCCGATCGGCGCCAGGCGTGATTCCACGGCGGCGAGGATGCGGTCGATGTCGGCGCGGGAGCGTACCGAGAGGCCCTCGAAATTGACGAAGAACACGTTCTGCGCCGCGTCGTAGCTCAGGCGTTGTTCGAGCGGCATTTCCAGCAGGCCGGGGCGCAGGCCCATCGGCTCCGCGCTGAAAATGCGCGCGTCCATCAGCGCTGGCGGCTGGCGCATGAGCGGAGCGAATTCCATGCGGTCCAGAATCTCGCGCCGCAGATCGATGCCGGGTGCGATCTCGATCAGTTCCAGCCCCTCGGCGCAAAGGCGGAACACGCAGCGCTCAGTGACGTAGAGCACGGTCTTCCCGCTCACGGCGGCAACCGGGCCGCTGAACGTGCGGTGTTCGACTTCGTTCACGAACTTCATCGCCTTGCCGTCGGCAAGAATCTTCAGGACGCCGGCTTCCAGTGCGATTTCCAGATTGCCGGCGGTAAAGGTGCCGACGAACACCACCTTCTTTGCGCTCTGGCTGATGTTGATGAAGCCGCCGGCGCCGGCCAGCTTGGGGCCGAACTTGGAAACATTGAGGTTGCCTTCGCGATCGGCCTGGGCCAGGCCGAGAAAGGCGATGTCGAGGCCGCCGCCGTCGTAGAAGTCGAACTGGCTGGGCTGGTCGACGATCGCCTGGGTATTGACCGCGGCGCCGAAGTTGAGCCCGCCCGCCGGCACGCCGCCGATCACGCCGGGTTCGGCGGTCATCGTGATCAGGTCGAGGATCTTTTCTTCCGTTGCGACATTTGCGACTCCTTCCGGCATGCCGATGCCGAGGTTCACCACATCGTTGGCCGACAGTTCCATCGCCGCGCGGCGGGCAATGATTTTGCGTTCGTCCATCGCCATCGGCGGGATCGCCGACATCGGCACCCGGATCTCGCCGGAGAACGCGGCACTGTAGGGTTCGATGAAAGTCTGCATGTGGTATTCGGGCCTTTCCGTCACCACCACGCAATCCACCAGCACACTCGGAATCTTGACCTGGCGCGGGTTCAGCGTGTTGCGCTCGGCGATGCGCTCGACCTGGACGATGACGATGCCGCCGGAATTGTGCGCGGCCATGGCGATCGCCTGGGCTTCCAGGGTCAAGGCTTCGCGTTCCATGGTGACGTTGCCTTCGGAATCGGCGGTGGTGCCGCGTATGATGCCGACATTGACCGGGAAGGCCTTGTAGAAGAGGAAATCCTCGCCATCGATCGGCATCACGCGCACCAGGTCCACGCCGCTTTCACGGGTCCTGTCGTTCAGCTTGCCGCCACCGTGGCGCGGGTCGACGAAGGTGCCGAGTCCGATGCGCGTCAGGGTGCCGGGCTTGCCGGCGGCGATGTCTCGGAACATGTGGCAGATCACGCCCTGGGGCAAATTCCAGGCTTCGATGCGGTTGGCCACCGCGAGCTGTTGCAGTTTGGGCACCAGGCCCCAGTGGCCGCCGACTACGCGCCGCACCAGGCCGTCGTGGCCGAGGTGGTTGAGGCCGCGTTCCTTGCCGTCGCCCTGGCCGGCGGCATACACCAGGGTCAGGTCGCGGGGATGGCCGACGCCGTGGGCGTCCGCTTCCTGGCTTTCGACAAAGCGTTGCTCCAGGGCCACCGCGATGTTTTCGGCGAAGCCGATGCCGACGAAGCCGGCGGTGGCGATCGTGTCGTCGTCGCGGATCAATTGCACCGCCTGGCGGGCGCTCATCACCTTGCCGGTGTCGCCGCCGCGCAATGAAGCAATCAATGGATGCTGGGACATGTTGGCTTCCTCTATTTCGTGTTGCCGTTGCCGGCGTCAAGCGAGATTATCGCGCTGCCGAAATGCATTGAATCATCCCGTGCAAAATTCCATGGAAGTGGCGTGCCCGCTGTCGGGATGACCCGGGGCGGGACGGTAGAATGCGCCCATGGCAAACACGACATCCACACGCCTCTGCCTGGTCCGCCACGGCGAGACCGCCTGGAACAGCCAGAAGCGCATCCAGGGCCACATCGACATCGATCTCAATGCGACCGGTGAGGCGCAGGCGCGGGCGCTCGGACGCAGCCTGTCCGGCCACAAATTCGCTGCGGCCTACAGCAGCGACTTGCGCCGTGCCTGGCATACCGCGCAGATCGCCACCGCGGCGCTCGGACTCGCTGTGTCGCGGGCACCGATACTGCGCGAGCGCCATTTCGGCGTACTGCAGGGAATTACCTCGCAGGAGGCCAGCGAGCAGGAGCCACATGCCCATCGCCACCACCTGGCGCGAACCCCCGACTACGACTTCGAAAACGGCGAGTCCCTGGTCGAATTCTCGCTGCGCGTAATGGCCGGCCTGGAACATATCGCGGCCCGCCATGCGGGCGGCGAGGTGCTGGCCTTCAGCCACGGCGGCGTGCTGGATATGGTCTACCGTACCGCTACCGGAATGCCCCTGGATGCGCCGCGTGATTTCGCGCTGCCCAATGCCGCAATCAACTGGCTGGAGCACCGCAATGGTGCGTGGCATTTGATCTCCTGGGCGGACAGCAGCCACCTGGGACAAGCACTCGACGAGGTGAGTGGTTAGCAGCGCGGGCACCGATGTGCCACGAGGCAAAGAGTGGGTGTAGTATCCGCGCAGGTCCCGCTACGGCGCGGAACCCGATCACAAACACAAATAGGAGAAGTGGCATGGAACGACGCAAGTTTCTGCAACACGCCGGCCTGACCGGCATCCTGGCCGCGGGCGCAGCCCCCGCCATCGCGCAATCGGCCCCGACCATCAAGTGGCGCTTGACCTCCAGTTTTCCCAAGAGCCTAGACACGATTTACGGCGGCGCCGAAGTCCTGTCGAAGCGCATCGCCGCCATCACCGGCGGCAAGTTCCAGGTCCAGGTTTTTGCCGGTGGCGAAATCGCCCCGGGCGGCCAGGCACTGGACGTGGTACAGAACGGCACCGTCGAAGCCTGTCACACCTGCTCCTACTACTATGTCGGCAAGGACAAGACCTTCGGCATCGGCACCTCGATTCCCTTCGGCATGAATGCCCGCCAACTCAACGCCTGGATCTACTACGGCAATGGCCAGAAGCTGCTCGACGAGTTCTACAGCAACTACAACATCGTCTCTTTCCCCGGCGGCAACACCGGCGTGCAGATGGGCGGCTGGTTCCGCAAGGAGATCAAGTCGCTGAAGGACGTCAAAGGCGTCAAGATGCGCATCGCCGGTCTCGGCGGCACGGTGTTCTCCGCCTTGGGCATGGTCACGCAGCAGATCCCGGGTTCGGACATCTATCCGGCTCTCGAGAAGGGCACCATCGACGCCGCCGAATGGGTCGGCCCCTACGACGACGAAAAGCTGGGCTTCCACAAGGTTGCCAAGAACTACTACTTCCCGGGCTGGTGGGAGCCGGGTCCGGTGATCCACTTCTACGTGAACAAGGACCAGTGGGCCAAGCTGCCGGCCGACTACAAGGCCATGTTCGAGGCCGCTGCCTACGAGGCCAACGTCACCATGATGGCGGAATACGACCACAAGAACCCGGCCGCCCTGCGCAGCCTGGTGCAGCAGGGCGTCAAGCTGAAGCGCTACTCGAACGAGATCCTGGAGGCCGCCTACAAGGCCGCCGTCCAGCTCTACAGCGACGAGTCGGCCAAGAACCCGGCCTTCAAGAAGGTCTACGACGAGTTCCTGAAGTACCAGAAGACGCAGAACCAGTGGTTCAGCGTCGCCGAGCTGGGCATGGACAGCTTCCTGCAGCAGCACATCAAGTAAGCCTGCCGCACTCCGGCGAAAAGAACCCCGCGGTCCGCCGCGGGGTTTTTTCCTTTCCGCCGCCTGTTTCCCGACGCCGGCCTTCTGGCGGGGCGGCCCGCCCCGCCGCCCGCATCAGAGATAGCCGAGGGTCCTCGGTAACCAGAGGGCGAGTTCCGGCACGAAGGTCACCAGCAGCATCGTCCCCGCCATGCCGAGCACCATCCAGATGACCCAGGGGATGGTCGATTCCATGGAGATGCCGGCCATGCGGCAGGTGACCATCAGGTTGACCCCCAGGGGTGGGTGGAACTGGCCGAGGGCCATGTTCATGGTGATGATGATGCCGAACCAGACCAGGTTCCAGTCGAAGTGCAGGGCGATGGGCACCAGCAGCGGCAGGAAGATGAAGTAGATCGAGATGGCGTCCAGGAACATGCCGGCGATGAGCAGCAGGAGCTGGATGCTGAGCAGCATGGCGACTTCGGAAAGGCCGGTGCCGAGCAGGGCCTTGGCCAGGTTGTCGAAGGTGCCGAGCGTGCTGGAGGCCCAGGCGAAGACGCTGGCCAGGGCGACGACGATGAGGATCACGGCGGAAATCTCCGCCGACTCGACCAGCACGTTGACGATGTCGCGCCAGCCCAGGGAACGATAGATGACCGTTCCCACGACCACGCCGTAGAACACGGCGACGACGGCGGCTTCCGTCGGGGTGAAATAGCCGCTGCGCATGCCGCCGAGGATGATCACCGGCGCCGCCAGGCCCCAGCCCGCCTCCTTGAGGCTCTGCCAGAAGGGCGGGCGCACTTCGGTGGCGTCGGCCTCGAAGCCGTTCCTCACCGACAGCCACCAGGCGATGCCGATCAGGGTCAGGCCGGAGAGGATGCCGGGGATCATGCCGGCGGCGAACAGGGCCGGCACCGAGGCCTGGGGCACCAGCAGGCTGTAGATGACGAAGGCGATGGAGGGCGGGATCAGGATGTCCGTGGAGCCGGCGGCGGCGATCACGCCGGCCGTGAAGGCGCGGGGGTAGCCGGCCTTGATCATGGAGGGCAGCATGACGGCGCCGACGGCGGCGGAGTCGGCCGGGCCGGACCCCGAGATGCCGCCGAGGATCATCGCCACCATGACGGCCACGATGGCCAGGGCGCCGCTCCGCTGGCCCACCACGGCCGAGGCGAAGCGGACGATCGTGGCGGCCACGCCGGCCTTCTCGAAAATGAGCCCGGCGATGACGAAGACCGGAATGGCCATCAACGGGTATTTCGCGATGCCGGTATAGACGTTGGTGGGCAGGGACATGATGCCCAGGCCGGAGGCCGCCACCACGGCCGTGCCGGCCAGGCCCATGGCCACGGCCAGGGGCACGCCGGCCAGCATCAGGACCAGGAACAGTCCGAAGAGCAGCCAGTCCATTTCAGGCGCCGCCGGCCAGGTGGCGGCGCAGGGCACCGGCCAGCCGGACGAGGATCAGGAAGGACAGCAGGGGAAGCCAGACGGTGTAGATCCACTGGGGAATGCCCAGCGCCGGCGAGGTGACCTCGAAGCGGAAGTCGTCCCAGGCCATCCGCACGCCGAAGGCGGCCAGCAGGCCGAACATCGCCAGCCCGGCCAGGATGCCCAGGGTCCGCGCCGCCGCCCGCCAGCGCGGGCCGCCGAGATCGACGAAATAGGTGATGGCGATGTGCTTGTTGTCCACGAAGGCGTGGGCGGCGCCGACCAGGGTCATGACCACCATGAGGACGACCGATATCTCCTCCGTGAAGGCGAAGGAGATGTTGGTCAGGTAGCGCACCACCACGTTGGCCATGGTGATGCAGCAGAGCAGGCCCATGGTCAGGGCCATGATCGCCCGCTCGATGCGCAGGGAGGGCCTGCCGGCCTCCCTGCTTTCCGGCGCCTCGGACATGGGGTCCCGCGGGATTACTTGCCGACGGCGGTCTCGGCCTTCTTCACCAGGTCGGCGCCGATGGTCTTGGCCCACTTCTCGTAGACCGGCCGGGTGGCCGCGACGAAGGCGGCACGCTCCTCGGCAGTCGGGACCACCACGGCGACGCCGTTGGCCTCGATCTGCTTGAGCAGGGAGGGGTCGGCGGCCGTGACGCCCTTGCGTGCCTTCTCGATGTTCTCCTTGCCGGCCTGGATGGCCGCCTGGCGCACGGCCTCCTTGTCGGCCGCCGACCAGGAGGCCCAGACGTCCTTGTTCACGACGAAGATCAGCGGGTCGGCCACGTAGTGCCAGAGGGTCAGGTGCTTCTGGCCGACGGTGTGCAGCTTGGCGGCATTGAAGATGGACAGGGGGTTCTCCTGGCCGTCCACGGCGCCGGAGGCCAGGGCCGGCTGGGCGTCGGCCCAGCTCATCTGGGTGGGGTTGGCGCCCAGGGCGCTGAAGGTGTCGAGGAAGAGGGGCGAGCCGACGACGCGGAACTTGAGGCCCTTCATGTCGGCCGGCGAGCGGATCGGGCGCTTGGAGTTGGAGAGTTCCCGGGAGCCGTTCTCCCCCCAGGCCAGGGGCACCACTTCCCGGGCCTCGATGACCTTGAAGATCTCCTTGCCCACCTCGCCCTGGGTCAGGGCGTCCAGGGCGCGGCCGTCGGGCATCAGGAAGGGCATGGAGAAGATGTTCAGTTCCTTCACCTGGGGCGACCAGTTGATGGAGGAGCCGATGGCCAGGTCGATGACGCCCTGGCGGATGGCGGTGAATTCCCGCGTCTGGTCCCCGCCCACCAGGGAGGTGCCCGGATACATCTTCATGTTGATGCGGCCCTGGGTCTTCTCCTTGACCAGCTCGATCCAGCGTTCGCCGGCCTGGCCCCAGGGGAAGGCATTGCCGAGCACGGTCGACAGCTTGTATTCCGCCTTGTAGTCGGCAAAGGCCGGCATGGCCAGGGCGAAGGCGGCGGTGAGCAGGGTCAGTTTGCGCAGCATGGGATCTCCTTGGGTGTCGTGGCTCGGATGCCGGCATCCCCTCGCCGGCGGAGGTCTTGATTCGCTCAGGCGCCGGCGACGGTCATCCGCTCGAGCAGGATGGATCCCACCTGCTTGGAACCGCGCACCAGCACGTCGCGGCCGATCTCGGCAATGCCCAGGAACATGTCCTTCAGGTTGCCGGCGATGGTGATCTCCTGCACCGGATAGGCGATCTCGCCGTTCTCCACCCAGTAGCCGGCGGCGCCGCGGGAATAGTCCCCGGTCACGTAATTGACGCCGTGGCCGAGCAGTTCGGTGACCAGCAGGCCGCGGCCCATGGCCTTGAGCAGGCCGTGGAAATCATGGCGGCCGGGCTCGACGATCAGGTTGTGGCAGCCACCCGCGTTGCCGGTCGTCTCCATGCCCAGCTTGCGTGCCGTGTAGCTGGACAGGAAGTAGCCGTCCAGGACGCCGTCATCGACGATGGTGCGCTCCCGGGTGGCGACGCCCTCGTCGTCGAAGGGCGAGGAGGCGAGGCCCTTCTGGATGTGCGGCTTCTCGCGGATGCGCACGCACTTCGGGAAAATGCGCTTGCCGCGGGCGCCGACCAGGAAGGAAGCCTTGCGGTAGAGGGCGCCGCCGCTGGCGGCGTGGGTGAAATTGCCGATCAGGGCGGCGGCCAGGGGGGCCTCGAAGAGGACCGGCACCTGGCAGGTCCTGACCTGCCGCGAGCCGAGCCGGGACAGGGCCCGCTCGGCGGCGTACCGGCCGATGGCCTCCGGCGCCGCCAGGTCGCGCGCATCGCGGCGGGTGCTGTACCAGTCGTCCCGCTGCATGTGGTCGCCCTCGCCGGCGATGGGGGCGCAGGCGATGTAATGCCTCGTCGAGGCGAAGCCATCCATGAAACCGAGGCTGTTGGCGGAGACGAAATGGGATTGCTGGACGGAGACCGTCGCTCCTTCCGTGTTGCGGATCTCCGGGCTCACGTCGAAGGCCGCCGCTTCGCAACGGCCGGCGATGTCGATGGCTTCCTCGACCTCGATGTCCCAGGGATGGAAGAGGTCCAGGTCCCGGCTGCCCCTGGCGAGCAGGCGTTCCTCCGGCAGGCCGGCGCAGTCGTCCTCCGCGGTGAACCGGGCGATGGAGAGGGCGGCCTCGACGGTGGCCTTCAGCGCCTCGGCGGAGAAGTCGGAGGTGCTGGCGTGGCCGCGCTTCTTGCCGAGATAGACGGTGACGCCCACCCCCTTGTCGCGGTTGTACTCGATGGTTTCCACCGAGCCCCTGCGCACCGTGACCGATTGGCCAAGGCCCTCCGAAACGTCGGTCTCGCAGGCGGTGGCGCCCACCTGCCGGGCGTGGTCGAGAACGTCCTGGGCCAGTTCGCGCAGGCGACCGGCGGAATAGCTGAAACCTTGCTGGGACATGGGCGGGGAGGGACGTAGGCGAAAGTTATAATCATACCCGTGGAACCCGACGACCGACCCGACCCGCAAGACGCCGACGCCCTGCCGGGGCGCCCGAGCAAGACCCGCCTCAAGCGCGACATGCAGGCCCTGCAGGACCTGGGCGAGGCCCTCGTGGCCCTGCCGGCCGACCGCCTGAAGCGCGTCGAGATGCCGGAATACCTGCGCGACGCCGTGCATGACGCCCAGCGCTTCACCAAGCACGAGGCCCGGCGCCGGCAGATGCAGTACATCGGCCGCCTGATGCGCGACCTGGACCCGGCGCCCATCCGCGAGGCCCTGGACGAGATCCGCGGCGTCTCGGCCGCCGCCAACGCCCGCCAGCACGCCCTGGAGCGCCTGCGGGTGCGCCTGCTGGAGGACGAGGCGGTGCTCGGCGAAATCGCCCGCGAGCATCCGGGCGCCGACCTCCAGCACCTGCGCCAGTTGCGCCGCAACGCGCTCAAGGAGCAGGAACTGGGCAAGCCGCCGCGGGCCTACCGGGAACTGTTCCGGGTCTTGCGGGATCTGTCCGGAAGAGGCGGCGAAGGTGCCGGCGGGGCCGCCGAAATCCGCGAGGAAGGCAGCGAATGAACGACGAACTCTTGATCGGCCTGGTCTCCATTTCCGACCGCGCGTCGAGCGGCGCCTACGAGGACAAGGGCATACCGGCCCTGCGCGACTGGTTCGGCGCCGCCCTGGCCAGCCCCTGGCGCATGGAGACCCGCCTGATCCCGGACGAGCAGCCGGTGATCGAACGCACCCTGGTCGAGCTCTGCGATACGGCGGGCTGCCACCTGGTGTTGACCACCGGCGGTACCGGCCCGGCGCCCCGCGACGTGACGCCCGAGGCGACCATGGCCGTGGCCCACAAGCTGATGCCCGGCTTCGGCGAGCAGATGCGGCAGATTTCCCTCCACTTCGTGCCGACGGCCATCCTGTCGCGCCAGGTGGGCGCCATCCGCGGTCGCAGCCTGATCCTCAACCTGCCGGGCCAGCCCAAGTCGATCAAGGAGACCCTGGAAGGGGTCAAGGATGCCGACGGACGGCAGGTGGTTCCGGGCATCTTCGCCGCGGTGCCCTATTGCCTGGACCTCATCGGCGGCCCCTACGTCGAGACGAACGAGGCCGTAGTCAGGGCGTTCCGGCCGAAATCCGCGCTGAAGCCCGGGTAGCCGCGATCGAAGGGGAATCTAGCCGACGGATTCCACCCGGTAGCTGCCGACCACGAACTCGACGCCGGTTTCCAGGATCTCCCGCGGCTGCAGTCGGATCGTCTTGCCTTCGGCGGTGAAGATCATCGGGATGAAGTCCTCCCACGCCGTCGCGGGCAGGACCACGCGGGCGAGGCCGCCCAGGGTGAGAGCGGATTCCAGCAGGATGGCGTCGGTCTTCAGCCCGCCGCTGTCGGCGACGATGGAGCGGGGCGTGCGGCCGACCGTCTCGATGCCGACGGAGCCCTGCTTCTCCGATTCGCGGCTGAAGCGACGGACGATGCCGACCAGCCAGTTGCTGCCCCCCTCCGGCTGTATGGCCAGCAGGCTGCCGATGCGGATCCAGTCATTGGCGCCGAGGGGCACGTGGGCGCCCATGCCGCCTATGCTGACATCATCGACCACCCAGGATTCCGTTTCCGTCCCGCCTTCCTCGCCGCCGCCGATCCGGGCGTGTACGGCCGCCATCCCGTTGACCACCGCCAGCCGCGACTTGACGTGGTGCCGCGTATGGTTGCGCATCGGCGGCTTCGGGGCCCAGCAGGAGATCAGGTGGGTGAGCACCGGCAACACGACACGGGCCGGGTACTGGCCGCCGAGCACCAGGGTGGGCGGGACTTCCTTGGTCTCGTCGATCTGGGCGCGCAACGCCTCGGCGGCCCCCAGGGCGCTGCCGGCACTGAAGAAGCAGAGGGTCGGCGTGATCTCCGGGAGGCGGGCCAGCCGGGTCGGCGGCAGCGGCTTGGAGGCGTCGCACCAATAGACGTTGTCGGGACGTGCCTGGTCGGTGAACACGAATCCCGGCAGGAAGTGGGAGATCAGCCGTTCCGCGATCTCGATTTCCAGCGGCAGCAGCTTGTCCATGGACGAAGCGTGGAAGACCAGCGCCTTGAGGTACTCGAGTTCCGGCGTCGTTTCCACGTTGCCGATGGCGTACAGGACCACGGACTTCCTGGCTGCCTTCGCCGCCAGGATCTCCAGATAGCTGCGCCCCATGGTCTGCCACAGCCGGGCGTCGATCGGCCCGTAACGGAACTGGTCCCATTTGATCAATGCGGCATAGGCATGCAGCATGCGTGCGGCGACGAGGGGGGCGTTCGATTTCAAGGCGTCGGCGCCCTTCTCCTTGGCCTGGGCCCTGGCCTGGCAGGCCTCGTAGGCGCTCGCCAGGGCCAACCAGTAGCTATGGTTCAGGCCCCACAGGCGGATTTCCTGGGCGCGGCCCTGGCGGGGCGAGGTCAGATAGTCGCGGCCCGTGCGGCGGGCATGGATGATGGCGGTCTCGTCCAGCTGCAGGAGGATCTCCAGCCGGCGATCCAGGCGCAAGTGCTCGTCCGCCGTGACCGACTCGTACCACGCGGTGGCCTCCTCGAGGCCGCCGACCGGTTCGCTGGCGGCCAGTTCGCCGAGGAGCATTTTCGCCTCTTTGGCGTCGGCCAGCGGGTGACCCGATTTCGAGGAGAACAAGCCAAGCATAGGAATTCCTTCGAATTTGTGCCCAGCATAGCGGATTCCCTTGGGCCTGTCATGGCCTTGCCCGGCGAATCGCGCGACGGGCCGCGGCGGGTCGCTCGTTCAAACCTGTTCCGGGGACCCGCCGCTGTATCGCCGACCCAGCAGGGCCAGGCCCCAGCCTACCCCGAAGCCGGTGACGTCGCCGGCGATCCCCGCCAGTCCGCCGGGACAGGTGGAAGCCGACAGATCCACATGCAGCCACGGGATCTCGCCGACGAAGCGCCCGAGGAAACGCGCCGCGAGGATGTGGTCCGCCTCGCCCTCCATGGTGCATTGCCTGACGTCGGCGACCTTGGAGTCCAGCGCGGCCTCGTAATCCTCGTCCATGGGAAAGGGACAGACCCGCTCGCCACTCGCCGCGCCGGCCGCCCGGGCCTCGTCGGCGAGGCCTTCGGAAGACGCGAATACCCCTGAGTAGCGGTTGCCGAGGGCCGTATGCATGCTGCCGGTGAGGGTGGCGAAATCGACCAGGAGTTCCGGCCTGCGGCGGCCGTGCCGGCCGGCGAGGACCAGGGCATCGGCCAGGACCAGGCGGCCCTCGGCGTCCGTATGCACGATCTCGATGCTCGATCCGTCGAGGGCGCGGATGACGTCGTTCTGACGGTAGCCGGCCGGGGAAATGTCGTTGCGGGCGATGGCCAGCCAGCAGTCTATGCCGACCGGCAGGCGCGCCCGGGTGGCGGCGAGCAGGAGGCCGAGGGCGACGGCGGAGCCGTTCATGTCTTCGTGCATGCCGGCCATGTGGCGGGCCGGCTTCAGGTTGTGTCCGCCCGTGTCATGGCAGATGCCCTTTCCGACCAGGGCGATGCGACGGTCCCCCGAAGGGCCGGGAAGGGACACCCGTACGATGGCCGCGTCGCCTTCCGGCGATCCCTGGGCCACGGCGCAGAAGGCGCCCGCGCCCATGCGGCGGAGCCGGCGCAGGTCGAACTCCTCGTGTTCCCAGCCGTTCTCCCGGGCCAGGGCCCGGATGCGCTTGCGGTAGGCGCCCGGGGTCAATTCGTTGGCCGGCAGGGCGGTCAGCGTTCGGCAGAGATGGTTGCCGCGGACCAGCGCGTCCACGGCCCGCAGGCTGCCCTTGGCAAGCCTGCCATAGAGTCGGATGGCGCTCAGCCGCCGGACGGTCTTCCTCTTCCGGCTCGGCAAGGCCATGCCGTTGGCCGCGAGCACGAAGACGGCCTGGGCGACGCCATCCGCACCGACGCCGTCGGCCGGCCACAGCGCGACGGAGGCGGGATTCTCCTCCAGCAGGGCGGAGACGGCCTTCCGCAGGACCGTCAGCCGCGCAAAGCTCGTCGCCCCCTCGTCGAGCATGGCAAAGCAGGCCCGTCCGCCGGCGGGCAAGTCGGCCACGACGGGCGCCGACGCCAACTCGACCGCCTTCGTTTCCCGACGCTTCAGGATTCCGCGGAGGGTGGATCTTCCGGGAATATCCCTGGCGATCCTTGCGGACTTGGGCAGGAGCACCAGCAGGTGGGGCTCCTTCTCGGCCGTCCGGGGCAGGGTACCCGTCGGCAGGACTTCCAGGCGTGGCGGTTCCATGGGGGAGTGTCCTGGCTTGGGGGAGAGGCTAGAATGGCCGCCGATTATAGCCACCACCCCCATCCCTCCCGATGCGCCAATACCTTGAACTGATGCGGCACGTGCTCGAGAACGGCCACGAGAAGAGCGACCGGACGGGTACCGGAACGCGGTCCGTCTTTGGCTGGCAGATGCGTTTCGACCTCGACCGGGGCTTCCCGCTGCTCACCACCAAGAAGCTCCATCTGCGGTCCATCATCCATGAGCTGCTGTGG
The DNA here is from genome assembly GCA_052035955.1 of Pseudomonadota bacterium. Classification (GTDB taxonomy): domain Bacteria; phylum Pseudomonadota; class Gammaproteobacteria; order Burkholderiales; family Rhodocyclaceae; genus JAEUNJ01. The sequence goes on from JBPOHD010000014.1 coordinate 13,045, forward strand.
TTCCTGCGCGGGGAGACGAATACGCGCTACCTCAAGGAGAACGGGGTCGGCATCTGGGACGAGTGGGCGGACCCGAATGGCGAACTGGGCCCCGTCTACGGGCACCAGTGGCGCCATTGGCAGACACCGGACGGGCGGGAGGTGGATCAGATACGGCAATTGCTGGAGGGGCTGCGGCGCAACCCGGATTCCCGTCGGCATATCGTGACGGCCTGGAATCCGGCGGATGTGGACCGGATGGCGCTCCCCCCCTGTCACGCGTTGTTCCAGTTCTACGTGGCCGGCGGTCGCCTGTCCTGCCAGCTTTACCAGCGCAGCGCGGACATCTTCCTCGGCGTGCCCTTCAACATCGCCTCCTATGCCCTGCTGACCCTGATGATTGCCCAGGTCGGCGGCCTGCGGCCGGGCGAGTTCATCCATACCTTCGGCGACGCCCACCTCTACTCGAACCACCTGGAGCAGACCCGCCTGCAGCTTTCACGGGAGCCGCGCGACCTGCCGCGGATGCGCCTCAATCCGGCGGTGGACGACCTCTTCGCCTTCCGCTTCGAGGACTTCACGCTCGAGGGGTACGATCCGCATCCCCACATTTCCGCGCCGGTGGCCGTGTGATCCTCTGCGGCGACCTAGGCGGCACCAAGGCCCTCCTCGGCGTGGCAGAGATCGCGGCGGGCGGGCCGCGCATGGTCTTCGAACGTCGCTACGCGTGTGCGGACTTCGAGGATTTCCCCGGACTCTGGACGGCCTTCCGGAAGGACGCCGCGGCATTCTCCGGTCGGCTGGACGGGGCCTGCCTCGCCGTCGCCGGACCGGTGGCGGACGACGGCCGGTCGGCAAGATTGACCAACCTGCCGTGGACCGTGGATGCGGAGGCCGCAGCCGCGTCCTTCGGGCTGTCGTCCTTGCGGCTGCTGAACGACTTTGCCGCCGCGTCCCTCGGGACGACCGTGGCCGATCCCGCTGCCAGCCTGGTGATCCAGGCAGGACGGCCGCTCGCCGCGGCGCCCCGCCTGGTCGTGGGCGCCGGGACGGGCCTCGGAATGGCCGTCCTTCTGCCGGAACCGGGGGGATGGCGGGTGGTGCCGGGCGAGGGGGGGCACGTGGGCTTCGCCCCGGCCGACGAGCTCCAGGGCGCCTTGTGGCAATGGCTGTCGGCGCGCCACGGGCGCGTGACCGCGGAACGGGTGGTGTCGGGCAGCGGCCTGGCCCTGATCTACGAGTTCCTCGCCACGCGCCATGCCGCGGACATGCCGGACCCCCTCGCCGACCCCCATCCCCAGGCTGCGATCGGTGCCCTCGCCATCGCGCGGCCGGACAGCCTGGCCCGGCGGGCGGTCGGGCTTTTCCTGGCCTGCTACGGGAGCTTTGCGGGCGACATGGCGCTTGCGGTGCTGGCCCGCGGCGGCGTCTGCCTGGCCGGCGGAATCATCGGGCGCCTGGCGTCGCTGGTGGCCGACGGCGACTTCCTGGCGTCATTCACGGCCAAGGCCGAGCATCGGGATCTGGCATTGGCGATGCCGGTGACGGCGATGACGGATCCGGCCTTGGGGCTGAAGGGCGCCGCCTTGGGTGCGATTGACAATTGTCAACGGGACCGCAACACAGTTGGGCTATAAATTCACCAACGCCCAACCCTCAGGAGGACATCGACATGGCTGACGAGAAAAAGACGACGACCAAGGCTCCCGCCAAGACCAAGGCGGCAGCGCCAAAGACCGCTGCGGCCCCGAAACAGGCTGCGGCAGCCAAGGCCGTGCCGGCCAAGGCGGCTGCGAAACCGGCGACGAAGCCGGCTGCCGAAAAGAAGGTTGCCGCCAAGGCGGTACCGCGCGGCAGGAAGCCGACGGGCAAGCCGACGATCGTGGCCCCGGAACAACGCCGCCAGTTGGTGCAGGTGGCGGCCTATTTCATCGCCGAGCGGCGTGGATTCGGCAGCGGTCGCGAGGTGGAGGACTGGCTCGAGGCCGAGGCCGAAGTCGAGCGGATGCTCTCCGAGGGCCTGATCAGTCCCTGACCGGGACCAGCAGCAAGGCCGCCAGGGGCGGCAGCGTGAGGGTCAGCGTGGCCGGGCGGCCCATCCAGGCCTCCGGCACGGCCATCAGGCCGTCCCCGTTTCCGGTATCGCTGCCGCCATAGTGGCGGGAGTCGCTGTTGAGGATTTCCCGGTAGCGGCCCTCGCGGGGGACGCCGATGCGGTATCCCTGCCGTACCACGGGGGTGAAGTTGAGGACGACCGCAACGAAATCGCCGTTCCCCGAGAAACGCAGCCAGGCGATCACCGATTGCTCGGCGTCGTGACAGTCGATCCACTCGAAGCCCCGGCCGTCGAAGTCCAGTTCGTGCAGGGGCGGCAGATCACGCACCAAGCGATTCAGGTCACGAACCAGGCCGTGGATGCCGGCATGCTCGGGCTCGGCCAGCAGTGCCCACGGCAGCTCATGCGAATCCCGCCATTCTCCCGGCATGGCCAGTTCGTTCCCCATGAAGGACAGCTTGCGCCCCGGCGCCGCGGCCTGGTAGGACAGGAGCAGGCGGACGTTGGCCCGGCGCTGCCAGAAGTCTCCCGGCATCTTGCCCAGAAGCGAGCCCTTGCCGTGCACCACTTCGTCGTGGGAAAGCGGCAGCACGAAGTTCTCGCTGTAGGCGTAGAGTTGCCCGAAGGTCAGGCGGTCCTGATGGAAGCGCCGGTGGACGGGATCGAGGGACATGTAGTCGAGCGTGTCGTTCATCCAGCCCATGTTCCACTTCATGGAGAAGCCCAATCCCCCGAGATACACCGGGCGCGACACCATCGGCCAGGCCGTCGATTCCTCTGCGATGGTCAGGGCCCCGGGGAACTCCCGGTGCACCATCTCGTTCATGGCGCGCAGGAAGTCGATGGCTTCCAGGTTTTCGCGGCCGCCGAACCGGTTCGGCAGCCACTCGCCGGCGCGCCGGGAATAGTCGAGGTAGAGCATGGAGGCAACCGCATCCACCCGCAGGCCGTCGGCGTGGAAGGACGACAGCCAGTAGTAGGCGCTGGAGAGCAGGAAGCTGCGAACCTCGTTGCGCCCGTAGTTGAAGACGTGGGTACCCCAGTCCGGGTGCACCTTGAGCCGCGGATCCTCGTGCTCGTAAAGGGCCGTTCCGTCGAAATGGGCGAGGGCGAACTGGTCGCTGGGGAAATGGCCGGGCACCCAGTCGAGGATGACCCCGATCCCGGCGGCATGGAAGGCGTCGATCAGGAAGCGCAGGTCGTCCGGTGTCCCGAACCGGCTCGATGGGGCGAAGTATCCCGTGCACTGGTAACCCCAGGATTCGTCCAGGGGGTGCTCCATGACCGGCATCAGTTCGACGTGCGTGTAGTTGAGGTCGGCCAGGTAGGGCACCAGCCGCTCGGCCAGGTCCTGGTAGCTGTAGAAACTGCCGTCCGGATGCCGCATCCAGGAACCGGGATGGATCTCGTATACCGTCATCGGCGCCCGGAGCCAGTCCCAGTGGGCTCGCCGGGCCATCCAGTCGCCGTCCTTCCATTCGTGGGCATCCTGCGACACCCGGGCCGCCGTGGCCGGGCGCATTTCCCACTCCCGCGCATAGGGGTCGGACTTGACCATGATGGCGCCGGTATGGCGGTTGCGAATCTCGAACTTGTAGAGGCTGCCGATCGCCAGTTCCGGAATGAAGAGTTCCCAGATGCCGGAGCCGCCGAGGCTGCCCATGGGATGAATCCGCCCGTCCCAGCGATTGAATTCGCCGACCACCGACACTCGTTCGGCGTTGGGCGCCCAGACCCGGAAGCAGATGCCTGCCACGCCGCGGCGCTCGGCCGCATTGGCGCCCAGGAAATCCTGGGCCTGGAACAGGGTTCCCTGCCCGAACAGGAACAGGTCGTGCTCGGAAGGTTCCGGGGGAAAGGCATAGGGGTCCATGAGGACATGGACTTCCGGCCCGGCATCCACGCGAAGGCGGTAGGGCACATCGGCCGGGAACGGCAATTCCGGACCGGACCAGACGAAGAGGTCCGTGCCGCCCGCGCGGTCCAGGGCAACCCAGCCATCAGCCCCCTCGACGGCCACGGCCGTCGCGTGGGGCCGGAACACCCGCAGTTCCCAGCCGGCGGAAGTCCTGTGCAGGCCGAGGTGGCGGAATGGGTCATGCTCCCGCGCCGCGGCAAGAGCGTTCGGGGAAATTTCAGGAGTCATGGAATTGTGATGCCACGGGTGAGGGATTTGGAGTTATTGTAACGATTAAGGGGAGAAAACCATGCATGAAGATATTTCCGCGCACGATCAGGCCTCGTCAGGCCGATTCGTCAGTCATTTGACCCGCTCCACCTTCGGGATCGTGCTGGCCGGGGGCAGGGGCAGCCGCCTGATGCAACTGACCGACTGGCGGGCAAAGCCCGCGGTCCCCTTCGGCGGCAAGTTCCGCATCATCGATTTCACCCTGTCGAACTGCGTCAATTCGGGAATCCGGCGCCTCGGCGTGGCGACGCAGTACAAGGCCCAGAGCCTGATCCACCATCTGCAGCGGGGATGGAGTTTCCTCGATGGCCGGTTCGGCGAGTTCGTCGAGTTGTTGCCGGCCCAGCAACAGGTGGGCGAGGATTGGTATCAGGGAACGGCCGATGCCGTCTACCAGAACCTGGACGTCATCCGCCGCTACGCCTCGGAATACGTACTGGTGTTGTCCGGCGACCACATCTACAAGATGGACTACGGCCGCATGCTCGCCCAGCACGCGCAATGCCAGGCCGACCTCACCGTCGCCTGCATCGACGTGCCGATCGAGGAGGCGAACGCCTTTGGCGTGATGAGCGTGGACGAGAACAAGCGGGTCGTCGATTTTCTCGAGAAACCGGCTAATCCGCCTCACATTCCGGGCCGTCCGGACCGGGCCTTGTGCAACATGGGCGTGTACGTGTTCAATGCCCGCTTCCTGTTCGAACAGCTGTGCCGGGATGCCGACGATCCGCGTTCGAGCCACGATTTCGGCAAGGATCTGATCCCCCACGCCGTCAAGCGCTACCGCGTGTTCGCCCACGATTTCGCCGACAGCACCGTAGGCGAGGCACCGTCCGGCATTCCTTACTGGCGCGACGTCGGTACCGTCGATGCCTATTGGGAGGCGAACATGGAACTGACCAAGGTGACGCCGGAACTGAACCTCTACGACGAGGAATGGCCGATCTGGACCCATCAGGAGCAGTTGCCGCCGGCCAAGTTCGTATTCGACGACGAAGGGCGGCGCGGCATGGCGGTCGATTCGATGGTTTCCGGGGGGGACATCATCAGCGGTGCGGCGGTCCGTCGCTCCCTGCTTTTCTCCCGTGTGCGCGTCCACTCCCATTCGATGGTCGAGGACTCGGTGATCCTCCCCTCGGTGGAGATCGGGCGCAACGTGCGCATACGGCGGGCGGTGATCGACAAGCATTGCAAGATTCCCGATGGCCTGGTCATCGGCTACGACCCCGTCGAGGACCGCAAGCGCTTCCATGTCACGGAGAAGGGCGTCACCCTGGTCACGCCCGAGATGCTGGGGCAGCGGTTCCACCAGATTCGCTGATGGGCGCGCAATTGCATCGCACGCCCCTCCGCTGCGGGAAGAGTTCCGGTCGCCGGGACGGGGCCGGGAGTGATTGCCGGAGGTTGCCATGAGCGGCCGCCGCGTCGACCTCGTGCTGTTCTGGCACATGCACCAACCCGATTACCGGGACCACGTCACCGGCGAGTTCGTGCTGCCCTGGGTGTATCTCCATGCGATCAAGGACTATTGCGACATGGCCGATCACCTGGAGCGTCATCCGGCGGTCCGCGCGGTGGTCAACTTCGTCCCCGTGCTGCTCGATCAGATCGAGGACTATGCCGCCCAGTTCGATAGCGGCGAATTCCGCGACCCGCTGCTGCGGATGCTGGCCGATCCGCAATTGGAAAAGCTCGATCCGGCGGACCGGCGCTTCCTGCTGGATACCTGTTTCCGGGCCAACCACAAGACCATGCTGGAGCCCTTCCCCCACTACCGGCGCCTGCACGAGATCTACGGTTTCGTCACCCGGGAGGGGGACGCCGGCCTCGCCTACCTGTCGCCCCAATACTTCGCCGACCTGGTGACCTGGTACCACCTGGCGTGGAGCGGCGAGACGGAGCGTCGGCGGGAGCCCCTGCTGACGGAATTGATGAGCCGCGGCGAAGGCTACGGGATCGAGGAGCGGCGACGGCTGCTGGCCTGGATAGGCCGCACGGTGCGCAACATCATCCCCCGTTACCGCGCGCTGGCGGCCGCCGGCCGCATCGAACTGTCCTGCACCCCCGACACCCATCCCCTGGGGCCCCTGCTGCTCGATTTCTCCGTGGCCCGGGAAAGCCAGCCCGGCGCCCCGCTGCCCGTCGCCGCGGCCTATCCCGGGGGGCGAACCCGCCTGGATGCCCACGTGAACCGGGGTCGCGCCGCCCATGCCCGTCGCTTCGGCAAGCCGCCGGTCGGCATGTGGCCGGCGGAAGGGGCGATCTCCGACGCCTTCGTGCGCCAGATCGCCCATCACGACGTTCGCTGGCTGGCCAGCGGGGAGGGGGTCCTGCGCGGCAGCCTGGCGGCTGCCCGCATGGATGACCACCGGGCGGCCTATCGGCCCTGGCGCCTGGCCGGCTGCGACAGCCCGGCCCTCTTCTTCCGCGACGAAAGGCTGTCGGACCTGATCGGCTTCGATTATGCCAAATGGCATGGGCGCGATGCCGCCGCCCACCTGATCGGCGAACTCGAGGGAATCCTCGCGGGGGCCGGGGCCGGAGAGATACCCGTGGTATCCATCATCATGGATGGCGAGAACGCCTGGGAGCACTATCCCTACAACGGCTATTTCTTCTTCGAGGACTTCTACGGCCTGCTGGCCGATCACCAGAACATCACCACCACCACCTATGCCGAGCTCCTGGGGCGGATGACGGCGCCTCCGCCGAGCGTGCTGCCGCGGATGATGGCCGGCAGCTGGGTGTTCGGCACCCTCTCGACATGGATAGGCGATACGGACAAGAACCGGGCCTGGGACCTGTTGTGCGCCGCCAAGCTGGCCTACGACACGGTCATGGCCTCCGGACGCCTGGGCGCGGAGCGGGGTGCGGTGGCCGAGGCCCAGCTCGCCGTTTGCGAGAGTTCCGACTGGTTCTGGTGGTTCGGCGACTACAATCCGGCGGAGGCGGTGTCCAGTTTCGACCAGCTTTTCCGCCGTAATCTGGCGAATCTCTACCGGCTCCTCGACCTGCCGGCCCCGGTCCAGCTTGCCAGTCCGATATCCAGGGGTGCGGGCGCCGGCAACGGCCTGTCAGGCACCATGCGCCGCGCGACGGAGGGTCATTGAGGCGTCGCCGTTGCCGAAGGCATGCCGGACGACGGGACGAAGACCCCAGGACTTGCGAGATGACGACACCTCCCCGCGCCGCCGGTCGACGGCAGTTCGCGGGGATTCGATGAATACCCAGGAGGCCTTGCCTTGACCCATTCCCCTGTCGCCCTGCTGTTCGGGGTCCATGCACACCAGCCCGTGGGCAATTTCCCCGAGGTCATCGAGGATGCCCATCTGCGCTGCTACCGGATGTTCATCGAAGTCCTCGCCGACTACCCCGAGTTCCGCTTCAGTGTCCATTTCTCCGGATGGCTGATCGGCGAGTTGCTGCGCCGCTATCCGAAGGACATGGACCGGCTGGCCATGATGACCCGTCGCGGGCAGGTCGAATGGTTCGGCTCCGGCGATTGCGAGCCGGTCCTCGCCGCGATCTCCAACAGGGATCGGATCTCCCAGGTCACGACCCTCTCGGACCGCATCGAACGCCACTTCGGCGTCCGGCCCCGGGGGGCCTGGCTGACCGAGCGGGTGTGGGAGTCGGCGGTGGTCCCTGCCCTGGCGGACTGCGGCATCGAATACGTGGCCGTGGATGACTACCATTTCCTCTGCACCGGCCGGCCGGCGGCGTCGCTGGACGGCTACTACAGCACCGAGGAGGACGGGCGCCGCCTCGATCTTTTTCCGATCTCCGAGGCCGCACGCTACCGCTTCCCCTTCGCCCCCGCCCACGAGGTGGTGGCCTGGCTCGAGGAGCGTGCGCGGCAGGGCGAGAAGGCGGCCATCTATTTCGACGACATCGAGAAGTTCGGCATCTGGCCGGAAACCTACTCCTGGGTCTACGAGAAGGGCTGGCTGCGTCGTTTCGTCGAGGGCGTGCTCGCCTCGCCGCTGATCGTGACCCAGTCCTTCGACGAGTTCCACCGGGGCAATCCGACCCGCGGCGTCGTCTACCTGCCAACGGCCTCCTACAGCGAAATGAACGAATGGACGCTGCCGGCTCCCGCCGCCCGCATCTACAACGGCCTTCTCCACGGCCAGCGCGAGGCCGGCCGTTTCGACGAGGTGAAGCCCTTCCTGCGCGGCGGCATCTGGCGCAACTTCTTCTCCCGTTACCCCGAGTCGAACTGGATGCACAAGCGCATGCTCGCAGCGTCCGAGCGTTTCGCCGGCAGCGCCGGCGGCGATCGCCAGGCGATGCAGGAACTGCTGCACCAGGCCCAGGCCAACGACGCCTACTGGCATGGCCTCTTCGGCGGCCTCTACCTGCCCCATCTGCGGCGTGCCATCTGGAACAACCTGCTGGCCCTGGAGCGTTCCCTCGACGCCCTGGCGCCGCGGCCTCCGGCCGAACGCATCGACCTCGACATGGACGGGGCGGAGGAGGTGTTCCTGCGCTCCGCCGGGTTGCAGGCCGTCGTGCGGGCCGATGGCGATGCGGCACTGGTGGAGCTTTCGAGCTATTCCCTGGCCCACAATTTCGGCGACAGCCTGCGGCGCATCGACGAGGTCTACCACGACAAGCTCGGCCATCGTCCCGCCGCCGCGGCCCACGGCGGGGACGGCAGCGCCTCGGCCCACGACCGGGTGGCCTTCCGCCATGCCGTGGGCGCGGCCGACGCGCTTCCCGACACGCGGCCGCGGGGCCTCTTCGTGGACACCTGGCTTCCCGACGCCGGCGCGCCCCTGCCCTTGTGCGATTACCGCGCCGGCGGCGCCGAGGGTAATTTCGTCCATGCCCTGCCCGGCGGCACCCTGGAGAAATCCTACCGCGTGGAAGGCGGGTGCCTGACGGTTCGTTATCGCAAGGCCGCGACGGGCGGGCGCCTGGCCCTCGTGCTGAACCTCGCCATGCCCAGCTGCGACGGCTTCCTCGGCCGCTATGTCCTGGAGTCTGGCGAGATCCCGGGCGGCTTCGGCGACCCCCTGCGACTGCCGGCATGCCGCCGGCTGGTCATGGAGGACGGTGTCCTCGGCGGATCGGTGGTACTGCAGGTCGAGGGTACGGCCGAACTGGCGGCGAGGCCCCACATGACGGTGTCCCAGTCGGAGGCCGGCTTCGAGAAGATCATGCAGGCGGTCGAGATCACCGTGACGGCCCGTGGCACGGTTTCCGTTACCCTCGAAGTCCTGCCCGCCGCTGGCGGCGGCAAGTAGAATCGACAAGACCCAACGCAAGGAAAAGAACATGGCCGGTACCCGCTTCCTCCTGGAAATCAATCCCCAGCTGCCCTCTCGTCTGGCCCGCCTGGACGAACTCGCCAACAACCTCTGGTACAGCTGGGACCGCCCCACCCGCACCCTCTTCGCCCGCATGGGGCAGAAGCTGTGGGGGGCCGTCGGCCACAGTCCGAAGGCCTTCCTCAAGCGCATCGACCAGCATCGGCTGGACGAGGCGGCGAGCGACCCGGTCTTTCTCGGCGCCATGGCGCGCGTGTTGTCGTCCTACGACACCTACCACAATGCCCCGCCCCGCGAGCAGTTCTCGCAACTCAAGGACGGGGACCTGATCGCCTATTTCTGCGCCGAGTTCGGCTTCCACGAGAGCCTGCCGATCTATTCCGGCGGCCTCGGCATCCTTGCCGGCGACCACTGCAAGGCAGCCAGCGACATGGGCCTGCCCTTCATCGGCGTCGGCCTGCTCTACCGCCAGGGCTATTTCCACCAGACGCTTGACGCCGACGGCAAACAGCACGCGACCTACAGCGATTCGGATTTCGACGACCTGCCGGTGACACCGCTGCACGACGCCAGCGGACAGGAGATACTGATCGACATCGCCTTCCCCGGCCGCAACATCCACGTCAAGCTCTGGGAAGTCCGCGCCGGGCCTGTCCGCCTGATCCTGCTCGACACCTGGCTGGCGCAGAACGCGGCGCACGACCGCGAAATCACGCACCGCCTCTATGGCGGCGACCGCACGACACGCATCGAACAGGAGATCCTGCTCGGTGTCGGCGGCGCCCGCGCCCTCGCCGCACTCGGCCTCAAACCGACGGTCTGGCATGTCAACGAAGGTCATGCCGCCTTCCTCATTCTCGAGCGCATCCGCGGCCTGGTCAGCAGCGGCCTGCCCTATGCGGCGGCCGTCGAGGCGGTGGCGGCCAATGTCGTGTTCACGACCCACACGCCGGTGCCGGCCGGCCACGACCATTTCTCCGAGGAAATGATCCGCCACTACTTCGCGCAGTGGTGCCAAGACCTTGGCCTGCCCTGCGAACAGCTGC
>JBPOHD010000008.1:0-31474 GCA_052035955.1 Pseudomonadota bacterium
TGCTCAAGGTCAGCGGCATCTACGTCTCGCCCATCGAGGTGGAATCGGCCCTGGTCGCCCACGACGCGGTGCTGGAGGCGGCCGTCATCGGCGACACCGATGCCGACGGGCTCACCAAGCCGCGCGCCTTCGTCGTCCTCAAGGATGGCCTGCGTCCCTCGCCGGAACTGGCCGAGGCCCTGAAGCGCCACGTCAAGGACCGCCTGGCGCCCTACAAGTACCCGCGCTGGGTCGAATTCATCCCCGAACTGCCGAAGACGGCGACCGGGAAGATCCAGCGCTACAAGCTGCGGGCGGCGGGCGCCACCCCGGGAGGCTGAGGCCGCGGCGGGGGATCAAGCTGCCCGGATTCCCCGGCGGCGATAAACTCCCGGCCGAGGCGGCGGCCCGGCGCAGGCCGCCGGCCGCCATGAACGGGAGGCCCCATGCGACTGGACGACGAGCAGGAAAGCAGCAACGTGGAGGATCGCCGCGGCATGTCCATGGGACGGGCCGGCGGCGTCGGCATCGGCACGGTCCTGCTGGCGCTGGTCGCCAGCTATTTCTTCGGCATCGATCCCCAGGCCGTCATCGGGGTCGCCTCGCAGATGCAGTCGGGCGCTCCGCCGGCGCAGGCAGGCCGCCCGCCGGCCGACGACCCGGCGACGCGGCAGGTGAGGAAGGTGCTGGGCTCGACGGAGCGCACCTGGGGCGAGATCTTCCGCGCCAGCGGCCGGACCTACGAGGAGCCGACCCTGGTCCTCTTCAGCGGCGCCACGCCGACGGCCTGCGGCACCGGCGACGCGGCCATGGGGCCCTTCTACTGCCCGGGCGACCGAAAGGTCTATATCGACCTGGCCTTCTACGACGAACTGGCGCGGCGCTTCCACGCGCCGGGGAACGCCGCCCAGGCCTACGTGATCGCCCACGAGGTCGGCCACCACGTGCAGAACCTGCTCGGCACCTCGGAAAAGGTGCAGGCGGCGCGGCAGCGGGCCCGATCCCAGGCCGAGGCCAACGCCCTGTCGGTGCGCCTGGAGCTGCAGGCCGACTGCTACGCCGGGGTCTGGATGGCCAAGGCCAACGAGGCCCGGCACATCCTGGAGCAGGGCGACCTGGAGGGCATCCTCACCGCCGCCGCCGCCATCGGCGACGACACGCTGCAGAAACAGGCCCGGGGCCGGGTGGTGCCCGACTCCTTCACCCACGGCAGCGCCGCCCAGCGCATGCAGTGGTTCAAGCGTGGCATCGAACGCGGCGACCCGCGGGAGTGCAATACCTTCGCAGGCCGGTGAGCGCCGCCCGCGCCGGCCGCCCATGAGCGCACCCTGGCGCCCGGGCCGTTGGGACCCCAGGCTGCAGATCCACCTCTGCGTCCTGCTCTGGGGCTTCACCGCCATCCTCGGCAAGCTGATCAGCCTAGCGGCGCTGCCCCTGGTCTTCTGGCGCATGGCCATCGTCGCCGCCTGCCTCGCCCTCTGGCCGCCGGTTTGGCGGGGCCTGCGCGGGCTGCCGCCGCGGCGCCTGTTGGCGGCGGCCGGCGTGGGGGTCCTGGTGACGGTCCACTGGCTCTGCTTCTACGGCGCCATCAAGCTGGCCAACGCCTCGGTGGCCGCCACCTGCATGGGCCTGGCGCCGGTCTTCCTCTCCGTCGTCGAGCCGCTGTTCTTCGGCCGGCCCTTCGCCCGGCGGGAGCTGTTCCTCGCCCTGGCGGCGGTGCCCGGGATCGCGCTGGTCGTCGGCGGCATTCCCGAGGGCATGCTTTCGGGATTCTGGCTCGGCGCCCTGGCGGCCTTCCTGGCGGCCGTCTTCGGCATTCTCAACAAGCGCCTGTCCACCGAGGTGCCGGCCCTGGCCCTGACGGCGGTGGAGATGGCGGCCGGCGCCGTGGCGCTCGGCGCGCTGGTGCCGGCCTGGCCGCTGCTGGGCGCGGACTTCGCGGTGCCGGGGCCGGCCGACGCCGGCTGGCTGGCGGTGCTGGCCATCGCCTGCACCCTGTTCCCCTTCGCGCTTTCCCTGGTGGCGCTGCGGCGGATCAGCGTCTTCAGCGCCCAGCTGGCTGTGAACCTGGAGCCCGTCTATTCCATCGTCCTCGCCGCCCTGCTGCTCGGCGAATCCCGGGAGCTCGATCCCGCCTTCTACCTGGGGGTGGCGATCATCCTGGGCAGCGTGTTCGCCCACGGGCGTCGCGCGGATGGTTGAAAATCTCTTTCACCACAGAGGACGCGGAGGACGCAGAGGAAGGGCAGCCCTGTCACCAGACCGCGGAGTCATTGGGAAGCGCGAATTCCGCCGGGTCATCGGGTTCGGACCACCCGTCGGGCGCGCGCGCCGCTCCCGACAAGCCTCCGGCTTTCCTCCGTGTCCTCCGCGACCTCTGCGACCTCCGTGACAAGGCCCTTCGGTCTCAGAGCGCCGTTTCGGCGAAGTCCGCCACCGCCGCGCCGCCCATGCGTAAGGCCTCGCCATGGGCGGCGGCCTGGGGCAGCAGATGGCTGCAATAGAAGCGGGCCAGGCCGATGATGCCATCGAGGTAATCGGCGTCGCCCTCGCCGGCGGCCAGGAGCTTTTGCGCCGCCAGGGCGGCACGGCCGATCTGCCAGCCGCCGCAGCACAGGCCCAGCTGGTGCAGCAGGGGCACGGCGCCGGCCAGCACCGAGCCGGGTGATTCCTTTCCCTGGGCGAGGATCCAGTCCAGGGAGGCGGCGAGGGCCGCGTACTGGCGGTCCAGCGCCTCGGCGAGGCCTGCCAGCGCGGGCACGGCGGCCAGGGCCGCGGCGTCGGCGCCCATCTCGGCGAGCAGTTCCTTCAGGGTGGCGCCGCCCTCCCGCTGGATCTTGCGGCCGAGCAGGTCGTTGGCCTGGATGCCGGTGGTGCCCTCGTAGATGGTGATGATGCGGGCATCGCGGAAGTGCTGGGCGATGCCGGTCTCCTCGACGAAGCCCATGCCGCCGAAGACCTGGATGGCGATGTCGCAGACCTCGTTGCCCATCTCGGTGCTCCAGCCCTTGGCCACCGGCATCAGCAGGTCCACGTAGCGGCGGTGCCGGTCGGCGACGGCCTGGTCGGGGTGGTGCCCGGCGATGTCGAACCAGCCGGCCGCCGTGTAGAGCAGGCAGCGGGCGGCCATGATGCGGGCCCGCATGGCGAGCAGCATGCGCTTCACGTCCGGGTGGCGGACGATGGGCACCCGGTTCTCGCCGGTGACGGCGTCGCGGCCCTGGACCCGCTCCTTGGCGAAGGCGAGGGCCTTCTGCCAGGCGGCCTCGCCCAGGCCGACGCCCTGCACGCCGACGCCGAAGCGGGCCTCGTTCATCATGACGAACATGTATTCCAGGCCGCGGTTGGGCTCGCCCACCAGCCAGCCCGTGGCGCCGCCGCCATCGCCGTAGGACAGGGCGCAGGTGGGGCTGCCGTGGATGCCCAGCTTGTGCTCGATGGCGATGCAGCGGATGTCGTTCCGCGCCCCCAGGCTGCCGTCGGCATTCACCAGGAACTTGGGGACCAGGAACATGGAGATGCCCTTGACCCCCGGCGGCGCGTCGGGAAGGCGGGCCAGCACCAGGTGCACGATGTTGTCGGTCAGCTCGTGCTCGCCGTAGGAGATGAAGATCTTCTGGCCGAAGATGCGGTAGCTGCCGTCGGGCTGGGGCTCGGCGCGGCTGCGCGTGGCGGCCAGGTCGGAGCCGGCCTGGGGTTCGGTGAGGTTCATGGTGCCGCCCCACTCGCCGCTGACCAGCTTGTGCAGGTAGGTGGCCTTCAGTTCCGGGCTCGCCGCCAGCAGGAGGGCGGCGGATTCGCCGACGTTGAGCTGGGGCAGCATGGCGAAGGCCATGTTGGACGAGAACCACATTTCCCAGACCGGTGTCGAGACGAGCTTGGGCAGGTCCTGGCCGCCGAACTCGGCAGGCAGGGACAGGCCGATCCAGCCGCTGGCCTGGTACTGGTCGTAGGCCTCCTTCCAGCCGTCCGGGCAGGATACGCGGCCGTCCTCCAGCCGGCAGCCCTGCAGGTCGCCGGGGCGGTTGAGCGGCGCCAGCACGCCGCCGGCGAACTTGCCGGCCTCGTCGAGGATGGCGTCCACCACGTCGGAGGTGGCCTCGCCGCAGCCGGGCAGGGCGGCGATGTCTTCCAGTCCCGCCAGGTGGCGGAGGATGAACTGCATGTCCCTGAGGGGGGCGGCGTAAATGCTCATGGTCTTTCCGATCCTTTCAACAGGCACCGCTCACCGCAGAGGCCGCGGAGGTCGCAGAGGGAGGCAATTCCTCTGCGCCTTTTTCTCTGTGCCCTCCGCGTCCTCTGTGGTGAGATGTTCGAACTACTCGCACATGGCCCGGATGTCGGCCGGGATGGGGATGGCCTTGACGCGCAGGGGATTGTCCGGGTCGTGGATGGCGAAGACGCGGATCTCCTCGCCCTCGGCGATCAGGGTGTCGCCGCGGCGGGCGACGTGGTTCATGACGAAGGCCTTGTTGCGCCATTCGACGATGGAGGTCTCGATGTCGATGTCCTCGCCGTAGGTGGCCGAGTTGATGAACTTGGCCGAGGCGTTCACCAGCGGCGTGCCGATGATGCCGCGGGTGAGCGCCAGCTCCCGCCAGGGCGGGACGCCGCAGGAGACGAAGAACTCGAAGCTGGCGGTGTCGAACCACTTGAAGTAGTTCGAGAAATGGACGATCTGGGCCGGATCGCAATCGGAGAAGGCGATGCGGTGCCGATGCATGGTCTTGCGGGTCATGGGGTGCTCCGTGATGAGTCAATGCTCACCGCAAAGGCGCCAAGTCGCAAAGGACCGCAAAGAGATCGCGGGAACCTCGTAACACGACCCTTTGCGGGTTTTCTTCGCGCCTTTGCGCCTTTGCGGTGGACTTTCGTTCTTACTTCGGCGCCATCCGCAGGGCGCCGTCGAGGCGGATCACCTCGCCGTTCAGCATCTCGTTCTCGGCGATGTGCTGCACCAGGGCGGCATATTCGTCGGGGCGGCCCAGGCGCGGCGGGAAGGGCACCGACTTGCCCAGCGATTCCTGGGCCTCCTTGGGCAGGCTTTCCAGCAGGGGCGTCAGGAAGAGGCCCGGGGCGATGGTGACGACGCGGATGCCGGAGCGGGCCAGCTCGCGGGCGATGGGCAGGGTCATGCCGACGATGCCGCCCTTGGAGGCGGCGTAGGCGGCCTGGCCGATCTGGCCGTCGTAGGCGGCGATGGAGGCCGTGCTGACGATGACGCCCCGCTCGCCGGCGGCGTTCGGGTTGCCCTTGGCCATGGCCTCGGCGGCCAGGCGCAGCATGTTGAAGCTGCCGATCAGGTTGATGCCGATGACGCGGGCGAAGGTTTCCAGGCGGTGCGGGCCTTCCTTGCCGAGGACCTTCTCCGGGGGGCCGATGCCGGCGCAGTTCACCAGGCCCTGCAAACCGCTGAACTTCTCCAGGGCCAGCTGCACGGCGGCCTTGCCGTCCGCTTCCGAGGTGACGTCGGTCTTGATGAAGGCGGCGCCGGCGCCGAGTTCGGCGGCCAGGGCGTTGCCGCGCTCGGCATTGACGTCGGCAATGACCACGTTGGCGCCGGCCGCGGCCAGCCGCCGGGCCGTCGCTTCACCGAGGCCCGAGGCGCCGCCGGTGACGATGAAGGTGCTGCCTTTCAGTTCCATGCTGTTCTCCCGAAAAATCGAAATCGTTTCACCACGGAGGACACGGAGGGCGCGGAGAAATGCAGAGACGATGCATTTCTGAAAATCGACGCTGGTTTTCCTCCGTGTCCTCTGCGTCCTCTGTGGTGAGTGGGTTTTGCCCCTAACCGACATTCTCCACCAGGATCGCGACACCCTGGCCGCCGCCGGCGCAGGCCGAGGAGACGCCGTACTGCAGGCCGGCGGCCCTGATCTGGCGCGAGACGGTGGTGGTCAGGCGGACGCCCGAGGCGCCCAGCGGGTGGCCGATGGCGATGGCGCCGCCATGGACGTTGGCCTTTTCCCGGTCCAGCCCCAGTTCCTTCTCGCAGGCCAGGTACTGGGCGCCGAAGGCCTCGTTGATCTCGACGCGGCCGACGTCGGAAAGCTGCAGCCCGGCCTTGGCCAGCACGGAGCGGATGGCCGGCGCCGGGCCGATGCCCATGATCTCCGGCGGCACGCCGACGGAGCTGCCGGCGACGATGCGGGCCAGGGGTTTGAGGCCGTGGGCCCGCACGTAGTCGCCCGAGGCGACGATCACCGCCGCCGCGCCGTCCACGATGGCCGAGCTGTTGCCGCCGGTCTGCACGCCCTTGAAGGCGGGCTTCAGCTTGGCCAGGGTCTCGTAGGGGGTGGGGCGCACGTGGCCGTCGCGCTCGAAGCGCTGCAGCCTGTCGGCAAGCTTGAGGCCGCGCGGGTTGTAGCCCTCCAGTTCCCAGGTGGCGTTGGTCACCGGCACCACCTCGTCGGCATACCAGCCGGCGTCCCAGGCGGCGCAACCGCGGGCGAAGCTCTCGGCGGCGAAGCGGTCCGTGTCCTCGCGGCTGATGCCGTAGCGCCTGGCCAGGTTCTCCGCCGTGTCGCCCATGCTGGCGCCGGGGGCGGTGTCCTTGGTGGCCTCCCAGAGGAAGTCCTTGAACTCGACCTGGCCCATGCGGAAGCCGGCACGGTGGGTGTAGGCGGCCACCGGATTGCGCGACATGGACTCGGTGCCGACGGCCAGCACCACCTGCGCCTTGCCCAGCTTGATGTGGTCGGCGGCGGTGAGGATGGTCTCGAAGCCGGTGCCGCAGAGGCGCTGCACCAGGACGGCGGGCACCGGCAGCGGCACGCCGGAATAGAGGCCGACGTGGCGCGGCAGGAAGTAGGCGTCGAAGCTGGACTGGGCCATGTTGCCGCCGATGATCGCCTGCACGTCGGCGGCGGGGATGCCGGACTTCTCGAACAGCGCGCGGGCGGCGTAGATGCCCATGTCGGTGGGCGAGACGTCGCGCAGGGCGGTGTTGTAGTCGGCGAAGGGAGTGCGCACCCCGGCGACGAGCCAGATGTCGTCGTAGGTGGTGGCCAGGGCGTGGGCTTCGGAGGCCGCGAAGGGATTCATGTCTGGGGTCCTTTTCCTTTGCGCTGCAGGAAGTGGCCGATGCGTTCGACCACTTCCGGGCTGGTCTGGGTGAGGGCCGCCGTCAGGGATTCGACGTAGAAGCCGTCGTCGGTGGCCATGTTGCTGATGCGGGCGATGGCGGTGACCATGGCCCAGTTGGCCATGTGGGAGTTCTCGGCGATGCGGGTGGCCAGTTCCTGCGCCTTGGCCAGGCTCTCGCCCTCGCCGACCAGGTAGTGGGAGAGCCCCAGGCGCTGGCCGTCCTCGGCGTTGTAGATGCGGCCGGTGAGCATCATCTCGCACATGCGGCCCTGGCCGATGATGCGGGCCACGCGCACCGAGGCGCCGCCGCCGACGAAGATGCCGTGGCGGCCTTCGGGAAGCTGGTAGATGGTGGAGGGTTCGGCGACGCGGACGTGGGTGGCGGTGGCCAGTTCCAGGCCGCCGCCGATCACCGCCCCCTGCATGGCGGCGATCACCGGGATGCCGCCGAACTGGATGCGGTGGAAGATGCGGTGCCAGCCCTGGGAGTGCTGCATGACGCCGAAGGGCTCCCGGTGCTGGTGCTCGGCCAGGTCGAGGCCGGCGCAGAAGTGCTTGCCCTCGCCGGCGAGGATGATCGCCCGGGTGTCTTCCGGTGCCGACTGGAAGGCCTTGTCGATGGCCTCCAGCAGGCGGTCGCTGACGGCATTGCGCTTGCCCGGCCGGTTCAGGGTGATGGTGTAGACGCCCTCCGTGAAGGAGGTCTTGACGAGGGGTTCGGTCACTGCGTTTCCTTTGTCGGTGCGCTTCAGTTCAGCGTGATGACGGCGGCTTCGTGGACGTCGGCGTGGAGCTGCAGCACCAGGTCGGCGCGGCGGGTCAGCACGGCGCGCTGGTTGATGTAGCCCTTGTCGGTGATCTCGCCGGCCTCGGCGGAGGGCGGTTCGGCCATCAGCAGCACCCGGGTCGGGTAGCTGGAGGAACCGCCGCCTTCCCGCTTCATGCGCACCAGGCCTTCCCGCACCCGCTCCTTGATGACCGGGTGGCCGAGGATGGCGTCCATCGGGGCATCCTCGGGCAGGCCGGCCAGGCGCCGGCACTCGGAGATGTTGGGGAAGACCAGGAAGCCGATTTCGTCCCGGTCGTGGCCGGTGACGACGATGTCCTGGGCCACCGGCGCGAAGGCGGCGAGCCCGGCGACGCGGATGCTGCCCACGTGCACCCAGGTGCCGGTGAGCAGCTTGAAGTCCTCCGCCACCCGGCCGTCGAAGAGCAGGCCCTGCTCGGGGCGGTTGGGGTCCACGAACTCGACCGCGTCGCCGATCATGTAGAAGCCGTCCTCGTCGAAGGCGGCCTTGGTGAGCTCCGGCTGCTTCCAGTAGCCGGGGAAGATGTTGGGGCCCTTGACGCGCACCTCCAGCTTGTCGGCCACCGGCACCAGCTTCAGCGTCGTGCCGGGGATGGGTACGCCGATGACGCCGGAGCGGACGGCCTGGAAGTGGCAGTCGGTGCAGGCCGGGGCCGTCTCCGTGGAGCCCCAGGACGACAGCATGGTGATGGGCTCGCCCAATTCCATTTTCGCCAGCCGCTCCAGTTCCTCCCAGAGGCTCTGGGGCAGCGCGGCGCCGGCGTAGAAGATGATCTGCAGGCGGGAGAAGAAGTTCTTGCGCAGGGCCGGGTCGTCGCGCAGCAGGGGCACCAGCATGTCGTAGGCCCGCGGCACGCTGAAGTAGATGGTGGGGGCGATTTCGGTCAGGTTGCGGACGGTCTTCGCCAGCAGGTTGGGCAGCGGCTTGCCGTCGTCGATGTAGAGGCTGCCGCCGAAGGCCAGCACCTTGTTGAAGTTGTGGTTGCCGCCGAAGACGTGGCTCCAGGGCAGCCAGTCCACCAGGACGGGCTTCTGGCGGGTCAGGAAGGGCCAGATCACCGCCTTCGCCGCGGTGTTGGAGCACAGCATGCGCTGGGTCGTGATGACCGCCTTGGGGGCGCCGATGGAACCGGAGGTGAACAGGAACTTGGCGATGGTGTCGTGGTTCACCGCCTCGTAGGCCCGCCTCACGGCGGCCTCGTCGACGGGGGTCGCCTCCACGGCGGCGAAGTCGAGGGCCCCCTCCGGCCTGGCGCTGCTGCGGCCGCCGGCGACGATCACGCCGTCATGGAGGTCGCGGGTGGCCGCCACGGCGGGCATGAAGCGCTCCATGGTGTCGGCGAAGACCACCCCCGGCTTGAGCAGGTCCACGTTGGCCTTCAGCTTGGCGAAGTCCCTGGACAGCAGGGAGTTGCCCGGCGAGATGGCGCAGTGGGGCACGCCCACGTGCAGGCAGGCCAGCATCAGCAGGGCGTGCTCGATGCTGTTGTCGGAGAGCACCATCACCGGCCGCTCGGCGGAGAGCTTCTGGCCGAGCAGCCAGGTGGCGATGCGGTAGACGCGCTGCCGTGCCTCGCCGTAGCTCACCCTGACCCACTCGCCGTCGGCGCCCCGTTCGGCGATGAACAGGGCCTCCGGCGTCGCGTCGGCCCACTGTTCCAGCCACTCGCCCGAGCAGCGGGCGTAGGCCTCCGGCATGGGGACGGCGGACTTGTACAGGCGGGTACCGTCGGGCCGCGCCTCGAGGATGACGGCGGGGTCGACGAACAGGTCGGCAGGTTTGCGGGCGACGGGGGTCACGGCATTCTCCTGGCGCGGGGGGATTACTTGGAGATGACCTTGAAGGCGCCGCCCTGGACTTGCAGGAGGACGCGTCCGCGGCCGTCGAAGCCCGAGTGGTCGGTCGGGCTGAAGTTGAAGACGCCATGGGCGCCGGCGATCTCGCGCTCGCTCTCGATGGCATCGCGCAGGGCGACGCGGAAGGCCTCGGTGCCCGGCTTGGCCTTCTTCAGGGCGACGGGAATGGCGCGGGAGGTGATGGCCCAGCCGTCCCACATGTGGCCGCCGAAGGAGGACAGGGACTCCTTGCCGTACTTCGCCTCGTAGGCCTTGGCGTATTCGGCGCCCACCTTCTTGGAGGGATGGGCGTCGGGCAGCTGTTCCCACTCGAGCAGGGGGCCGGCGACCAGGATGCCGTTCTCGACGGCCTTGCCGCCGTTCTTCAGGAAGACCGGCGAGGGGGCGCCGTGGGTCTGGTAGATCTGGCCCTTGTAGCCCCGCTCGCTGAGGGCGGAGTGGGCCATGGCGGCGGGCGAGCCGGAGGCGACGACGATCACGGCGTCGGGCTTGGTGGCCACCAGCTTGATGGTCTGGCCGGCGACCGAGGTGTCGGTGCGGGCGAAGCCCTCGATGGGGCCGAAGGTGATGCCGAACTTGCCGACCATCGCCTCCAGGGTCTTGATCCAGGCTTCGCCGTAGGCGTCCGGGTGGTAGCCGAGGAAGGCCAGGGTCTTGTAGCCCTTGGACTTCGCATGCTCGAGCAGGGGCTCGGCCATCAGGCCGATCGGCTGGGGCATGGTGAAGGCCCACTTGAACTTCTCGCCGTCGAGGCGGTTGGGGGCCAGGGCGATCAGCGGCGTCTTGGCCTCGGCGGCGGCGCCGGCGGCGGCCATGACGCCCGGGGTGGTGGTGCCGGCGATCAGCACGTCCACCTTGTGCTCGGTCAGCATCTTGGCCACGTTCTTCGCCGTGCTGGTCGGATCGGAGCCGTCGTCGAGGACGATCCAGTTGATCTTCTCGCCGGCGATGCTGGTCGGGAACAACTCGGTGGTGTTCTTCTGCGGGCCGCCGAGGACCGCGGCCGGCCCGGTGGCGGAAACGCTGACGCCGATGGTGATGTCGGCGAAGGCGACGGTGGCGACGCCGAAGGCGGCCAGGGCGACGGCAAGCTTCTTGGCAGGCAGCTTCATGGTGGTTCTCTCCTCGTTCGTGGTGGTTTTGCTGCGGTTTGCAAGGGGACCGGCGCTCAGTGCTTGCCGCCGAGGCCCAGGTAACTCTCGATGACGCGCGGATCGTCGGCCAGGGTCTTGCTGTCGTTCTCCAGGGCCACCTCGCCCGTCTCCAGCACGTAGCCGTAATCGGCCACCTGCAGGGCCGCCCGGGCGTTCTGCTCGACCAGCAGCACGGACACGCCCAGGTCGCGCAACTGGGCGACGATGCGGAAGATCTCGCGGATGATCAGGGGGGCGAGGCCGAGGCTGGGCTCGTCGAGCATCAGCAGCTTCGGCTTGGCCATCAGGGCGCGGCCCATGGCCAGCATCTGGCGCTCGCCGCCGGACAGGGTGCCGGCCAGCTGGGTGCGCCGTTCGCGCAGGCGCGGGAAGATGCCATAGACCTCCTCCATGGTCTCCCGGTAGGCCTTGTCGCCCCGCCGGTAGCGGCTGAAGGCGCCCAGCAGGAGGTTGTCCTCGACGCTCATCTCGCCGAACAGCTCGCGCTTCTCCGGGACCAGGACCAGGCCCTGGGAAACCAGGGATTCCACGGTATGGCCGGCCCCCAGGGCGTGGCCCCGGTAGCTGACCTGGCCGCGGGATGGCAGGAGTCCCATGAGGGAGGAGAGGAGCGTCGTCTTGCCGGCGCCGTTGGGACCGATGACGGTGACGATCTCGCCTTCGCGGATGCGGACGCTGATCTTGTGCAGGGCCTCGACGCGGCCGTAGGAGACGCAGAGGTCCGTCGTTTCCAGGATGACTGGCTTGGTGGTCATGGGTTCTTCCTCCCCCCGACCCCCTCCCCGCGGGAGGGGGTGACGGCGGTTCGCCGCTGCGCGGCTCCATGTTCGTGGCTGCGCCCCTTCGGGCGGCCGTGCGGGGCGCTCATTCCACGCCTCCCAGGTAGGCTTCGAGGACCTTCGGGTTGCGCTGCACCTCCTCGGGTTGGCCCTCGGCCAGGAACTCGCCGAATTCCATGACGGTGACCCGGTCGGCCAGGCCCATGACGAAGTCCATGTCGTGCTCCACCAGCAGGATGGCCATGCCTTCGGCCCGCAGCTTGCGCAGCAGGTCGCCGAGGGCCTGTTTTTCCAGGTGGCGCAGGCCGGCGGCGGGCTCGTCGAGCAGCAGCAGGCAGGGGTCGGCGCAGAGGGCGCGGGCGATCTCGACCAGGCGCTGCTTGCCCAGGGCGAGGCTGCCGGCGGTGTCGTCCAGGTGCTCGGAGAGGCCGCAGCGCTCGAGCTGCCGCGCTGCCTCGGCAAGGATGCGGCGCTCCTCGCCGCGGTCCATGCGCCAGGCCGACTGGATGAAGTTCTTGTGGCCCCGCAGGTGGGCGCCGATGGCCACGTTCTCGAGCACGGACATCGTCGCGTTGAGGCGCACGTGCTGGAAGGTCCGGCTCATGCCGCGGCGGGCGATCTCCCGGGATTCCGCCCGGTCCACCCGTTCGCCCAGGAAGCGGATCTCGCCGTCGGTGGGCGGATTGACGCCGGAGATGCAGTTGAACATGGTGCTCTTGCCGGCGCCGTTGGGGCCGATCAGGGCGAGGATCTCGCCGGCCTTCACGTGCAGGCTCATGTTGTTGTTGGCGATCAGGCCGCCGAAGCGCTTGGTCACCTTCGCCACGTCGAGGACGACGCTGCCGGGTTCCGGCATGGTTCGGCGCGGCAGGGGCTCGGCCGCCTCGATGACGCGGCCCTGCCGGCGCTGGGGCAGCAGGCGCAGCAGGATCGGCCAGAGGCCCTCCCGGGCCCGGTGCAGGACGAAGATCATCATCAGGCCGAAGACCACGACCTCGAAGTTGCCGGTCTTGCCCACCAGGGCCGGCAGCCAGTCCTGGAGCCACTGCTTGAGCAGGGTGACGATGGTGGCGCCGAGGACGGCGCCCCAGACGTTGGCGACGCCGCCGACCACGGCCATGAACAGGTATTCGATGCCGATGTGCAGGCCGAAGGGGGTCGGGTTCACGAAGCGCTGCAGGTGGGCGTACATCCAGCCGGAGACGCAGGCGAACTGGGCGGCCATCATGAAGATGACCATCTTGTACCAGGTGGTGTTGATGCCCATGGCCTCGCTCATGGTGGCGCTGCGCAGGGAGCGCATGGCGCGGCCTTCCCGGGAGTCGAGCATGTGCTGGGTGGTGACGATGGCCGACAGCAGGACCGCCCAGATCATGTAGTACAGGGTGCGGCCGCCCCGCAGTTCGATGCCGAACAGGTCGATGGCCGGGATGCCCGAGACGCCCGTGTGGCCGCCCAGGGGTTCCAGGTTGCCGAACAGGAAATAGAGGGAAATGCCCCAGGCGATGGTGCCCAGGGGAAGGAAGTGGCCCGACAGGCGCAGGGTGATGAAGCCGAGGAAGAGGGAGATGCCGGTCGTGATGGCCATGCCGACGAGCAGCGTGGCCCAGGGCGAGACCCCGTGGACGGTGGTCAGGTAGGCGGTGGCGTAGGAGCCGACGCCGACGAAGGCCGCCTGGCCGAAGGAGGTGAGGCCGCCGATGCCGGTCATCAGCACCAGGCCCAGGGCGACCAGGGCATAGAGGCCGATGTAGTTGAGCAGCGTCACGGTGAACTCGGGCAGCAGCGGCTGGCCGAGGGCGACGACGGCGACGAAGGCGAAGAAGTAGCGGTTCATCTCAATGCTCCTCCTCTTCCACGTGGTGGGTGGTCAGGGAGCGCCAGAGCAGGACGGGGATGATGAGCGTGAAGACGATGACTTCCTTGTAGGCGCTGGCCCAGAAGGAGGAGTAGGACTCGAGCAGGCCCACCAGCAGGGCGCCCAGGGAGGCCACGGGGTAACTGGCCAGGCCGCCGATGATGGCGCCGACGAAGCCCTTCAGGCCCATCAGGAAGCCGGTGTCGTAATAGACGGTGGTGATCGGCGAGACGAGGACGCCGGAGAAGGCCCCGACCAGGGCCGCCAGGGCGAAGGAGAGCTTGCCGGCCAGGTCGGTGGAGATGCCCATCAGCTTGGCCCCGGTGCGGTTGATGGCGGTGGCGCGCAGGGCCTTGCCGTAGAGGGTGCGCTCGAAGAAGGCGAAGAGCCCGACGATCAGCAGCACGGTGATGCCGACGATCCAAAGGGTCTGGTACTGGAGCGTCACCGATCCCAGGGTCAGGCTGCCCTCGGTGAAGGGCGGGGTGCGGGTGCCTTCGGCCCCGAAGAAGAAGAGGCCCAGGCCCAGCAGGGCCATGTGCACGGCCACCGAGACGATCAGCAGCAGCAGCACGGTCGCTTCCGCCACCGGCTGGTAGGCGAGGCGGTAGATCATCGGGCCGAGGGGCACGACCACCGCCAGGGTCAGGAGGATCTGGACCACCAGCGGCAGGCTGCCGATGGGGGCCGCGTGGAGGATGCCGGCGAGGGCGAGGGGGAGGCCCAGATTGACGCCCAGGATGGACGGCACCCGGTGGGCGCGGGATTCCCGGACCGCCTGCCAGGTGTCGATGGCGGCGGCGGCGGCCCCCATGGCGACCAGGAACCAGACCGTCGGCGGCACCTTGCCGGCCTGGATCACGGCCAGGGTCAGGGCGCCGTAGGCGACGAACTCGCCCTGGGGAATGAAGATGACGCGGGTGACGGCGAAGACGAGGACCAGGGCCAGGGAGAGCAGGGCGTAGATGGCCCCGTTGGTGATCCCGTCCTGGATCAGCAGCAGATGGATCTGCAAGTCCATGGCTTCAGTCTCCGGCGGCCGGACGGCGGGGAAAGGCGCACCGGCGCGGCCGGGCGGCGAGCTGGGCCATACGGGATTCTCCTCCACACCCGGAGCGGGCGATGTTTTAGTATTGGATGATTGTAGAGATAAACGAGTTGATGTCAACTTGTTTGACATCAACCTATCTAGCGCCTATGCTGAAGTCTTGAAGGGGGCCTCCCGGCCAACCCTGGTCCAAAAACTACTGCTGTCAAAACAACAGGATATGCCAGCTTCCAAGAAGCCCCCGATCGCCCTTGGCGCCCTCGCCGACACGCTGGGATTTCCCATCCGGCTGGTCCAGGTTGCCATCTTCAAGGACTTCGCCGCCGAGATGGGCGCCCTCGGCGTGACGCCGGCGATCTTCTCGGTCATGGAGGTCCTGCGCGGCAACCCTGGCATCACCCAGTCCAAGCTCGCCGCGACGGTGCGACTCGACCGCTCGTCCGTCGTTCCGCTGCTCGACAAGCTGGAGAAGCGCGGCATCGTCTCCCGGCAGGCGTCCACGACGGACCGCCGGCACAACCATCTTTTCCTGACGGACGAGGGGGAGGGCCTACTGCAGGAAGCCGTGAAACGCGTCCGGGCCCATGACAGGAGGATCAGCTCCGCCCTCTCGCCCCAGGAAAGGACGATGCTGATTTCCCTCCTGGGCAAGCTGACCGCGGCAAAGGCCTGAATCGGCGACGGCGTCCCGGCGCCATCGCGGCGACCCGGGGGGCGGCGCGTCCGCCGCCGCCGGCCGCCTCCCTATTTCCCGAAACCCAGGCGCCGGGCGATCTCGAGGGTCAGGGCCGACTGGTTCAGGGTGTAGAAGTGCAGGCCCGGGGCGCCGGCCGCGAGCAGCCTGGAGCAGAGTTCCGTGACCACGTCGAGGCCGAAGGCGCGGATGGAATCCGCATCGTCGCCGTAGGCCTCGAACTTGCGCCGCATCCAGCGCGGGATCTCGGCGCCGCAGGCGTCGGCGAAGCGGGCCAGCTTGGAGAAGCTGGCGATGGGCATGATGCCGGGCACGATGGGGATGGTGACCCCCATGGCCCGGACCTCCGCCACGAAGTGCTCGTACGCCTCCGCGTTGTAGAAGAACTGGGTGATCGCGGCGTCGGCCCCGGCGTCCACCTTGCGCTTGAAGTTGACCAGGTCCTCCCTGGGACTCCTGGCCTGGGGATGCCATTCGGGATAGGCGGCCACCTCGATGCGGAACAGGTCGCCCGTCTCCCGGCGGATGAAATCCACCAGCTCGTTGGCATAGCGGAACTCGCCCGGGTCGGCCATGCCGGAGGGCAGGTCGCCGCGCAGGGCGACGATGCGCCGGATGCCGTGGTCGCGAAAGACGTCGAGGAGGCCGCGGATGTTCTCCCGCGTCGAGCCGACGCAGGACAGGTGGGGCGCGGCGGCGTGGCCCTCGCGCTGGATCTCCAGCACCACCTCGAGGGTGCGCTCGCGGGTGGAGCCGCCGGCGCCGTAGGTGACGGAGAAGAAGCCTGGCTTCAGGCCCGCCAGGCGGGCGCGCACGGCGCGCAGCTTCTCGACGCCCTCGGCCGTGTGGGGAGGGAAGAACTCTATGGATATCTCGGGGGTCATGGGGTCATCCAGATGAAGAATTCCCGGTTGCCGTCGCCGCCGGCGATGGGGCTGGGAAAGTAATCGCGCACCGAAAGGCCGCAGGCCGCGGCGGCCGACCGCAGCTTCTGCTCCACCTCGGGATAATGGCCGGCATCGCGCACGATGCCGCCCTTGCCGATCCCCTGGGGGCCGACCTCGAACTGGGGCTTGACCAGCAGCAGCAGGTCGCCGCCAGGGGCGGCGAGGGCCGGCAGCCGGGGCAGGACCAGGGTCAGGGAGATGAAGGAAAGGTCGCCCACCACCAGGTCGTAGGCGGGCAGGGGCAGGTCCGAGGGGCGAAGGTCGCGGGCATTGATGCCCTCGAGGGAAACGACCCGCGGGTCCCGCGCAAGGCGCTCGTGCAGCTGGCCCCGGCCCACGTCGACGCCCACCACCCGGGCGGCGCCGGCCTGGAGCAGGCAGTCCGTGAAGCCGCCGGTGGACTGGCCCAGGTCCAGGCATGTCCGTCCGGCGACGTCCAGGCCCGTGTGGGCCAGGGCGCCGGCCAGCTTGATGCCGCCACGGGACACGTAGCGGCTTTCCTCGCCGCCGGTGTCCGCGACCAGGGCGGCGCCCCGGTCCAGCACCTGGGACGGCTTGGCGACGGGGCCGTCCGGTCCCCGTACCCGGCCCGCCTCGATGAGCCGGCGGGCGGCGGTGCGGGATTCCGCCAGTCCCAGGTCCACCAGTCGCTGGTCGGCCCGGACGCCGCCGTGCCGGGCCGCCGCATGGGCCGCCGTGCCGCCCGCCGGTTGCGGCACGGGCGCCGGCCGCGCGGCCCGGCGATGGAAGGACTTCACCGTCAGCGCCCGCCCTTGCCCAGGACCAGCCGCCCCAGGAGCCAGGAAATCACGCTGTAGGCGAGCGACCCCAGCACCCCCGACCAGAAGCCATCCACGGAAAAACCTTCCAGCAGCCGGGCCGCCAGCAGGAACATCAGGCCGTTGATGGCGAAGATGAAGAGGCCCAGGGTGAGCAGGGTGATCGGAAGGGTCAGCAGCACCAGCAGCGGCCGCAGCACGGCGTTGATCAGCCCCAGCACCACCGCGACCCAGAGCGCCGTCCCGAAACCCGCCACGTGGATGGAGGGGATCAGGTAAGGCAGGGCGAGCAGGGCCAGGGCGTTGATCAGCCAGAGGACGAGCAGGCGCATGTGGCGGGCTCCCGGCGGGCTTGCCTTGCCCGCTCAGTAGCGGTAGTGCTCGGACTTGTACGGGCCGTCGGCCGGCACGCCGATGTAGGCGGCCTGCTGGGGCGTCAGCGTCGTCAGCACCGCATTGAGCTTCCTCAACTGCAACCGGGCGACCTTCTCGTCCAGGTGCTTGGGCAGGGTGTAGACGCCCACCGGGTACTTGGCGGTCTGGGTGTAGAGCTCGATCTGGGCGATGGTCTGGTTGGCGAAAGACGAGGACATCACGTAGCTCGGGTGGCCCGTGGCGCAGCCCAGGTTCACCAGGCGGCCCTTGGCGAGCAGGATGATGCGCCGGCCGGTGGGGAAGATCACGTGGTCCACCTGGGGCTTGATCTCCTCCCATTCGTACTTCTCGATGGAGGCGACGTCGATCTCGTTGTCGAAGTGGCCGATGTTGCAGACGATGGCCTGGTCCTTCATCTTCGCCATGTGGTCGTGGGTGATGACATGGTAGTTGCCGGTGGCGGTGACGAAGATGTCGGCCTTGTCGGCGGCATAGTCCATGGTCACCACGCGGTAGCCTTCCATGGCCGCCTGCAGGGCGCAGATGGGGTCGATCTCGGTGACCCAGACCTGGGCCGAGAGGGCGCGCAGGGCCTGGGCGGAGCCCTTGCCCACGTCGCCGTAGCCGCAGACCAGGGCGATCTTGCCGGCGACCATGACGTCGGTGGCGCGCTTGATGCCGTCCACCAGGGACTCGCGGCAGCCGTAGAGGTTGTCGAACTTGGACTTGGTCACCGAGTCGTTCACGTTGATGGCGGGGATGCGCAGTTCGCCCCGCTCGTGCATCTGGTAGAGGCGATGGACGCCGGTGGTGGTCTCCTCGGTGACGCCCCTGACCTGCGCCAGGCGGGTCGAATACCAGGTCTTGTCGCTGGCCAGCTTGGCCCGGATGGCGGCGAAGAGGATGCGTTCCTCCTCGGAGCCGGGGTTGGCCAGCACGCCGGGGTCCTTCTCCGCCCGGGTGCCCAGGTGGAGCAGCAGGGTGGCGTCGCCGCCGTCGTCGAGGATCATGTTGGAGAAGCCGCCGTCGGCCCACTCGAAGATGCGGTGCGTGTAGTCCCAGTAGTCCTCCAGGGACTCGCCCTTGACGGCGAAGACCGGCGTGCCCTCGGCGGCGATGGCCGCCGCCGCGTGGTCCTGGGTCGAGAAGATGTTGCAGGAGGCCCAGCGCACCCGGGCGCCGAGGGCCTGCAGGGTCTCGATGAGGACGGCCGTCTGGATGGTCATGTGCAGCGAGCCGGTGATGCGGGCGCCCTTGAGGGGCTGGCTGGCCGCGTATTCGTCTCGGATGGCCATCAGGCCCGGCATCTCGGTTTCGGCGATGCGGATCTCCTTGCGGCCCCACTCGGCCAGGGAGAGATCGGCGACGACGTAGTCTTTGAAGTCTGCCACGGTGTTCATGCGTTGCTCCTTGAACAGTGGCCGGGGGAGGGAGGCCCACTTGCCTGCCCCGCGCCCGGCGGGATTGAACAAGTGAGCGCCGTTCGATGGAATCGATCCGAGCCTGGGGGCGGGGGCTAGCCCTGTCCTTGCAGCGCTCCTCGGGAAGCCGCCATTATACCCGTCGCCGGGTGGCCGCCTGCCCACTCCTGGAGCCGGCGGGTGATTTCGCCCGCCGGCGCCGGCATGGCGAACAGGAAGCCCTGGGCCTGGTCGCAGCCCTGGGCGCGCAGGACCTCGAGCTGGGCGCCGGTTTCGACGCCCTCGGCGATGACCTCCAGCCGCAGGCTGTGGCCCAGGCCGATCACCGCCCGGGCGATGGCCTGGTTGTCGGCGTCGGTGTCGATGTCGGCCACGAAGGAGCGGTCCAGCTTCAGCACGTCCAGGGGGAAACGGCGCAGGTAGGCCAGGGAGGAATAGCCGGTGCCGAAGTCGTCCACGGACATGCGGATGCCCATCTCCCGCAGTCGCGACAGGATGCCCACGGTGGATTCCGTCTGCTCCATCAGCACGCCCTCGGTGAATTCCATCTCGAGCTGTCCCCGGTCGATCGGGTGCTCGGCCAGCACGCGGCCGACCGTGTCCACCAGGTCGCCGGCCCGGAACTGCCGCGCCGACACATTGACCGCCACCCGCACCGACGGCAGGGCCGCCGCCTTCCAGCGGCCCATCTGGCGGCAGGCCTCCCGCATCACCCACTCGCCGATCCGGACGATCAGCCCGTTCTGCTCGGCCAGGGGAATGAACCGGGCCGGCGGCAACAGGCCGAGCTCCGGATGGGGCCAGCGGATCAGCGCCTCCAGGCCCACCAGCCGCCCCGATTCGAGGTCGATCTGCGGCTGGTAATGGAGCTCGAACAGGCCCTTGTCGACGGCCCGCCGCAATTCGCCCTCCAGGGTCAGGCGCTCGAAGGCCCCGGTGCTCATCCGCGGATCGAAGACGCGGCAGCCGCCGCGGCCGTCGGCCTTGGCGCAGTACATGGCCGTGTCGGCGTGCTTCAGCATTTCGTCGGCGTCCGCCGCATCGCCGGGGAAGCGGCTGATGCCGATGGCCGGCGTGACCCCCAGGCGGTGGGGCCCGATCACCATGGGTGTCGACAACTCGGCGGCCAGGCGTTCCGCCACCCGCTCCACCGCCGCCGCGCCGCCGCCGGCCAGCATGACCGCGAACTCGTCGCCGCCGACCCGGGCCACCTCGTCCCCCGCCGCCAGGGCGGAACGCAGCCGCCGGGCCACGGCGACCAGCAGCCGGTCGCCGGTTTCCCGGCCCAGGGAGTCGTTGACCGTCCGGAAATCGCCGATGTCGAGGATCATCAGCGCCAGCCCGCCGTTGCCCGGCGTCGACATGGCTTCCGAGATCCTGCGGATCATGCTTTCCCGGTTGGGCAGCCCGGTCAGGGCGTCGAAGTTCTCGATCCTGCGCAGCCTGTCCTCCGCCTCCTCCCTGGCCAGGCGCGAATCCCGTTCGCGTTCCCAGCGCTGGGTGACGTCGCGGAAGATGGCGTGGAGGATCCGGCCGCCCCCCATTTCGATCGGATGGACCACCACGTCGGCCATGAAGCCCGTTCCCGATCCATCGCCCCGGCGGAACAGGCATTCGAAGCGCGCATGGCCCCGGTCGAGGGATCGCGAGAGTTGGTTGCCGATCACCTCCGCGGCCATGCGGCCGTCGGGCTGCACGTCCAGTGCGAACCGGTGGAGCTCGCGACCGAGGAAGGCCTCCCGGTCGACAAACCCGAACAGATGCCTTGCCGCGTCATTGACGTCGAGCAGGCCATCGCCGTCCAGGAAGGCCATGGCTTCGCTCGAGTAATCCCACACCGCCTTCAGCTTGCGTTCCGCATAGGCGTGCGCGGGTTCCGGGGGTGAGGCGGTCGGACCATCCTGGAGATTCATTCGTTGGGGGCTCCCGTGGCGGGGCAGAGGACCGGATCCGCCTGCTGTCGCCGCCGCTCCGGCCAATGCTATCGCCATCGGCGGCCCATGACAAGCCGCATGGGGTTCTCTCCCGGGGAAACCCGACCCAGGTCAAGGCGGAGCGACGGCGGCCGGGGGATAATGGCGCCTCGATGAAACCGGAGAGTATTCCCATGAAGCGCTTGTCGTCGATGCCCCTGGCCGTCCTGGCCGTCCTGGCCGCCCTCCCGGCCCAAGGGGCCGAGCCGGGTTTGCAGGAGGTGCGCGCCCTCGGCGTCGCCAACGGCCGGGCGCTGGCTTGCGGCCACCAGGAGGCGGCCGGGCGCCTGAAGGCGGCGATGCTGCGCCATGCGCCGAAGACCCGCAGCTACGGCGAGGCCTACGAGGAAGGCACGCAGCAGGCATTCACGGCCGTCACCGGCGGCCGGGAAACCTGCCCCGCCCCGACCCTGGTCGCCCTCGGGGCCGAGGCGGCCATACAGGCGGTCCAGGCCGCCTTGCCGGCCGCCAAGCCATGAGCGGACGACCCGGCAGCGCCGCCGTGATGCTCGCCGTCTTTGCCCTCCTGGCGGGCGGCGGCACCGCCGAGGCCCAGCCGACCGGCGGCTCGTCCCACGACATCACGGCCGCCGCCCTCGAGGGCATCAACAGCCGCTACCTGCTGCAGGCCCACTACGGAAAGGCCGTCACCGACCAGGATTTCCCGGGCCAGTTCCAGCTGATCGCCTTCGGCTACACCTTCTGCCCCGACGTCTGCCCGACGACGCTGGTGGAGGTGGCCAAGGTCATGGACCTGCTCGGGGAGCGGTCCGCCCGGGTCCAGCCCCTGTTCATCACCGTGGACCCGGAACGGGACACCCTCAGGGTATTGCGCACCTACGTGGAATTCTTCCATCCGCGGATACTCGGCCTGCGCGGTTCGCCGGAACTGACCCGGCGCGTCGCCGACCACTACAGGGTGCGCTACGAAAAGGTGCAGGAGCCCGGGGCGGCTCCGGAGCACTATGCCGTCGACCATACGGCCGGGCTCTACCTGCTGGGGCCCGACGGTGCCTTCGTCACCAAATTCGCCTACGGCACGGCGCCGAAAGACATCGCCGACCGCCTGTCGGCGCTGATCGAGGCGAATCCCCTGCCGCCGACACGGGAACGGCACTGAGGGGCGCAACGCCACCGTCAGGTGGCGTCCATCCACATCCTTTCCAGGTTCCGGATGCCCCATTTCGCCGGGTCTTCCCGGGAAACGATGCGGTCCTGGCAGCCGGGACGGGAGAGATCCACCAGCTCGGGCCGCACGTGGGTCCCGGACCGGGTCGAGAAGAAGGCCCTCACCCTCGGCGTCAGCAGCGACTTCTCCGACTGCTCGACCACCACCCCCAGTCGTCCTGATTCCATCCGGACCAGGGAGCCGATGGGATAGATGCCCAGGCTGCGCACGAAGGC
Source organism: Pseudomonadota bacterium (assembly GCA_052035955.1). Taxonomy (GTDB): domain Bacteria; phylum Pseudomonadota; class Gammaproteobacteria; order Burkholderiales; family Rhodocyclaceae; genus JAEUNJ01. The sequence goes on from JBPOHD010000008.1 coordinate 22,163, forward strand.
CTGGAAGATGGTGTCGTCGAAATGCCCCTTCCACTCGGCCATCCGCTTCAGGGATTCGGCCGGGTCCCAACCGCTCTTGTAGGGCCGGTTGGACGTTACCGCGTCATAGACGTCACACACCGCCCCCATGCGCGCGAACAGGCTGATCTGGTCGCCGGGCAGGCGATGGGGATAGCCGCTGCCGTCCATCTTCTCGTGGTGGTGCAGGCATACGTCCAGCGTCGTCCCGAGGATGTTGCGGCCCTCGAGGAGCAGCTTGTGTCCTTCCTCCGGATGGGACTTGACCAGCGTGAACTCGTCGTCGGTCAGCTTGCCCGGCTTGTTGAGCACCGCGTCGGGAATCATCATCTTCCCGACGTCATGGACCAGGCCGGCCAGCCCGGCCTCCCGCGCCAGTCCCTCGTCGAGGGCCATCTGGCGGGCCAGGGCCACCATCAGCGCGCACACCGCCACCGAATGCATGTAGGTGTATTCGTCCTTGTTCTTCAGCCGCGCCAGGCTGATCAGGGCGCCGGGATTGCGGAAGACCGAGGCCGAGATCTCCTCCACCAGGGGCAGGGCGTCGTTCGCATCCAGGGCCTTGCCCATGCGGGCCTCCTGGAACATCGAGGCCACCGCCTCCTTGGCCTTGGCCACCGTGCGGGCGGCCCGCTTCACCTCCTCCTGCAGCGAGGTGCGTTCGGCCGCGACGGGCGCCGGCCGGGACGGCTCGGGCGAAGGGGCCGCCGGTTCTGGCGCGGCGACCGGCCCGTCGGCCGGGTCTGCCGCGACGTCCGCGCCCTTCGCGGTGTCGATGCGCACTTCCCGCACGCCGCTCTCGCGAATCCGCCGCAGGTCGCCCGTTTCCTTGAGGACGAAGGATCCCCGCCAGAAGGGGTGGTCCATCCAGGAGCCGCAGAACTCATGGATGTACATGCCGAGGCGGACCTTCTCGACGGGAATCTTCTTCAGCATGACGTACGAGTGGCGTCGCTCAGCGGCGGACTGCAGGAAAGGAGGACCGAAGCATAACTTGACCTCGTCGGGCGATGTTTGCGAAATCGAAACGATTCGGTGAAATTCGACAGCGCGGCAGGAGTGGGGCCGCCCGTCATCCGGACGATGGCCGGCAGCAGCCGACCGGTTCCGGGTTCGCAATCGGGGCCGTAGCCCCGCGGCTGGGTCGGCCGCCCGTTCCTTCCGGCCGACAGGCGGATTCTAAGGCCGGAACGCTCAGCGATGCAGGCCGCGGGGGTTGGCGCCCCCGCTTAACCTGCTGCGCAGCTTGGCCTGCGACGAAGTATCGACATCGCTTCGCGAGGGCCGTGACTCCGTCACAGCCCGGCTGCCTTGTCGATATTTTGGCTACGGCCGCCGCTGCGCGGCTTAACCTCGGCTGTCGCCGAGCTTAGCCTTCGCCGAAACAACGACAAAGCCCTGCGGGCCGGGCTTACAGCCCCGCGTCGGCCTTCAGGGCCGCCGCCTTGTCCGTGTTTTGTCTCCGGCCGCGCGGGCTGGGGCCCCCGCTTAACCTGCTGCGCAGGTTAGCCTGCGACGAAGTATCGACATCGCTTCGCTAGGGCTGTGACGCCGTCACAGCCCGGCATCCGCGCGTAGCGCGGTTGCCTTGTCGATACTTTCCCAGGTGAATTCGGGTTCGTCGCGGCCGAAGTGGCCGTAGGAGGCGGTCTTCTCGTAGATCGCGCGCAGCAGGTTCAGCATGTTCACGATCCCCTTCGGCCGCAGGTCGAAGTGCTTCCTGACCAGTTCCGCGATGGTGGCGTCCGAAACCTTCCCCGTGCCGAAGGTGGTCACCCAGACGCTGGTCGGCTGTGCGACGCCGATGGCATAGGACACCTGCACCTGGCAGCGGCTGGCGAGGCCGGCGGCGACGATGTTCTTGGCCACGTAGCGCCCGGCGTAGGCGGCCGAGCGGTCCACCTTGGAGGGATCCTTGCCCGAGAAGGCGCCGCCGCCGTGGGGGCAGGCGCCGCCGTAGGTGTCCACGATGATCTTGCGCCCGGTGAGGCCGCAGTCGCCCTGGGGGCCGCCGACGACGAAGCGCCCGGTCGGATTCACCAGGTAATTGATCGCGCCCTTGACCAGTTCCTTCGGCAGCACCGGCTTGACGATCTCCTCGATCACCGCCTCGCGCAGCGCGTCCAGCTCGATGTCCGGCGCATGCTGGGTCGACAGCACCACGGTGTCGATGGCGACCGGCGCGCCGTCCTCGTAGCGGATGGTGACCTGCGACTTGGCGTCCGGGCGCAGCCAGGGCAGGCGGCCGTCCTTGCGCAGCATCGCCTGGCGCTCGACCAGCCGGTGCGAAAGGTAGATGGGCAGGGGCATCAGCGACGGTGTCTCGTCGCAGGCATAGCCGAACATCAGGCCCTGGTCGCCGGCGCCCTGGCCCAGGTTGTCGTCGTAGGCCTTGTTCACGCCCTGGGCGATGTCCGGGCTCTGCTTGTCGTAGGCGACCAGCACCGCGCAACCCTTGTAGTCGATGCCGTACTCCGTGTTGTCGTAGCCGATGCGCTTGATCGTGTTGCGCGCCACCTGGATGTAATCGACGTTCGCCTGCGTCGTGATCTCGCCGGCGAGGACCACCAGGCCCGTATTGCAGAGGGTCTCGGCGGCGACGCGGGAGTGCGGATCCTGGGCGATGATGGCGTCCAGGATGGCGTCGGAGATCTGGTCGGCGACCTTGTCGGGATGGCCTTCGGAGACCGACTCCGAAGTGAAGAAATATTGCTGGGACATGTGAACCGCTCCTCTTCCCCACGGCTGGCTGGCGTTACCGGCTCCGGGGGAGGTCGAGCGGGCGACGCTTTAGCGATATTTGTTTTCGACCGCGGGGCGGGCGCCCCGGGGCGTCTCCGCCTCGCAAGTTGTCCAATTAACTCGGCGGGAAGCGATAATTCTACCTTTTTCGCCGCCCGTCCCCAATGACCCCCGCTGCCCATCCCACGCCCGCCGCATGGTTATCCGCGGCCGCCGGACCCTGGCGTTCCCGGCGCCGCCGCGGCGGGCCGGTCGGCGGCGGGGTGGCCGCATCTTGACCGCCCTCTTCCGCTTCCTCGCCCGGCTCCCCCTGGCCGTCCTGCACAATCTGGGCGCCCTGCTCGGCTGGGTGGCCTGGCTGTTCTCGCCCACCTACCGCCGCCACCTGCGCGAGAACCTGGCCCTGGCCGGGCGGCCGGCCGGCATCGCCGAAGCGGTCCCCGAAGCCGGCAAGACCCTGCTGGAACTGCCCTGGATCTGGCTGCGGCCGCGCGACACGGTGGTCGGGGCCGTGGTCCGCGTTTCCGGCTGGGACCTGGTGGAAGCCGCCTGGCGGGAGGGCCGGGGCATCCTCTTCCTGACGCCGCACCTGGGCTGCTTCGAGATCACGGCCCAGTACTACGCCAGCCACCGGCCCATGACCGTGCTCTACCGGCGGCCGAAGCAGGCCTGGCTCGGCGCCCTGGTCGAGGAGGGGCGGGGCGCCAACCTCCGCCTGGCGCCGGCCGACCTCTCCGGCGTCCGCCGGCTGATGAAGGCCCTGCGCCAGGGCGAGGCGGCCGGCATGCTGCCGGACCAGGTGCCGGGCAACGGCGAGGGCCTCTGGGCGCCCTTCTTCGGCCGTCCGGCCTACACCATGACCCTGGCCGCCCGCCTGGCCGAGGGCGGCGCCGCGGTGATCCTCGCCTATGCCGAACGGCTGCATTACGGCGCCGGCTACCACCTGCGGCTCTTTCCCCTTTCCGCCCCCCTGGCAGGCGACCTGGCCGAGCGGGTGGCGGGGATCAACGGCGAGCTGGAAGGCCTGGTCCGCCGCTGCCCCGGCCAGTACCTGTGGGGCTACAACCGCTACAAGGTGCCCTCAGGCGCGGAGCCGCCGCCTGGAGGCCCGACGTGAGCGCCGCCCAACGACCCCATCCATCACCCGGAGCCGCGCAGCGGCGAACCGCCGTCACCCCCTCCCCTGGGGAGGGGGCCGGGGGGAAGGGAGCCACACAATTTCCCGCCGGGGAGCGCTCGCGCTCCCCGTGCTTCGGCGAGGGGGTCGGGGGGAGGGGGCCCGGCGCGCCGCACGGCCGCCCGAAGGCGCGCCATCCATCACCCGGAGCCGCGCAGCGGCGAACCGCCGTCACCCCCTCCCCCGGGGAGGGGGTCGGGGGGAGGGGGGTCACAAATTGACCCGTCTCGCCCTCGCCCTGATGTGGCTGCTCCACTGGCTGCCGCTGCCCGCCCTGGCCGCCGCCGGCCGAGGGTTCGGCCGCCTGCTCTACTGGTTCGCCGGGGAGCGGCGGCACGTCACCCTGACCAACCTGCGCCTCTGCTTTCCCGACATGACGGAGGGCGAACGGCGGTCCCTGGCGCGGCGCCATTTCGAGGCCTTCGGCCGCAGCTTCCTGGAGCGCGGACTGCTCTGGTGGGCGCCGGCCGAGCGCATCCGCCGCCTGGTCCGGGTGGACGGCCTGGAGCACCTGAGCGGGGCCGACGACCGGCCGGTGATCCTCCTCGTCCCCCACTTCGTCGGCCTGGACATGGGCTGGACCCGGCTGACCCTGGAACTGTCCATGGTCAGCATCTACGCCAACCAGAAGAACCTGCTCTTCAACGCCGCCCTGCTCCGCGGGCGGACCCGGTTCGGCGATTCCCTGCTGCTTTCCCGCCAGGAGGGCACGCGGCCGGCGCTGCGGGCCATGAAGGCGGGCAAGCCCTTCTACTACCTGCCCGACATGGACTACGGCCAGCGCGACACCATCTTCGTGCCCTTCTTCGGCTTTCCGGCCGCCACCATCACCGGCCTGTCGCGCCTGGCCCGGATGTCGGGTGCCCTGGTCCTGCCGGTCGTCACGGCCATGGCGGACGGCGGCTATGTCGTGCGCATCGGGCCGGCGTGGGCCGATTTCCCCGGCACCGACATCGAGGGCGACACCCGCCGCATGAACGCCTCCATCGAGAAGGAGGTGCGCCGGTTGCCGGAGCAGTATTTCTGGCTCCACAAGCGTTTCAAGACCCGGCCGCCGGGGGAAAAGGGGGTCTATTGAGGCGCCTATCCCGGCTTCCGCCCCCCACCCCTGCGCTACCATAGCCCGATGTTCAGGAACCCCCCCGCCTCGGCGATCCGGGAACTGCTGGCCGAGGTGCGCAGCATTGCCGTGGTCGGCTTCTCTCCCAAGCCGGAACGGCCCAGCCACCGCATCGGGCGGGCGCTCCAGGGTTTCGGCTACCGGGTGATCCCGGTCCATCCGGCCCTCGCCGAGGGCCTCGGCGAGAAGGCCTACCGGCGCCTGCGCGACCTGCCCGAGGCCCCCGACCTGGTGGACGTGTTCCGGGCCTCGGAACACGTGGACGCGGTGGTGGACGACTGCCTCGCCATCGGCGCCCGGCGCCTGTGGCTGCAGGACGGGGTGGTGAACGAGGCGGCCGCCGAACGGGCCGCTGCCGCCGGCATCACCGTGATCATGGACCGCTGCATCTGGCGCGACTACCGCGCCCTCATGGAAGACCGATGAAAGTACGCTTCACGAAAATGCATGGCCTGGGCAACGACTTCGTCGTCTTCGACGCCGTGCGCCAGCCCTTCGTCCCCTCGCCGGGCCAGGCCAAGTTCATCGCCGACCGCCATTTCGGCATCGGCTGCGACCAGATTCTCGTCGTCGAGGCGGCGGACGATCCCGACGTCGATTTCCGCTATCGCATCTTCAATGCCGACGGCGGCGAGGTCGAGCAGTGCGGCAACGGCGCCCGCTGCTTCGTCCGCTTCGTCCACGAGCAGGGCCTCACCCACAAGCGCGAGATCCGCGTCGAGACCCGCAGCGGCCTCATCGTGCCCAGGCTGGAGAGCAACGGCGAGGTGACGGTGAACATGGGCGTGCCCGGCTTCTCGCCGCGCGAGATCCCCTTCTCCAGTTCCTCCGAGGACGTGGTCCAGCCCCTGCATGTCAATAACGGCCGCGGCGAGCAGGCCTTCGACATCAGCGTCGTCTCCATGGGCAATCCCCACGCCGTGCAGGTGGTGGAGGACGTGGCCACCGCCCACGTGGAGCGCTGGGGGCCGCTGATCGAGTCCCATCCGCGCTTCCCCCGGCGCGTCAATGCCGGCTTCATGCAGGTCACGGACCGCCACGACATCCGCCTGCGAGTCTACGAACGGGGTGCCGGCGAGACCCTGGCCTGCGGCACCGGCGCCTGCGCCGCCGTCGTCGCCGGCATCCGCCGCGGCCTCCTCGACAGCCCGGTGCGGGTGTCGACCCGCGGCGGCGACCTCTCCATCGCCTGGGATGGCCCGGGCACGCCCGTGATGATGACCGGCCCCGCCGTCACCGTCTTCGAGGGCGAGATCGACCTCTGAATCCTGCCGATGAGAAACGAGCCATGAAACCCGACGACGTCGCCCGCTACCTGCAAGGCCACCCCGAGTTCTTCGAGCAGTACGCCGAACTCCTCTCCCAGCTCCACATCCCCAGCCCCCACGGCGGCCGGGCCGTCTCCATCACCGAGCGGCAGATCGGCACCCTGCGCGAGAAGGTGCGCGAGCTGGAGGGCAAGCTGGGCGAGCTGATCCGCTTCGGCGAGGAGAACGACGCCATCGGCGAGAAGGTGCACCGGATGGCCGTGGCGCTCCTCGCCGCCACCGACGGCCCATCCGTCCTGCACATCCTCCACGACCACCTGGTCGGCGCCTTCGCCGTGCCCCACGTGGCCATGCGGCTCTGGGGGCTGGAGGGCGAAGGGGCGGAGTTCGACGCCGTCGCCGACACCGTGCAGGCCCTGGCCATCGGCCTCGACCGGCCCTACTGCGGTTCCGCGGCCGGGCAGGAAGCGGCCGCCTGGTTCGGCGAGGCCGGCAACCACCTGCGCTCCATGGCCCAGATCCCGCTGCGCGGCGGCGGCGATACCTTCGGGCTGCTGGTCCTGGCCAGCGAGGAGCCCCACCGCTTCTACGCCGGGATGGGCACCCTCTACCTGGAACGCATCGGCGAGATCGCCGCCGCCGCCCTGGCCGGCGCCTCCGACTGATGACCGGCGGGGCCGCCGACCGGGATGCGCCGGCGGCCTTCCTGGCCGAGCTGGAGCACCAGCGCCGGGCCAGCCCCCACACCCTCGCCGCCTACGGCCGCGACCTGGCCACCCTCGGCGCCCTGGCCGGGGCCGCCGGGGCCGGCGACCTGGCGGACCTTCCCCCCGCCCAGCTGCGCCGCTTCGCCATGCAGCTCCACGGCAGGGGCCTGGCCGCCGCCTCGGTCGCCCGGGTGCTTTCCGCCTGGCGCAGCTATTACCGCTGGCTTTCCCGCCGCGGCCGGATCGCCGTCGACCCCTGCCAGGGGCTGCGGGCGCCGAAGCGTCCGCGCACCCTGCCCAAGGCCCTCTCGGTGGACCAGGCCCAGGCCCTGCTCGACGGGGAAGCCGGGGACGAGCTCGAACTGCGCGACAAGGCCATGGCCGAGCTGTTCTATTCCTCCGGCCTGCGCCTGGCCGAACTGGCCGGCCTCGACCTGGGCGGCGGCCTCGACCTCGCCGAGGGGGAAGTGACCGTCACCGGCAAGCGCAGCAAGACGCGGGTCGTCCCCCTGGGGGAGAAGGCGGCGCTGGCCCTGCGCGCCTGGCTCGCCCAGCGCCCAACCCTGGCTGCCGAGGGGGAAGCCGCCCTCTTCGTCAGCCGCCGGGGCACCCGGCTGTCCATGCGCATGATCGAACGACGGCTGGAACGCTGGGCCGCCAAACAGGGGCTGGGCCTCCACGTTCATCCCCACATGCTGCGCCACTCCTTCGCCTCCCACGTCCTCCAGTCCAGCGGCGACCTGCGCGCCGTGCAGGACATGCTGGGCCACGCCAGCATCGCCACGACCCAGGTGTATACGCATCTGGACTTCCAGCACCTGGCGAAGGTGTACGACGCGGCCCACCCGCGGGCGAAGAAGAAGTGAACCCGGGAAATGCATTTTCACCACAGAGGTCACAGAGGTCACAGAGGAGAACCAGAGACCTGCAGGAATCGAGGCGCATACCCGGTCGGTGATCCGGACGCGATCCGCAAGGACTTGATGTTTTTCCCTTCTCCGCGCCTCTGCGTCCCCGCGGTGAAGTTCCTGGTGTAAGCCGGATTCGTCTCCGGCGGCGGCGCGAAGGGCTGTCGGCGCGCAAGGAACGGGAGGTGCCATGACCGATGCAATCCACGAAGGCGGCTGCCTCTGCGGCGCCGTCCGTTACCGCGCCACGGGGCAGCCCGCCCTGGTCCAGGCCTGCCATTGCAGAAGCTGCCAGCGGCGCACCGGCTCTGCCTTCGCCCTGATCGCCGCCTTCAAGGCCGGGCAGGTGGAGATGCTCGGCGCCGCCCCGGCCGCCTATGAGCACCGGTCCGACGAAAGCGGGCGCTGGGTGCGCAACCACTTCTGCGGCCGCTGCGGCACCACCGTGCTGATCACCCTGGAACGCAACCCCGGCGTCAGCGTCCTGGCCGGCGGAACCTTCGACGATCCCCGCTGGCTGAAGCCGACGCGGCACATCTGGACCCGGTCGCGGCACGAGTGGGTCGGGTTGCCGGCGGATGCGGAGGTGAGGGAGCGGGGGTAGGGTGGAGGGCGATCGCGGCTTGGGGCTGCCGACCCTTCTGATCGCCCCAGACAGGGCAATGCTGCCCGCTTTGCTATAGTCTGCAATCGGCATAAAGCCGCTCTTCAGGGTTACCCTTCGGATTGGGTCATGGCATTAAGCTCGAACTGCTCACCATGTCCCAATGAGAAGATCGACAGACAAAAAAGGGTCAAGGACTGATGGCAAGCAACAACGGTAAAGACAAATCCCTCGAATCCTGGATTTGGGATGCGGCCTGTTCCATCCGCGGCGCCAAGGACGCGCCGAAATACAAGGACTACATCCTCCCCCTCATCTTCACCAAGCGCCTCTGCGACGTCTTCGACGACGAGCTGAACCGCATCGCGAAGGAAGTCGGCTCGCGCAAGAAGGCCTTCCAGCTCGCCAAGGCCGACCACAAGCTCGTCCGCTTCTACCTGCCCCTGGTGCCGGGCGATCCCGAGCAGCCGGTCTGGTCCGTCATCCGCAAGCTTTCCGACAGGATCGGTGAAGGCGTCACCACCCACATGCGCGCCATCGCCCGGGAAAACCCGCTACTGCAGGGCATCATCGACCGCGTCGATTTCAACGCCACCACCCACGGCCAGCGCGACCTCGACGACGACCGGCTCTCCAACCTGATCGAGGCCATCAGCACCAAGCGCCTCGGGCTCGACGACGTCGAGGCCGACATCATCGGCAAGAGCTACGAATACCTGATCCGCAAGTTCGCCGAAGGCGGCGGCCAGAGCGCCGGCGAGTTCTACA
>JBPOHD010000046.1:0-13544 GCA_052035955.1 Pseudomonadota bacterium
CCCAGTTCATGAACGAGGTGGCGTCGCCGACCCCCCTCGGCCCGGCCCGCAAGCCCCCGGGGCCGGTGGTGATCTGGAACCTGATCCGCCGCTGCAACCTCACCTGCAAGCACTGCTACTCGATCTCGGCCGACAAGGATTTCCCCGGCGAGCTATCCACCGAGGAGGTCTACCGGGTCATGGACGACCTGAAGGCCTTCCGGGTGCCGGCCCTGATCCTGTCGGGCGGCGAGCCCCTGCTGCGGCCGGACATCTTCGACATCGCCCGGCGCGCAAGATCCCTGGGCTTCTACACCGCCCTGTCCTCGAACGGCACCCTGATCGATCCGGCCATGCTGGCGCGCATCGCCGCCGTGGGCTTCGACTACGTGGGCGTCAGTCTGGACGGCCTGGGCGGGACCCACGACCGCTTCCGCCGCCAGGCCGGTGCCTTCGACGCCTCGCTGGCAGGCATCCGCCTCTGCCGCGACGCCGGCCTCAAGGTCGGCGTCCGCTTCACGCTGACGAAGGACAACTTCCAGGACCTGCCGGGCCTGCTGCGCCTGGTCGAGGACGAAGGGATAGACCGCTTCTACTTCTCCCACCTCAACTACGCGGGCCGCGGCAACAGGAACCGCAAGGACGACGCCCAGCACCGCATGACCCGGGAGGCCATGGACCTGCTGTTCGACACCTGCTGGGGATACCGGCAGCGCGGGCTGGAGAAGGAGTTCACCACCGGCAACAACGACGCGGACGGCGTCTACCTGCTGCACTGGGTGGGCCGGCACTTCCCCGAGCGGGTGCCGCATGTCCGGGGGAAGCTGGCCCAGTGGGGCGGCAATTCCAGTGGCATCAACGTCGCCAACATCGACAACCTGGGACAGGTGCACCCGGACACCATGTGGTGGCACCACAACCTGGGCAGCGTTCGCGAGCGCCCCTTCTCCGAGATCTGGCAGGACGTCTCGGACCCGCTGATGGCCGGCCTGAAGCGGGTGCCGCGCCAGGTGGGCGGCCGCTGCGGCCGCTGCGCCCATTTCGACATCTGCGGTGGCAACACCCGCGTCCGCGCCCAGCAGCTTACGGGCGACCCCTGGGCCGAGGATCCGGGCTGCTACCTGACCGACGAGGAGATCGGGTCGTGAAAAGACTGCGGACCGACCGCAAGGGCGTGGAGGTGCAGAGCCGGTCGCGGAGCTTCGGGACCGGGGATGTCCCCTGCATGTCTTTCTCCGCGCCCCTGCGCCTCTGCGGCCTGCTCCTGATCTTCGCCGCCTGGGCGAGCGCTCCCGCGTCGGCGGCCGAGCCCGCGGCCCTGTTCCAGGAACATTGCGCCGCCTGCCACGGGGCGGATCGCCTGGGCCTCTCGGGGCCGGCATTGCTGCCGGAGAGCCTGGAGCGGCTGCGCAAGCCGGAAGCACTGCGGACCCTGCGCGAGGGTCGCGCCGCCACCCAGATGGCGGGCTTCGCCGATCGGCTGTCGGCGGCCGACATGGACGCCCTGGTGGCCTGGATCTACACGCCCGTGGCGCCAAAGCCGGCCTGGGGCGAGGCGGACATCCGGGCCTCGAAGCTGGTGCACCACGCGCCGGGCAGCCTGCCCGACCGGCCCGCCGACGCCTTCAAGGGCGTCGACATGATGAACCTGTTCATCGTCGTCGAGACCGGGGACCACCATGTCACCGTCCTGGACGGCGACCGCCTCGAGCCCCTGCACCGCTTTCCCAGCCGCTACGCCCTGCACGGGGGGCCGAAGTTCACCCCCGAAGGGCGCTACGTCTTCTTCGCCTCCCGGGACGGCTGGGTAAGCAAGTTCGACCTATGGAACCTGAAGGTGGTGGCGGAGATCCGGGCCGGCATCAACACCCGCAACGTCGCCGTGTCCGGCGACGGGAAATACGTGGCGGTCGCCAACTACCTTCCCCACACCCTGGTCCTGCTCGATGCCGACCTGAACCCGATCCGGATTCACGCTGTCCGCGACAAGGAAGGCAAGGAGTCCTCGCGCGTCTCCGCGGTCTACGACGCGGCGCCGCGGCGCAGCTTCGTCGCCGCCCTGAAGGACGTGCCGGAGGTCTGGGAGGTCAGCTACGACCCGAAGGCCGAGGACATCCCCATCGGCGTCATCCACGACTTCCAGTACAAGGAGGGGGCCTTCATCCCGGGCTTCCTCAATCCGCGCCGCACCCGCCTGCCCGAGCCCCTCGACGACTTCTTCTTCACCCAGGACTATTCCGAACTCATGGGCGCCGCCCGGGAGGCCGGCAAGGGCCAGGTGGTCAACCTGGACGTGCGCAGGAAGATCGCCGACCTGGCCCTGCCCGGCATGCCCCACCTGGGTTCCGGCATCACCTGGCAATGGCAGGGGCGAACGGTGATGGCCTCGCCCAACCTGCGGGAAGGCGTGGTCAGCGTCATCGACATGAAGGACTGGAAGCTGGTCAAGGCCATCCCCACCCTGGGGCCGGGCTTCTTCATGCGCAGCCACGAGAAGACCCCCTATGCCTGGACCGACTCGATGATGGGCAAGGGCAAGGACACCCTGCAGGTGATCGACAAGCGCAGCCTGGAGAAGGTGGCGGAGGTGAAGGTCGCCCCGGGCAAGACCTTCGCCCACATCGAGTTCACCCGGGACGGCAAGTACGCGCTGGCGAGCCTCTGGGAGCGCAAGGCCGACGGCGGCGCCCTGGTCGTCCTCGACGCCGCCACCTTCAAGGAGGTGAAGCGGATCCCGATGGACAAGCCGGTCGGGAAATACAACCTGCATAACAAGATCACGCGCTCCGAGGGGACGAGCCACTAGCCGCGCGGCCGAAGGGGCGGAACCGGCCCCTTGTACCGGGGAGCGCGGGATCGGGCCGGCGGGGCGCCCTGCTGCGCCCATGTCCCCCGACGCCGGCCCGCGTGCCGGCTGAATGGGAACAGGCCCTAGGCCAGGTCCCGCGGCAGCGGGAAGACCACCCGCTCCTCGATGCCTTCCAGGCGCCGGACTCCCGAGGCGCCCAGCTCCGCCAGGCGGGCGATGACCTGCTCGACCAGGATCTCCGGCGCCGAGGCGCCGGCCGTCAGGCCGACGCAGCCGCGGCCGGCCAGCCACTCGGGGCGGATCTCCCCGGCCCGGTCCACCAGGTAGGCCGGCACCCCCATGTTGGCGGCCACTTCGCGCAGGCGGTTGGAATTCGAGCTGTTCGGCGAGCCGACCACGATCACCAGGTCGCATTCCCCGGCCATGATCTTCACCGCGTCCTGGCGGTTCTGGGTGGCGTAGCAGATGTCGTCCTTCTTCGGCCCGACGATGTCCGGGAAGCGCTCGCGCAGGGCGCCGACGATGGCCGCCGCGTCGTCCACGGAAAGGGTGGTCTGGGTCACGTAGGCGAGCCGCGCCGGGTCGGCCACCCGCAGTCCCGCCACGTCCTCCACGCTCTCCACCAGGTACATGCCGTCCGCCGCCTGGCCCATGGTGCCTTCCACCTCCGGGTGGCCCTTGTGGCCGATCATGACGATCTCCCGGCCCTGCTCGCGCATCCGCGTCACCTCGACGTGGACCTTGGTGACCAGGGGGCAGGTGGCGTCGAAGACGCGCAGGCCGCGGCGCTGGGCTTCGGCGCGCACCGACTGGGGGACGCCGTGGGCGCTGAAGACCAGGGTCGCGCCGTCCGGCACCTCGGCGAGGTCCTCGATGAAGACGGCGCCCTTGGCGCGCAGGTCGTCCACCACGTAGCGGTTGTGCACCACCTCGTGGCGGACGTAGATCGGCGCGCCGAACTTCTCGAGGGCACGGTCCACGATGGCGATCGCCCGGTCGACCCCGGCGCAGAAGCCGCGCGGGTTGGCCAGCACCACCTGCATGGCGGCGCCCATCAGAGCACCCCCACGACCTGGACCTCGAAGCGGATCGACTTGCCGGCCAGCGGGTGGTTGAAGTCCACCAGCACCGAATCGGCATCCATCTCCCGCACCAGGCCCGCGTACTTGGAACCGTCGGGGGCGGCGAACTCGATCAGGCTGTGCAGCTCCACCTCGGCCGCCGGCGGCAGGCCCGAGCGGGCCACCCGTTGCACCAGCTCCGGATTGTGGAGGCCGAAGGCCTGCTGGGGCTCGAGCAGGAAGACGTGGTGCTCGCCCTCCGGCAGCCCGACCAGGCAGCGCTCCAGGGTCGGCGCCAGTTCTCCGCTGCCCATCTGCAGCGTCGCCGGGTTGCCGCCGAAGGTGCCCACCAGTTCCGTGCCGTCGGCCGCGGCGATGCGGTAATGCAGGGTGACGAAGCTGTCGGCGGCCACCGTCGGGGCGGTCTCATTCATGGGAAGTCTCCGGGGATTTCTGCATCAGTTGCTGCCAGACCAGGAGCGCCACGCCGACGCTGATGGCCGAGTCGGCCACGTTGAAGGCCGGCCAGTACCAGCCCGCCACATGGAAGGAAAGGAAGTCGGCTACGGCGCCGAAGCGCAGGCGATCGACCACGTTGCCCAGGGCGCCGCCGAGGACCAGGGAAAGGGACAGGGACTGGAGCCGAAGCCCCGGATGGCGGCGCAGCATCGCGACGATCCAGGCCGATATGCCGAGGGCAAGGACCACGAAGAACCAGCGCTGCCAGCCGCCGGCACCGGCCAGGAAGCTGAAGGCGGCACCGCTGTTGAAGACCAGGACCAGGTCGAAGAAGGCCGTCACGGGCAGCACCTCGCCGACCTGGAACACCGCCAGGACCCAGGCCTTGCTGAGCTGGTCGAGGACGATCACGCCGGCGGCCAGGGCCAGCCAGGGGAGCATCAGCAGGTCCCCCGCCGGGCGGTCACGCCGCCTCCCGCCCTTCCCCTTCGCCGAACAGGTTGGCCGTGCAGCGGCCGCAGAGCTCGGGGTGCCCGGCGTCGCGGCCCACGTCATCGCGCCAGTGCCAGCAGCGGGCGCACTTGGCATGGGTGGAGGGCAGGGCGATCACCGCCTCGGCGCCGGCGTCGGCCGCCTTCACCAGCACCGCCTTCGAGCAGATCAGCACGAAGCGCAGGTCGTCGCCCAGGCTGGCCAGGAGTTCGTACTTCGCCCCGCTGGCGCGGATTTCCACCTCGGCCTGCAGGGAGGACCCGATGCCGCCCGCCGTACGCAGGTCCTCCAGCACTTTCGACGCCTCCGCCTTCACCTCCCGGATGCGGGTCCAGCGCTCCGCCAGGTTCAAGTCCTCGCCATGCACCGGCAGTTCGTGCCAGGTGGTGAGCATCACCGATTCTCCCTGGCCGGCGATCTGCCAGATCTCCTCGGCGGTGAAGGAGAGGATGGGCGCCATCAGCCGGGTCACCGCCTGCAGGATGTGCCAGAGGGCGCTCTGGGCGGCGCGGCGGGGGCGCGAATCCGTCGCCGAGGTGTAGAGCCGGTCCTTCAGGATGTCCAGGTAGAAGGCGCCCAGGTCCTCGGCGCAGAAGTTCTGCAGGGCCTGCACCACCTTGTGGAACTCGTAGCGCTCGTAGTCGGCGGCGCACTGGTCCTGTAGGGACCGGGTCATGGCCAAGGCATAGCGGTCGATCTCCAGCCATTCGGAGACCGGCAGCATGTCCTTCTTCGGGTCGAAGTCGGCCGTGTTGGCGAGCAGGAAGCGCAGCGTGTTGCGCAGCCGGCGATACACCTCCACCACCCGGGCCAGGATCTCCTTGGAGATGGAAAGCTCCCCCGAGTAGTCGGTGGCCGCCACCCACAGGCGCAGGATCTCCGCCCCCAGGGTGCCCGAGACCTCCTGGGGCGCCACCACGTTGCCCTTCGACTTGGACATCTTCATGCCCTTGCCGTCCACCACGAAGCCGTGGGTCAGCAGCCCCTTGTAGGGCGCCCGCCCGTCCATGGCGCTGCCGGTCAGCAATGACGAATGGAACCATCCGCGGTGCTGGTCCGAGCCCTCCAGGTAAAGGTCGGCCGGGTACTCGCCCTCCTCCGCGTGGGAGTTGCGCAGGACCGTCCAGTGGGTCGTCCCGGAGTCGAACCAGACGTCCAGGGTGTCCTTCATCTTGTCGTACTGAGCCGCCTCGTCGCCGAGCAGTTCGGCCGGATCGAGGCTGAACCAGCCCTCGATGCCCTGCTGCTCGACGCGCTTCGCGACCGCCTCCAGCAGCTCCAGCGTGCGCGGATGCGGCTCCCCCGTCTCCTTGTGCAGGAAGAAGGGGATGGGCACGCCCCAGTTGCGCTGCCGCGAGACGCACCAGTCGGGCCGGTTGGCGATCATCGCGTGCAGCCGCGCCTGGCCCCAGTCCGGGTAGAAGCGGGTCGCCTCCACCGCCGCCAGCGCCGCCTGCCGCAGGGTTCGCGTCGCCTCCGGCGAGCCCTCCCGGACCACCGCCCGGTCCATGCCGACGAACCACTGGGTGGTGGCCCGGTAGATGATCGGCGTCTTGTGCCGCCAGCAATGCATGTAGCTGTGCACGATCTCGCCGCCGGCGAACAGGCTGCCCACCTCGGCCAGTTTCTCGACGATCACCGGGCCGGCCTTCCAGACGTTCATGCCGCCGAAATAAGGAAGGCTGGCGGCGAACACCCCGTCGCCCTGGACGGGGGTCAGGATCTCGTCGTTGTGCATGCCGTGCTTGCGGCAGGAATCGAAGTCTTCGAGGCCGTAGGCCGGAGCGCTATGGACGATGCCGGTACCGGTGTCCAGGGTCACGTACTCGCCCAGGTAGACGGGGGATTTCCGGTCGTAGAACGGGTGGCGGAAACTGACCAGCGACAGGGCCGTCCCCCGGCAGGCGCCCAGCACCTCGCCCGTCAGCCCGAAGCGGGCCAGGGCCTGGGTGCGCAGTTCGGCGGCCAGGACCAGGCAGCCGCGCTCCGTGCGCACCAGCTCGTAGGTGAATTCCGGATGCATGTTCAGCGCCTGGTTGGCGGGGATGGTCCACGGGGTCGTGGTCCAGATCACCGCCCAGCAGTCGCCCTCCGGCAGCGCCCCGATGCCGAAGGCGTGGGCGACGCGGGCCCGCTCGCCGTCGTCGAGGCGGAAGCCGACGTCAATGGCCGGGGACTTCTTGTCCTGGTATTCCACCTCCGCCTCGGCCAGGGCCGAACCGCAGTCGAAGCACCAGTTCACCGGCTTCAGGCCCTTGAACAGGTAGCCGGCCTGGTACAGCTTGCCGACGGCGCGGATCTCGTCCGCCTCGTTGCCGAAGGCCATGGTCAGGTAGGGATTGTGCCAATCGCCCAGCACCCCCAGGCGGATGAAGTCCTTCTTCTGCCGCTCCACCTGCTCGGCCGCGAAGGCGCGGCAGAGGGCCCGCGCCTTGTCGCCCGGCAGGTGCTTGCCGTGGGTCTTCTCGATCTGGTGCTCGATGGGCAGGCCGTGGCAGTCCCAGCCGGGCACGTAGGGGGCGTCGAAGCCGGCCAGGGTGCGCGAGCGGACGATGACGTCCTTGAGGATCTTGTTCACCGCGTGGCCGATGTGGATGTCGCCGTTGGCATAGGGCGGCCCGTCGTGCAGCACGAAGCGCGGCCGGCCCCGGGAGGCGGCCCGGATCATGCCGTAGAGGTCCTTCTCCTGCCACTGGCGGATCCATTCCGGCTCCCGCCTGGCCAGGTCGCCCCGCATCGGGAACGGGGTGTCGGGCATGTTCAGTGTCTTGCGATAGTCAGCCATGGTCGAAAAAACCTCACCGCAAAGGCGCAAAGACGCAAAGGGCGCGAAGGATCCACATTGGGATCAAAGCCCATTCACGACTCGCCGTATGCCGTTTCGCATCGTGTCAATGTTGAAGTTCAGCAGCAGGCCCAGCCGGCTGCCCGTAAGCCTGAGATAAGTGAGCAATTGCGCCTGGTGCACCGGCAATAGCGCCTCCACCACCTTGGTCTCGACGATCAGTTCCCCGCCCACCCTCAAGTCCAGCCGGTAGGCCGTGCCGAGAGCTTTCCCCTTGTAACGGACGGGTACCTCCACCTCGCGCTCGACCTTGAGTCGCCGACTGCCAAGCTCTTTGGCCAGACAATCCCGGTAAATGCCTTCCAACAGGCCCGGGCCGAGTTCCCGGTGGACCTCGATCGCGGCACCGATGACTTCGTTGCTCACCGCATTCAGCGCCTCGACGGACGTGAACGCCGTCAACTTTGCGTCCCTTCGCGACTTTGCGCCTTTGCGGTGAAATAAAGGGCCGTCGCCTCCACGTCCCGGTCGATCTGGGCGCGCAGGGCTTCCATGCTCTCGTACTTGGCCTCGTCGCGCAGCTTGTGCAGGAAGTGCACCGTCACGTGGGAGCCGTAGAGATTGCGGTCGAAGTCGAGCAGATGCACTTCCAGCATCGGCCTCAGGCCCTGGCCCAGGGTCGGCCGGACGCCGAGGCTCGCCGCCCCGGGCAGGTGGCGCTTGTCGATGCCGGACACCGTCACCGCGAAGACGCCGGAGAGGGCCACGCGCTTGCGCTTCAATTGCACGTTGGCGGTCGGGAAGCCCAGGCGGCGGCCCACCTTCTGGCCATGCACGACCCGCCCGGAAATGCTGTAGGGACGGCCCAGGAGCCGCGCCGCGTGCTCCAGGTGCCCCGCCGCGAGGGTTTCCCGCACCGCCGAGCTGGAGACCCGCTCGCCATCCACCTCCACGGTATGCATGGCCTCGACGCCGAAACCCAGTCGCCCGCCCTCCCGCTCCAGCAGCGCGAAGTCCCCCGCCCGACCCTTGCCGAAGCGGAAGTCGTCGCCGATCACCAGGTGCCGGGCGTCCAGGCCGCGCACCAGCACGTCGCCGATGAACTGCTCGGCCGTCAGGCCGGCCAGCTGGCGCGTGAAGTGCAGGACGTAGGCGCGGTCCACGCCGCAGGCCTCGAGTAGCAGGAGCTTCTCGCGCAGCGAGGTCAGGCGGGCGGGCGCCTGGTCCGGCGCGAACAGCTCGCGCGGGTGGGGCTCGAAGCTCATCACCGCCGTCGGCAGGCCACGCTCGCGGGCCCGGGCCGTGACGCGCTCCAGCATGGCGCGATGGCCCAGGTGGAGGCCGTCGTAGTTGCCGATGGTGAGCACGGTGGGCGTCGCGGCCCGTTCCGGGACGGAGCGGAAAACCAGCATGGGAGCGAGGGAAAAACCCGTGAAAAAACGGCGAATTATATCAGTCGAGGCGGGCCAGCCTGGACTTCGCCAGGGGCGGATTGCGGGCGAAATAGCGGCGTATCCCCTTCAGGATCGCCTCCGCCATCCGGTCCTGGTAGTCCTCGTCCACCAGGCGCCGCTCCTCCTCCGGATTGGAGATGAAGGCCGTCTCGACCAGGATGGAGGGAATGTCCGGCGCCTTCAGCACCGCGAAGCCGGCCTGCTCCACCTGGCCCTTGTGCAGGGCGTTGATGCCCCCCAGTTCGCCGAGAACCGCCTTCCCGAGCTTCAGGCTGTCGTTGAGGGTGGCCGTCTGCGAGAGGTCCAGCAGGGTGCGCGCCAGGTGCGGGTCCTTGACGCCCAGGTTCACGCCGCCGATCAGGTCGGCCGCGTTCTCGCGCTGGGCCAGCCAGCGGGCGGCCGAGGAGGAGGCGCCGTTCTCCGACAGCACGAAGACGCTGGAGCCCCGCGCCGTCGGCTTGATGAAGGCGTCGGCGTGGACGGACACGAAGAGGTCCGCCTGGACGCGGCGCGCCTTCGCCACCCGCTGCTGCAGGGGGATGAAGAAGTCGCCGTCCCGGGTCAATACCGTTCGCATGTTCGGCACGGCGTCGATCTTCGCCTTCAGCCGGCGGGCGATGGCCAGGGTGACGTTCTTCTCCTGGCTGCCGCCGCGGCCGATGGCCCCGGGGTCCTCGCCGCCGTGGCCCGGATCGAGGGCGATGGTGACCAGGCGCACCGTGTCGCCGGCCTCCTCCGCCTTCCCGGCCGGCTTTTCCGGCCGGCCGCCGGCCGTGCGCGCCGCCTCCTCCCGCTCGCCGGCCTCCTTCTCCAGCAGGGCCAGCAGGGGATCGGGCTCCTCCTTCGGATAGAGGTCCAGCACCAGCCGGTGGCCGTACTCGCCCACCGGCGGCAGGCTGAAGACCTGGGGCCGCACCTCGCCCTTCAGTTCGATGACCAGGCGCACCACGCCCGGCTTGAAGCGGCCGGCGCGCAGCAGCTTGATGTTGGGATCCGCCTCCGAGACCTTCCCCGGCAGGCTCTGCAGCACCGAGTTGAACTCGACGCCCTCGATGTCCACCACCAGGCGCTCCGGGTCCTTGACCAGCAGGTGGCTGAATTTCAGCAGGCCTTCGTGCTCCAGGGTCACCCGCGTGTAGTCGCGCGCCGGCCAGACCCGCACGGCCAGGATGCTCGGCGCCCCCGCCCGGCCGGGCGGCGAGACGAGGAGGATCAGTCCGGCGCCGGCGGCGCGCAGGAAGTCCCGCCGCCGGATGCCAAAGGGATGGCCGCCCTCAGGCATGGCAGGCCCCGCGGCGTGCGGGCGGCCAGGCATGCCCGGCGCCCGGCGCCAGACAATTCCAGGGTGATCGAGAGGTCCGGCTCGGGCACGTAGGGGCGCGCCCGGTCCGGCCACTCGACCATGCAGATGCCATTGCCCGCGAAGTATTCGTCCAAACCGGCATCCAGATATTCCTCTGGGTCGTTGAACCTATAGAAATCAAAGTGATACAAGTCTAACCCAGAAACAACATGAAGTTCAACCAGGGTGTAGGTGGGGCTCTTCACCGGCCCCGCCTCGCCGAGGGCGCGCAGCAGGCCGCGGACCAGGGTGGTCTTGCCGGCGCCCAGGTCCCCCTCGAGCCAGACGTGCAGGCCCGGCGCCGCCCGCAGCGGCGCCGCCAGGGCCGCCCCGAGGACCAGCGTGGCGGCCTCGTCGGGGAGTTCGAGGCTGGCGGCGTCAATCATCTCCGACATTCGACGCGCGTACGGCGAAGGACGGAACAGGAATTCGTTACCACCAGTACACCAAGTTCGCCAAGGAGCGCCAGGAAGGGCGCATCGCATGAGGGCCGTCGAAGTCGAGTCTCTTGGTGCATCTTGGTGTCCTTGGTGCCTTGGTGGTGAGATTTGAAGTCGCCTTTCCCCGCGTATGATCGGCGCCCATGCAGAACCCCTCGCACGGCGACTGGACGGGTCTCGCGGCCCGCATCAAGGCCTGGGGCCGGGAACTGGGCTTCGCCGCCGTGGCCATCGCCCCGGCCGAACTGCCGGGCGCCGAGGAGGGCCTCGCCGCCTGGCTGGCCGCCGGCTGCCACGGGGAGATGGATTATATGGCCGTCCACGGCCCCCTTCGGGCGCGGCCGGCCGAATTGCTGCCCGGCACCCGCGCGGTGATCGCCGCCCGCATGGACTACCGGCCGGCCGGCGCCGATCCCGCCGCCAACCTCGCCGACCCGCGCCGCGCCTACCTCTCCCGCTACGCCCTCGGCCGCGACTACCACAAGGTGCTGCGCCACCGCCTGCAGAAACTCGCCGGGCGCATCGCCGCCGATCCAGACGTCATCGCCGCCGGCGGCGCCCGGCAGCGCGTCTTCACCGACTCCGCCCCGGTCATGGAGGTGGCGCTGGCCACCCGGGCCGGCCTCGGCTGGCGCGGCAAGCACACCCTGCTGCTCAGCCGCGAGGCCGGCTCCTGGTTCTTCCTCGGCGAGATCCTCACCTCCCTGCCGCTGCCCGCCGACCCCGCCGGCACGGAGCACTGCGGCGACTGCCGCGCCTGCCTGGACGCCTGCCCCACCGCCGCCATCACCGCCCCCTACCGGCTCGATGCCCGGCGCTGCATCTCCTACCTGACCATCGAGCTCCCGGGCCCCATCCCCGAGGATCTGCGACCCCTCATCGGCAACCGGGTGTACGGCTGCGACGACTGCCAGCTCTGCTGCCCCTGGAACCGCTTCGCCCCGCTGACGCGGGAGGAGGACTTCGCCGTCCGCCACGGCCTGGACACGGCGACCCTGCTGCAACTCTTCGCCTGGAGCGAAGCCGAGTTCGCGCAAGGGCTGGCCGGCAGCGCCATCCGCCGCATCGGCCACGCCCGCTGGCTGCGCAACCTGGCCGTCGGCCTGGGAAACGCGCCGCCGGACTACGCCGTTCTGGCAGCCCTGGAGCGCCGCCGAGACCATCCCGATGACATGGTGCGCGAGCATGTCGCCTGGGCCATCGGCCGCCAGCGCCGCCCGGCCGCCTAATCGCGCCGCCATGCGCCACGCCCCACTGGAAATCCTTTACCGCGACGACACCCTGGTCGCCATCGACAAGCCCTCCGGTTGGCTGGTCCATCGCAGCGACATCGACCGCCACGAAACGCGGATCGCCGTCCAGGCCCTGCGCGACCAGCTCGGCCGCCATGTCCATCCGGTGCATCGACTGGACAAGGGCACCTCCGGCGTCCTGCTCTTCGCCCTGGACAAGGAGACCGGCCGCCGGCTCGGCGACCGGTTTGCCGGCCACCAGGTGGAAAAGACCTATAGGGCCGTCGTCCGCGGCTGGCCGCCCGAGGCCGGGCGCATCGACCACCCGCTGCGGGACGTCGAGGACGATTACTCCGGCATGGCGGCCGGCGACGGAACCCGGGAGGCCGTCACCGATTACCGGCGCCTGGCCTGCATCGAGCTGCCCCATCGCGTGGACCGCTACCCGACGGCCCGCTACGCCCTGCTGTCCCTATGCCCGAAGACCGGCCGCCGCCACCAGTTGCGCCGTCACCTGAAGCACCTCTCCCACCCCATCATCGGCGACGCCACCTACGGCAAGGGCAGGCACAACCGCCTCTTCCAATCGGCATTCGGCTGCCATCGGCTTTTGCTGGCCTGCGTCGAACTCAGGTTCCGGCACCCGGAAAGCGGCGAGCCGATCACCATCACCGCGCCCCTCGGCGGCGACTTCGCCCGACTGCTCACCCGCTTCGGCTGGCCGACCGAGGCCCCGGGAAGTCCGGCCGAATCGGGCATGGCGCAGGCCTGACGGCATGGGGAAGGCCGCCGCCCGGATCGCCAGGGCCGTATTGACGCTGGTC
Organism: Pseudomonadota bacterium; assembly: GCA_052035955.1. Taxonomy (GTDB): domain Bacteria; phylum Pseudomonadota; class Gammaproteobacteria; order Burkholderiales; family Rhodocyclaceae; genus JAEUNJ01. The sequence continues at coordinate 12,878 of JBPOHD010000046.1, forward strand.
CTCGGACTGGGCCTGATGCCCGGCGCCGTCGTACCCGTCGGCCTCCACCAGGACCGCCGCGCCGAGGGCCAGGCGCGGGAATTCTGCGCCGCCATCCCCACGTCATCGCCGGTCGCCGCGACGATCGCCCGCGCCGAGGACATGACGATCCGCCACTACGCCAGCAGCGAAGGCGCCGCGCACGTGCTCATGTTTCGCGGCTGCCGGTGCGTCGGTACTGGCGATTGACGTATTGGACGTAGCGGCGGCCCAGCGATTGCATCAGGCGCACCGGCGCGCCAACGACCGTCGGCGTGAGCAGCAGATGGACGTGGCTGGTCATCAGCACGTAGGCGTGGATGGCACAGCCGCACTCGCGAGCCGCTTCCTCCAGCCAATGGAGGTCGCACTGGTCGTCCTCTTCGGCGAAGAAGCACGGCCCGCGATTGATGCCGCGCTGGACGATCTGCAGCGGATTGTCGGCGAGAAGGATGCGCGGGCGGCGTGGCACGTCAGGGTCTCAGAATGTCCAATGACTCTGACCCTTTTGATCCTCCGACCCTGAGGTTTCCCCACAAAACCTTCTTTGGAAACATTAGGTTGAATTCAGAAGTGCATGCATGGAGCCGATAAGTCCTCCATCTCGGTGACCAAACGTCGAAGGAGGTGGACCATGCATGCGAAGGGG
>JBPOHD010000118.1:0-50404 GCA_052035955.1 Pseudomonadota bacterium
GCGCCCACAGTTCATCGTCCAGTATCGGTTTGGCCATTTCCTCTGCACAAAAAAAACAGGGCAGAGGTTAACGAATTTCGACCTTTGTGAACAGGGGGTAACACTCATTTTGTTAGAGTTTCTAAGCGCCTGGATCGGGCGCCGGACCGGACAGGAAAGGGCCGAGGGCGGCCCGCCAGGCCTCCAGCTTGGTCCTGAAGGACATGCCGGCGTGGGCCGGACTGGTGGACGGCAGGACGGCTGTCGCATAGCCCAAATCCGCCATCGCCGCGACGAGACGCGCCGCCGTCCGGCCGTTGAAGCAGACCAGGGCCAGGTCCGGCGCCCATCGACGCAGGCGGCCGAAATCGTTCTGCCGCGCGTTGCGGATCGCCGAATCGAGGGAACCTTCGCGTTCGCAGCGGCCATAGACATCCCATATGGCCAGACCGGCCGCCTTGACGGCGGCCTGCCTGGCGATGTAGTCCGTCTCCGGCAGGGGGACCCCGATCAATGCCGAAAGCATGGGCCAGAACTGGTTCCGGCGGTGGGCGTAATACTGGCCTGCGGCGAGGGAGGCCTCGGACGGAAACGAGCCCAGGACCAGCACCCGGGCCCGCTCGTCGATGATCGGGGGCAGGCCCCGGAGGACCGCCAAGGTCGGGCCGTCAGGCGGCGGAGCCGCCGCTCATCTCCAGCATCAGGCTGTTGATGCGCTTGACGAAGGTCGCCGGATCGTCCAGGGCGCCGCCCTCGGCCAGGAGGGCCTGGTCGAAGAGGACCGCGGCCCAGTCGTCGAACCGCCCGCCTTCCCCCGCGCCTTCGGCCTTCAGGCGCAGCACGACCGGATGCCGGGGATTGATTTCCAGGATGGGCTTGGCATCCGGGCCCTTCTGGCCGGCCGCCTTGAGCAGGCGGGCCAGGTTGGCCGACATGTCGAACTCGTCTGCCACCAGGCAGGCCGGGCTGTCGGTCAGGCGATGGGTGACCCGCACCTCCTTGGCGCGCTCGCCCAGCGACTTGCCGATGCGCTCGCAAAGGTCCTTGAATTCGCCGGCCTCGACCTCCTTGGCCTTCTTCTCGTCCTCGCTCTCCAGGCTGCCCAGGTCGAGGCCGCCCTTGGCGACGGAGACCAGGGGCTTGCCCTCGAACTCGGTCAGGTGGTTCACCACCCACTCGTCCACGCGGTCGGACAGGAGCAGGACTTCCAGGCCCTTCTGCCTGAAGATCTCCAGGTGGGGGCTGTTCTTCGCCGCATTGAAGGTGTCGGCGGTCACGTAGTAGATCTTGTCCTGGCCCTCCTTCATGCGGGCCAGGTAATCGGCCAGCGAGACGGTCTCCTCCGCCGTGTCGGCCTGGGTCGACGCGAAGCGGAGGAGCTTGGCGATCTTCTCCCGGTTCGCCTGGTCCTCGCCGACGCCCTCCTTGAGGACGCGGCCGAACTCGCCCCAGAACCTGGCGTACTTCTCCGCCTCGTTGCCGGCCATGTCCTCCAGCACGGTCAGGATGCGCCGGGTGCAGCCGTTGCGGATGGCCTCGATGTCCTTGCTCTCCTGGAGTATCTCGCGGGACACGTTGAGCGGCAGGTCGGCCGAATCGACCACGCCGCGCACGAAGCGCAGGTAGATGGGCAGCAACTGCTCGGCGTCGTCCATGATGAAGACGCGGCGCACGTAGAGCTTGACTCCGTGGCGGGACTGGCGGTCCCACATGTCGAAGGGCGCCCGCGACGGAACATAGAGGAGCTGGGTGTATTCCTGCTTGCCTTCCACCCGGTTGTGGGTCCAGGCCAGGGGCTCCTCGAAGTCGTGGGCGACGTGCTTGTAGAACTCCTTGTACTGTTCCTCGGTCACCTCGTTGCGGCTGCGGGCCCAGAGGGCGGAGGCCTGGTTGACCGTCTCGTCCTCGTCGGTCAGCTTCTGCTCGTTCGACTCCTGGTCCCACTCCTCCTTCTTCATCAGGATGGGCTGGACGATGTGGTCGGAATACTTGCGGATGATGCCCTTCAGCTTCCAGCCGGAGAGCAGGTCGTCCTGGCCCTCCCGCAGGTGCAGGGTGATCTCCGTGCCGTGGCCGGCCTTCTCGGCCATCTCGACCGTGTATTGGCCGCTGCCCTCGTCGGACATGTCGCATTCCCAGCGCACCGCCTGGTCGGCCGCCGTGCCGGCGCGCCGGGTCAGCACGGCCACCTTGTCGGCGACGATGAAGGAGGAGTAGAAGCCAACGCCGAACTGGCCGATCAGGTGGGCATCCTTCTGCTGGTCGCCGGTCAGGCGGGAGAAGAACTCGCGGGTGCCGGACTTGGCGATGGTGCCAAGGTTGGTGATGGCCTCCTCGCGGCTCATGCCGACGCCGTTGTCGGAGACGGTGACGGTCCGCGCCGCCTTGTCGAAGGCGATGCGAATGGCGAAGTCGCCGGCACCTTCCAGCAGCCCCGTATTGTGCAGGGCCTCGAAGCGCAGCTTGTCGCAGGCGTCCGAAGCGTTGGAGACCAGTTCGCGCAGGAAGATCTCGCGGTTGGAATAGAGGGAGTGGATCATCAGGTGAAGCAGTTGCTTCACCTCGGCCTGGAAACCCAGGGTCTCCTTCTGGCCGGCGGCGGTGGCATTGGTGGCAGTGGTCATGGAATCCTCCTGGAGTAACACCCGCGCGATATGGGGCCGGCCGGGGCGATTTCAAGCACCCCCGGAAATAGTTTTCCGGCGCCTTGACGGGTCCCCGGGGCCGCCCCTAGTATTCTCGAGATTTGAACAATACCAACCGGGCGGCATCGGCCGCCCCCCAACCAGGAGAACCCCATGAAGCTCTACTACAAGGCCGGCGCCTGCTCCCTTTCCCCCCATATCGCCCTCTGCGAGGCCGGATTGCCCCACGATCTGGAATCCGTGGACCTGCAGAGCAAGAAGATGGGCGGCGGCGGCGACTACCTGACCGTCAATCCGAAGGGCTACGTGCCGGCCCTCCAGCTCGACGGCGGGCAGGTGCTCACCGAGGGTCCGGCCATCGTCCAGTACATTGCCGACCAGGTGCCCGAAAAGAAGCTGGCTCCGCCGGCCGGCAGCCTGGAGCGCTACCGCCTGCAGGAATGGCTGAACTACATTTCCACCGAGATCCACAAGAGCTTCAGCCCCCTGTTCAACCCGTCCGCCCACGAGGACTGGAAGAACGCCGCCAAGGCGCTGCTGGCGCGGCGCATCGGCTTCGTGTCGGAGAAGCTGGGCAGCCAGAGCTACCTGATGGGCGAGCAGTTCACCGTCGCCGACGGCTACCTCTTCACCTGCCTGGGCTGGGGCAAGTACGTGGGCATCGACGTCGGCCAGTGGCCGAACCTGGGCGCCTACCTGGGCCGTGTGGCCGCCAGGCCCGCGGTGCAGGAGGCTCTGAAGGCGGAAGGGCTGATCAAGTAAGCCCCCCTCCCCCCGCCCCCCTGGGGCGGGGGAACTCGCCTGCTCGTGGCCCTCGGCTGTTACCGGGAGGCGACTCGGGCCGGCACCAAGGGGATCGCTCCTCCGGCCCCTGCTGTCCGGACTTCGGGCGGCCCCGCCCGCCCTCAGTGCGCCACCTCGCCGGCCCGGGCGAACTGCCCACGGCGGATCAGCAGCAGCAGCGGCAGGGCCAGGACCATGGCGACGCCGAAGCCGAGGAACAGGCGCTCGAAGGCCAGCATCGAGGCCTGCTTGACCACCTGCCCCTCGAGGATGCGCAGGGCCTTGGCCTGGGCGAGGATTTCCGGGGTGCCGTGGGAGATCACCAGGGCCTTCAGCTTGGCCAGGCGCAGGGCGGCCTCCTGGGAACCCTCGGTGACGTGGCGGATCAGTTCACCCCGGTTGGCCTGCTGCCACTGGACGAAGAGGGTCGCCGACGAGGCGATGCCGACGGAGCCTCCGAGTTGCCGGGTGAGGTTGTAGAGGCCGCTGCCGTTGGCCACCTTCTCGGGCATCAGGTTGCCCAGGGCCAGGTTGTTGAGGGGGATGAAGACCATGCCGAGGCCGACGCCGCGCAGGATCATCGGCACCAGGAAGTCGTCCCAGCCGGACTGGGTGGTGAACAGGGAGTGCTTCCACATGGAATAGGAGAAGATGGCCACGCCGCAGATCACGAAGAGGCGCAGGTCGAGGCGGGTCTTGGCCACCGTGCGGCCCATGATGGCCATGGTCACGCCGGAGGCGATGGCTCCGGGCAGGATGACCAGGCCGGTTTCCCAGGCGGTGAAGCCGAGCAGGGTCTGGGCGTAGACCGGGAACACGAAGACGACGCTGTAGAGCGCCGAGCCGACGACGAAGGTGAACACCACCGAGGCCGCGAACTGCGGGTCGGCCAGGATGCGCAGGTCCACCACCGGATGCGGATGGCGAAGTTCCTGCCAGACCAGGGCCGAGAGGGCCAGCACCGCCACGACGGCGTAGGCCACCACCTCCCGGGATGCCCACCAGTCCAGCTTCTCGCCCCGCTCCAGCATGGTCTGCAGGCAGCCGATGCCCACCGCCAGCAGCAGCAGGCCGAGGGCGTCGACCTGCTCGGCCTTTTCGCCGTATTTGGAATCGGGGACCACCATCAGGGTCAGCAACAGGGCCCCGAGGCCCAGGGGCACGTTGATGTAGAAGATCCATGGCCAGGACAGGGTGTCGGTCAGCCAGCCGCCCAGGGTGGGGCCCAGCATCGGGCCCGTCATGATGCCGAGTCCGAAGATGGCCATGGCCTGGCCCGCCTCCTCGCGCGGGAAGACCTCGTAGAGCGTCGCCTGGGCCGTCGAGATCAGCCCGCCGCCGCCGAGGCCCTGCACCACGCGCCAGAAGACCAGGGACTCCAGGCTGCTGGAGGCGCCGCACATGATCGAGGAAAAGACGAACAGCATGATGGACAGGGCGAAGTAGTTGCGCCGCCCGAACCAGTTGCCCAGCCAGCCGGAAATGGGCAGGACGATGACATTGGCCACCACGTAGCCGGTGGACACCCAGGCAACCTCGTCCAGGGTCGCCCCGAGGTTGCCCATCATGTGCGGAATGGCCACGTTCACGATGCTCGTGTCCACCAGTTCCAGGACAGAGGCCAGGGTGACCGTGAAGGCGATCAGGTAGCGGTAGCGGTGCGCGTCGGCATCGTCCTCGACGCGGCGCAGGCCGGGCAGCAGCGGCTTCAAGGCCGGGTCACTTGACGGCGATGGTCACGAAGACGGAGAGGCCCGGGCGCAGCAGGCGCTGGGGGTCGTCCGCCTGCTTGACGCGGATGCGCACCGGCACCCGCTGTACGACCTTGGTGAAATTGCCCGTCGCGTTGTCCGGCGGCAGCAGGGAGAAGCGGGCCCCGGTGGCCGGGCTGATCGAGTCGACGACCCCCTCCACCCTGGCACCCGGGTAGGCGTCGACGTCGATCTCCGCGCGAAGCCCCGGCTTCACGTCCCGGACCTCGGTCTCCTTCATGTTGGCGACGATCCATATGTCATCGAGCGGCACGATGGACAGCACCGGTTGCCCGGCCTGCACCAGCTGGCCAGGCTCGACGGTCTTGTTGGCCACCAAACCGGCGACGGGCGCCGTCACGCGCGTGTCCGCGAGCTGGTTGGCCGCCAGGTCACGCGCCCCGCGGGCGGCCTCGACCCGCGCCAGGGCGGCCCGCAGGGCGGCCCCCGTCGCGGACACCTGCTCGCCGGCCGAGGCGGCCGTGTCGCGGCTCGCCCTGACCTGGGCATGGGCCGAACGGGCGGCCGCCTCGGCCGCATCGAGGGCCTGGGGCGTCGCCATCCTCTTTGCCACCAGTTCCCGCAGCCGTTCCACGTCCTTCTGGGCCCGGTCGGCATTGGCCAGGGCCTGCTCGATGCCGGACCGGGCCGCCGATGCCGTCGCCCGGGCCGCCGCCACCTGCGCCTCGGCCTGTCCGGGCTTGCCGCCCTCGCGGCCCGCCGCCGCGATGGCCAGTTGCAGCTCGGCCTCGGCCTGGGCCAGCTTCACCTTCAGGTCCCGATCATCGATGGCGATCAGCAGGTCGCCGGCCTTTACCGCCTGGTGGTCCGTCACCTTCACGGCCGTCACGTATCCGCCGATCTTCGGCAGTACCGGCACGATATGGCCCTCCACCTGCGCGTTGTCGGTCGTCACGTGGGACAGTCCCCACCACCAGCGATGGCCGAGCCAGGCCGCGAAGGCCAGCAGGAGCAGGAGGAAGACGATGCGGGGCGCCTTGCGCTTGGACGCGGTTTCGCTCATCGGAATTGCATTTCGGGAGTTTTCGGCGAAGGCCGAACCCTACCACAGACGCGGGAAATTGCGCCGGGATTTAAGTGCATATACACTCTTTCCATGGCCACCCCCCCAGCCCATTCCACCGACCCCGTCTCGCCGCCCAAGCCGCGCGGATGCACCTTCCTGCGGCTGCGCAAGGCCGCCCGCCGCATGACCCAGCGCTACGACGCCCACCTGCAGCCGAGCGGCCTGCGCATCACGCAGTTTTCCCTGCTGGCGGCGCTGGCCGGCGACGAGGCCTTCACGATTTCCAGCCTCGCCGCCCGCATGGCCATGGACCGCACGACGCTGACCCGCAACCTCAAGCCCCTGGCCGACCGGGGCCTCCTCCGCCTCGGCGCCTGCGACGACGCCCGCTGCCGCAGCGTCGCCCTCACGGATGCCGGCAGCGTTGCCTTCGCCGCTGCCCTGCCCCTGTGGCGCCAGGCCCAGAAGGAGATCCTCGCCCTCGTCGGCGCCCCGGACCTGGAGCGCCTGCACCAGCTCCTCGACCGCACCCTGACCCTGCTCGAAGCACCGTAAGAAGCCATGACCGCCCCCCAACGCTCCCTCGGCTCCGTCCTCGCCTTCGCCGCCCTCATCGTCTGCGTGGCCATGGGCATCCGCCACACCTTCGGACTCTTCCTGACGCCCATGAGCGTCGCCCACCAGTGGGAACGGGAAGTCTTCTCCTTCGCCATGGCCCTGCAGAACCTGATGTGGGGCGCCTCCCAGCCCTTCGCCGGCCTGCTGGCCGACCGCTGGGGCGCGAAGCGCGTGCTCTGGGCCGGCGGCGCCCTCTACATCCTCGGCCTGGTCGGCATGGCCTTCTCCGCCACCGGCACCGGCTTCGCCGCCACGGCCGGCCTGATTATCGGCATCGCCCAGTCGGGCACCACCTACAGCGTCGTCTTCTCCGCCCTCGGCAAGCTGGTGCCAGAATCGAGACGGAGCTGGGCGATGGGCCTGGTCGCCGCCGCCGGCTCCTTCGGCCAGTTCCTGATGATCCCCGTTGCCTCGGGCCTCATCGGCGGCCTCGGCTGGTTCGCCACCCTGCTCGTCTTCGCCGCCGGGTCGCTCCTGATCTTTCCGCTGGGCAGCGCCCTCACCCGGGGTCTGGTGCCTTCCTCCGCCGGCGCCGGGCAGTCGGCCGGCGAAGCCCTGCGGGAAGCCATGCGCGAACGCAGCTTCGTCTTCCTGATGGCCGGCTACTTCGTCTGCGGCTTCCAGGTGGTCTTCCTGGGCGTGCACCTGCCCACCTACCTGCTGGACAAGGGCCTCTCGGGCAACGTCGGCATGACCGCCCTGGCCCTCATCGGCCTGTTCAACGTCTTCGGCACCTACGCCATCGGGCACCTGGGGGCCCGCTACCCGAAACGAATACTCCTGGCCTGCATCTACTTCGGGCGCAGCGTGGCCATCTCCCTCTTCCTCCTGGCGCCCCTGACGCCCCTCTCCGTCTACGTCTTCTCCGCCGTCATGGGCCTGCTCTGGCTGTCCACGGTGCCACCGACCAACGCCATCGTCGCCCAGGTCTTCGGCGTGCGCTTCCTGGGCATGCTCTCGGGCTTCGTCTTCATGAGCCACCAGATCGGCAGCTTCTTCGGCGTCTGGCTGGGCGGCCGCCTGTTCGACGCCACCGGCTCTTACGACATCGTGTGGGGCATCTGCATCGCCCTCGGCGTCATCGCCGCCGCCTTCAACCTGCCGATCGACGAGCGCAGCCTGGAATCCCGGCGGGCCCTTTCCGCCGCCACCTGACCCAAAGGACCACAGCATGGCCAGCAGTGTCGCCCCCCGCCCCGAGATCACCCTCGAGGTCCTCAACAACCTGAGCCAGGACTACCTGCCCGGATTCCTCGGCATCCATATCACCGGACTCACCGCGGGCGCCCTGAAGAGCCGCATGCAGGTGGAGAAGCTCCACTTCGCGCCGAACAGCTTCCTCCATGCGGCCAGCATCGTGGCGCTGGCCGACACCACCTGCGGCTACGCCACCATCGCCCACCTGCCGGCCGGCGCCGAATCCTTCACCACCGTGGAACTGAAGAGCAACCACCTCGGCACCATCCGCGAGGGCGCCATCCGCTGCGAGGCCCAGGCCCAGCACCTGGGCCGCAACACCCAGGTCTGGGATGCCGTGGTCACCGACGAATCGACCGGCCGCAAGCTGGCCCTTTTCCGCTGCACCCAGATGATCCTCTGGCCCCGCTGACCGGGTCGCGCCGACGCGGCCGCGGCAGCCCTCAGGCCACGTAGCGCGGATCGGCGAACAGGGTGTCGAACTCCACGCGGCGGACGTCGGTGCGGTCGGGGATCTCGTAGAGCACGGGGGTGATCATCTCCTCGAAGATGCCGCGCAGGCTGCGGGCGCCGACCTTGTACTCGATGGCCAGTTCCGAGATCTCCTCGAAGACCTGGGGGGCCACCACCAGCTCGACCCCTTCCTGGCGGAAGATCTCCCGGAACTGGTTGTAGAGGCAGTTCCTCGGCTCGGTCATGATGCGCACCAGCATCTCCCGACTCAGGGGCCGGAACCCGGCCACGATGGGCAGCCGCCCCGCGAATTCGGGGATGAGGCCGAACTCGAACAGGTCCGTCGGCTTGATGCGGGTATTGAGCCGGTCGAGGATCCTCTGGTTGTCGGCCTCCGAGGTGGAGATGAAGCCGAAGGCGTGGGTCCGCGCCGTGATGTTCTCGAGGCCGACGAAGGCGCCGCCGCAGATGAACAGGATGTGGGTGGTATCCACGTGGCGGCCGTCGGAGAGGCGCACCGGGGCGCTTTCCATGATCTTCAGCAGGGCATGCTGGACGGCCTCGCCGGAAGCCGCCCGGGCCTGGCCCTCGGCCGCCTTCAGCTTGTCGATCTCGTCGATGAAGACGATGCCCCGCTGGGCCCGCGCCAGGTCGCCGTCGGCCCGGTCGATCAGGCGGCGCAGGATGGCCTCGATCTCCTCGTTGACGAACTTTGACTGGGCCAGGGAGGTGGCATCGGCGGTGACGAAGGGCACCTTCAGGGCCCGCGACAGGGTCTCGCAGAGCAGGGTCTTGCCGGTGCCCGTGGGGCCGATCAGCAGTACGTTGCTCTTCGCCATCTCCACCGCCGAGTCGCGTGCGCGGGACAACTTGATGTAGTGCGAGTACACCGCGACGGCCATCACCCGCTTCGCCTCCTCCTGGCCGACCACGTGCTGGTCCAGGTAGGCGACGATGGCCTTGGGCGTCAGGCGCCGGGGCGCCGCCGGCGCCGTGGCGGGCGCCGCTTCGGCCCCGCTCCCGATTCCCGGCGATCTATTCATAACGGATTTCCACGACCTCGATCTCGCGCGGGCCGGCCGGGCTCTGGAAGCGCACCACGTCCCCCTCGCGGGCCTTCAGCAGGGCCTTGGCGAGCGGCGAGATCCAGCTGATGCGGCCAGCCGCCGCCTGCGCCTCGTCGATGCCGACGATCTGGTAGGTGGCCTCGTCGCCGTCGCGGCCGCAGACGGTCACCGTGGCGCCGAAGAAAACCTGTTCCACGCTCTCCTGGGCCGCCGGATCCACCACCACGGCCGTCTCGAGGCGCTTCATCAGGAAGCGGATGCGGCGGTCGATCTCCCGCAGCCGCTTCTTGCCGTAGATGTAGTCGCCATTCTCGGAACGGTCGCCGTTGCCGGCCGCCCAGGAGACGACCCGCACCAGCTCCGGCCGCTCGACCTTCACCAGGTGTTCCAGCTCCGCCCTCAGGGCGCCGTGGCCGCGCCGCGTCATGTAATTGCGCGTGCCGGCCGGCAGCGACGGTTCGGCGAGGCCCTCCTCCTCCTCGCCCTCGCTTTCCTTGACGAAAGCCTTGTTCATTTCGCGTCGGCCATCAGCTTCTCGATCTGGCCGGCGGGCAGCGACTGCTGGACCACGGCCCCGTCGGAGAACACCAGGGTGGGCGTCGCGTCGAAGCGCAGGCGCTCGCCGAGGGCCACGTTGCGCGCCACCGGATCGGCACAGTCGCCCTTCTTCGGCGCCGTTCCCTTCAGCATGTAGTCCTGCCAGGCCTGGGCCGGGTCGGGCGAGCACCAGATGTCGCGGGCGACGGCCGTGGCGCCGGGATGCTGGCGCTCGAAGGGATAGAGGAAGACGTAAAGGGTCAGGTCGTCGATCTTCGCCAGTTCCATCTCCAGCGTCTTGCAGTGGGCGCACAGCGGGTCGGAGAAGACCGCCAGCCGTCGCGTGCCCTTGCCCTTGACCCGCCGGATGGCCTGGTTGAGGGGCAGGGCCGCGAAGTCGATGGCGCCCAGCTTGCGCAGCCGGTCCTGGGTCAGGTTGCGGCCGCTGGCGCTGTCGACCAGGCTGCCGACCAGGAGGAAGCTGCCGTCCTCGTTCGTGTAGGCGACCTTGCCGTCGAACTGGATTTCGTAGAGGCCCTTGAAGGGTGTGCGGGCGACGGCCTCGATGGTGACGGCCCCGAGGCGGGGACCGAGGTTCTTGCGGATCTGCGCCTCGTCGGCAAAGGCGGCGGCGGACAGGCAGGCCGCCAGCATCAGGGCGATCGGTTTCATCCGGGGAGGGAAAGGCGGAAAGGGGCGCATAGTATGATGCCGCCTCCCGCCGCAGGCAAGCCGGAACGGCTGCCGGGCATGCCGCCGGCCGCCGTCGTCACCGATGCCCGAAGAAGCCCCAGCGCCTCCCCAGCCGCCCGCCCGCGCCTTCCGGGCCGGCGCCCTGGCCTGCCTGCCCCTCCTGATGGGCGCCGTGCCCTTCGGCATCGTCTGCGGCGCCTCGGCGGCCGGCGCCGGCATGGACGTCCACCAGGCCTTCGCCCTCTCCTGGATGGTCTTCGCCGGCTCGTCCCAGATCGCCTTCACCCAGTTGCTCGCCGCCGGCGCCCCCGGCTGGGTGATCGTGCTGACCGGCTGGATCGTCAATCTGCGCTTCATGATGTACAGCGCCGCCATGGCGCCCCATTTCCGCGCCATCCCTCGCCTGCCGCGCTGGCTCGCCTCCTACCTGCTCACCGACCAGGGATTCGCCTTCGGGCTGCTCAAGCTCAACGCCGGGCGGCCGTCGGCCGAGGCCTTCTGGTTCTACGTGGGACTCTCCACCGTCCTCTGGGTCGCCTGGCAGGCGGCGAACCTGGCCGGCATCCTGCTCGGCCGGCTGATCCCGGCCAGCTGGTCCATGGATTACATCGTCGCCCTGACCTTCATCTCCCTGCTGACGCCGCTCCTCAAGGACAGGGGCATGGTCCTCGCCGCCGTGGTCGGCGGCGCCGTCTCCGTGGGCCTCACCGTGCCCATGAAGCTCAACCTGGTGGCCGCCGCCCTCGCCGGCATGGCGGCCGCCCTCGCGATGGAGCGCCTGTGGCACCGGAAACCCTCTGGGCGGTGATCGCCGCCGTCGCCGTGGCCACCCAGGCGACGCGCCTCTCCTTCCTCGCCTGGGGCGCCCACATCGACCTGCCGCCCCTGTTCCGGCGCGCCCTCGCCTACCTGCCGGCGGCGATCCTCGGCGCCATCATCGCCCCCCTGGTGTTCACGGCCAGCGGCCCGGCCGGGATGCCCTGGCCCGACACCGCCCGCCTGGTCGCCGCCCTGGCCGCCTTCGCCGTCGCCCTCGTCACGCGCAGCACGCTGCTCACGGTGTTGCTGGGCATGGGCGTGTTCTGGGCGGCCCAGGCGATGCCGGGGTAAGCGTCCGGGCGGCAGAGCACATCACCGGGCCCCGCCGGCCCGATCCCGCACACTTCCGAGCAATGGGCCGGTTCCTGGTTTGCGACCGCCCGACAGAGCCGGCTAGCCTCCCGCCGGAAGGCTAGCCGGCCTGCTTGATCGCAAGCAGCGCCTGGTTGCGCAGGGTCTTCAGCAGCGTCAGTTCGCGCTCGGGGATGGCGATCTGTCCGGCCTTGTCCTTGTCGCAGTAGATCATCGCCACCGGCCGCCCCTTGATGTTCATGGGGAAGAGCACGAAGGTCCGCGCCGGCACGCTCTTCCGATACCAGGCGGGAACGCGGTCGGCAATCTTCGGATCGTCGATGTCGCTGATGAAGATGTCGGCCGCCTTGGAGGTGGCGACATGGAAGACATCCGGCGTGTAGGTGAGCGGAAAGCGGAAGACCTTGACGATGTCGGCCGTGTCCGGACCGAAGCCGAAGCGGCCGACCATGAGGCCGGACTTGGCGTCGCGCAGGCAGAGCAGCACCCGCTTGAAGCCCATCGCGCGGTACATGGTCTCGAGGACGATGCGCATGATGTCGTTCAGGGAGGCATCCTCGACCAGGGAGTTGCTGATGTCCTGGATGCCGGCCGTCATCACCCGTTCGGCATCGTCGGGCACACCGCCCTGGCTGGCCTCCGCCGCCTGCCGTCCGTCGGTGCCGGCCGCCCCGGCGCCGCCCTCGCCGCCGTCGATGGCACCGTCGCCGGCGCCCGCCACCAGGCTGCGGTCGGCCAGCACGGTGGCGGCCATGGCCGCGTCGCCGCCGGCCACCAAGGTCTCGTCGCCCCCCGGCACCGGCGCCGGCACGCCGGCCGTCCAGGTCCTCACCTGGCGGGCGAAGTTGCTCTGCTTCAGGTTCACGTGCAGGATGCCGGCGATCTGGCCCAGGTCCTCGAAGGATTTCTCCAGCACCGTCTTCAACTGGCCTTCGGTGAAGGGCAGGCCGCCGGCGAAGCGTTCGCTGACCGCCGCCATGGCCTGGTGGCGTTCGTCTTCCGGGGTGCCGGCGATGGCCTCGCAGAGTTCGTTGGAAAAGCCCGCCAGCAGGCGCAGGCCTTCGTCATGGGTGACGGGCTTGCGCACCGGGCCGGGCGGCAGCCGGCGCATGCTGCCGACGATGCTGGGCGGGAAGCCCCAGGCCTGGGCGATGCCCATCCCCAGTTCCTCGAAGGACAGGCCCAGCACCTGCCGCGAGGCGGCCTCCAGCGGCACCCGCTTCTGGTCCACCAGCTTCCGGATCTCCTCGCTCTCCTCCGGGAAGTAGTAGCGGGCGAGCAGTTCGCCGAGGCCGTGGAACAGGGAGCAGATGAAGGCCTCCTCGGCCTGCCGGGCCATGAAGCGCTGGCTGGCGTCGCGGGCCAGGAGCCCGGCCAGGTTGGCGCGCAGGAAGGCCTCCTTCAGTTCGCGGGCGTTCGCCTTGTCCTGCAGGTGCTCGAACAGCAGCAGGGTCACCGCGATGTTGCGGATCGAATCGAAGCCCAGGACGACGACGGCCCGGGAGACCGTACTGATGTTGCCGCCGCCGGCCTGCCGGTAATAGGCGGAATTGACCAGGCGCAGGATCTTGTTGGTCAGGGCGTAGTCCTTGAGGATGGTGTTGGACAGGCGGTTGATGTTCTCCCGGTCCGAGGAGGTGAGCTTGTTGATCGCCGAGACGGAGTCGGAAAGGGCCGGGAAGTCGGTCTTCAGGCGCATGCGGCGGAGCAGGAATTCCAGGGTCCCCTGCCCGGCGCCGCCTTCCTTCTGGGCCTCGGCGGCCGGGGCCAGGGCGGCCCCCAGGTAGGCATCGAGGGCCTCGCGCATGCGCACCGCGCTCTCGAAGCGGGCGGCAGGATCCCGGGCGCAGGCCTTGAGGACGATGTCGCCGAGCCGGTCATCGATGCCGGCATCCTTGGGCAGGGCGATGTCCTCGTGGGCGATCCGGTAGAGCAGCTGCCCGACCGTCTGCCCCTGGACGGCCTTGGCGCCGGTGAGCATCTCGAGCAGGATCAGGCCGGCGGCGAAGATGTCCATGCGGGGGCCGACCGACCGCCCCGCGATGTATTCGGGGGCCATGTAGGCCGGCGTCCCGGACAAGCCCTCGGCGCCGGCGGCAACCGCCTCCCCCACCGCGCCGAGCCGGACGGCGATGCCGAAATCCATCACCCGCGGCGTGCCCCGCCCGTCCATCAGGATGTTGGACGGCTTGAGGTCCCGATGCACGATGCCTTCGGCATGGGCGGCGGCGAGTCCGTCGAGGACCTGCCGCATCCAGTCGGCGGCCTGGGCCCGCGAGATCCTGCCCTCGGCGGCGATGGCTTCCGCCAGGCTGCGGCCGGCCACGTACTCGAAGACCAGGTAGGGATAGCCCTCCTCCTCTCCCGCATCGAAGATGGGCACGATGTTGGCGTGGCGCAGCCGGCTCACCGCCCGGGCCTCGGCCAGCAGGCTGGCGTTCATCGCCGTGTCGGCGCCGGAGAACCTCAAGGTCTTGATCGCGACCTCGCGCTGCAGCTGTGGATCCCAGGCCAGGTAGACGACGCTCTGGGCGCCGCGACCCAGCTCGCGGCGGATCTCGAAGCGGCCGACGGTGGGCGGCGCGGGGGTGGCTGGAGGCATCGGGCGATTCTAGCCCGGAACCCGCGAGCCCCAGCCGCCCGCGGGAGCGGGCCACCGGCATCCGCCGGTCGATCCGGCGCCCCGATCCGCTGTTACACTTCCACAACAAGATGACGACTGGAACCCGCCCCGGGTATCCGTCAAGGGAGGTCGACATGGACGCACGCTTTTCCGTCAAAGGCTGGCTGTGGCTGCTGGGCATCGCCAGTTCACTCGCCTTCGCCGCGCTGGTCGCCGGGACGTTCTGGCAATCGGGGAAGAGCGAACGACTCCTGCTGAAATTCGTCGATGGCGACCTGGCCGCGGAGCGAGCCGCCACCCAGGCCTACGCCCAGGGCCTGCAGATGGGCCAGGCCCTGCGCAACATCCTGCTCGATCCGGCCAACAAGAAGGGCTATGACAACCACGCCAGGGCCAGCGCCGCCTTCGAGGCCGCGTCGGCCGAGTTGTTGCGGCAACTGGCCGGAGACCCGGCCGCCGCGGCGACCGGCGACGCCCTGGGCAAGGCCATCGCAAGCTGGAAACCCTTGCACGCGGGCGTCCTGGCCCAGGTGAGGGGTGGCGACGGAGGCGGGGCCACCCAGGCCCTGGTCGGCAAGGAAACGCCGGCCTGGCGGGCCGTGCGGGAACTCCTGCTGCAACAGATGGCAGAGCGCGAAAAGACGTCCGCGGAAACCCGGCGAGGACTCCTGGGCGGGTTCCAGGATGCCCGCGCGGTGACCGCCGCGGTGGGACTCGGCGGCCTGCTGCTGGTGGTATTGGTCACCCTGCAGGTGGCCCGCGGCGTCTTCTCCAGGCTGGGCGGCGAACCGGCCTATGCGGCCGGCGCTCTGGCGCGGATCGCCGACGGCGACCTGGCCACGGACCTCGCTTCCAGCGGAGCACGGCCGGGCAGCCTGCTGGCGGCGATGGCCGGCATGCAGGGACATCTCAAGGCGCTGATCGGCCAGGTCAACGCCAGCGCCCGTCGGCTGGTCGGCGCGGTGACCCCCATGGAGGCGAACTTCAAGGACGTGGTGCGCGTGGCCGGCGTCCAGAGCGAGGCCAGCGCCGCCATCGCGGCGGCCGTCGAGCAGATGAGCACGGGAAGCTCCGCGATGGCCGACAGCGGCGCCGAGGCCGCGCGCCTGACGGCGCAGGCGGAGGACGGAGTGCGGGCGGGCCTGGCAGCCCTGACCGAGACGGCCGATGCCTTGGCCAAGGTCGTCGACGCGATGGCGCTATCCTCCGAATCCATGAACCAGCTGGCCCTGAAGGCGGTGAGCATCGACAGCATCGTCCAGACCATCCGGGAGATTGCCGACCAGACCAACCTCCTCGCCCTCAATGCCGCCATCGAGGCCGCCCGGGCGGGCGAACAGGGCCGCGGCTTCGCCGTCGTTGCCGACGAGGTGCGCAAGCTGGCCGAAAGGACCGCCCTGGCCACCCACGAGATATCGGAAATGATCCAGGGCGTCCGCGGCGGGATCGCCGACGCCCAGAGCGGCATGGAGAGCGCCCGGGGACTGACGCTGGCCGGCGCCCAGCGTTCGGACGGCGTCAAGGAGTCGGTACGCGACCTGGAACGCACGATCGGCCGGGCCCGCGCGGCAATCGACGAGATCGCCCATGGACTCGTGGAGCAGCGACAGAACGCGACGGACGCCGCCCGACGGGTGGAAAGCATCGCCGAGGGCAACGAGCGCGTGCTGCAGGCCATGCGCCAAGCCGCCTCGGGCGTCCAGGAACTGGTCCGCCTTTCGGGAGAACTGGAAGCCGGCATCGCTCACTTCCGGCTCGCCTGAGCGCCCTCCCGACCGGGGCGACGGCGCGGTCCGGCTCAGTGCCGCAGGGCCGACTGGTTCATCACCGCGCTGTAGGCATCCATGAAATCGGCGAGTTGATCCTCGTCCCGCTCCTCGGAGAGGAATTCGTTGAACTCGCGGCGGAAGCGGTCGGCGGTGGCACCCTGCATCAGTCCGACCCGGCCCGCCCGCTTGTCGAGGATTTCCACCGCGTCCTCGGCCGGATAGTCGATGACGTACATCATGGGGTTGTTGAAGACGACTTGCATGGCGGGCTCCCGGGAGCGGTACATGTCTCTCATCTGGCCCCGGGAACGGCGTTTTCAAGTGCCCGTTGCCAATTCCCGCCCGGCGGGCATAACATAGGCCCATGGAGACCACAACCACGCCCGAAGCCCTCCGGGTCCAGCTCCAGGAGTTGAAGGTGGAGCACCGGGACCTGGACGACGCCATCGCCCGCCTCGACGAGGCGCCGCCGCCGACCGACGAACTCCTGTTGCGGCGGCTCAAGAAACGCAAACTGCACCTGAAGGATCGCATCGCCCTGATCGAGCGCCTGCTCGAACCGGACGAACTCGCCTGATCGCCGGCAGGCAGATCACGGTGGCCCAAGGAGACGCCGTCCTTCCCGCTCTCCCGCCCCGTCGCCGGGACATGCACGCCCTCCCCACGGCCCCGAAAACCGGGGCCCGGGGATTTTGTGCAGCCGGTTTCTTCGAATCGACGGACCCACCCTTGCAGCCTCCCTGCCTCCTTCTTCCCTCAACGAACGACGCGGCGCCCGACGCCCTGGACCGTCCATGACCTATCGATTCGACACCCTGAGCCTGCACGCCGGGCAGGTACCCGACGAGCGCTTCGGCGCCCGGGCAACGCCCATCTACTTCACCACCTCCTTCGTCTTCAAGGACTCTGAGCAGGCGGCGAGCCTGTTCAACATGGAGCGTGGCGGCCATGTCTATTCGCGCATTTCGAACCCGACCAACGCCGTGCTGGAGGAACGCATCGCCGCCCTGGAGGACGGGGTCGGGGCCGTCGCGACGGCCTCCGGCCAGGCGGCCCTGCACCTGGCCATCGCCACCCTGATGGGGGCCGGCGGCCATATCGTGGCCAGCCGATCGCTGTATGGCGGCTCCCACAACCTGCTCGACTACACCCTGCCCCGCTTCGGCATCGCCACCACTTTCGTGGACCCGCGCGACCTGGATGCCTGGCGCGCCGCCATCCGGCCCGAGACCCGGCTCCTGTTCGGCGAGACCCTGGGCAATCCCGGCCTCGACGTGCTCGACGTGCCGCGGGTCGCCGCCCTGGCCCACGACCATGGCCTGCCCCTGATGGTGGATTCGACCTTCACCACGCCCTGGCTCATGAAACCCGTGGAACTGGGTGCCGACCTGGTGTTCCATTCGGCCACCAAGTTCCTCGGCGGCCACGGGGTGGCCATCGGCGGACTCCTGGTGGACGGCGGGACCTTCGACTGGGACGCCTCGGGCAAATTCCCGACGCTGACCGAACCCTACGACGGCTTCCACGGCATGGACTTCACGGAGGAATCCACCGTCGCCGCCTTCCTGATCCGTGCCCGCCGGGAGGGCTTGCGCGACTTCGGGGCCTGCCTGTCGCCGATGGCCGCCTTCCAGATCCTCCAGGGCCTCGAGACCCTGCCGCTGCGCATGGAGCGGCACATCGCCAACACCCGCCGCGTCGTTGCCCACCTGGCCGCCCACCCGGCGGTCGAGTCTGTGGGCTACCCGGAGCTCGATGGCCACCCGGACCGGGACCTGGCGGCGAAGCTGCTGCCGCGGGGCTGCGGCGCCGTGTTCGCCTTCACGCTCAAGGGCGGCCGCGAGGCCGGCCGCCAGTGCATCGAGGCCATGCGGGTCTTCTCGCACCTGGCCAACGTCGGCGATGCCAAGTCGCTGGTCATCCATCCGGCGTCGACCACCCACTTCCGCATGTCCGACGAAGCCCTGGCGGCCGCCGGAATACATCCGGGGACCATCCGGCTCTCGGTGGGCCTGGAAGACCCGGACGACCTCCTGGAAGACCTGAACCGGGGCCTGGCCGCGGCCGCCCGCATCGCCGGCATCGACCTCAAGCGGAAGGGCTAGGCCATGGACCTGAACGTCGCCGGATTGCCCGCCTACGCCTATACGGGGGGCAGGCCCTTCGATGCCGCCCTGCCGGCCGTGATCTTCATCCACGGCGCCCAGCAGGACCACTCCTGCTGGCATCTGCAGAGCCGCTGGTTCGCCCACCACGGCCGGGCCGTCCTGGCCCCCGACCTTCCGGGCCACGGCCGCAGCGCGGGCCCGCCCCTGGACAACGTGGAGGCCATCTCCGCCTGGATCCTCGCCCTGATGGATGCCGCAGGCGTCCGCCAGGCCACGCTCATCGGCCACAGCATGGGCTCCCTGGTCGCCCTGGAGACGGCGGGCAGCCGTCCGGACCGCGTCTCCCGGCTGGTCCTCGTCTGCACGTCCGTCCCCATGCCGGTGTCCGAAGCCCTGCTGAAGACCACCGTCGAGAACGAGGCGAAGGCCATCGCCATGATCAACGACTGGTCCCACGGGGCCAGGGCCCACATGGGCGACGCCCCGGTGCCGGGCCTCTGGATCCTCGGCATGAGCCGGCGGCTCATGGAGCGGCAGAAGCGCGGCGTGCTGGCCAACGACTTCTCCGCCTGCAATGCCTACCTGGGGGGCGAGGCGGCCTCCGCCCGCGTCTCCTGCCCGACCCTGGTGGTGATCGGCGCCCGGGACCAGATGACCGTGCCGAAGGCCGGCAAGGCCGCCGCGGCGCGCATCGCCGGCGCCCGGACGGCAGTGATCCCCGACATCGGCCACGGGCCGATGAGCGAGCGTTCCGACGGATTTCTCGATATCCTGCGAGAATTCGTCGTGACCTGAAACATTCAAGGGGAATCCATGTCGCCGCCCGTGTCGCCGGAAGATCGCGCCCCGTTTCCGACCATCCGCGATGGCCTCGACGCCGGGGCGCCCTTCCGCTGGCTCTCGGACGGGCTCGACGACTTCAAGGCCTGCAAGACGGCGAGCCTGTTCTACGGCGCCTGCTTCGTGGTCATGGGCTGGGTCCTGGTGGTGGCCTTCAAGCACGCGGTGCAGCTGATCACCGCGGTCACGACCGGATTCTTCCTGGTCGGCCCCTTCTTCGCCATCGGCCTCTACGAGCTCTCGCGCCGGCGCGAGCGCAAGCTGCCGCCGGAATTGGCGCCGACCCTGGCGGTCTGGAAGGCGAACGCCGCGGCCATCGGCATCTACTCCCTGGTGCTGATCGTCCTCTACCTCCTCTGGGCCCGCGCGTCGATGGTCACCTTCGCACTCTTCTATACCGGCGGCATTCCCACCGCGGAAACCTTCGTGGCCGAGGTGGCGCGCTTCGAGAACCTCGAGTTCCTGTTCGCCTACTTCGTGGTCGGCGGCATCTTCGCCCTGCTCGCCTTCGCCTTCAGCGTCGTTTCCATCCCCCTGATGCTCGATCGCGGGCAGGACACGGTGACGGCGATGATCGCCAGTTTCCTGGCCCTGGTGCGGAATCCGGGCGCCATGGTGGTGTGGGCCCTGATGATCGTCACGCTGGCGGCGGTCGGCATCGCCACCGCCTTCGTCGGGCTGGTCATCACCGGTCCCCTGCTCGGCCACGCGACCTGGCACGCCTACCGGGACCTGGTGGAACCGGCGCGATCCGCCTAGGTCGCCACGGGTGCCACCCGGCCGCCGGGCGGTGCCGCCGGACCGAAACCACCGGGCCTTTTCCGGGATAATGATGGCCGGTGCATTTCCCCGCGGACCCAACGTCCGCCAGCCCTGACAGCCCTGCCGGACCGACGATGAACCCCACCCCCCGCTCCGGGCGAGCCCTCGTGCGCGTCGCCGCCCTTCTTGTCGTCGTCGCCCTGCTGGTCGCCGGCTTCCTCTGGGCCACGAAGCCGAAACCCGTCGCCGTCATCCTCGCCGCCGTCGAGGAAGGCCGCGTCGAAACGACCGTGGCGAACACCCGGGCCGGCTCCGTGACCGCCTGCCGGCGCGCCAAGGTGGCCCCCAACTCGGGTGGCCGCATCGCCCGCCTCCCGGTCAAGGAAGGTGACCGGGTAGCCGCCGGCGCCCTGCTGCTGGAACTCTGGAACGACGACCTGGCGGCGCGGGAAAGGCTCTCCCGGGAGCAGCTCGGCACGGCACGCGCCCGGGTCATGGAGGTCTGCCAGATCGCCCGGGCAGCAGCCAGCGAGGCCCGCCAGGCCAGGCAGTTGCGCGACAAGGGCTTCATCTCGGAGGAGAAGGTGGTGCGCTCGGAAGCCGAGGCGGCCTCCCGCCAGGCCTCCTGCGATTCTGCGGGAGCCCAGGTCCGGGAAGCCGAGGCACGCATCGCCGCTTCGCGCGCCGATACGGAACGGACCGTGCTGCGGGCCCCCTTCGCCGGCATCGTGGCCGAGATCAACGGCGAGCTGGGCGAGTACCTGACCCCGTCGCCACCGGGCATCCCGACCCTCCCGGCCATCGACCTGATCGACGATTCCTGCCTCTACGTGACCGCGCCCATCGACGAGGTGGACGCGGCCCAGCTGCAGGTCGGCATGAAGGGCCGCATCACGCTGGATGCCTACCGGGGCCGGCATTTCGCCGGCCATGTGCGCCGCATCGCCCCCTACGTCCTGGCCCTGGAGAAACAGGCGCGCACGGTCGAGGTGGAGGTGGAGTTCGAGGAGGCCGGCGACGCGAAACATCTGCTCGTGGGCTACAGCGCCGACATCGAGGTGGTCGTGGAGTCCCGCCCGAAGGTGCTCCGCATCCCGACCGCAGCCCTGATGCCGGGCAACCGCGTCCTCGTCCTCGGCGCCGACGACAGACTGGAGGAACGCAAGCTCGACACCGGCCTGGCCAACTGGGAATTCACGGAAGTGAAATCCGGCCTCAAGGCCGGGGACAAGGTGGTCACCTCCCTGGACCGGGAGGGCCTGAAGCCGGGCGCGCGTGCCGTCGAGGAAGCGGCAAGGCCGGCCGCCGCGGGCGGGAAGTAGGCTCCGCTCCAGTACCAGGGCGTGAAGACGCAAGGCTCGAAAAGGACCCCGATGGGCAACGCACCCCGAAGCGCCCGATCATCCTTGCCGATGCCGGCCGTCCTTCCCGGCGCCGGGCCGCTCCGCGGCCGCGCGGCGAGGTTTCCACGATGATCCGGCTCACCGGCATCGAGCGCGTCTTCACCGTCGGCGACGAGCAGGTCCACGCCCTGCGCGGCGTGAGCCTCGCCATCGAGCAGGGGGAATACCTGTCCATCATGGGGCCGTCGGGGTCCGGCAAGTCGTCCCTGCTCAACGTGCTGGGCCTGCTGGACCGTCCGAACGCCGGCCGCTACGAGCTGGAGGACCGGGACGTGACCGGACTCTCGGACGACGAGCTGGCCCGGGTCCGCCGCGAGAAGATCGGCTTCGTCTTCCAGTTCTTCCACCTGGTCCCCCGCCTGACGGCGGAACAGAACATCGAGCTGCCCATGGTGCTGGCCGGGCTGGAACCCGCCGAGCGGCGCCGCCGCCTCGATCGCCTGCTCGCCGAGTACGGCCTCGAGCCGCGGGCCCGCCATCGGCCCGACCAGCTTTCGGGAGGCCAGTGCCAGCGGGTGGCCATCGCCAGGGCGATGTCCATGAATCCCGGGGTCATCCTGGCCGACGAGCCCACCGGCAACCTGGACCGCAGCACCGGCCAGGAAGTGATCGCCCTCCTCGAAGGCCTTCACGCCCGGGGCGGCACCCTGATCATGGTCACCCACGATGCCGAGATCGGCAGCCGGGCGAAGCGGCGCATCCGCATCGTGGACGGCCACATCGTCGGGGACGAGCAATGAACTCCGGGGCGCAGCCCCGCCCGCCGTGCGTTTCGCCGACCTGATCGATTTCGCCTGGCAGGTGGTGCGCGGCAGCCGATCGCGGACCTTCCTGATCCTGCTCGCCATGAGCATCGGCGTCGCCGCGGTGATCGTGGTCAGTTCCCTTGGCGAGGGCGCCCGCCGCTACGTGCTCAACCAGTTCGGATCCCTGGGCACCAATCTGATCATCATGCTCCCGGGGCGCTCGGAAACGGGCGGCATCAATCCCGGCGTGGTGGTGGCCAAGACGCCCCGCAGCCTCACCCTCGACGATACCCTGGCGCTCATGCGCAGCCGCGCCGTGCGCCGGGCGGCGCCGCTGATCGTGGGCGCCGGCGACCTCCGCTGGGGCTCGAAGAGCCGCGAGACCCCGGTCCTCGGCTCGACCGCGGCCATGCTGGAGATCCGCCACATGGAACTCGCCCAGGGCCATTTCCTGCCCGAGGGCGACCCGCATCACGCCCAGCCCGTCTGCGTGCTGGGCGCCAAGCTGCGCCGGGAACTGTTCGCCGGCCAGCAGGCCCTGGGGGAGTGGGTGCGCATCGGCGACCGCCGCTTCCGGGTGGTCGGCGTACTCGCCGCCCAGGGCGAATCCCTGGGCTTCAATACCGACGAGATCATCATCATTCCCGTGTCCTCCGCCCAGGCCCTGTTCAACACCGAGGCCCTGTTCCGGGTCCTCGTGGAGGCGAAGAGCCGCGAGCAGGTACCGCAGGCCAAGGCCGACGTCGAGGAGATCATTCGCCTGCGCCACGAGGGCGAACGCGACGTCACGGTGATCACCCAGGATGCGGTGCTGGCCACCTTCGACCGGATCCTGAACGCGCTGACGCTGGCCGTCGGCGGCATCGCGGGCATCAGCCTGGGCGTCGCCGGCATCCTGATCATGAACGTGATGCTGATCTCGGTGACCCAGCGGCGCGGGGAGATCGGGCTCCTCAAGGCCCTGGGGGCCACGGGCGGGCAGATCCGTGCGGTCTTCTTCACCGAGGCCGTCATGCTCGCCCTGGGCGGCGCCGCGGTCGGCCTGAGCATCGGCAAGCTCGGCCAGTGGATGATCGGCCAGGTCTACCCGGGCATTCCCTTCTCGCCGCCCTGGTGGGCCTTGATCGCGGCGCCGCTGACGGCCGTCGTGACCTCCATCCTGTTCTCCGTCTCGCCGGCCCGCCGGGCGGCGAAACTCGATCCGGTGGCGGCGCTCTCGAGGCGATAAGGACATGCGCTCGGGCGACTTCCTCCGCTTCACGCTGCTCTCCCTGGGCTCGCATCCGTTGCGGACTTTCCTCACTGCGCTGGGGATCGCCGTCGGCATTGCCGCGGTGATCCTGCTCACCAGCATCGGCGAAGGCCTCCACCGCTTCGTCATCGACGAGTTCACCCAGTTCGGCACCAACCTGATCGGCATCGCGCCCGGCAAGACCACGACCCGGGGCGGCTCCATCGGCGCCATCAACACCGTCCGGCCCCTGTCCATCGACGATGCGCTGGCCCTGCGCCGGGCCCCCCATGTCCTGGCCACGGACCCCCTGATCCAGGGCAACGGCGACGTGGAGCACGAGGGGAAGACGCGCCGGGTGACGCTCTACGGCGTCAGCCACGCCTTCGTCGAGACCCTGCGCATGCGCGTCGCGACGGGCGACTTCCTCCCGGACGACGACCCTCGCACCGCCCGGGCATTCGTGGTCCTGGGCGCGAAGGTGGCCCGGGAGCTTTTCGGCGAGGTGCCGCCCCTGGGCGCGCGCATCCGCGCCGGCGGCGAGCGCTACCGGGTCATCGGCGTCATGGCGCCGAAGGGCCAGGTCCTGGGTTTCGACCTGGACGACACGGTGTACATCCCGGTCGGCCGGGCCATGGAGATGTTCAACCGGGAAAGCCTGATGGAAATCCATGTCACCTACGAGCCGACCGCACCGCTCGCGGAGGTGGAGGCGGGATTGCGACAGGTGCTCGTGGCCCGCCACGGAAGGGAGGACTTCACGATCACGCCCCAGCAGAAGATGCTGGAGGTCTTCGGCACGATATTGAACGCGATCACCTTCGCCGTGGCGGCCATCGGCGGCATCTCCCTCCTGGTGGGTGGCGTCGGCATCCTGACCATCCTGACCATCGCCGTCGCCGAGCGGACATCCGAAATCGGCCTGCTGCGCGCCATCGGGGCCACCCAGCGGCGCATCCTGCTGCTCTTCCTCGGCGAAGCGGCCGTGCTGGCGGCCCTGGGCGGCATCGCAGGCCTGGCGCTGGGCTGGTCGATCGCCCTCGTCCTCGGCGCCGTCCTACCGGCGCTGCCGATCCACACCCCCTGGTCCTATGCGGTCGTCGCCGAGGTCTCGGCCGTCACCGTGGGCCTGGTCGCCGGCGTCCTGCCGGCCCGCCGGGCCGCCCGCCTCGATCCCCTGGAAGCGCTGCGCTCGGAATGAGGCGGGACCTGCGCAACATCCCGCTGCTGGCTGCCTGCCAGGCCCTGCTGCTGATGAACGGCGTGACCCTGATCGCAGTCAATACCCTGGTCGGCCTTTCCCTGGCGCCGAGCCGATCCCTGGCCTCCCTGCCCGTCACCGCCTATGTGGTCGGCACGGCCCTGACGACCGTCCCCGCCGCCCACTTCATGAAGCGCCATGGCCGACGGGCGGGCTTCATGCTCGGGGCCCTGATCGGCATGGCCGGCGGCCTGGTCAGCGCCCTGGCCGTCGACGCCGCGGGCTTCTGGCTCCTGTGCCTCGGCACGCTGATGGGTGGCTGCTACAACGCCTTCGGTTTGCAATACCGTTTCGCCGCCGCCGACGCCGCCCCGGCCGACTGGAAGAGCCGGGCCATCTCGCTGACCCTGGCCGGCGGCATCCTGGGCGGCATCCTGGGACCGGAGACCGGCAAGCTGACGCGGGACCTCCTGGCCCCGCCCTTCCTCGCCAGCTACCTGACCCTGACCGCCTACGCCTTCGCGGCCCTGCTCGTTTCCAGCCGCCTCGACATCCCGCCGCTGACGGCACACCAGCAGGCTTCGGGAGGACGGCCCCTGCGCGATATCGCACGCCAACCGTCCTTCGCAGTCGCCGTGCTGTCGGCCGCCGGCGGTTATGGCGTCATGAACCTGCTGATGACGGCGACGCCGCTGGCCATGCAAATGTGCGGCCATCCCTTCGCCGAGGCCGCCTTCGTGCTCGAGTGGCACGTGATCGGCATGTTTGCCCCCTCCTTCTTCACGGGCGACCTGATCCGTCGCTTCGGCGCCGGGCGGATCATCGCCACCGGGGCCGCCCTGCTCCTGGTCAGCGTCGCCCTGAATCTGGCCGGAACCACCGTCGGCCATTTCTGGGCCGGGCTCGTCACGCTGGGTGTCGGCTGGAACTTCCTCTACCTCGGCGGGACGACCCTGTTGACCGAGACCCACCGGC
This sequence comes from Pseudomonadota bacterium, assembly GCA_052035955.1. Lineage (GTDB taxonomy): Bacteria > Pseudomonadota > Gammaproteobacteria > Burkholderiales > Rhodocyclaceae > JAEUNJ01. The sequence goes on from JBPOHD010000118.1 coordinate 25,540, forward strand.
CGGAGGAGCGAGCCAAGGTCCAGGGCGGAAACGACTTCCTGGTCTTCGCGGTCCAGGGCGTGACCTCCCTGGGGGCCGGCGCCCTGATCACCGGCGACGGCTGGCAGGCCCTCAACCTGCTGGCCCTGCCCATCGTGCTGGCCACCGGCGCGGCCAGTCTCTGGTATCTGGGCCACACCCGGCGCTGAACCGGGTCCCGTTTCACCCGGCCTCCCGGGTTTGGTTGGATAATTCCCCGTAATATGGCAATGCATCTTCATTGCCGCCTCCGGAGAACATGCAACTCGCGACCCTGATCGATCTGCGCACGGCAATCGCCTGCCTGGCCATCGGCAACCTGATGCTGGCCCTGTTGATGGGCACCATCGGCCCGACCTCCCGGGTGGCATTCGTCGGCCGGCTATGGACGATGGCCAAGCTCCTGCAGGGCGTTGGCCTGGGCCTGATCTGGCTGCGCGGCATGGCACCCGCCTGGCTGACCGTCGTCATGGGAAACCTGTGCTTCTTCTCCGGCTTCGCCGTCGAGTACGCCGCCTGCTGGGAATATCTCGGCCTGCGCCGTTGGCGGCAAATCGCCCTGCCCCTGTGGGGCACCACGCTCATCGTCTTCTATGCCACCTGGTTCGGCGGCGCCTCGGAGGGCCTGCGGGTCACCACTGCATCCGTGGGCCTCGCGGTCTTCTGCGGGCTGGCGGCCTACGCCTTCGTCCGCGAGGGCCACACGCGGCTGCGCAGGATGCTGGCCTGGTGCTATGTCTTGCTGGTCGTCACCTTCCTGGTCCGGGCCCTCGGCGGCGTGCTGGTCCCCGGCACCACCGTGTCCACCTCGACGCCGGTCCAGGCCCTGATCTTCCTGCCCATGTTCCTGGTGATGATCACCAGCGGCGTCGGGTTCATCCTGCTGATGCAACAGGACACGGAGAATCTTCTGCGGGACAGCGAGGCCCGCTTCGCCACGATCTTCCGGGACAGCCCCGTCGGCATCGCGCTGTCGCGCCTCGAGGACGGCCGCATCATCGACGTGAACCAGGCCCTGGTGGAACAGGGCGGCTATCCCGGCCGGGACGCCATCGTCGGCCACAGTCTCGCGGAGCTGGATTCCTGGGTGGACCCGGGGGACCGGGAACGCCTCGTCTCCAGTCTCCGGAAAGAGGGCGGGCCCCAGGCCATCGACACCCGCATCCGCCTGCGCAATGGCGAGATCCGGGACGTGCTCCTGTGGTCAGGCATGGTCTCGCTCGCCGGCGAAGGATGCCTGCTCTCGATATTGACCGACATCACCCATCGTAAGCAGGCGGAAACGGGGTTGCGGGAAGCGAAGGCGGCCCTGGAAATGGCCATCGACCTGGCCCGGGCGAGCAGCTGGACCGTGGAACTCGATACCGGAACCTTCGTCGGCATACACGGGCAGGCGATGAACCGCCTCTGGGCGGACCGCAGGCATACCGTCGTCGAGATTCTCGATTCCGTCCACCCGGACGACCGGGCGCTGGTGGAGGCGACCTGGGTGAAGGCCATCCGCGGGGAGGACTCCTTCGATCTCGAATACCGCTTCGCCGGACCCGACGGAATCCGTTGGGTCCATGCCATCGCGCGCTTCGAGCGGGACGACAGCGGCCGGGCAACCCGCGCCATCGGCGTCACCCAGGACATCACGGAACAGCGCGCCACCCGCCTGGCGCTGGAGGAATACCGGGACCACCTGGAGGATCTGGCCGCCGCCCGCGGTGCGGAACTCGCGGCTTCCGAGGCTCGCTTCCGGGCCCTGGTAGAACAGTCCATCGTCGGCATCTACATCGCCCAGGACGGCGTCTTCCGCTACGTCAACCCGCAGTTCGCGGTGATCGGGGGTTACGACTCGCCCGACGAGATCATGGGCAAGGTGCCGGTGCCGGACTTCGTGGTGCCCGAGGAGCGTGGTTTCGTGATGGGCCGGCTGACCCGCATCGCGGCCGGGACGATCCAGGAGGACCGGGTGGAATTCGTGGGCCTCCGACGGGACGGCAGTCGGGTCCATATGCTGGTCCACGGCCGCGCCTTCCTGTTCGAAGGGCGGCCGGCCGTCATCGGCATCGCCCTCGACATCGGCGAGCAGAAGCGGGCGGAGGCGGCCCGGGAAGCCGCCCTGGCGGAGGCCCTGCGCCTCGCGCGAGTGCGCAGCGAGTTCGTCGCCAACATGAGCCACGAGATTCGTACCCCGCTCAACGCCGTGCTCGGACTGGCCCAGGTCGGGGCGCGGGAAAGCGCGGGCCGCAAGTCCCAGGCCACTTTCGACCGGATCCTCGAGTCGGGCCAGCACCTGCTCGGTGTCGTGGATGACGTGCTCGACTTCTCGAAAATCGAAGCCGGGAAGCTGGCCCTGGAGGAAGCGGAGGTCGAGACCGCGGCGGTGATCGACCGGGCGATCGCCCTCACCGCCGCCCGCGCCTATGCCAAGGGCCTGGATTTCGAGATCGACGAGGCCCGCGACCTGCCGATCGCCTTCCGGGGCGATTCCCTGCGCCTGGTGCAGGTCCTGGTCAATCTGCTGTCCAATGCCATCAAGTTCACCCGCGAGGGTCGGGTCGGCCTTTCGGCGGAAACGCACGGCGGGGGCTTGCTCCTGACGGTCGCCGATACCGGCATCGGCATGGATGCCGGCCAGCTGGAGCGCCTCTTCCAGCCCTTCGAGCAGGCCGACGGATCGACGACCAGGCGCTACGGTGGCACGGGCCTCGGGCTGGCGATCTCCGACCGCCTGGTGCGCATGATGGGGGGCACGATCGAGGTGCGCAGCAGTCCGGGCGCCGGCAGCCGTTTCGAGGTCCGCCTGCCGCTGCGCGATGCGCGCGCTCCCGACCCGCCCGGCAACACCCGGCGGGCCGTATGCGTGGCGATGATCGGCATGGCGGAGGGCGAGGCCCGCCGCCTGGCCGAGGCCGCTCGCAATTCGGGCATCGAGTCGCAAACCTGGGATGGCGCAGCCGGCGCCGCCGAACCGCCGGACCTCCTTGTAATGCCAATTGAATTCTCTGGCGATGCCGAAGGTCGGGCCGCCATCGCGGCCCAGAATCGCCGCGGCGGAGTCGTCGCCCTTGCCCTCACGCCAGGCGTTGCGGACCAACTCCCGGCCGAGGACGGGATTCGCCTGCTGGAGCGGCCATTGCGCCCCCGCCAGCTGCTGGCCGCCCTGGCGGCGCGGGACTCGGACCTCGCGCCGCGGCCGTCCGTCGCCCGCGCCCGCCTGGCCGGCATCTCCATCCTCGCCGCCGAGGACAACGAGGTCAATCGACTCGTCCTCGAGGAACTCCTCGCTCCCGAAGCACCCCGGCTCGTCTGCGTCGAGGACGGACGGGCGGCCCTGGCCGCCATCGAGCGGGACGGAGAGGCCGCCTACGACGTCGTCGTCACCGACATCCAGATGCCCGAACTGGATGGCTACGAACTTGCCGCGCGCCTGCGCCAGATCGCGCCCGGGCTGCCGGTCATCGGCCTGACGGCCCATGCCATGCGGGAGGAACGGGAACGCTGCCGGGCGGTCGGCATGGTGGACCACCTGACCAAGCCGGTCGATATGGACCGGCTGGTGGAGGTGATCCTGCGCCATGCCCGGCGCCGGGTCCCGTCCGCCCCGCCAGCGGACCACCGGGAGGCGGAGGGGCCGGAGGCCCCCGCCCGCCAGGCGTCCGTGGTCGATTGGGACGCCCTGCGCGAACGCTACCGCAGTCGACCGGGCTTTGTCGCCAAGCTGGCGGCCACGGGCGTGAAATCCCTGGCCGGCAAGGCCGAGGAGCTTCGCCAGGCCGCCGGCGACGGGGCGCGGCTTGCCTTCCTGGCCCACGGCCTCAAGGGCGCCGCCGGCAACCTGCTTGCCCGGCCGGTCCAGGACCTGGCCATGCGGACCGAGCAGGCGGCGAAGGCCGGGGACCCGGCCATGGAAGTCCTGGCGGCGGAACTGGCGACCCTCGTCGAACGGCTGACCGATGCCCTCGCCCATCCCCCGAATGCATGATTCCGCCTGGCGAAATATAGTTTCAACTTAAAGAAGCTGGGGCATAATGGAAGCTTGCCCGCGACCCAGAGAGGGTTACCCATGCGCCAGTTGAGCCCCCACGATGCCGGTTTCCTCTTCACCGAATCCGGCCATGCCAACGCCAACGTCTCCCTCATCCACATCTACGACCAGTCCACGGCACCGGGCGGCAAGGTCCGCTTCAAGGACATCCTCGCCCACATAGAAGGGCGCCTCGGCACCTCGCCGATCTTCCGCCAAAAGCTGCTGCAGGTTCCCCTGAACCTGGATTATCCCTATTGGATCGAGGACGAGCATTTCGACCTGGAATACCACGTCCGCCACATCGCCCTGCCGAAACCCGGCGACTGGCGTCAGTTCTGCATCCTCGCCTCCCGCATCCACGCCAGGCCCCTGGACCTGACGCGCCCGCTGTGGGAGATGTACGTGATCGAGGGACTGGACGGATTCCAGGACCTGCCGAAAGGCAGCTTCGCCCTGCTGACCAAGATCCACCACGCCGCCATCGACGTGGAGCACGGCAGCGAGATCACGATGAAGCTGCACGACACCTCGCCGACGCCGCCCCGGCCGTCGCCGCCGGAGCCCTGGTTTCCCGAGTCGGCGCCCGGCAGGATAGGGCTCGCGCTGCGCGGCCTGACCGGTGCCTGGCTGGCCCCCTTCCGCCTGGTGCGTCCGGCGGCCCGGGCCTTGAGCCAGCTGTTGCCGACCGGCATGCGCATCGTCCGGGACATGCTGTTCCATCCGCGGCGGCTGCCGGTGACGCGGTTCAACTCCATCGTCTCGCCGCACCGGGTCTTCGAGACGCGCCGCTTCGATATGGGCGAGTTGCGCGAGATCCGCAGCCTGGTGGAGGGCGCCACCACCCATGACGTCGTATTGGCGGTGTGCGGCGGCGGATTGCGCCGCTACCTGGAGATCAACGGCGAACTGCCGGCAGCCAGCCTGTCCGCCATCGCCCCCATCTACATCCGGTCCGACAAGGACAATCCCGACAGCGACCTGGAGATGTCGTGGATGCGTGTCCTGCTGGGCACCGATCTGCCGGACCCGATTGCCCGCCTGGCCCAGATACGGGACCAGACCAAGTCATCGGAGGCGATCCACCAGGCCGTCGGGGCAAGGGAACTGACCGACATCAGCCGCCACGCACCGGCGGCCACGCTGGCCCTGACGAGCAAGATGCTGACCCGGGCCGTCACCGACCTGGGGCGCCGCGCGCCCCTCGCCAACTGCACGGTGACCAACGTGCCCGGGCCGTCCGTGCCGCTGTACCTGAACGGGGCGAGGATGACCTACTTCTCCGCCATCATGCCGATCAGCGACGGCATGGGCCTGGTCTTTGCCGTGACGAGCTACGACGGCAAGCTGATCCTTTCCCCCACGGCATGCCGGGACCAGATGCCGGACCCGGACCTCTTCGCACAATGCGTGCGCGACAGCTTCCAGGACTACCTGGCCCTGGCGCGGCCGCCGAAGGCCAAGTCCAACGTGACGCCCCTCAGGCGGGCACGGCGTCGTTCGTCGTGAACTGGTAGATCCGGCCGAGGATGCCGGAAGGCTCGAAGGGCTTCCACGCCCCCTCGGCCTGGGCCAGCCGGTCGGCGACGATCCACAGCACCAGGGCATTGAAGCCCAGCCCCACGTGGCTGCCCGGCACGCGGATGTTCTCGTGCATGGCCGGATCGCCGTCTATGGTGGCGTCCTGGGGTGGCACCACCCCGTCGCTCAGGGAGTAGAGGCAGCTGGCCGGCATCGGCGGCCGTCCCTGCATCACCTTGGCCCGCGGGTGGGCCGAATGGGCCGCCGGGCCCATCGGATGCGCAATGGCCCGGTACAGGGCCTTGACCAGCGCCGAGGTCTCGCTGCCACCGGCATCGGTGGACACCGGGCTGCCGAGGGTCACCACCGAGCGCACGCATTCGGGCGCCTGGTGGGCCGCATACATGGCGAACACGCCCCCCAGGCTCCAGCCGACCAGGCTCAGCTTTCTGCCGTGCTTGTGGTGCATGTAGCGCACCTTCTGCTCCAGCGCCTTCGCGTGCTTCAACTGGAAACCGACATTGCGGCCGAAGCCCCAGGCTTCCACCTCGTAGCCGAGGTAGTCCAGGTAGGTCTTGAGGGCGAACAGGGTCTTCTCGTCGGCCATGAAGCCGGGCAGCAGCAACACCGGATGGCCATCGCCCTTGGGCACGTTCATCAACAGCGGGACGGCATAGGGCAGGGCCGCGAGTTCCAGCAGGCCGCGGAACTCCATCAGGGAATGCAGGGGACTCGGGGGACCGGAACGGGAATATCGGGTAGCCATGGCTGAACTCCTCGCTCGTTCTATTTCTGGCGCGCACCGGATGGGCACCGGTCGCAATTGCGTTCAGTATAACGAGGCCCGGCGCCAGGATTAGAGTGGCGCGCCCAAAGATGCGGCCGGTTCCGCTAGGCGGTACCGGCCTTGCGCGGCGCCGCGGGACGCGCCTTCTTCTTTTCCGCAGCGTGGAACGCGAGGGCCACCTCCAGCGCCTGATTGACGAAGGCAAGCACGGCGGCGAACTCCTCGTCGTCCAGTTCCCGGGCGGCATCATGGCCGCGATAGATGTTCACGAATTCGCGCTCGCGGCCCGCGTGCACCAGGACCCGCCCGACCCCGAGGCTCTCCAGGGCCCGCCACAGGTCCGGATTGTAGGAACGGGTAAGGTTCATGACGAACGAGACCGGGTCGTTGCGCGCCAGGACGCCGGCCAGCCTGAGGATGATCTCGAAGGGCAGCGCCACCTTGCCGTTTTCGGCCAGCTCGAGCAACGTGGGATCCTTCAGGTCGATGGCCTCGCCGAGCTGCTTCGCGCTCATGCCGGCCGCTTCCCGCAGCCGGCGCAGCATGTGGCCGGCCTTCTCGACCGCGGCCTTCGCCGCCGGCTCCCGGAAACTCGACTTGGCGAAAGCCAGGGAGACGTCGGCCGCCGTACCGGCGAGGCCGACCATCGTATCGGCCCAGGAGCGCAATTGCTGCGCGACCGTGTGCATCGCCGCCCGCGCGGTGCTCTCCCCGACTGCCGACTTGTCCTCGGCCGGCGCTTCCGCCTGCCGCTTGCCGCGGGGCCCCCTGCTCTTCTTCTCTTCGGCCATGGACTGCTCTCCTCCGGGAAACGTTGGCTGCAAACAATACTAACGGAATTCGTCCCGGCCACGCGCGCGGCGAGCCCTTGCGGAAGCCGACGGGCAGACCGCGGCGCCCGCCGTCGTCCCCGCAAGCGGAACGGCCCGGGCTGGACTACCATCCGGACTTGTCGTCCACCCCCAAGCAGGAATGCCAGCCATGACGCCCCCCGACCCGTCCAAGCTCGACCGGATCGTCGCCGAGGCCCGCCGCGCCGCCGACGCGCGCGCCCAGGGCTATCGCGAACAGGCCCTGAAGCTCTACCCGTGGATCTGCGGCCGATGCGCCCGCGAGTTCAACCGGAGCAACCTGCGGGAACTCACCGTGCACCACCGGGACCACAACCACGACAACAATCCGCCCGACGGCAGCAACTGGGAACTGCTCTGCCTGTATTGCCACGACAACGAGCACCAGCGGCAGCTGGAAGCGGCGGCCGGGGGGACCGCGGGCCCCGCCGGGACGGTCGCAACCCACTCACCCTTCGCCGACCTCAAGTCCCTGCTGGCCACCAGGGCGAAAAAATGAATCCGGCTGCGGTAATTCCGCGCAGCCCGTGCGGCAGCGGATTGGCGTGGTGCTTCCGCGTCGCATGCGGCCTCTTCCTGCTGCCGGTCTGCGGTCAGGCGTGGTCCCTCGGGGACGGCGGGGCCGCCGCCAAACCCGGCGCCGTGGCCGTCGAACTGGCCAGCGAGCGGCTTGCCTGCCAGCCGCGAAAACCCTGCTGGATCGGCCTGCGCATGCAGCACGATCCGCATTGGCACACCTACTGGAAGAACCCCGGGGACGCCGGCATCCCCACCACCCTCGCCTGGACCCTGCCGCCGGGATTCGCGGCGGGAGACATCGAATGGCCCTACCCGGCGCGACTGCCGCGGGGACCGCTGGCGAGCTATGGCTACGAGGGGGAGGCCCTGCTGCCGGTCCTCCTCTATCCCCGAGCAGGCGTCCGGCCGCCCACCCGGGCCACTGTCGTCCTGCGCGCCGCCTGGCTCGAGTGCCGCGACAACTGCGTTCCGCGGGAGGCCACCCTGACCCTCGACCTGCCCATCTCGGCGACGACGGCCGGCCCTGCCCGTCACGCCCGGCTGTTCCGGGAAACCCGGGAGCGGCTGCCCCAGGCCCACGACGGGATCCGGGCATCCGCGGCGCGGCGCGGCGACACGGTCGAGGTCGACCTGGACCTGCCGGAACCCGTCGGCCGCCGCGGCGAGCTGTTCTTCGAAGCCGAGGATTTCGTCGAACCGGGACAGCCCCCGGCCGTCGAGGCGCGCCCGGGCGGCGCACGCTGGGCCTCGCGCCTGACGGCGAACGGCCGCCGCTCGAAGCCGGGCAACCTGGCGGCCGTATGGGTGGCCGCGTCCCCCGGCGACGGGAAGACCCGGGCCTGGCGGGTCGACGTCCGGCTGGGGAACTAGCCGGCGCGCCGCCCGGCCGGACCGGGCCGGCGTGGCGGTTCGTGGGCGCGCCGGGTGCCGCCGCCCGCCGGGGGCCTCAGTACTTCACCGAACATCCGTAGGGTGCCGTGCTCGGGTCCGCCACCGGCTTGCCGGCCGCCAGCGCGCCCAGGGCCGCCCTGACGAAATTCCTCGCCGTCGGCACGTCCGCCACCTGGGTGCTGCGCTTGTCGTCGATGGCGCCGGCATAGACGAGGATGCCCTTCGGATCGATCACGTACATGTGGGGCGTGGTCTTGGCACCGTAGGCGCGCCCGATCCTGCCGTCCCGGTCGAGGAGGTAATGGGACGGCGCCGCCTTGCCCTCGGCCAGCCATTTTCCCAAGGCGCCGGCGCTCATGAAATCCCCGCTGTCGGGATTGGTGGAATTCACGGCGAGCCAGACGACCTCGCCCTTCTCCCGCTGCAGCCGCTGCATGTTGTCCGAGTCGTAGTGCTTGCGCACGAAGGGGCAGTTGGGGTTGTTCCACTCCAGCACCACGGTCTTTCCCTGGAAGCGGGCCAGGCTGACGACCTCGCCGGACAAGTCGCGCGCGCTGAAGTCGGGCGCCTTCTGCCCGGGCTCGGGCGCCGCCAGGGCCGCCGCGCACGTCATCCAGGCCGCGACGGCCACTCCGAATCCTTCCATGGTGCGCATGGTGCTCTCCTCCTGGTTGATGGGGGTCGACCGCCCGGATGGACTCAAGTTCCCGCCGGCAGGGGATTGAGCTTCGCCGCCAGGCCCCGACCCCGCCGGTGTCCCATGAGCCCGAGTTCCGCATCGATCGTCCCCAGCCACATTTCCTCCGCCGACCGATGGGTCCAGCCGAGCTCCCGCCTGGCCTTGCCGGAGGAATAGTTCAGGTGCATGACGGCATGCACGGTCTCCCGGGACAGGAAGGCCGGCATGCCGGCCACCCGCAGCAGCGGTTCCAGGGGCCAGCAGGCCGCCGCCATCAGCCAGGGCGGCAGCCAGAAACGGACCTGGAAGGCCCCCGGCCGCCGCTTCCAGATCTCCAGGGTCTGGCGCACGGACTTCGGCTCGCCGGTGAGCAGGTAGGTCTCGCCCATCCTGCCCTTCCCGGCCACCAGGGCAATCCCCTCGGCCAGGTCCTCCACGGGGACGAGGGAAAGCACGCGGTCCGGCGACCAGCATACCGGTGGCATGACACGGTTGAGGTACATGCGCAGGAAGTAGCCCCACACCGAATGGTCGTTGGGTCCGATCACGGCATTCGGGCAGACGATGGCAAGCGGCAGCCCGTCGTCCTGGTGACGGCGGGCGATGGCATGGGCCTCGGTCTTCGTCTGCTCGTACCAGGTTCGGCAGGGCGCGCGCCGCTGGAAATCCTCGTCGCACGGCTCCGGCCCGGTCTCGCCGAGGGCCACGACGCTGGAGACATGCACGCAACGCGGGATCCCCATATCCCGGGCCAGTTCCAGCACGTTGCGGGTGCCCACGACGTTGGTGCCGAGCATCCTTTGCCTGGCCGCAGCGTCCAGGCCGAATTCGTAATGGCCGGCGTTGTGGATCACGGTGTCGGCCCCTTCCATCCCGGCACGCATCGAGGCCCGGTCCGTGACGTCGCCCCGGTGCAGGCTGGCACCCGCGGCCGCGACCAGCCTGGCCGGTCCCGATTCGGGATTGCGAACCAGGGCGACGACCTCGTGACCGTTCCGCAGCACGGAACGAACGAGGGGCAGGCCGATGAATCCGGTCGCGCCGGTGATGAAAACCTTCATTGCTCGCTCCCAATGGGTGTCCAATTCACGTTATTGCGGGCCATCCGCACGGACCGCGGCCAGGGGCATCGCTATAATCGAGAAAGCCATCGCCCCCCGAGAACCGCAGGCAATCGCCGCGATTTCACGGGGCCAAACCGGAGACCGTTCCGGCGATTCCACGAAGGGAACATTCTCCATGAAATGCGACCGCCGCATCCACCACCTGCACCTCCCCGCCACGAAAGCCTCGGGACGGCCGCCGCTGATCTTCATCCACGGCGGTTACGTGGATGGCGGCTGCTGGGCGGAGCACTTCCTCCCCTTCTTCCAGAAACATGGCCACGACAGCTACGCCATCGACCTCTCCGGCCACGGCGGCAGCGAAGGCCGGGACCGGCTGGACGACTTCGGGCTCGAGGACTACGCGGAGGACGTGGCGGCGCTCGCCGCCCAACTGGACGAGGCCCCGGTGCTGGTGGGCCACTCCATGGGTGCCGCGGTCGCCTCGCGTTACCTGGAATCGGAAATGGAACCGGGCGCCAGGGCCGTGGCCCTGCTCTCCCCTGTGCCGCCCTTCGGCATGTGGGGGGCCTCCATCGACCTGGCCCTCAAGCGGCCCGCCTTCTACTCGGAAATGCCCAAGGCCCTGGCCGGCGAGTTCTCCGAACGCACCCTGGAAGTCATGCGCTCGGTCTATTTCGCCCCCGACGCCCCCAAGCACGAACTGATGGAACTGGCACGGCTCATCCAGCCCGAGTCCCTGCGCGCCATCGCCGACATGACCTTCATGGCCTGGAGCATTCCCAGGCCCCTGCCCCACATCCCGGCCCTGGTGATGGGCGGCGAGATGGATGCCCTGTTCCCGCCGCACCTGCTCGGCTTCACCGCGCGACGGTGGAACGGCGACGCGGAAATCGCCGTGGTCCCGGGTACGGGCCATATCCTCATGCTCGAACGCCAGTGGCGCGCGGCGGCCGAACGCCTGGCCACCTGGCTGGACAGGATCCATTGAAAAAGGCTCCGGGGCCGTCGGCCGCCGGAGCCTGTCTTGCCCGGCGGGGCCTGCCGGCCCCGCTCGCCTCGTTCACTTCCCCTTGGTCACCACATAGCTGCCGTCGCCCGGGAACTTCATTTCCGCGTCGACGAACCAGGCCTGGACCTCCGGCCGCAGCAGCTTGACCGTGTCGTAGGCCTCGCCGGCCCGGGCGCCCGTGCCGCAGAAGAAGATCACCGGCCTGCCGGTCGGCAGCGTGCCGATCTGCTTCTCCAGCGCGTTGATCGGCAGGTTGATCGCCCCCTTGATCGTTCCGCCGGCGAATTCCTTGGCATCCCGGGTGTCGACCAGCAGCACCGAGTCCGGCGCCTCCTTGAGGATCTTGTCGAGGGACGCGACCACGATGGAGCCCTTTTCCTTGCCGCCGACGATCTCGACCGCCTTCGGAGCCCCTGCCGCCGCGGCATCGCCGCCGGCCACCAGTGCCGGGAAGGCCTTCGCCCATTCCGGGAAGCCGTCGGGATAGGTCTTGACGTTGGTATAGCCCAGCTTGCGCGCCTTGTCGGCCGACTTGTCCGACAGCACGCACTCGAGGCCGCCGCAATAGTAGATCAGCGGCGTTGCCTTGTCGGCCGGCAGCTTGTCCACGTTCTTCTCGAAATCGGTGTCCGAGATGTTGATGGCGCCGGGAATGTAACCCTTGTCGAAGACCCGCTTCGGCCGCGCGTCGATCAGCACGAACTTCTCCTTGTCGTCCATCAGTTTCTTCACGTAGGCGGTGCTGACCGCCAGGGGCAGGCCGCGCTTCGCCCACTCGGGGTTGCCCTCCGGATAGACCTTGATGTTCGAGTAGCCCAGCTTTTCCAGCTTGTGCGCCACGTTGTGGCTGAGCATGCATTCCAGGCCGCCGCAATAGACGATGACCAGCTTCGCCTTGTCCGCCGGCAGCAGGTTCGTCATCTGGTCGAATTTCGAGTCCGGGACGTTGATCGCCCCCGGCAGGTGGCCCGGATCGTACTGGCGGGCGGCCGGCCGGGCGTCGATCAGGGTGACGTCCTTGCGCGGCGGAATCTCCACGTAGGGCTTGACGAAGTCCGTGTCGACCAGGTTCCTGTACCAGCCTTCCTTGGGTTGCAACTGGCTCGCCTGCGCCAGGGCGTCCCCGCCCAGACCCACGGAGGGAGGCAGGGCGAAGGGCAGCGCCATGGGAAGGGCGGCCGCGAGGGTCGTCAGCAATGTCTTGCGAAGCAGGTGTCTCGTCATGATCTCTCTCCTCAGAGGACGGTGAATTTCTCGGTGGATTCGTTGTAGCGGATCAGCAGGTACCAGGCGAGCAGCAGGCAATACCCCAACAGCATTGCCGGCAGCCAGCCATCGAAGGCCTGGGGCAGGAAGACCTGGGTGCCCACCCTGGTCTCGTCGAGCATGGTATCCAGGTTCTGCTCGACCGCCAGCAGGTCCCAGGCCTTGGCCAGGGCGGAGAAGGTGGAGCCGCCCCATGCGAAGAAGAAGCCCGCCACCCACAGCTTGAGGTGCCCTTCGCCCATCCGCCAGAGGGCGCCGGAGGCGCAGCCGCCGGCGAAGACCATGCCGATGCCGAACACCAGGCCGCCGGCCAGCGAACCGATCCAGAAGGTCGGCGGAATGGCGATGTAGGGATCGAGGATCTTCCTGTCGAAGAGCAGGGCGGCGATCGGCATGGCCAGGGCCAGGGCCAGGAGGATGGCCTTGGTCATCTCCCCCTCCGCCGTCATGAAGGGCTCCCGCAGGGCGCGGGCGAAGCAGAGCCGCGAGCGCTGCATGACGAAGCCCAGGGCGAGGCCGGCCAGGATCACGATGGACCGGGAGAGCAGCTTGGCATCGCCGGAAACCGCCCAGGACAGCGCCCACAGGCCGATGCCGGCCAGGACCGCGGCGCCGGCCAGCGGATACCAGGCGCGCCAGCGCGGATCATCCTCGGCCACCGCCGGCGCGGTCATCCCCCAGCTCACGTGCTCCAGGGTCCACAGCAACAGCTTCAGGCCCACGAAAGCCCCCGCAAGGAGGCCGGCCGCCATGGCCCAGCCGGCCGGCGACGCATGCACGATGGGGGTGAAGAAGCCGCCGGTGGTGCAGCCGCCGGCCAGGCTCGCCCCGATGCCCATCAGGATGCCGCCCAGGGCGCCCCACAGGTACTCGAGCTTCGGTGCCCGATTCAGGGCGAACTGGCGCGACAGCAATGCCGCCGCGAAGGCCCCGGCGACCAGTGTGCCGTTCATCAGCGACATGCGGTGCATCAGGGGGCTTTCCAGGTCGGCCTTCAGGCCCAGCAGCGGGCCCAGTCCAATGGCATTGTTCAGCCAGTCGCCCCAGAGCTTGAGGCCGCCGAAGATGCCCCAGAACTGGCCGCTGGCCATCAGGGCGGTCAGTATGGCCACCATCAGGATGACGCCCAAGTAGGGCGACCACTGGTCGCCGAACAGGGCTTCGTAATCCTGGCGCAGCCCCTCGATCAGTGGCCAGCCGCGGCCGCCGCCGGTATCGGCGTCGGATGCCATGGCGGGGCTCCGTTCAGTTGCAGCCGGAGGGATTGTCCGAGTCCTTGGCGCTGTACTGCATCCAGGCCTGGATGTCCGTGTACAACTCCGCGTCGGACGTGTTCAGCAGCTTCTCGGCCACCTTGTTGCTGCCCTTGATGGTTTCCCGGTAGGCCTTGGTGGTGAAGTACTTGACCGAGGGATTGCTCTTGCCGGTCTTGTCGTGCTTGTCGGCCTTGATGTAGGCCGCCCATTCCGCCTTGGTCTTCTCGTTCGGGGCGATGGTCTTGTTGCCGGCCTGGTGGCAGGCCGTGCAGATCTGCCGGTAGTAGAGCCGGCCCCGCTTCAGGTCGCCCTCGTAGGACAGGACGGGAGCCGCGGCAGCGGCCAGGAACGCTGCCAGCAATGATGCACGCAGCACGGCGGTGGTACGGATGCCCATGAGTTTCTCCCTCTCGATGCCCTGCCCCGCCAGGCGCCCAACCGCCCCAACGGGAGAGCAGATATTCGGAATATAGCGCTATGCTGATTCAGCCTGTTGACCCCGATCAACCCGCCGTCAGTTGCCGGTCAGCCGTCGGGCGGAACCCGGCGGTGCCTCAGCGCCCGGACCGGGCCGCCGCGTCGAGCAGGAGTTCCCGGTAGGCCGGCCAATCGTGGACCGGGCCCACCTGGGAGAAGAGCACCACGCCGTGCCGGTCGAGGACGAAGGTCGTGGGAAAGCGCGCCGCCACCTCCCGGTCGGCGATCCCGCGCCCGCCGGCGAGGCGGAATTGGGCGTCCTCGTCGCCTTTCGCCCCGGAGTCCGACAGAGGCAGCCGGAGCTTCTGAGCTTCCGCCCAGCGCCGGGAGACGGCGCCGGCTTCGCGGGCCTGCAGGAGGATGAAGGCGACATCGGACCTTCCGGCCAGGGAATCGACCAGGCGCTGCAGGTCCGGCAGTTCCCGCCGGCAGGGAGCGCACCAGGAGCCCCAGAAATGCAGGACCACCACGCGCCCGCGGAAGGACGCGAGGCTGGTCGCGCGCCCCTGCGGATCGGCGAAGGCCAGGTCGAACATCCGCTGCCCGGGGCCCTTGCCGATGGCGGCCCGGCGGGCCTGCTCGCGGCTGGCGTAGGGGCCCCAGAGACCCCGCCAGGTCGCCGCGTCGAGGACCACCTTGTCATCGACGGCATAGGCCGCGCACTTCTGCTCGGTGCGCCCGCGGCACTCCGCCAGCGCCCTCTCCCGCGCCTCGGCGCCGGTCCTCGCCCCCGAGACCCAGCTCCAGGCGCCGCCGGGCGCGATGGCGAATGCCCGGTGGTCCGGGGCTTCCGTGTAAGCCCGCCAGTCCGCCTGTCCCTCGTCGCCCAGGCCGGGCACACCGGCGAGGACCGTGCCGGCCAGCAATCCGGCGACCGTCGCAGCCCAGCGCCACCCCTTCATCGCGGCCTCGATGGGGGCACGAATCAGCGCCCGCCGGCGGCCAGCGTCACCGTCACCTGGCGGGTGGCACCTTCGCGCCAGACACCCAGGGTGATCCGGTCGCCGGCATTGCGGCCGTCGAGCAGCTTGTCGAGATCGGAGCTGCCTTCCACCGGCTTGCCGTCCAGGGACTGGATCACGTCGCCCGGGACGATGGACCCGGCCCGCACCAGGCGGCTGCCCTTGAGGCCGGCGCGGTCGGCCGGCGAGCCCTCCGCCACTTCCAGGATCAGGGCGCCCTTGATGCCCAGCTGCCGCGTCACCGCGCTGCCGACCCGGTCCAGCACCGTGATGCCCATGGAGGGCGGCCGGTACTGCCCGAAGGCGATCAGTTCCGGCACCACCCGGTTCACCTTGTCCGCCTGCACCGCGAAGCCGATCCCCGCGCTGGCCCCGGAGGGGCTGTAGATCGCCGTATTGACGCCGATCAGCCGACCGGCCGAATCGAGCAGGGGGCCGCCGGAGTTGCCCGGATTGATCGCCGCGTCGGTCTGGATCAGGTGATGGATGGCCCCGCCCTCGCCGTCGATGGAGCGGTCCAGGGCGGAGATCACGCCGGTCGTCAGGGTGTGGTCGAGGCCGAAGGGATTGCCGATGGCCACCACCCGCTGCCCCACCAGCAGGTCGCGGCTGCTGCCCAGCACGAGCGGCTCGGGGCGCTTCTCGGGCACCCTGATCCGCAGCACGGCCAGGTCGTTCTCCGGGCTCACCCCGACCAGTTCGGCGGCGAAGGTCCGCTGGTCGGAGAGGCGCACCTGGGCGCCGCGGGCGCCGGCGACCACGTGGTAGTTGGTGACGACGTGGCCCTGGTCGTCCCAGACGAATCCCGAGCCCGTGCCGCGCGGCACCTCGCGCACGTTCATGGTCCACAGGTTCACCACCTTGTCGAGGGTCGTGATGTGCACCACCGAGGGGCTCCACTTGCGGAAGATCTCCACGGTGGCCGTCTCGTCGGCGGCCAGGGGGCCGCGCGGCACCACGGTGCGCGGCACCGGGGCCTTGGCGGCGGCCGCCGTGGCGCCCAGCGCCAGCAGCGCCATGGCCACCAGGCGGCCCCATTTCCACTTGCCTGTCATGTTCCGCATCCCTCCGCGGAGCGCCCCGTCAGAGGCCGAGGGCGCGCAGGTCGAGGCGCCCGTCGGCCAGCGGTGGGCACCAGAAATAGGCGCCGTCGAGGGGATGGGTGAATCGGAACAGGCTGTCCACCACCCCGTCGTCCAGGCCGACCATGCGGTGCAACTGGGCCTCGAAGGCGTCGAAGCTGCGGCCGAAGGCGACGAACATCAGGCCGGCCGAATGCTGGTCCGACCAGGGCATGGACCGCCGGAGCACGAAGGCCTCCGGGGCGAAGCTCTCTTGGGCCGTGCGCTTGACGTGGGCCGCGGGCGGCGCGTCGTCCATCTCCTCGTTGCCCGCCTTGTGCCGGCCGACCACCTTGTCCTGGGTCTCCGCGTCCATGGCCTCGAAACGCTCCATGTCGTGGCGCCACTGCTGCACGGCGACGAAGCTGCTGCCGTCGAGCCCCTCTCCCTGGCCATGGAAGATGGCGGCCCGGTCGGCCTCGTCGCCGGTCGGATTCTCCGTGCCGTCCTCGAAGCCCGTCAGGTCCCGGCCGCCGCTGAAAAAGAAGGCATCCACGGTGCCGGCCGGGTCGAAGGCCTGTTCCAGCATATGGGTGATCCGCCGGGACTGGTGCAGCAGCTCGCCGCGATCCTTGCCGCGCAGCCAGCACCAGAGGGCATGGGGGGCGGACGGGATATCGACGCCCAAGTGGGCGAATACCGGGAAGGGCTTGAGGCCCGGGATTTCGCGTCCCAGGGCGGAAACCAGGGACTCGCCGATGCCGACCACGACGGAATCGCCGTCGGCGATGGCCGCCAGGGCCTTCAGGGCGCGGGCAGCCGCGGCCGACGAATACAGGGAGAAGGAAAGGTAGCGGGCCGCCAGGGGGGGCGCCGCCAGGATGCCAGGCTGGGGAGTCGTCACGGTTCGCCTTTCGCGATGACGGGGGAGCGCGAAGGATAAACCAGCGGGGGTGGCGTGGCATCCGCCATCCGCCCCCGTCCGTGAAGGGTTACGCCTTCTCGAAGGCGATGGCCCCGCCCTTGCCCGCCGACACCCGGATGCGGTCCCTGGCGGCGAACCGGCCTTCCAGGATGGCCTTGGCCAGCGGGTTTTCGATCCGCTCCTGGATGGCGCGCTTCAGGGGCCGGGCGCCGAACACCGGGTCGAAGCCGGCCTCGGCGATCAGGGCCAGCGCCTCGTCGCTGACTTCCATGCTCATCTCCAGCCGCGCCAGGCGCTTCTCCAGGTAGCCGATCTGGATGCGGGCGATGCCGGCGATGTGCTTCTCGTCCAGGGCATGGAAGACGACGATCTCGTCGATGCGGTTCACGAACTCGGGCCGGAAATGGGTCTTCACCTCGGCCATCACCGCCAGCTTGATCACCTGGTAGTCGCTATCGTCGCCCTGGGACATCTGCTGGATCATCTGCGAGCCCAGGTTCGAGGTCATGACGATGACGGTGTTCTTGAAGTCCACCGTGCGCCCCTGGCCGTCCGTCATTCGCCCGTCGTCGAGCACCTGCAGCAGTACGTTGAAGACGTCCGGATGGGCCTTCTCCACCTCGTCGAAGAGGATCACCGAATAGGGCTTGCGGCGCACCTGCTCGGTCAGGTAGCCGCCTTCCTCGTAGCCCACGTAGCCCGGGGGGGCGCCGATCAGCCGGGCCACGGAGTGCTTCTCCATGAACTCGCTCATGTCGATGCGGATCAGGTGCTCCTCGGAATCGAAGAGGAACTCGGCCAGGGTCTTGCACAGCTCGGTCTTGCCGACCCCCGTCGGCCCCAGGAAGAGGAAGGAGCCATAGGGCCGGCTCTCGTCCGAGAGGCCGGCCCGGGAGCGGCGGATGGCGTCGGCCACCAGGCGCACGGCCTCGTCCTGGCCGATCACGCGCTGGTGCAGGCGGTCCTCCATCTTCAGCAGCTTGTCGCGCTCGCCCTGCATCATTTTCGAGACCGGGATGCCCGTGGCCCGGGACACCACCTCGGCGATCTCCTCGGCCCCCACCTGGGTGCGCAGGAGCCGGTTCGCCGCCGGCTTGCCGCCATCGCTGGAAAAGGACTTCTCGGACGCCTTGAGCTGGGCTTCCAGCTGCGGCAGCTGGCCGTACTGGAGCTCGGCCAGCGTGTCGTACTGGCCCTTGCGCTGCAGCTCGGCCATGCGCGCCTTCAGCTTGTCGATCTCCTCCTTGATGTGGGCGGAGCCCTGGACCTGGGCCTTCTCGGCCTTCCAGATCTCCTCCAGGTCGGAGTATTCCTTCTGCAGCTTGGCGATCTCGTCCTCGATGAGGCCCAGGCGCTTGATGGACGCCTCGTCCTTTTCCTTCTTGACGGCCTCCCGCTCGATCTTCAGCTGGATGATCCGCCGGTCCAGCTTGTCCATGGACTCGGGCTTGGAGTCGATCTCCATCTTGATGCGCGCCGCCGCCTCGTCGATCAGGTCGATGGCCTTGTCCGGCAGGAAGCGGTCGGTGATGTAGCGGTGGGACAGCTCCGCCGCGGCGACGATGGCCGGGTCGGTGATGTCCACCCCGTGGTGCAGTTCGTATTTCTCCTGCAGGCCGCGCAGGATGGCGATGGTCGATTCGACGGACGGCTCGTCCACCAGCACCTTCTGGAAGCGCCGCTCCAGGGCCGCGTCCTTCTCGATGTACTTGCGGTACTCGTCCAGGGTGGTGGCGCCGATGCAGTGCAGCTCGCCGCGGGCCAGGGCCGGCTTCAGCATGTTGCCGGCATCGATGGCGCCCTCGGCCTTGCCGGCCCCCACCATGGTGTGGAGCTCGTCGATGAAGACGATGATCCGCCCCTCGTCGAGGGCGATCTCCTTCAGCACCGCCTTCAGGCGCTCCTCGAACTCGCCCCGGTACTTGGCGCCGGCCAGCAGGCCCGCCATGTCGAGCACCAGCACCTTCTTGCCCTTCAGGGTCTCCGGCACCTCCTCGTTCACGATGCGCTGGGCCAGGCCCTCGACGATGGCCGTCTTGCCGACGCCGGGCTCGCCGATCAGCACCGGGTTGTTCTTCGTGCGCCGCTGCAGGATCTGGATGGCGCGGCGGATCTCGTCGTCGCGGCCGATCACCGGGTCGAGCTTGCCCTGGGCCGCCCGCTCGGTCAGGTCGATGCAGTACTTCTTCAGGGCCTCCCGCTGGCCTTCCGCCTCCTGGGAGCCGACGCCCTGGCCGCCGCGCACCGCCTCCACGGCCTGCTCCAGGGCCGGCCGGGCGAGGCCGTGCTCCTTCAGCAGCCGCCCCGTCTCGCCCTTGTCGGCGGCCAGGGCGAGCAGGAACATCTCGCTGGCGATGAACTGGTCGCCCCGCTTCTGGGCTTCCTTGTCGGTCAGGTTGAGCAGGTTGGAAAGGTCGCGGCCGATGGACACCTCGCCGCCGTGGCCTTCGACTTTCGGCAGCCGGTCGACGGCCGCCTCGAGGGCCTTCTTCAGGGGGGGCACGGCGACGCCGGCCCGTTGCAGCAGGGACGAGGTGGCCCCGTCATCCTGGTTGAGCAGGGCCAGCAGCAGGTGCTGGGGCTCGATCATCTGGTTGTCGCGGCCGATGGCCAGGCTCTGGGCGTCGGCGAGGGCCTGCTGGAACTTGGTGGTGAGCTTGTCGAGGCGCATGGTTGGGGTATCCCGGCGTGAATGGCACTGGTCCGGAAATGGGGACAAGCGGCCCGATTTCAATCGTCCGGCCGTCGGGCGAGCGTCCGCCGCCCCGCCTTCCTGCTCGTTTTTTGACCTAGGTCTAGGCCGGGAACGCCCGTCCCGGGCAGAATCCCGCTTGCCGCCGCCATATCGCCGGCCGGGGTGTCTCCGGCGTCGCGCGGCCCGAATCCAGGAGAAACAATGCATCCGCACGCCCGCCATCCCCTGGCCCAGAGCCTCCGCACCGGCGACAGCGGCAAGATCGTCACCGCCCGGGAGGCCGTCGCCCTGATCCGCGACGGCGACACCCTCGCCACCACGGGCTTCGTCGGCATCGGCTTCGCCGAGAACATCGCCGTGGCCCTCGAGCAGCGCTTCCTCGAATCCCTGGAAAAGGATGCCCAGGGCCAGGGCAGCCCGAGGGGCCTCACCGTGGTCTACGCGGCCGGCCAGGGCGACGGCAAGGAACGGGGCCTGAACCACCTGGGCCACGACGGCCTGGTGGCGCGGGTCATCGGCGGCCACTGGGGCCTGGTGCCGCGCCTGCAGGAACTGGCCGTCGCCAACCGCCTCGAGGCCTGGAACCTGCCCCAGGGCGTCATCGCCCACCTCTACCGGGACATCGCGGCCGGCAAGCCGGGCACCCTGACCCGCATCGGCCTGGGCACCTTCGTGGACCCGCGCCACGGCGGCGGCAAGCTGAATGCGCGGACCACGGACGACCTGGTCCGGATCATGGAGATCGATGGCGAGGAATATCTCTTCTACAAGGCCTTCCCCATCCACGTCGGCATCGTCCGCGGCACCACGGCCGACCCGGACGGCAACGTCACCATGGAGAAGGAAGCCCTGACCCTGGAAGGCCAGGCCATCGCCATGGCCGCCCGCAACTCGGGGGGCATCGTCATCGCCCAGGTGGAGCGGATCGCCGACCGGGGCACCCTGAACCCGCGCCAGGTGAAGATCCCCGGCATCCTGGTCGATTGCGTCGTGGTGGCCGAAAAGCCCGAGTACCACATGCAGACCTTCCTGGAACAGTACAACCCCGCCTTCGCGGGGGAAATCCGCGTCCCCATGTCGGCGATCCCGCCCATGCCGATGGACGAGCGCAAGATCATCGCCCGGCGCGCCGCCCTGGAGCTGCGGGCCAATGCGGTGGTGAACCTGGGGATCGGCATGCCCGAGGGCGTCGCATCCGTGGCCGCCGAGGAAAGGATCATCGATCTCATGACCCTGACCGCGGAACCCGGGGTGATCGGCGGCGTGCCGGCCGGCGGGCTCAATTTCGGCGCCGCCACCAATACCCAGGCCATCATCGACCAGCCCAGCCAGTTCGACTTCTACGACGGCGGTGGCCTCGACATGGCCTTCCTGGGCCTGGCCCAGGCAGACCGGGAAGGCAACCTCAACGTTTCCAAGTTCGGTCCCCGGCTGGCCGGCGCCGGTGGCTTCATCAACATCTCCCAGAGCGCCAAGAAGGTCGTCTTCGTCGGCACCTTCACCGCCGGCAACCTGGAGGTGGCGGTGGCGGACGGCCGCCTGCGCATCGTCGAGGACGGTCGCGCGGCCAAGTTCGTCGAGGCCGTGGAACACCGCACCTTCAGCGGCGCCGAGGCCAGTCGGCGCCAGCTGCCGGTGCTCTTCATCACCGAGCGCTGCGTCTTCCGCCTGACCCCGGAGGGACTGGAGCTTACCGAGATCGCCCCCGGGGTCGACCTGCAGAAAGACATCCTAGACAGGATGGGCTTTCGTCCCCTGATGCCCCGGGAGCCGGCCCTCATGGACCCCCGCATCTTCGCCGCCGACCCCATGGGCCTGCGCCAGGACATGCTGGACCTGCCGCTGGAGGCCCGCCTGTCCTACGATCCGGGGCAGAATCTGTTCTTCGTCAATTTCGAGGGACTCAGCGTGCGCAGCCGCGAGGACGTCGAGCGGGTCCGCCAGGCGGTGGAGGCCAGCCTGGCCGACGTGCCGCACAAGGTCTATGCAATCGTCAATTACGACCGCTTCGGCATCGCCCCGGAACTGGTCGACGACTATATCGGAATGGTCAAGGGCATCATGGACGCCCACTACCACGACGTCACCCGTTACACCACCAGCACCTTCCTCAGGGTTAAACTGGGAGAAGCCATGGAACGTCGGCGGGTGGCACCCCATATCTACGAGAACGCGGAGGAAGCGCGCGCCCATTTGAGCACTTGACCGGCCGACCGATACCCGACAATGCTAATCGGGTTACGGGTCAGGGTATCGTAAGCCGGGCCTGCTATTGTTTTTCCACGGATCCAACATCCATCGTCAGGAGGGAGTCATGGCTGCAAAGAACGATCAATTCAACGAACTGCATCGCAAGAACCTGGAGGCGGCCATGCGCCTGGCGCAGCTTTCCATCGACAATTCCCAGCGCATCATGGCCCTCCAGACCGAACTGGCCAAGGACCTGTTCGAGCAGGGCGTCGAGAATGCCCGCGCCCTGACCGGCGCCAAGGACCCGAGTGACCTGATGACCCTGCGCACCCGCTACGCCCAGGACACCACCCAGCGCATGATGCTGACGGCCCAGAAAATCGCCGAGATCGGTGCCGAGGCGCGGGGCGAGTTCTCCCGCCTGCTCACCGAGCAGCTCGCGTCCGGCAGCCACGAGATGGCCGAGGCCTTCCAGTCCTTCTTCAAGAGCATCCCCGGCGGCGGCGGCGGCAACGCCATGGACGTCTTCCAGAAGGCCATGGCCAACGCGAACACCGCCTTCGACCAGATCTCCAAGGCGTCCTCGGTGGCCTTCGAGGGCATGAACGAGATGGCCAGGAAGGCGACCAACCCCCGCGGCAAGAAATAACACCCGGCCGGCACCCTGCCATCGGCGGGGAGCGCACCCGGAGAGCCCGATCGGCAACGATCGGGCTTTTTTTCTCGCGCATCGGGACGCGGCACGGCGTCGGCCTTCTCATCGAATGATTTACGTCTTACCATTGCAGCTCACAACTATCCCGGCTCACCGGGAAACAAGGAGGTGACATGGCCTCATCCAGCCCCAGCCTGCGCCAGCGCTTGTTCCTCACCCTCGCGGCGACCCTTGCCGCCCTGGTTCTCCTCTTCGTCGTCGTCCTCCACACCGAGCGCCAGATCCTCCTGCAGGACCGCCAGGAGAAGGTCCGCAACCTGGTGGAGACGGCCCATGGGGTGATCGCCAGTTTCGAGGCGGCGGCGAAGGCCGGCAAGATGCCCGACGCCGACGCCCGCAAGGCCGCGGCGGAGGCCGTGCGCGCCATGCGCTACGACGGCAGCGAGTATTTCTGGATCAACGACATGAGCCCCGCCATCGTGATGCACGCGGCGAAGCCCGAACTCGAGGGCAAGGACATGTCCAGCCTCAAGGACCCGAACGGCAAGTTCCTGTTCAAGGAATTCGTCGACGTGGTGAAGAAGGACGGCGGCGGCCTCGTCGATTACCTCTGGCCGAAGCCAGGGTCCGATGCGCCGGTGCCCAAGGTCTCCTACGTGAAGGGCTTTGCGCCCTGGGGCTGGATCGTCGGCACCGGCATCTACCTGGACGACGTGGACCGTATCTTCCGGGAGGCCGCCTGGAAGTTCCTCGGCTGGGCCGTGTTCATCGTCGCCATCGTGGGCGTATCGCTGCTGCTGCTCCAGCGGTCCCTGACCCGGCTCCTGGGCGGCGAACCGCGGGATGCGGCCATGGCGGCGCGGCGCATCGCCGAGGGCGACCTGGCTTCCGAGGTGCCCTGCCGTCCCGGCGACGGCGAGAGCCTGCTGGCCGCCATGAAGGCGATGCAGGAACGGCTGCGCGCCATGATCGCCGAGGTGCTCGGCGAGGCCGAACGCCTGACCCGGGATGCCGAAATCATGCAGACCACGTCGGAGCACATGGCCGACCGCTCGCGCAGCCAGAGCGAGGCGGCCCAGGCCATCGCCGCCGCCGTCGAGGAAATGTCCGTCAGCATCGACCAGATCGCCCAGAGCGCCGGCGAGGCCAATGCCATCGCCACCGAGGCCGACGCGCTGGCCGAATCCGGCGGCAAGGTGATCAAGGAAGTGTCGTCGGAGATCAGCCGCCTGTCCGACGCGGTGAACCAGTCCTCCGGCCAGATCCAGGAACTGGAGCGGCACTCCGAGGAGATCAACTCCATCGTCAACACGATCAAGGAGATCGCCGACCAGACCAACCTCCTGGCCCTCAATGCCGCCATCGAGGCCGCCCGGGCCGGAGAGCAGGGCCGCGGCTTCGCCGTCGTCGCCGACGAGGTACGCAAGCTGGCCGAACGCACGACGGCCTCGACGGGCGAGATCGCCGGCACCATAGCCCGCATCCAGGACGACACCCACTCCGCCGTCGCCAGCATGACCGCCGGGGTCCAGAAGGCCGGCGAAGGCGTCCGCCTGACCGGCGAAGCCGCCGACTCCGTGGTCCGCATCCGCGAAGGCGCCCGCCGGGTGTCGGCGACGGTCACCGGGATTTCCGAATCCATCCGCGAACAGAGCGCCGCCAGCAACGAGATCGCCGGCCGCGTCGAGCGCATCGCCGAAATGACCGAGCAGAGCGCCGCCGAGGTCGCCGGCACCGCAGCCGCCGCAAAGGACCTCCAGGAAACCTCGCGCGCCCTGCACGCCTCCATGGGCCGCTTCCGGCTGCGATAGGAAGCGCCGCGGGATTCGCGAGAACGGAAACCCCATCGCGGCGTGACCGCCGCTCCTACAAAACCGAACGCCCCCTGTAGGAGCGCCGCATGCGGCGCGATTGCCGCGGCTCCCGACCCCATCGCGGCGTGACCGCCGCTCCTACAAAACCGGACGCCCCCCCAAGGAGCCCCGCCGCCGGCGCCGGAGCAGCAGCGACAGACCCCCCCG
>JBPOHD010000152.1:0-17007 GCA_052035955.1 Pseudomonadota bacterium
CCGTCATCGGGGGGCGAGGATTGAAACGAAGCATGTCTAGAATGCGCGCCATGAAAACCGACGTTGCGCCCCCCGTCATCGGGGGGCGAGGATTGAAACGCTACGAAGCGGAACCCCAGGAAGGACCGGTACTTGTTGCGCCCCCCGTCATCGGGGGGCGAGGATTGAAACGCCATCGTCGAGGCCAAGGTGGCGGTCGAGTGCGAGGTTGCGCCCCCCGTCATCGGGGGGCGAGGATTGAAACACCGTCACCCTGCCGGCCGTGGCCAGCGCCGGCGGTTGCGCCCCCCGTCATCGGGGGGCGAGGATTGAAACGTCACCGTCGAGGCGTCCTCCCAGGACTCCTCGCCGTTGCGCCCCCCGTCATCGGGGGGCGAGGATTGAAACGCCCTCGAGCTGCGCAACATCCCGTTCGACTGCCGTTGCGCCCCCCGTCATCGGGGGGCGAGGATTGAAACCGGGACTTCGCCTCTGTCTTCCACGGCCGCCGCCTGGTTGCGCCCCCCGTCATCGGGGGGCGAGGATTGAAACATGCCGACACCCGCTGGGGGTAGTCGGCCTCCATGGTTGCGCCCCCCCTCATCGGGGGGGGAGGGTTGTAACGACTCACCGGCGGAGAAAGTCTCGGTGTAGAAACGTTGCGCCCCCCGTCATCGGGGGGCGAGGATTGAAACGATGCCGAAGTGCAGCACCCGCTGCACGGCCGCCCCGTTGCGCCCCCCGTCATCGGGGGGCGAGGAGCGAAAATGTCTTCACCATGCGGTCCAGTTACGGTAATCGGTTTCCCCGGTTTTGCCGGTGCGCCATGTCGGTGCGGTATCCGCGGCCGTGCATCCAATCCCAGGGACTTGCCAATCTCCGGTCGGAAGGGCGGGCCGGCGGCAGGAATCGAACCTGCATCCACCGGCTTGCGCTTGGCCTTTACCAATCGGCTAACGCCGGCCCACAGACAGCCAATACTTGGTTCAGGACGTCGAACAAAGGAGGATGACGTCGAGGTTCCGCATTTTTCTTTGGATTGAGGGATCGACCCCGGGCGCCCTGGATCCCAAGCGGCTGCCCGGATTGGTCCGTCAGTGGCCCGCCACGACGGGGATCTTGCCGATCCGCGCCTGCCACTCCTTCGGCCCGGTCTCGTGCACCGAGGTGCCGGAGGAATCGACGGCCACGGTCACCGGCATGTCCCTGACGTCGAACTCGTAGATGGCTTCCATGCCCAGGTCGGCGAAGCCGACGACCTTGGCCGACTTGATGGCCTTGGCCACCAGGTAGGCGGCGCCGCCGACGGCCATCAGATAGGCCGACTGGTTGTCCTTGATGGCTTCGATGGCCACGGGGCCCCGCTCGGACTTGCCGACCATGGAGATCAGGCCGGTCTTCTCCAGCATCATGCGGGTGAACTTGTCCATGCGGGTGGCCGTCGTCGGGCCGGCGGGGCCCACCACCTCGTCGCGCACCGGGTCCACCGGGCCCACGTAGTAGATCACCCGGTTCGTGAAGTCCACCGGCAGCTTCTCGCCCTTGGCCAGCATGTCGGCAATGCGCTTGTGGGCGGCGTCGCGGCCGGTCAGCATCCTGCCGTTCAGCAGCAGCTTCTGGCCCGGCTTCCAGGCGGCGACTTCCGCCTTCGTCAGGGTGTCCAGGTTCACCCGGGTGGCCGACTTCAGGTCGGGCGTCCAGGTCACGGCCGGCCAGTCTTCCAGCTTCGGCGGCTCCAGCTTCGCCGGCCCGGAGCCGTCCAGGTGGAAGTGGCAATGGCGGGTGGCGGCACAGTTGGGCACCAGGGCCACCGGCAGGTTGGCCGCATGGCAGGGATAGTCGAGCACCTTGACGTCCAGCACCGTGGTCAGGCCGCCCAGGCCCTGGGCGCCGACGCCCAGGGCGTTGATCTTCTCGTAGAGTTCCAGCCGCAGTTCCTCGGCCCGGGTCGAAGCACCCCGGGCCTTCAGGTCCTGGATGTCCACCGGCGCCATGATGGATTCCTTGGCCAGCAGCATCGCCTTCTCCGGCGTGCCGCCGATGCCGATGCCGATGATGCCCGGCGGGCACCAGCCGGCGCCCATCTCGGGAATCTTGTGCAGCACCCAGTCCACCAGGTCGTCCGAAGGGTTCAGCATGGCGAACTTCGACTTGGCTTCCGAGCCGCCGCCCTTGGCGGCGCAGATGACCTCGACATGGTCGCCGGGGACGATCTCGAAATGGACCACGGCCGGCGTGTTGTCCTTCGTGTTCTTGCGGCTGCCCGCCGGGTCGGCCAGCACCGAGGCGCGTAGGGGGTTGTCGGGATTGGCATAGGCCCGGCGGACGCCCTCGTCGATCATCTGCTGCAGGCTCATGGTGGCGTCCGGCCAGGTGACGTTCATGCCCACCTTGAGGAAGACCATGCCGATGCCGGTGTCCTGGCAGATGGGCCGGTGGCCTTCGGCGGCCATGCGCGAATTGGTCAGGATCTGGGCGATCGCATCCTTGGCGGCCGGCGACTCCTCCCGCTCGTAGGCGGCGCCCAGGGCGGTGATGTAGTCGAGGGGATGGTAGTAGCTGATGTACTGGAAGGCGTCGGCCACGGAGGCGATCAGGTCTTCCTGCTTGATGGCGGTCATGGTGGGGGGTCTCCGGGGGCGATGTTTCAGTGGTGCTGCCTGCTGCTCATCAGCAGCGTCGAGGTCACGAGCTTGTCCGTCCAGGCGATGGCGATGGCCGAGGCCAGGAAGGCGATGTGGATGCCCACCTGGGCGACGATCACCCTGTCCGCCAGATGCTCGGCGTTGATGAAGGTCTTCAGCAGGTGGATGGACGAGATGCCGATCAGGGCCATGGCCAGCTTGACCTTGAGGACCCCGGCGTTCACATGGGACAGCCACTCCGGCTGGTCCGGGTGGCCCTCCAGGTCGAGGCGGGAGACGAAGGTCTCGTAGCCGCCGATGATGACCATGATCAGCAGGTTGGCGATCATCACCACGTCGATCAGGCCCAGCACGATGAGCATGATGTCCGCCTCGCCCAGGCTGCCGGCCTTGGTGACCAGGTGCAGCAGTTCGTGCATGAACTGGTACACATAGACGCCCTGGGCGGCGATCAGGCCCAGGTAGAGGGGCGCCTGCAGCCAGCGGCTCCAGAAGATGAAGCCCTCGAGGGCCTTGACGGTCTTGTGGGTGGCGGACGTGGACGGATTCATGGCGGTGGGGAGGGGGCCGATGGATGGGGCGGCGGGCGGTCCGATTCCCTTCCTGATCGTGTGGGAAATGCCGGGCGGACCGGGAGCGCCGATTTTACACCGGCCGCCGGGGATGCTGCGCTGCGCAAGGCGTCCGCGAGCGTAAGACGCGTGTAAGGCTCTTCCTGTGAAATGGCTGCGCCCATAGAATAGCGTGCGGAAAGAACGCGGCCCCCTCGATGCGGGCCGAATCGGCGGGAGGAGAGCGCGGGCGTCGCGTCCTGGGCTGTGCCTCCTGTTTTCCGAATCCAAGAATTCAACGAATAGGAGAAGTCCAGATGTCCACGATCGAATCGGTCTCCACCGAAAGCCGAGTCTTCCCCCCCACCGAGGAAACCATCCGGCGCGCCGCCGTCTCCGGCATGGATGCCTACAAGGCCCTGTGCAAGGAAGCCGACCAGGACTACGCCGGCTTCTGGGCGCGGCTGGCCAAGGAACACGTGAGTTGGAAGGAGCCCTTCACCAAGGTCCTGGACGAATCCGAGGCGCCCTTCTACAAGTGGTTCACCGACGGCAAGCTGAACGTCTCCTACAACTGCCTGGACCGCAACGTCGAGGCCGGCCTGGGCGACAAGGTCGCGCTGGTCTTCGAGGCCGACGACGGCAAGGTCACCAAGATCACCTACAAGGACCTGCTGGCCCGCGTCAACCGGTTTGCCAACGGCCTGAGGGCCCAGGGCGTCAAGAAGGGCGACCGGGTGCTGATCTACGTGGCCATGTCGGTCGAGGGCGTCGTGGCCATGCAGGCCTGCGCCCGCATCGGCGCCATCCATTCCGTGGTCTTCGGCGGTTTCTCCGCCAAGTCCCTGGAGGAGCGCATCCTGGACGCCGGCGCCTCGGCGGTCATCACCATGGACGAACAGTGCCGCGGCGGCAAGGCCATCCCCCTGAAGCCGGCGGTCGACGAGGCCCTGGCCATGGCCAG
This sequence comes from Pseudomonadota bacterium, assembly GCA_052035955.1. GTDB lineage: Bacteria > Pseudomonadota > Gammaproteobacteria > Burkholderiales > Rhodocyclaceae > JAEUNJ01. The sequence continues at coordinate 4,140 of JBPOHD010000152.1, forward strand.
CGGCCACCAGGTCAAGACCGTGGTGGTGGTCAAGCGGACAGGCGGCGCCTGCAACATGGTCGCCGGCCGCGACATCTCCTATGACGACATCTGCGCCGGCCAGTCCGATGTCTGCGAGCCCGAGTGGGTCGAGGCCGAGCATCCCCTGTTCCTGCTCTACACCTCCGGCTCCACCGGCAAGCCCAAGGGTGTGCAGCACTCCACCGGCGGCTACCTGCTGCACGCCATCCTGACCATGAAGTGGACCTTCGACATCAAGCCGGAAGACACCTTCTGGTGCACGGCCGACATCGGCTGGGTCACGGGCCACACCTACATCACCTACGGCCCCCTGGCCTGCGGCGCCACCGAAATCGTCTTCGAGTCCGTGCCCACCTACCCGGACGCCGGCCGCTTCTGGCGCATGATCCAGGACCACAAGGTCTCCGTGTTCTACACCGCCCCGACGGCCATCCGTTCCCTGATCAAGGCTTCCGAGGCCACCCCCTCGACCCACCCGAAGAACTACAACCTGTCCTCCCTGCGCCTGCTGGGCTCCGTTGGCGAGCCCATCAACCCCGAAGCCTGGATGTGGTACTACAACAACGTCGGCGGCGGCCGCTGCCCCATCCTCGACACCTTCTGGCAGACCGAGACGGGCGGCCACAGGATCACCCCGCTGCCGGGCGTCACGCCCCTCGTGCCGGGCTCCTGCACGCTGCCCTTCCCGGGCATCCAGGCCGCCATCGTCGACGAGACGGGCAACGACGTGGACTGGGGCAAGGGCGGCTTCCTGGTCGTCAAGAAGCCCTGGCCTTCCATGATCCGCACCATCTGGGGCGACCCGGAGCGCTTCAAGAAGTCCTACTTCCCGGTCGATTTCGGCGGCAAGCTGTATCTCGCCGGCGACGGTGCGGTGCGCGACGCCAAGACGGGCTACTTCACCATCATGGGCCGCATCGACGACGTGCTGAACGTCTCCGGCCACCGCATGGGCACCATGGAGATCGAGTCCGCCCTGGTGGCCAACCCGATGGTGGCCGAAGCCGCCGTGGTCGGCCGTCCGGACGACCTGACCGGCGAGGCCATCTGCGCCTTCGTGGTCCTGAAGCAGTCCCGTCCCTCCGGCGACGAGGCGATCAAGATCGCCAACGAGCTGCGCAACTGGGTGGGCAAGGAAATCGGCCCCATCGCCAAGCCCAAGGACATCCGCTTCGGCGAGAACCTGCCCAAGACCCGCTCCGGCAAGATCATGCGCCGGCTGCTGCGTTCCCTGGCCAAGGGCGAGGAGATCACCCAGGACGTCTCCACCCTGGAGAACCCCGGCATCCTCGACCAGCTGAAGCAGGCCACCTGATCGTCCGCGGGGCGCCCCGCGCCGGCAACGCCAAGCGCCCCTGCGGGGGCGCTTTTTTTCCATTCCGCGTCCCGGCGACGGGCCATCGGCGTTCCATGAATCCGGCATGCGCCGGCGGCAGGAGGAGGGCAGATGAAGAAATCGGCCAATGAACGCAGGCTCACCGCCCAGCGCCTGGCGGCCCTGTTCCTGCTCGGCTGCGCCCTGTTCAACTATCCCGTCCTGTCCCTGTTCAACCACTCGGGGCAGTTCCTCGGCATCCCGCTCCTCTACGCCTACCTGTTCGGCGCCTGGATCGTCCTCGTCGCCCTGATCGCCTGGGCCGTCGAGGGCGGCCGCGACTGAGGACGAAGGCATGGCCCAGGGCTGGATCCTCGTCCTCGCTTCCCTGGTCTACCTGGGGATCCTCTTCGCCATCGCCTACTGGGCCGACCGGCGATCCGACGCCGGCCGCTCGGTGATCGACAATTCCACGGTCTATGCCCTCTCCCTGGGCGTCTACTGCACCACCTGGACCTTCTACGGCAGCGTCGGCCGGGCCGCCGCCACCGGCATCGGCTTCCTGCCCATCTACCTCGGCCCGACCCTGATGTTCGCCCTCGGCTGGTTCGTGTTGCGCAAGATCGTCCGTGTCGCCAAGGCCAACCGCATCACCTCCATCGCCGACTTCGTGGCCTCCCGCTACGGCAAGAGCCAGCTCCTCGGCGGGCTGGTCACCGTGATCGCCGTGGTCGGTGTCATCCCCTACATCGCCCTGCAGCTGAAGGCCGTCTCCAACAGCTTCACCATCCTGGCCAGCGCGCCGGACCTGGTCATGCCGGCCCGCGCCGCCGCCGCCCCGATGCTCCAGGACAGTGCCTTCTACGTGGCCATCGTGCTGGCCGCCTTCACCATCCTCTTCGGCACCCGCCACCTGGACGCCACCGAGCGCCACGAGGGCATGGTGGCCGCCATCGCCTTCGAGTCCGTGGTCAAGCTCTTCGCCTTCTTCGCCGTCGGCCTCTACGTCACCTACGGCGTCTTCGACGGCTTCGCCGACATTTTCGGGCGGGCCGCCGAGATTCCGCGCCTGGCCAGGCTGGCGGTGGCCAAGGACACCGCCGCCAGCTACGGCAGCTGGGCGGCCCTCACCTTCCTCTCCATGCTCTCGGTCATGCTGCTGCCACGGCAGTTCCAGATCGCCGTCGTCGAGAACGTCAACGAGTCCCATGTCGCCCGCTCCGTCTGGCTGTTCCCCCTCTACCTGCTGCTCATCAACCTCTTCGTCCTGCCCATCGCCGTCGGCGGCCTGATGCAGTTCCCCGAGGGCGTGGACGCGGATACCTTCGTCCTCACCCTGCCCCTGGCCCGGGGCCAGGAAGCCATCGCCCTGCTGGTCTTCATCGGCGGCCTCTCGGCGGCCACCGGCATGGTCATCGTCGAGACCATCGCCCTGTCCACCATGGTCTGCAACGACCTCGTCATGCCCCTGCTGCTGCGCTGGAAGGCCCTCGGGCTGGACCGTCGCCCGGACCTCTCGGGCCTCCTGCTGGAAATCCGGCGCTGGGCCATCGCCCTCATCCTGATGCTCGGCTATGCCTATTTCCGGGCCGCCGGCGAGGCCTACGCCCTGGTCGCCATCGGGCTGATCTCCTTCGCCGCCGTCGCCCAGTTCGCCCCCGCCGTCTTCGGCGGCCTCTACTGGAAGGACGGCACCCGGGACGGCGCCCTGGCAGGCCTCAGCGCCGGCTTCGTGGTCTGGGCCTACACGCTGCTGCTGCCCTCCTTCGCCAAGTCCGGCTGGCTGCCGGCCGACTTCATGGCCGGGCCCTTCGGCCTCGACCTGTTGCGGCCGCAACAGCTCTTCGGCCTCACCGGCCTCGACGAAATCAGCCACAGCCTGTTCTGGAGCCTGCTGGCCAACATCGCCTGCTACGTCGGCGTCTCCCTGCGCCGCTCCCCGGATGCCCGCGAGGCCGGCCAGGCCGCCGTCTTCGTCGGCAGCGGACACCTGGGCGCCGGCGCCCTGCAATGGGGGGCCGGCGCCCAGGTGGCGGACCTGCTGCCCCTGGCGGGCCGCTTCCTCGGTCCCGAGCGGGCCCGGGAAGCCTTCGCCCGCTATGCCCGCTCCCGCGGCCTGCGGGATATCGAGGCCCTGCCGGCCGACACCGGCCTCGTGCATTTCGCCGAGAGCCTGCTGGCCGGCGCCATCGGTTCCGCCTCGGCCCGCGTCATGGTGGCCTCCGTCGTCGAGGAGCTGCCCCCGGACCTCGACGCCATCATGAACATCCTCGACGAGGCCTCCCAGGTTCGCGCCCACAGCCGCGAGATCGAACAGAAGTCGCGGGAACTGGAGGCGGCCACCGCGGAGCTGCGGGAGGCCAACGAGCGGCTGCGCGAACTGGACCGCATGAAGGACGACTTCATCTCCACCGTCAGCCACGAGTTGCGCACCCCCCTGACCTCCATCCGCGCCTTCTCCGAGATGCTCTTCGAGGACCCGCGCATCGACCTGGAGGAACGCAAGCGCTTCCTCGGCATCATCGTGAACGAGACCGAGCGACTGACCCGCCTCATCAACCAGATCCTCGACCTGGCCAAGCTGGAGTCCGGGCGCGCCGAATGGACCTCCGGCGACGTGGACCTGGTCGAGGTCGTCCGCGAGTCCACCGAGTCCCTCTCCCAGCTCTACCGGGAAAAGGGCGTCCAGCTGGCGATGGACCTGCCCGAGGGCGGCCCCCTCGTGCAGGCCGACCGGGACCGCCTGATGCAGGTCATGATCAACCTGCTGTCCAATGCCGTGAAGTTCGTCCCCCAGGACAGCGGCCGCGTCCGCATCGTCCTCGAGCGGGCGGCCGGCGAGGTGCGCGTCGCCGTCGCCGACAACGGCCCGGGCATCGCGCCCGAGGACCAGCAGGCGATCTTCGAGAAGTTTCGCCAGGGCGGCAGCGTGCTGACCGACAAGCCCGTCGGCACGGGGCTCGGGTTGCCCATCAGCCGACAGATCGTCGAGTACTTCGGCGGCCGACTGTGGGTCGAGAGCGAACCGGGCGCCGGCGCCGCCTTCATTTTCACCCTGCCCCTCGGGGAAGCGGGTGCCACTACGGAATAAAATGACTTCCGGGAGGAGAGACCATGACCAAGAAAATCCTGATCGTCGATGACGAGCCCAACATCGTCATATCGCTCGAATACCTCATGAAGAAGGAGGGATTCGAAGTGGCGGTGGCCAACGACGGCGAAGCGGCCCTGCAGAAGGTGGCCAGCTTCGCCCCGGACCTGGTCCTCCTCGACGTCATGATGCCCAAGAAATCCGGCTACGAAGTCTGCGCCGCCCTGCGCGCCGACCCCTCCCTGGCCGCCACGAAGATCATCATGCTCACCGCCAAGGGCCGCGACACCGAGGTCGCCAAGGGCCTTGCCATGGGCGCCGATGCCTACGTCACCAAGCCCTTCTCCACCAAGGACCTGGTGGCCCAGGTCAAGGCGATGCTGAACACATGACCGCCATCCGCCGGGCCGCCCCAAGGATGGCGGAGCCAACGATACGGAGCGGGCGCAGCCCGCGAACCGCCGTCACCCCCTCCCGGCGGGAGGGGGTCGGGGGGAGGATCGTTCAATTCCCCGGCGGGGAGCGCTTGCGCTCCCCCTCCCCGCGGGTGGGGGCCGGGGGGAGGGGAGCCGCCACATGAACGCCAAGCTGCGCTTCCTCGTCGCCGTGGTCGTGCTCGGCCTGCTCATGACGGGGCCATTCATCCTCACCGGCATCGTCCTCTTCGCCGACGCCCAGGAGGCCGAGCGGGCCGCGCTCCTCGACCTCATCGTTCCCCGGCTGCCCCTGGGGGGGCTGATCACCACCGTCGGCTTCATCCTCGGCGTCGCCGTCCTGCGCTTCCTGTTCCGGCAATACGTGCGGGGCCTGCTGACCATGGCCGAGAACCTGCGCCTCATGCTCGGCGCCAACCGGCAGTTCCGGGTCGAGTACAGCGGGCCCTCCGAGGTCCAGGCCCTGGCCCGGGCGGCCAACGACCTGGCCCAGCAGCGGGACGACCTCCTGTCCGACGTGGAGGCCCAGATCGCCACCGCCAAGGCCTCGGTGGAGGAGGAGAAGAACCGCCTTGCCGCCCTGATGTCGGAACTGGCCCAGGGGGTCGTCGTCTGCAACCTGGACGGTCGCATCCTGCTCTACAACAACCGGGCCCGGCTCCAGTTCAAGGCCCTCGCCCAGGGGCCCACCTCGACCTCGGGCGGCGCCCTCATCGGCCTCGGCCGCTCCATCTTCTCCATCCTCGAGCGGGGCCAGATCACCCACGCCCTGGAGAACATCCAGCAGCGCCTGCGCAAGGGCAGTTCGGAACCCGTCGCCAACTTCATCACCTCCACCCGGGCCGGACAGTTGCTGCGTGCCCAGATGGCGCCCGTGCTGCGCACCGGCGGAGAAGCCGGCGAAGCGGCCCACGGCGCGGCCGCCGCGGCAGGGGAGGCGGCCCCGGTTCCCGGCGGCCTCGCCGTCGCCGAGCCCGAGGTCACCGGCTACGTGCTGACCATCGAGAACATCACCCGCAGCTTCGAGCGGGAATCCCAGCGCGACCAGGTGATCCACGCCCTGACCGACGGCTCCCGGCCGGCCCTGGGCAACCTGCGCGCCGCCGTCGAGATGCTCAAGGACGACCCGGACATGGATCCGGAAACCCGCCGCCGCTTCATCGGCGTGGTGGACGAGGAGGCCGCCCGGATGAGCGAGCGCCTGGACCGGACCATGAACGAGTTCGCCGACTCCCTGAAGACCCGCTGGCCCCTGGAGGATGTCCTCGGCATGGACCTGGTGGCCGCCGCCGCCCGGCGGCTGGAAAGCCGCCTGCACATCGCCACCAAGATGGAGAGCCTCGATCCGGACCTGTGGATCCGCGCCGACAGCTTCTCCCTGCTCCAGGCCGTGACCTTCCTGGCCTCGCGCCTGCAGGACCACTACGACATCAAGGAACTGCGCTTCCGCCTGTCCGCCGACGGCCGCATGGCCTTCGTGGACCTGATCTGGACCGGCGTCCCCGTGTCCTCCGAGACCCTGCTGACCTGGGAGCTGGAGCCCATGAGCGTCGGCAGCGAGATGACTCCCCTCACCCTGCGCGACGTCCTCGAGCGCCACGGCGGCGAGATCTGGTACCAGCGCGAGAAGGCGGTGCATCGGGCCTACTTCCGGCTCGTGCTGCCGGTCGCCGCCACCCCGGAGGCCGACCCGGAGGCCCTGGCCGCCTACCAGCAGGCGAGCCGGGGCGACAGCCGGCCCGAGTACTACGACTTCAACCTGTTCGGCTTCCAGGACACCGGCATGGACCTCGACCGCCGGCTGTCCGAGCTGGCCTACACCGTCTTCGACACGGAGACGACGGGGTTGCAGCCCTCCCAGGGCGACGAGATCATCCAGATCGGTGCCGTCCGCATCGTCAATGGGCGACTCCTGCGGCAGGAGATCTTCGACCAGATCCTCGACCCGCGCATTCCCCTCAAGCCCGAGGGCATTCCCATCCACGGCATCACCGAGGACATGGTGCGCGGGCAGCCGACCATCGACGTCGTCCTGCCCGCCTTCCACGAGTTCTGCGCCGATACCGTGCTGGTGGCCCACAATGCCGCCTTCGACATGCGCTTCCTGCAGATCAAGGAGGAGAATACCGGCATCCGCTTCCAGCAGCCGGTCCTCGACACCCTGCTGCTTTCCGCCGTGATCCACCCCAACCAGGAATCCCACAAGCTGGAAAGCATCGCCGAGCGCTTCGGCATCAACGTCATCGGCCGCCATACCGCCCTCGGCGATTCCTTCGTCACCGGCGAAGTCTTCCTCAAGATGGTCGCGCTGCTCCAGGAGAAGGGCATCGTCACCCTGCGCCAGGCCCTCGAGGCCGCCGAGAAGACCTACTTCGCCCGGGTGAAATACTGATGCCGGCCAAACCGCGAGTCCCGCAGGCCGGACCCGGTGGCGGCGGTCTCCATTCCAAAGTCATCGGGAGGCGACAATGAGCGATGCCCATGGAAAGGCGTCCGGCGAGACCCTGGCCGGCCTCGTCGGCCGGCCCCCGGTCGTGGTCGGCGAATCGGCCAGCCTGCGCTCGGCCCTCCACCTGATGGACAAGGAACGGGTCGGCTCCGTCGTGGTGGTCGAGGGCGCCGACCGGCCCCTGGGCATCGTCACCCTGCAGGACGTGCTGCGCCGCGTCGCCCTGCCCGGCGCCGACCTCGATTGGCCGGTCACCGAGGTCATGAGCCGCGACATCCGCTGCCTTCCGGGCGAGGCCAGCGCCTACGACGCCGCCCTCCTGATGAGCCGCCACCGCATCCGCCACCTGCCCGTCGTCGATGGCCAGGGACGGCTGGTCGGCGTCGTCTCCCGCAACCAGCTCAACGATCCCCTGGGCGGCCGCGTCGAGCACCTCGCGCGGCGGATCGGCGAGGCCCGCGACCCGGCGCAGCTCGCCGCGCTGGCGCCGGAGATCCGGCAGATCGCCATGGACCTCGTCGGCCGGGACGCCGGCGCCGGGCTCCTCACCCGCGTGCTGTCGGGCCTCAACGACCTGCTGACGGCGCGCCTGATCGTGCTCGTCGAGGCCCGCCACCGCCTGCCGCCCGCCTCCTGGTGCTGGCTCGCCTTCGGCTCCGAGGGGCGCCTAGAGCAGACCTTCGCCACCGACCAGGACAACGGGATCATCTTCAGCGCCACCGGCGCCGCCGAGGCCAAGGCCCTGCGCGGCCTCTACGCCGGCTTCGCCCGGGACGTGAACGAGGGCCTGGACCGCTGCGGCTTTCCCCTCTGCCCGGGCAACGTCATGGCCGGCAACGAGAAATGGTGCCTCTCCCTGGAGGAGTGGCGGCAGTGCCTTGTCTCCTGGGTGAGGACGCCGGAGCCCGAGGCCCTGCTCGATGCCACCATCTTTTTCGATTTTCGTCCCATCCACGGGGACGGCCTCCTGGCCGATTCCCTGGCCGCCCACCTGCGGGCCCTGACACCCGGCGCCGGCGGCTTCCTGCACATGCTGGCCACCAATGCCCTGGCCGCCGCGCCTCCCCTCGGCCTGCTGCGCGACTTCGCCCCCGAGGACGACGCCCTGGGCCGGGTGGACCTGAAGAAGTTCGGTTCCCGGATCTTCGTCGACGTGGCCCGCGTCCATGCCATGGCCGCCGGCAGCTCGGCCGCCGGCACGGCCGCCCGGCTGCGTGCCGCCGGCCCCGCCATGCAGGTCTCCGCCAACGACGTGGAGGCCTCCGTGCAGGCCTTCCACCATCTCCAGCGCATCCGCCTGGTCCACCAGCACGCCTGTCTTGCCGCCGGCAGGGAGCCCGACAACCTCGTTGACCCGGACAAGCTCAATGCCCTCGACCGGAGGGTGCTCATCGAATCCCTGAAACAGGCCCGCCGCCTGCAGGTCAGCCTCCGGCAGACCTTCCGGCTGGAGGGCTGAACCCGCTCCACAACCCACCTTCCATCATGTCCGAAAACCTACGCCTCACCCTGCACAGCCAGCTCGCCGCCTTCGTCCGCCGCAAGCCCATCACCGCCACTCCCGAGACGCCCCTGCGCGAGGCCGTCGAGCTGATGTCCGAGCACCGGGTCGGCTCCATCGTCGTCGTCGAGCCCGAGAGCGGAAAGCCCCTCGGCATCTTCACCCTGCGCGACCTGCTGCACAAGGTCGCCGCCCGCGACTGCGACATGGACCGCCTCATCGTCTCCGTCATGAACGACGGCGGCCTGCTGATGCTCAACTGGCGCGGCACCGCCTACCAGGCCGCCATCCTCATGGCCCGCCACGGCGTGCACCATGTCATCGTCGTCGATTCGGCCGGCCGCCTGGCCGGCGTTGTCTCCCAGTCCGACATCCTCGACGTGGAGCGGGGCGGCGCCAAGGCCATCAGCGGCGCCATCCGCAGCGCCCGCGATACCGAGACCCTGGTCGCCGTCGCCGGCGAGATCCGCCGCATGGGCGAGCAGATGCTGGCCGAGGGCGCCGCCGCCGAGCCCCTGACCCAGCTCATCTCCACCCTCAACGACCACCTGACCCTGCGCCTGATCGAGCTGACCATGCAGGACTTCCGGCTGCCCAAGGTCGAATGGTGCTGGCTGGCCTTCGGCTCCGAGGGCCGCTTCGAGCAGACCTTCAGCACCGACCAGGACAACGGGATCATCTTCCGCGCGCCGGCCGAGGAGGCCGCCGCCGTCCGGGAGGCCTTCCTGCCCTTCGCCCGGGCCGTGAACGAGAAGCTGGACGCCTGCGGCTTCACGCTCTGCAAGGGCAACATCATGGCCAGCAACCCGGAACTCTGCCTGTCCATCGACGAATGGCGCGGCCGCTTCGGCGGCTGGCTCCAGGCCGCCAGCCCCGAGGCCCTGCTCAATGCCACCATCTTCTTCGACTTCCGGCCCCTGTACGGTGCCGAGGACCTGGCCGACGAGCTCCGTTCCTGGCTGCTCGCGCGCACGGCGGGCGGCAATTCCAGCCTCTTCCTGCGCTTCATGGCCGAGAACGCCGTCAAGGCGGCGCCGCCCCTCGGCGTGATCCGCGACTTCGTCTTCGACAAGAACGAGGAATTCCCCCACACCATCGACCTCAAGGCCTTCGGCAGCCGGCCCTTCGTCGATGCCGCCCGCATCCTGGCCCTGGCCCACGGGGTGGGCGAGACAGGCACCACCCAGCGCCTGCGGGCCGTCGCCGAGACGGCCAAGCTGGGCCGCGAGGACATCCACGCCATCATCGACGGATTCTTCTTCATCCAGCAGCTGCGCCTGCGGGTGCAGCGGGCCGGCGACGCCGCCGGCTCGGCCAACCGGGTCGACCCGGACAAGCTGAACGAGCTGGACCGGCACGTGCTGAAGGAGGCCTTCAAGCAGGCGCGCAAGATCCAGGGCCGCCTGCAGCTCGACTACCGTCTCTGATCGGCGGCCGGCACTCTCCCCGATGGCCGAGTCCCGCAGGCTGACCCAGGGCGCCTTCAACCGGCGCCTGCGACGCCTCTACGCCTGGTACACCCTCGGCTTCGTCGCCTTCATCGTCCTGCTGGCGGGGGCCGAGTGGCTGGGGCTCGGCCCGCGCGCCATCGGCTATACCTTCCTCTTCGCCACCCTGGTGCTCTATGCCGGCATCGGCATGCTGAGCCGCACGGCCGATGTCTCGGAGTACTACGTGGCGGGGCGGCGCGTTCCGGCCCTCTTCAACGGCATGGCCACCGGCGCCGACTGGATGAGCGCCGCCTCCTTCATCGGCCTGGCCGGCACCCTCTACTTCGGCGGCTACCAGGGCCTTGCCTTCGTCATGGGCTGGACCGGCGGCTACGTGCTGGTGGCCCTGCTGCTGGCCCCCTTCCTGCGCAAGTTCGGCCAGTTCACCATCCCCGACTTCCTGGGCGCCCGCTACGGCAACGGCGCCCGCCTGGTCGCCATCGTCGCCGCCATCATCGCCTCCTTCACCTACGTCGTCGCCCAGATCTACGGCGTCGGGCTGATCACCAGCCGCTTCATCGGCATCGAGTTCGAGATCGGCGTCTTCGTGGGCCTGGCCGGCATCCTGGTCTGTTCCTTCCTCGGCGGCATGCGCGCCGTCACCTGGACCCAGGTCGCCCAGTACGTCATCCTCATCATTGCCTACATGCTGCCGGTCTTCATCCTCTCCCAGCAGGTCACCGGCGTGCCGGCGCCGCAGATCATGTACGGCAGCGTGCTGGAACGCCTCGGCTCCGTCGAGAAGGCCCTCTTCGACGCCCCGAGGGAAGTGGAGGCGCGGGCCAACTTCCGCGCCAAGGTCGAGGAGATGGACGCCAAGCTCGCCGGCCTGCCCGGCTCCCTGGAAGACGAAAGGCGGATCCTCGCCCAGCGGGCGGAGCGCCTCAAGCTGGCCAACGCGCCGATCCGCGAGATCCATGCCACCGAGCGGGCCCTGCGCAGCCTGCCGAAGACGGTCCAGGAGGCGAAGGCCAAGTGGCAGGCCGAGCGCCGCGTCCATGCCGAACGCTCGGAGCGCCCCCAATCCCACGCCCAGGCCTTCCCCACCGACGAGGAAGGCATCACCAGCGTCGCCCGCCGCAACTTCCTCGCCCTGATGGTCTGCCTCATGTTCGGCACCGCGGCGCTGCCCCACGTGCTGATCCGCTACTACACCACCCCCTCCGTGCGCGAGGCCCGCGAATCCGTCTTCTGGTCCCTGTTCTTCATCTTCCTGCTCTACGTGACCGCCCCGGCCTACGCCGTATTCGCCAAGTGGATCATCTACAACGACCTGGTGGGCGCCAACCTCAACCACCTGCCGAGCTGGGTGGGTTCCTGGGGACGCCTGGGACTGGTCCGCATCGAGGACGTGAACGCCGACGGCGTCCTCCAGCTGGCCGAGCTGACGCTCAATACCGACGTCATCGTCCTGGCCACCCCCGAGATCGCCGGCCTGCCCTACGTCATCTCCGGCCTGGTCGCCGCCGGCGCCCTGGCCGCCGCCCTGTCAACCGCCGACGGCCTGCTGCTCACCATTTCCAATGCCCTGGCCCACGACCTCTACTACAAGATGATCGACCCCGGCGCCTCCACCCAGCGCCGCCTGGTCCTTTCCAAGGCCCTCGTCCTCATCGTCGCCCTGGTGGCCGCCTGGGTCGCCTCCCTCAAGCCCGACAGCATCCTGTTCATGGTCGGCCTCGCCTTCTCGGTGGCCGCCGCCGCCTTCTTCCCGGCCCTGGTCTGCGGCGTCTTCTGGAAGCGGGCCAACGGCTGGGGCGCCCTGGCCGGCATGGCGGCCGGCCTCGCCGTCACCCTCTACTACGCCGCCATCACCCATCCCTTCTTCGGCGGCTCCATGGCCCGCGCCTGGTTCGACATCCAGCCCATCTCCGCCGGCATCTTCGGGCTCTCCCTCGGCTTCCTGCTGACCATCGTCGTCAGCCTGCTGACGCCGCCGCCGCGGCAGGCCGTCCAGGACCTCGTGCAGCACGTGCGTTACCCCTACCTGGGCGAGGATTTCAATGCCCCGTCGTGATCCCGCGGCCGGGGAGGGCGGTCCGCCGGGCCAGCGCCTCGACAAATGGCTCTGGGCCGCCCGCTTCTTCAAGACGCGCAGCCTCGCCGCCGCCGCCGTGGATGGCGGCAAGGTCAGGTGGAACGGCCATCCGGCCAAGCCCGCCCGGGAGGTCAGCGCCGGCGACCTGCTGGAGATCGGCGCCCCGGACGGCCTGCGCGTCGTCCGTGTCCTAGGCCTGAACGAGCAGCGGCGCCCCGCCCCCGAGGCCCGCGCCCTCTACGCGGAAACGCCGGAGAGCATCGCCCGCCGGGAACGGGAGCGGGAGATGCGCGTCCTTGCCCCGGCCCCCGGCGCCGACCTCCGGGGCCGTCCCACAAAGCGCGCCGGCCGCCGGATCCGCGGCTTCCGCGAGGGCTGAGGGCCGGTCGGGGGCTCATTTGGCGAGCCTTGGGGATGGGTAGAATCGTTTTTTTCACCACGGAGGACGCAGAGGACACGGAGGAAGGGCATCGAGGACAGGCGAGCAGACATCCCCGGTTGCGTCCCGCGGAGAAGGAACCCACCCCGT
>JBPOHD010000010.1:0-81445 GCA_052035955.1 Pseudomonadota bacterium
CGTGGGGCCCCCCCACACCCCCCCGCCCACGCCCCCCCGCCCCACGCGCGCCTCCCCCCCGGCCCGGGGGGGCCGCCCGCCACCCCGGCGCCCGGCCTCCCCACGCCCCGCGCGCCACTCGCCCCCCCTCTCGACCCTCGACCCGGTTCTCGCCTTTCCACTGAAGTTTTCGCCTTAAACTGGGGTCATGCCGATCGTCATCGCCGTCACCCTGGTCCTGGCCATCCTGCTGGCCGTCACCTGGAGCCGCCTGCGCCGCCTGCAGCGGGACCGCTACATCCGCGAGTACGCGTTTCCCGACGGCCTGCTGGACCGCCTGGCCAAGCGGCGCCCCGAGTTCGACCTGAAGGCCCGGGTACTGGTCTCCCGCGCCCTGCGCCAGTTCTTCCTCGCCTACCTGCACTCGGGGCGGCGCTGGGTCTCCATGCCTTCCCAGGCCGCCGACGACCTGTGGCACGAATTCATCCTCTTCACGCGCCACTACGACGACTTCTGCGCCCGCGGCTTCGGCCGCTTCATGCACCACACGCCGGCGGTGGTCCTCTCGGCCGACAGGAAGGGCAACGAGGGGCTGCGCCGTTGCTGGTGGTGGTGCTGCAAGGAGGAGAACCTGAATCCGCGCAATCCCACCCGCCTGCCGCTGCTCTTCGCCCTGGACGCGAAGCTGGGCATCGGCGACGGCTTCCGGTACACGCTGGACTGCAGGCGCCGGCAGGGGGAGCGGGGCGACGGCAGCGATGCCACGCCCTACTGCGCCGGCGATTTCGGCGATTCGTCCTTCGACGGCGGCACGGACGGCTTCGGGGATGCCGGCGCCGACGGGGGCGGCGACGGGAGTGGCGGCGATGGGGGTGGCGGTTGCGGCGGGGGCTGCGGCGGGGGCGATTGAGGCCCGGCGACCGCGGCATGAACGCCGAGGCAGCGCGGGGATGGCCGGTCCCGGCCGCGCCCTGTAGAATGCGCCCCCTTCGGGCCTGTAGCTCAATTGGTTAGAGCAGAGGACTCATAAGCTTTTGTCAGGTGTTGTTTTTTCGGGCCCTTAGCTCAGTTGGTCAGAGCAGGCGACTCATAATCGCTTGGTCGCTGGTTCAAGTCCAGCAGGGCCCACCACACAAGGGCTTGCGGGGATTCAGCCTCGCAATCCCGCCCCCTCCGGTGTATGCCGAAAGGCATATTCTTGGGGTTCCCTTCCCGGGAGCCTGACGGGAACGAAAAACAAATATCGCTCCCTTTTCGCTCCCCCATGAAAGCCCACCGGGGCCGTTTTCTTGCGGAGGACGAGATGGCTTTGCGGATATACACAGAGGAAGAGATGGCCTTCCTCCGACAGATTCCAGATCTCCCGGACGACGTTTCGATGACGCCGGAGCAAACATCCGTCGTCGTCGGAGAGAGCCTCGACTGGCTGCGCAAAAAACGACAGGGGAGCGAGGGTGCCGGGCCGCCCTTCGAGCAGCACGGCGACGAGGTCTCCATACGCTACCCCCTCGGCGGCGTCAGGCGCTGGAAAAAGGATCGCACCTTCTCCACGACGCGCGAGGCAAAAGAGGCCAGGATTTACGGAAGGCTAGCCGCCTTCATGGCCGCAGGGTCACTAACCGACTCCGAGACATTCAGGGACGGACCGGACGGCAGACCTTTGATCTGCGACCCATCTGATCCAGCGGCGTATGCCCTGACGATGGATATGTTTCTCGAAAGACTGCGGAACGCTGCCCGGGGCAAAGCTCTCGACGAAGCGAAGAAGGCTGTCACCTCGGCAACAGGTAAGGCTCATAAAAAAGACAAGAACTGGAAGGACCGGATAGCCTAAGGCATCCGCCTCGCACGCTTCCTCCCCGGCTTCTCCTCCTGATTCGCCGCCTCCGGCAGATGGGTCGCCCTGGTTGCGATCGGCTCTTCCTGCGGCTTCACTGCCGGCGCATGGGATTTCAGCCAGTCTGCCGCGTGCTGGGCCGCTGCCGCCGCCTTGAAGATTTCCGTCTTGTCGCTGCGCAACAGTTCGAGCCAGCTGGCGAGGTAACTGGCATGGTTGCGGATGTGGGTCTCGCCCAGCGGCAGGCCAAGCTCGGCCCCGAGCATCGCCGCCGCCAGTTCGGCGCGCAACTCCTCCTTCGCATAGGCCGGCGTCCCGAACCTGACATTCATGCCGAGACGGTCGATCCGCTTCTTCGCCCCGGTGGCGTGTGCTGCCTCATGCAGCGCGGTGGAGTAGAAATCCTCGGTCGAATGGAAGTCCTGCCTGTCCGGCAACTGGATCGAATCCTCCTTGACCTTGTAGTAAGCGTGCCGCCCGCCATGGACGATCTTCGCCCCGTCCGCCGTCAGGCCAGCCAGAATCGCCTCGGCCGCCGCCACTGTCCCGACCGGGCCGGATTTTGGCGCCAGCGGCGGCATGCCCTCGATCTGGCTGGCGTTGAACACGTCGTAGGTGCGCATCACCAGCATGGTGTCCTGCCCCGTGGCGACGATTTCGCCGTCCTTCGCTTCCTCCGGTTCGCTGCGCGGCACCTCGACCATGCGAATGATTTTGGTGGCCTTCTCGCCCTGCCTGACGCCATAACCCTCTGCCTTCGCCTGCTTGAACGTCATCCAGCGCGGATCGCTGTGCGGACTCATGCCGAGCAGCAGCTGGTTGATGCCCTGATAGGCTTTCCCGGTGCTGTGATTCACGGCCAGCCCGCCGCTGGCCCAGCCCTTCCGCCACGGCGGCACGCCGCCGGGGGCTTCGAGTGCGGCAACGATCTGGTTTGTGATGTGTTCGCGGATGTTGAACATGGCAGGGCTCCCGTGGGTGGTCACGGGGCCGGTGTAGCGCCGACGGCGGCCGCTGTCGCCGCCATCGGTCGGATACTCACAGGGCGACCCCGCCCCGGCGACGGGCGGCGGCCTGAAACTGCCGCCCCGCCGGCTTCGGATACAGGAAGGCATCGAGGTCGCGGGGCGTCACCGCGTCATTCCCGGCCATGGTCAATGCCTCGTCCAGCCGTGCGCGGGTCAGTCCCTTCCGCGTCCAGCTGGTGTAAATCACATGGCTGTTCGGGTGATTCGGATACAGCACCGTGCCGGCCGCTGTGAGAACCTTTCCGATCTGCTGCTCCGTCAGCGCATCCACGCGTGGCACCGTATCGCAGGGAAGCGCTGCCCGCGAGCCGGGCACCTCCGACCAGTCGATCTCCTCCACGCCCACGTCATCCGCCGCCTGCGGCGCCGGCTGCCGTGTCCTCTCGGGATCGCCGGCCACGGTTTCACCGTGGCCGGTGGCACTAGTGTCAGTATTGAAAAAAGGTTTATTGACTTCCTTACTGCCCACTAATGATAGGGTGGAAGCTGACACGGCCGAATCCATTGCGGCAACGGGCTTCGCAGCGTTTTTCGCACTGCCGGGGCGTGGCAGCTTCCCGGCAACCTCGCCGCCGCTTTTCATGTCCTTGCGGGCCGGATTGTCCTTCCAGATCGGGGAGTGCGGCAGCCGCATCGTCAGCCGTTTTTCGTCCCACTGACGGTCTGTAACCAGACCCACCTCTTCGAGATGTTCGAGCAGGCGCTTGATGGCCGTGGCGTCGAACTTCTTTGCCTCGCGTCCCTGACTTTTCTCGCGATGCATTTCGCGGGCAAGACGGGCATAGGTCATCTTCTGGTTGTTGAAGGTGCCGAAGCTGCCGGTGTAGAAGTTGGCGTATTCCTTCAACACAAAGTAAAGCGCAAGCTCCTCGAAGCCGAGCGTCCGCAGGATTTCGCGCTCGACCTCGTTGTATGAGCGATAGCTGGATTCGTTGGGTGCGTCCGATCTTGGCATGGCAGTCTCCTCTCTGTGGTTGTGGTTCATTTCCTGATGAATGGGGAGCGGTTCAGCGGGTTGCGCGGCACGCCGGCGGAATCGCCGCCCTCTCCCTGCTGCTGTTGCAGGCGGCGTTGTGCGAATCCGCCCAGCCCGTTCAAGGTAGATGCCAGCGGGACAGCCTGCGTGGCTGGTGCTGCCGGTGACGGCTGAGGTGCCGGCGTGACAGCGTCCGCCGTGCCGTTGGCGCCGCTGCCTGAGCCGCCATGCTTTCGTTTGACTTCCAGCCAGATGGTCAGCTGCCGGGCATCGAGCGGCTTCACCGCGAGACCCTTCTGCAATGCGACAGCCATCGCGTGCCGCAGGAATGCCTCATCGCCGCGCAGCACGATGCTCTCCCAGCCTTTCAGGATGGCCAACTCGATCAACTGCTCCGCCGCCGTCTGCGAGGCCATGGCGAAGGCGGCCACCTTGTCGCCGCTATCGACCAGCCGGCCGCCATCCTTGGTGAGGATGGTCAGCCCCCCTTTGGCGCTGGGGCGGATGAAGCGGATGGTATCCAGGAAGGTATCGCGGATGGCCTGCTGGTAGGCAGAGGACAGCAGTTCGCGCTTGAAATCGCGTTTGCGCCGCTCGCTCAGATCGTCGTCGCCGCATTCGACGCTCATGGCAAGGTTGAGGGCCATGCTGGCCTCGTCGTGGTTTTCGTCGAGGCGGGCTTCGATGGCTTTCTGTTTCTCCGGGGTCATGTGTGTCTCCTTGTTCTTCTGGTTGGTGGTGGAGGGGGCAACAGGGGTGAGGCCGAAACGGGTTTCGAGCTTGCGGGTGACGGCCTCCGCCCGCCGGTAGTCGTTGCGGTCGCTGACGGTCTCGCCCTTCGCGTTGATGCGCAGCGCGAGGATGTGGATGTGGTCGGGCCGGTGCTGCCCGCCGTCGTCCTCGGACGGGTGGCGGACGATCAGATAGGGGCAGGTGGCGAACCCCATTTCGTCGAGGAAGATCCGGGCCATCTCGCCGAGTTCGGCATCGGTCAGCAGCCGGTCGCCGGGGGCAGGGTTGAGGCTGCCGTGATAGACGGCCTTGCCGAGCGTGGGCCGCAGCTGCCGGAAGGCGGCGACGTTGCGGCTCCACTCGCGGGGCGTGGCGCCGGGTATGTTCGTTTCGATGACGATGCCGCGATTCGGCTCGCGGGCGCGTGACCCGTGCATCAGATATTCGCTGACTGCCCGGAAGCTCGTCGAAGTTGAACATTTCTTGGCGATCATGCGTCACCCCCGGTCAGCAGCAGCGTGCGGACGGTCTCGACCTGCTCGCGCAGTTCGTCGATGACCTCGACGGGCAGGGTCTGTATTTCACCTGCGTGAATCTTCGCCATCGCCGCGTTGAGGTTCGCCGTGGTGCGCGCCAGTTCGGCCCAACGCTCCGCGTTTATTACCGGGACGGAATGGATGCGGTGGCCGAGGGCGGCCTTGCGGATGAACGTGGCGAGGGACAGGCGGGCGGCCTGTGCCTTGTCGCGTATTTCGGCCCGTTCCGCCTCCGTCAGGTAAGTTTCAACTTTCCTGCGGAGCTGGTCGGCGGGCAGCAGTGGTCTTCCCATGTTTGGCTTCTCCTCCCGGAGGGCGGGCGTTTGACACCGGTGGAACACCGGGGGCAAACATGGCTCGCTCTCCACCGTTTTGCTGATCGATACCAAAGCGCGCCGAAAGGCCCGCGTCAAGTCCGCCCGTCGCGGGGGCGGGCGGAATGACGCCGGAAATGCACCGGGGGAATAGCGGTGCATCACAGCCGGCATGACGGCTGCGATGGAGCGGATGCCATGGGAAACCATGTCCGCATCCACTCCGCCTCCTTCACGATGGACAGCGGTTTGTTACAGGCACGCAACGCATCAACGTCCCTATGGGCCAGTGCCGCGTCCTCATGGACGTTGCGGGCCAGCTGCCATGCCATGGCCTTGTCCATTGTTTCGCTGGCGCAACCGGAGCGGCACGCCATCGTCCTGTCCTTGCACAGGCGATAGCCCGCCAGCTGACTGAGCAGCCAAGTCACGTCCGCGTCATGTCCTGACCATCCGACGATCAGCTTGGTTGCATAGCCATAGGTCTGCCGGGTCGAGCCGCAGGCGAATATCGACAGGGGTTCGAAGCTGGTGGTTTTCAGCGGGTCGTCTTCGGTGAATGCCGGGCACCCAGCCTTGCGCCAGAGGTCGAGCCATCGGGCTTGCAGTGCGAAACGTTCGGTTTTGGTGAGTCGTGCCATGATGAAATCTCCTTTCAGGCTGCCAGCGGCAGCGACGGTTGCTTGATGTTGATTACGATGGTTTCGGGTGCTGCATTGGTAGTGCTTTTCATGTTTGCCCTCCTCAGGCTGCTTGGTTAAAAAACTGGTTGGCGACGGCTTGGCCGATGGCGGCCACGACCGGGACGGCAACGCTGTTGCCGAACTGCTTGTTGGCGTGGGTCTTGACGGGGTGCGGTTTGAACGTGTCGGGAAAGCCTTGCAGGCGGGCACGCTCACGCGGGGTCAGGGCACGAGGTTTGCCCTTGACGAGATACAGGCCGCAGTTCTGCTGGTTGGCCATCAGGGTCGCCGCATGGCCGGCCGGGTCATACACGCGGGCATCCTGCCCGCGACGGCCCTTCATCTGGCCAACCCGCTTGAACGGCGACTTCGGATCGACGGTCGGAGCTGCCACCATATCCTTGATGTCGTGGTGGCCGGCTGGCGCGTTCGGTTCGAGAATGTCGGCCACACTGACCCACCGGCCGTCACCGGCCGGAATGCGGAAGTCAGGCACACCGGCGAAGGCATCGCGGCGATAGGCCACGAAGAACACACGTTCGCGTTCCTGTGCCGTGCCGAAGTGGGCGGCGTTGAGCACCTTGCTGCTGATCGCATAGCCCATGCCGGCCAGTTCCCGCCGCAGGGTGCGGTGCCATGCACCATCATTGCCGGCACAGAAGTTCTTCACGTTTTCCAGCAGGAGCACCTTCGGCAGCTTGCCCCGGATGATGCGGAGCATGTCGAAGATGAGGCCGCCACGCTGATCCTCGAAGCCACGTTTGCCCCCGGCGATGCTGTATGCCTGACAGGGGAAGCCGGCACACAGCACGTCATGGTCGGGAACATCGGCCACGGCCAGCCTGGTGATGTCGGCCGCGAACGGCACGCCGGTCATGTGGTGGTTGGCCAGATAGGTCTTGCGTGCCTCATCGTCCTTCTCGCAGGCCAGCACACACTTGCCACCGGCCTGCTTCATGGCGTGATGGAATCCGCCGATGCCAGCAAACAGGTCGATGAAGGTGAAAGCAGGCTTCTCCTCGAAGCCGCCAGCGCGCGCAACCTCGATTTGGGCGTTGAGCCATGCCCGCATAGCCGAGACCTGTGCGGCCTCGGCCTTGACCAGCGATTTCAGGTCGGGGAAACGGCCGGAAAAGTCGGCCAGCAACTGTTCGGCCGCCCGTTTTACAGCCAGAGAGGCCGTCTGGCAGCCGGCGTCGATCTTCGCCGGCAGACGGGTTTCGCTGTGATACGCACCCGTGCGAAAAGCAAAATCGAAACCGGCGAACCACTGCCCCTCGACGTGGTGTGCCCACAAGGTCGCATCGGCCTTGTTGGCCTTGCCGGTATAGGTGACGGCTAGCTTCGGGGTCTCGATGACACCCAGCTCGTTCCAGCCCGCAAAGCGGGCATCGTTGGCGGTGGCCGGCGAAACACGGAGGGGCTTGGAGGAACGGGAAACCGTGCGGCGCGCACGGCGAACTTCGAGGGGGGAACCGACAACAAGTGCAGCCATGACTCGTCTCCTGAGAGATCGAGTTCATGGCTCCACTAGGGCCAAGAGGCCTGGGGGCTAGGAGCCGTAATCAGGATGGGCGAACACAAAAACCATCCTTAGCCCGTAAGGTGGGCACGTCCGCCTTTGTTCCCCATAGGGACCGGCACACTTGGTGGTGCGGTAGCCGCGCACCTGGCCGGAGGCATCGATCACCGCTGGCGCTTCATTTGCCGCCAGTCGGGCACCAAAGAACAAAAACATCAATGGACGGCATCATACACGAAAAGCGCCGTCTTGTGCTAGCTAATGCATTGTATTTTAGGGACTTATTGGCATTCTGCCACTAAGTTGATTTGGTAAGGGTTTGCAGGCGATCCTATGCCCAAAACCTAACCTTGGCGGTCTCAATCGCGTCAATGAGGTCATCGGTGGCGCAACGAATATCGCGCTGAATCTCACTGTTGGCAGCCTGCGGTGAGAACGCGGTGCGATCAATGTTGCCGCACGTGATCGCGCGCCGCAGTGACGTCATGTGGCGTGGAGAGATTTTCAACTCGTCGAACGGTGCCCGCTGCAATACCTTGATGAGCCTGTCACAGCGCATTGCAAGTTCCGCTGCCGCATATTCATCATGCTTTTCGGCGCCATGAAACTCTCGCGCCGATTTTTCAAGTTCGTGCAAATCAGCCACGAGTTGCTTGGCTGCATCACGCTTCTCTCGTCTGCGCTCCCGTGACAGAGTGGCGCGATGAACCGTGTACCAGCCAGCAATAACAACGAACCACGTAACACCATGAACCCACCACGGCGCAACTTCACCGCCAGCCATCAGTGATGGGACTCCGATTGTTCGCCGATGTATTCCTCAATCTCATCGATCAGAGAGGCATCCGTGCTTTCAAGCACAAGGCAATCATGCAACTGCTGGGAGTTAAAACCTGCGCGCACCAAGCCGCCGAACGCCTCTTCTAGGAACGAGGAAGCCAGCCCTCTGGCTCCATCGAGTTGAACCACGACGCGGGTATCTGGTTGCCTCAGTTGCGGGATGAGGAAATCTTCGCGGAAAGCCTCCCCGCTATATGGCCCATCAGCCTTATAGCGCCCAGCCGGATACCGTGAGAACTGGCTGGCAATATTGATCGTTACTGTATTCATCTTCATCCTGCCTGTATCGGCACGCTCCATGAGATGAGGGTGCCAAGAATGCTGTCCCGGAAGTTTCCAGACGTTTCTTTGCCATCTTTTAGTGTATAACATCCGCGATTGCTGAAAACAACCGCGCGGCCGCCAGGGGAACCCGAAACCGCCCGGATGATGTCCCCGAGGCCCTTTCCGCGCTCGGGCTTACCAGTTCTGGATCGACTGTCCTCAATGGCGGCGGTAATACATTCACCGTCGAGAGGCTCATACCCGGTTAGCGCTTTCAACCTGCTAAATAGGCTCGGATTTGTTTTTGGCAAGGTGACAGGAATGCCGACGCCGAGGTCGCATAGGGCAACATAGAGGTGTCCATCCTTCGCCTGCGAAAACACCCACCAGTCGCGCGGGCCATCGTGATCGAGGCCATCATCTCGCCGATCAATGTAGGCATGGTGGCAAACATTGGTCATGGCCTCAGCCAAACCACGATAGATGCCCTTGACGAGTGGTTCCGCTAACCGCCCTTCGTGAGCCTCGATGGCCTCAGCATATTTACTGGCATCCGCCATGTGCCCCCGCGCCACTCGCCAATGCACCACATCACGGTGGGTCATTCTGCCGTGATAGGGATGCTGACAGATTCCATAGACCCCAATCTGTTGAAGCACCTGCTTTGCCCGCTCGTTCTGAGGTTCGTTACAGCGAACCTGGGTTGCCGGGTTGTATTCGACAAGACGACAGAGTTCCGCATAGAACAATAGCGTCCCCGCAGCAACGAAGCGCTGCGTGCCTTGGAAGTCGATCAACAATCGTTTCGCGGCGCGATGTTTGAAGTGGCCGCGCAAATCCTCCAAGAACTGGATCAGGCTACGGCGATTCTTGTCATCCTCGATGTCGAAAACAGGTGGAGCAATCAGGCGAATCAGATCAGGATGAGGTGCCCGCACTGCTCTGCGTTTGGCGGAGGCTGCCCGAGATTGCTCCTTGCGATGCGCCCGCATGCGGGCGCGAATGATCGCCCGTTGTCGCCGGAGCAACTTTTCCTTCTTCGACTTGCTCAGGCGTTTCATGCTGCTACTCCGTTGACCGAAAATACTTGTGCCAGCAAGGCGGAAAAGGTCGCTTGGGCCTTGGCTGTGGCGGTGGATTGTTGAATAACCATCCCGGCAACGTCAGCACAGCGCAAAGCAAACTGCCGTTGCAACGGAAGCGGCGGCACAGCCAAGGGAAACGCCTTCAACTCCTTGCTGTTGATATTGGACTGCCCTATTGCGCCGCGCGCCGTGTCGAAGATGACCCGTTTCATGTGAGCCGAGTTCATGAACGCCCAAAGATAATGGGGATTCACCACTTCACTCTGCACGCGCAAGCGGATGAAGTAGGAAGCAACAATCGCTTCGCAGGAGCCATCCCACAAACCAGTCTTGCCGACCAGTTCCTTGCTGTTGGTGCGGTTGAATAGGATGTCGCCCTCACGTAGTGCGTAGCGTTCGGCCTCTGCCGCCGGAAGATCGACATATTTCAAATCAGCAAGGTCAAGATTGCCTTCATAGGTTACGTTGCCCATGCGAATCATCGGCAGGCCATCGCCATCGCTGGATGCCTTGCTGCTGCTTCCATAGTCGGCGGCGGCAAGAACATCGCCCACCGTTGCCATCGGCCACCCCTTCGGATTCGTCGCCGGGTCGCCGAACATATTAAGAAACAGCGCCGGGATGAGTTCTGCCGCTTTCTTCTCGGCCTCCCGCCGCAGGCGAACGATGCCCTCTGCACGGGAAAGCAGATCAACGATGCGGCGTTGCTCGGGGAGTGGCGGGACAGGAAGCGAGGCGGATGCCAGAAATGTAGTAGGAACACGCTGCTGGCCTGCCGTTCCCGTGAAGTTACGTTTGGCCTCACTGCGGAAAGCTGGCTGCCTGACGAAGTAGAACAGCCATTCGGGAAGAACACCCTCCTTTGCGCGGAGGACATGAAACTCCGTTGATCCGAAACCAAGCCCCCCAGCCAAATCACTGGCAATCGCGGCCTTGCCGTTCTCCATGCACGGCGTGATTTTGGCGAACAAAACATCACCGTCCATGAAGTGCGTATAACCCTTCTTCACTTCGGCATACGGACGAGTCTGGTGAGCCTGAATCGTCCCAGAAACTTCATCGACGGCAGCCATCGGCACGAAGGAGACAACCTGATCGTCGCTGATACCATGACCTCGCGGTAAGCGCGGATTGACCTCGCAAATATCTCCAATAGGCTTCAACGGCCAGTGGCTCATGCAGCCTGCTCCGCCAGCGCCGCCTTCAACGCCTCAACCTCCTCCACGATCTCCGCCTCGATGGCTGCGAGTTCATCGAGGATTTCCCGAGGATCACGATGCTCCACCGCCGATTGACTCATTGGCCGGTAGCGCCCCGCCGACAGATTGAAGTCGTTGGCCCGCAGCGTTGCCGCATCGGCAAACCACCATTTCCCCTGCCATTCGGCATCAGCATTTCGGTTCTGCCAAACGGGCAGCAGTTCATCCCGCCGCTGGTAGGCCACGGCGGCACCGGGCAAGTCGTCGGCCTCTATTGGACTGTCATGGTTGGCATCCAGCTTGTAGCCATCGTCGTCGGCATGCAGGAACAACACATTCTCGGTGCTGCCGCCCTTACGGAAAAACAGCACCGAAGTCTTCACCCCGGAATACGGCTGGAACACGCCACCGGGCAGGGACAGCACCGCCTCGACACGGTTGTTCTCGATCAGTTGCCGGCGCAGTTCCTTGTGGGCCGTCGTCGAACCGAACAGCACGCCCTCGGGCACGATCACCCCGCAGCGGCCACCGGGCCGCAGGCTGTCTATCATGTATTTCAGGAACAGCAGTTCCGTGGCGGTGCTGGTGCCGACCTTCACTTCCTCCACCACCCTGTCCTTATCCACCCTCCCCGCAAACGGCGGATTGGCGAGGATGACGTGATAGCCGTCAGCAGGCAGGCCAAGCTCGGCCTTGCGTTCGTTGTCCAGCGTCGTGGTCAGGACGTTTCGCAGCAGCACGCGCACATTCGCCAGCCCCCGCAAGGTCAGGTTCATGGTTGCCAGCCGCACCATCTTCGGATCAACGTCGTTGCCATAGAAGGTGGCCGATTGCAGGGCGGCGGTCTGCGAGGCCGAGAGCTTGTCGCCCAAGCCCCGTTTCTGCATCTTGCCGTCAAGCTCCACTTCCTGAATGGCGCTCGGCGACGAGTTGGCAAGGCGGATGTGGTTGTAGGCGGCAACAAGGAAGCCCGCCGTGCCCGCCGCCGGGTCGTAGATGGATTCTCCCACCTTGGGGTCGATGATTTCGACGATGGTGCGGATCACATGCCGGGGCGTGCGGAACTGCCCCAACTCGCCGGCCTGCCGAATCTGCCGCAGCACATGCTCGAACAGGTCGCCCTTGGTATCGGAGTCGGCAGCATCCAGCCGCAGGCCATCGACCAGATTAACCACCTGCGTCAGCACGGTCGGATCGATGATGGCCAGTCGCGCGCCATCCATGAAGTTGTGGGCGGCTTTCTCGCCCATCTCGGCGAAGAAGGCAAACACCTCGTCGCGCAGGAAGCGAACCAGCGCCTCGCCCGACAAGCCTTTGGCCCACACCGACCAGCGGAAACGGTCGCGCGGGATGGTGGGCTTGCCGGCCTCTGCGTTGAGCGGGTTCCTGATCTGCCAGTCGCCCGCAAACAGGCTCTCGTAAGGCGTTTTCAGCACCTTGGCCTTCATCTTGTTTTCGGCGTCGATGCCTTCGACGAGATAGAAGAAGAACAGAAAGGACAGTTGCTCGGCGTTGCTTACCGGGTCGGGGTAACCGCCACCGAAGAGGTAATCACGAATCTGGTCAATCGACCGCCGCATGTCGGGGGTTAGAGGCATTATTTCTGCTCGACTGGAAACACTTGTTTCAGGAAATCTACTGTCGCCGGGTGGCGCAGCTTGCAAACGACGTTCTGATTGGCGAATAGTCCTTGCTGCCAAGCCGCTTCGCTTAACGGAACCGCCTTGGCCCACTTCACTCCCACGATGTAATCGGCAAGATCGGCGTCATCGGCATCGTGAAGGATCGCTGGTTGTGCCAGCGAAAGCTCCGACAGCTTGCGCCCATCGGCAGTCACAAAGTCCTTCGACATCGCAGCCGGTGAAATCACTGTGCCGAAGCCGAGATAACCGCGCCCGCGGTGATAGACAAAAATCTCGTTTCCGACTTCGAGTTGATCCAATCGACCGGAATACTGGCGACCATAGCCAGCAGCGACAAAGCCATACTTCCGCATGTCCTCCCAGCTACGAACATTGTCATCGACGACATTGACGTAGTAATAGCCAGACCAAGGGACGGCATCTCGTGCGGCTTGTCGTTCGGACACCTCTTGCTGATCAAGTAGCCAGTTGCTCGCCAGGTAGCGGCGCCCATCGTCGTCGAAGCACGAAAAGAATGCCGTGTTGATCGCCATGCCGTGATCTTCCGACAAGTAACGGACAATGCGTTGTGTGGCGTCATCTATCTCCGCAGCGACGAGGACAATGCTGTGGCTTCCGTTAAGAGCCTCGGGAACGGCAACGCCAAACTTTGCATTGAACTCCGAGGCAAACGATTTTTTGCCAAGGGCATCGAAGTATTGGTTAGCATATTCGACGACATCGCGTGGAGTAAGCTGTTTTACCCAACTGGCGTAATCCAACGCCTGCCCCACTAGATCTCGTGACCCTTTGTGTCGTTTCAGTTCGAGCAGGACGAGCGAGCCATCGGCGCGAATCCCAAGCAGGTCGATGCGACCACCGAAAGCTGTTGTTAGCTGGCGCTGAATGATCAGCAAGTCCTGGTCGAGAACTTCTGGATTCGACGCTAGCCAGTCTTCGATCAGCCTCTCGGAATCTACCGTCGATGGCCTGACGGTTACCGGCCCCGACTTGTCCAATCGCCATAGCTGAATCATATGTCCCCCGTTTCAATGGGCCGACGGGCGCTGATCGTCGCCGCTCGGCTGGTCGTCGTCATGTTCGTTGAATACCGCCGCGTTGAGCGAGTCGAGCATCGCGTGCAGGTTCTCGGCATTGCCGAAC
Organism: Pseudomonadota bacterium; assembly: GCA_052035955.1. Lineage (GTDB taxonomy): Bacteria > Pseudomonadota > Gammaproteobacteria > Burkholderiales > Rhodocyclaceae > JAEUNJ01. Next base: position 13,782 of record JBPOHD010000010.1, read on the forward strand.
ACCCGCTGTGCCTCGCGCAAGCCGCCCATCTGCGAAAAGGTGTGGAAGTAGGCGAAGTGTTCGGGCATCACTTCGTCGAGCGTATCAGCGTTGGCGCGTATCTGGCTGCCGAGTATCCGCAGCCAGCGCTCCTGCTCCGCGTCGAGTCCGGCCTGCGTCAGCAGCCATGCCTCGAACTTGGTGCCAAGCTCGGCGGCCTTCTGCTCCGAGGCTTCGGGGAACAGCATGTTGCCGTCTTCATCGACCGTGATCCATTCGCGGGTGGTCGGGTCAATGTGATCGTCGATGTCCAGCGACAGCAGCCGCTTAGGTTCGTAGTGTTTCTTCTTTTTCGGCTCCATGACCAGGCCACCGTCGCCCGTGGCATCTTCGTCGCCGTGGTAGTCGCAGACACCGACGAAATCGAACATGGTGAAGATGGGCTTCTTGCTGGTCTTGCGCGTGCCCCGGCCACGCATCTGCTGATAGAGGATGGACGATCGGGTGAAGCGGGCAAACACCAGATTGCAGACTTCCGGGCAGTCGAAGCCCGTGTCGAGCATATTCACGGACACGAGGATTTGCGGGAATGGCTCTTTCTTGAAGCGGCGGATTTTTGCCATGGCATCCAAGGTGTCGTCAGGCCCGGCGCCGGACACGACGTAATCGGCAAACTTCACCTCGGCGGAGGGTTTCTTGCCGGCAAACTCGTTATCGAAGAGTTGCGCCAGCGTTTCCGCGTGCTTCTTATTCACGGCAAACACGATGGTCTTGCCGATGAGCGGCATGCGCAGCACGCCCTTCCGGTCGGTGAAACCCTTTTCCAGCACTTCGCGGAACTCGCGGACAATGGCGCGGTTGCGTTCTGGAATCGTGAAGCGGCGTTCCAGGGCTGACGGGTCGATCACGACGGAAGCGTTCTCCGCGAACAGTTGCTCGAACTCGGCCCGGGTTTCGGCATCCATGGCCGACCAGTCCAGTTCATTGCGCTTAACCTCGAAGCCCCCTTCTGCGGCGGTCTTCACGGTCTTGGCGGCATAGATTTGATACGGCGCCAGCACGCCATCCCGAATGGCATCCTTCAACTTGTAGGTGAAGGTGGGCGCATCGACCTCGAAGAACCGCAGGGTGTCGCGCACAAACAGCCTGTCCTCTTCGTCGCCGTCCAGTCCTTCCAGATTGGCAACGCAGGGCGTGGCGGTGAGGCCAATCTGCACGCCATCGAAGTATTTCAGCACGCCGCTCCACTGCCCGTAGATGCTGCGGTGGCACTCGTCGGAAATGATCAGATCGAAGTAGCCCGACGAGTATTCGCCGTAAATGTTGATCATGCTTTGCAGCGTGGTGATGGTGATGCGTTTCTCGTCCTGGAAACGGCGCCCGGCCCGCAGCACATAGGCCGGGTAATCGGGCAGGTGCTCGGCAAAGGCATCTTCGGTCTGCTTGGCCAGCGGGATACGATCCACGAGGAACAGCACGCGGGTGATGGCGTTGGCCTCGAACAGCCGTTTGATGAGCGCGGCGGCGGTGCGGGTTTTGCCGGTGCCGGTGGCCATTTCAATGAGCAGTTTGCGGCGGCCCTGCTTGATTTCCTTGCTGACGGTCTGGATGCAGTTCTGCTGGTAGTCCCGCCCGGCAATCTTCAAGTCGATGGGAACACTCAGTGGATCGCGCCGCAGTTGGCGTGTGGCAGAGCGGCGTTCGAGGTCGTCCTGCTTGAAGAAGGTTTTGACGGGGTGGGGGTAGGCTTCGCGTTCCCACTCCCAGAACAGGACTTCCTTGCCATTGGTCAGGAAGATGTAGGCCACGCCCATCTGCCTGGCGTAGCCTTTGGCCTGTTCGGCGGCATCGGCGGGATTGACGGAATAGCGCTTGGCCTCGATCACCGCCAGCGACCGGCCATTGCGATCACAGAGCACGTAGTCCGCACGTGTACCATCCTCCTGCACGACCTCATAACGCACGGCATTGGGGTCGGTGGTATTCCAGCCCTGTGCGGCCAGCAAGGCGTCGATGATGACGCGGGAGAAGGCTTCGTTTTTGTTGTTGCTCATATCGCGCTGGCCGATTGGATTTTTTCCAATAGTAGCGCGTTTGCCGCCCATTTATGACGGCACAATCTGCGGATTACTCGCTGTCGCTTCCAAGCACTGCGGGCAGGTTACGGGCGCCATGCAGCACCCGTTCGATTCGCACCGTGCCATCGAGCGCGCGGAAGAAGATGACATAGCGGCCCAATGCCGCCATCCGTAAGCCGGGCGCCAAGTCTTCACGGCCGGCGTAGCCCTGCGGCGCACGCCCGATGCGTTCGCACTGCTCGATCAGCTTGGCGACGAATCGCCGGGCATTGGCCCGGCTGTCCTTGGCGATGTAATCGCCGATGTCGAGGAGGTCTTGCCGAGACTTCGGCGAAAACGTGACTGGCGCCATCAAGCCGTGCGCTTGCCGCTGGGCTTGCTGGCGGATTTCCTGCCGGGTTCGGCGTATCGGGCGTTCAGTTCGGCAAACACGTCCCCGGCCGGAATGGCGGGGCCGCTGTCGATGCCTTCCTGAATCGCCGCGCGCAGATCGGCGTTCAGCCGTTCCAGCATGGACTCATAGACCTCGGGCGAGAGCAGGTAGGCGGCGGGCCGGTTGTGGTTGAGCACGGCCACGGGTTCGGCGCCGGCCTGTTCGAGCACGGCGCTGGGGCTGCGTTTCAGTTCGGTGATGCTGACCGAGCGGGTGGCAAGAACCTGTTCCATGGCGAGCCTCGATTGGATTCGAAATAGGTGCTTTATTGTGGTCGTATTTCAGCGCCAATGCAAGCAAGGATCGAAGCTACCGGGACACGGCCGATGCGTTGGCATTGGTCGATCAGCTTAGCGACAAAGCCATTTTGATTTTCTCAATAGTCGCTGGGTCTGCCTTCCGAATCGCCTCGGCTATCGATGCAGCGCCATCCTTTTCCCGTGTTACCCCGGCCTCTTCAAGAATGGCATCCTCGAGCCTCTCGAAGACAGAGCGGAGCGCTTTGAGCCTTATCCGCATGTAATGCCTCTCCGTAACGTCTTGACCAGCAGCATGGTTCATTGCGGCCTTAATCTGATAAACGTTTGTGCCGGCCTCGCCGAGTAGTGTGGAGAACGTGCGCCGCAGATCGTGCGCCGTGAAATCTACGCCAGAAGCCTTTGATACCTCCATCTCGGCCGCCTTCGTCTGTCGCAGGGATGTCCTCGTTTTTGTTTTGTATCCCGTGCGGCTTGCGGGAAATACAAAAGGGGAGTCGCCGCCGATCTCATCTACTGCCTTCTTCCTTCTTTCAAGGATGGAGCGCGCATGGGGGCCGAAGGGAACGGCGTGAGGCCGTTTGCTTTTAGTTTTGTCGAAAGAGGCCACCCCGTCCTCGAAGTCGATTTGATCCCAAGTCATTTCCTGGGTCTCCGAACGGCGGCACCCAAAAAGGAGGGTGATTTGGAGCCAGTCCGCTATCGCCGCTGCATCCTTAGCCCTGCCGTCCTCTTTTCTCCGCAACGCCTCCACTGCGTCCCACCATTTTTTGAGGGAGTTTTCTCGCTCGATGATCGTCCTGTTTCGCGGCGCGGGCTCGTCCCATTTGCGGCCCCGAGGGATGTCGGCGAAGGGGTCCTTAACGGTGGGAAGGAAGACGGGAAGTGCGGCCCGAACCACGGCTCTTCCGCATCTCATGGCCTGGGCTGCCTGAGTTGCCCCGCCGGCCTTCGCCCTTTTCGGATTCATGGCCCTGATCATGGAGTCGTGGGCTTTCATCAGGCCCTCTCCCGTAAGATCGGCGAGAGGCGTCTTTCCTGTCCCGGCGCTGACGAACCTTTCTCGCGCCGCCTTGTAACTTTTCAGGGTCGTCTCGGCCAAGGGAGTTTTTCTCGGGCACGGCTCCGCCCCCGGCAAGGCCTTTTCCAGACGCTCTGCGGACTTTTCGTCCTGTCCCGCGAGATACCAGTCAAAGGCGAGGGAAAGCGTCCATTTTGACGAGGCCCGCTTTTCCTCGGCAGCCCTGCGTATCTGCCTGGCCTTCTCCTTGGGGTGGGTTCCGGTTTCCAGATCCGAGAGATATTTCCGGGCAAAGGGGCGTATGTCCTTGGCGTTGGTCGCCGGAAACGATCCTATCGTCAGCGTGCGGGTGGTCCCCTGAAACTTGCGCCGGACGATCCACGATTTTTTCCGCGCTCCGACTTTCAGGAAAAACTGTGGAATGGACAAGTCTTCGATAAGATAAGGCTTGGCCGACCTCTCCGCCGTATCCGCGATGTTCTGCGTTATTTCCTTGACCCGCCTCGTTTCCATTTGTCATAGCCCCGTGAAAGCACCGGAAAGTATCTTAACGTATCTCGCTCCCTTTTCGCTCCCCCTTCAAGGCCCTTTGGGGCGGTTTTTTTGGGGAGAACCGGGGATTCCCGGGGTCGGGGCGGGGGGCCAGAAGGCCGGAAAGCCCCGTGGTTAAGGCAAGCAGGCCGTCCCACGGAAAATATTGCAAACTTTGGGCATAGGACTCATAATCCTTTGGTTTGGGGTTCAAGTCCCCACGGGCCCACCAGACACATTCGCATCGCGATTGGCGGCGTGGACGCATGAGCGGCGCTCATTCCCGATGCCGCGGCCCCTTCCCGTACAGGTCGGCAACGCCGCCCATCCCCTGCCGGTCCCCGCGGCGCTTCCGGGCCTCGCGCGCCTGTTCGATGCGCCGGCGTTCACGCCGGTCGGAGACCAGCCCTCCCAAGGCGATCCCAATCAGGGCTCCACCGCAACCGGCGACGAAACGGGTGGAGTCGAGTTCGAACACGATGAGCCCGCCCACCGCGAAGATGCCGACGATGGCCAACAGGCTGGTGACGCCCGGGGCCCGCACGAGGGAAGCGCAGACGAACATGACCGCGAAGGCCGCGATCCCGATCGTGGCGGTATCCCAATGGGTGAAATCGGGCATGGCGCTAGGTTCCCGGGCCGGCCTGGGGGGAGGCCGATCGGAAGAAGCGCTCCGCCTTCAGGGCGGGCCGGCAGGCTTCCGCATAGGGCTTGGCGGCCATCGGAGCGCCTTCAGGCGCGCACTTCCCCGTCGCCGAAGACCACCCATTTCTGGCTGGTCAGGCCCTCCAGGCCCACGGGGCCGCGGGCGTGGAACTTGTCGGTGGAGATGCCGATCTCCGCGCCCAGGCCGTACTCGAATCCGTCGGCGAAGCGGGTGGAGGCATTGACGATCACCGAACTGGAATCCACCTCGCGCAGGAAGCGCATGGCGTTCGTGTAGTTCTCGGTGACGATGGCCTCGGTGTGGGCCGAGGAGTACTGGGCGATGTGGGCGATGGCCTCGTCCAACCCCGCCACCACCCTGACGGAAATGATGGCGTCCAGGTACTCCGTGTACCAGTCCTCCTCGTCGGCGGTGCGGGCCTCGGGCACCAGGGCACGGGTCTCCGGGCAGCCGCGGATCTCGATGCCCTTCCCGACCAGCATGCGGGCGATGGCGGGCAGTTGCCGGGCCGCCTCGCCGCGGGCGACGAGGAGGGATTCGGCGGTGTTGCAGGTGCCCAGGCGCTGGGTCTTGGCGTTCTCGACGATGCGCAGGGCCTTGGCCGGATCGGCGCCGTCGTCCACATAGACGTGGCAGTTGCCGTCCAGGTGCTTGATGACCGGGACCCGGGCCTCCCGGGAGATGCGCTCGATCAGCCCCTTGCCGCCCCGCGGCACGATGACATCCACGTATTCCGGCATGGCCACGAGGTGGCCGACGGCCTCCCGGTCGGTGGTCTCGACCACCTGCACGGCCGTTTCCGGCAGGCCGGCGGCGGCCAGCCCGGCGCGCACGCAGGCGGCGACGGCCTGGTTGGAGCGGATGGCTTCCTTGCCGCCGCGCAGGATCGCCGCATTGCCGGACTTGAGGCAGAGGGCGGCGGCATCGGCAGTGACGTTGGGCCGCGCCTCGTAGATGATGCCGACGACGCCCAGGGGCACCCGCATCCGCCCCACCGAGATGCCGGACGGGCGGCGCTTGACGTCCGTGATCTCGCCCACCGGGTCGGGCAGCGCGGCCACCTGTTCCAGGCCCTGGGCCATGGCCTCGATGCCCTTCTCGGACAGGGTGAGGCGGTCGATCATGGCCGGCTCCAGCCCTGCGGCGCGCGCCTCGGCGAGGTCGGCGGCATTGGCGGCGAGCAGTTCGCCGCGGCCGGCGCGGATGGCGGCGGCCATGGCCTGCAGGGCCGCGTTCTTGGCGGCGGTCGAGGCCTTCGCCGCCTGGCGGGAGGCGGTGCGGGCCGCGCGGCCGACGCCTTCCATGTATTCCTTGACGTTCATGTCTGTTTCTCCAGATCCTTGTCCATGCCAGCCCCCAGGTCGACCGCCAGCGATTCGGCGTTGGCCCGCACCCGGGCCACCTGCGCCGCCAGGACTTCGCGCCGGGGCGCCTCGCCCTTCGCCGCGCGCTCCAGCGCGAGGGCGGCGTCATGGCCGGCAGTGGCCACGAAAGTGCCGAACAGGCCCTTCATTGTATGGGCGATGCGGGCAAGGGAGGGCCAGTCCCCGGCCGCCAGGGCCGCCTCCATCTGGCCCAGCTGCTTGGGGAGGTCGTCCCGGAAGGCCTTGGCCACCTCGCGGAAGAGGTCTTCGTCGTCACCGATCAACGACAGGGCGGCCGCCCTGTCCCAGCCCGGGTCCGGGCCGGCGGCTTCCGGCGCTGCCTCGGCCGGGGACGGCGGGACGCCGGAGGCCGTGAGCACCCGGGCGATCTCGCTCTGGAGAGCCTGCAGGCTCACCGGCTTGGCGAGGTAGCCGTCCATGCCCGCCTCGAGGCAGCGGTCCCGGTCCTCCTTGAGGGCGTTGGCGGTCATGGCGATGATGGGCAGGCGCCGGCCACCGGCCTCGCCTGCACGAATGCGGCGGGCGGCCGTGACCCCGTCCATGACGGGCATCTCGACGTCCATGAGGACGAGGACATAGTCGGCCGCGGCCAGGCGTTCCAGGGCCTCCGCCCCGTCGTGGGCCGTGTCGCAGGCGATGCCCAGGCGGGCGAGCATGGCGGCGGCCAGTTGTTCGTTCACCCGGTTGTCGTCCACCAGCAAGACCTTGCCTTTCACCAGGTCGGCGACGGCCGCGAGACCCGGGGTGGGGGTGGCGGGGGCCGCTTCCTGTACGGGGGCCTCGGTGGGACGCAGGGGCAGCCAGAACCAGAAGCAGGTGCCGGCGCCAGGGGCGCTCTCCACCTCGACGCCCCCCCCCATGGCCTCGATCAGCTCGCGCGAAATCACCAGCCCGAGGCCGGTACCGCCGAAGCGCCGCGTGACGGTCACATCGGCCTGGACGAAGGGCTGGAACAGGCTGTCCAGGGCCTCCCGGTCCATCCCGATTCCCGAGTCGCGGACGCTGAAGTAGATACGGTCGCCCTCGGCGGCGACACGCAGTTCCACGGAGCCGCGCTCGGTGAACTTCACCGCGTTCACCAGCAGGTTGATCAGCACCTGGCGCAGACGGGTCGGATCACCCTCGACATGGCGCGGAAGGTCGCGCGCGATGCTGGCGATGAAGTCGATTCCCTTGCCCGCCGCCCGTTCGGCGATGATCACGCGCACGGCCTCCACGGCAGCCGGGAAATCGAAGGCGATCCGCTCGAGCTTCAGGCCGCCGGCCTCGATCTTGGCCAGGTCCAGCACCTGGTTCACCAGTTCCAGCAGGTGGTGGCCCGAGGTGTTGATCAGGCCCACGTAATTGCGGTGGGACGGCAGCAGGGGCTCTGCCTGGAGGAGTTCGCCGAAGCCGATGATCGCGTTCAACGGCGTGCGCAGTTCATGGCTCATGCGGGAGACGAACTCCGACTTGGCGCGACTGGCCCGCTCGGCCTCGTCGCGGGCCTTGCGCATGGCCTCGAGGGCCTCCTCGAGCCGTTCGTTGGCCTGGTTGATCCGGCGCACGAAGAAGACCGTGGCGACGGCGGTCAGCAGCAGGACGAGGGCGAGCAGCCCCATCTCCACCAGTTTCAGATACTGGCGCTGGGACTGCAGCTGGGCCTCGAGTTCGCCTAGCCTCTGGCTGCTTTCGAAGAACAGCCGGTTGGCATTCTCGTCCAGGCGCTCGAAATAGGGCGGAACGCGCTTGAGGTAGGCGGCAATCTCTTCCTCGGCGGCGAAGAATCCCTTCCGGTCCTCCCGCTCCAGCAGCGACCATCGCCGTTCGAGGAGCCCCCGGAGGGTATCGACCTGGCCCGGAACCTGATCCAGCAGGGGCCCGATCTCGACGGTCTCCATGACGTATCCGAGACGCTCCGGATCGGGCCGGTAGGTGGCCTCGCTGACCATTTCCTCGCGCCCCTCGACGTTCAGGCGGACCTGCCGGCGGACGGTGCCGCCGCCGTCCAGGACGCCGAGGTCGTGCCGCAGCTTCGCCTGGTGGTCCTCCAGGGTACGGCGCGCGCGTTGGAAGCCGGCCGTATTGGTGGTGGCGGCCATGCGATAGAGATCCATCTCCAGCGCGTGGATGCCGCGCAGGATCTCCTCGCCGACGAAGAGGCGCGCCCGTTCGTTGGCGCTGCGGACGTTGAGTTCGTCCTGCAACTGGGAAAAGAAGGAGCGCAACCCGAGGATCAGCGCCAGGCAGACCACGACGACGCCGAGGAGCCACAACAGGGACCGGCCGGAGCGGACCGCTCCGCGCGCTACCGGCGGCGGAGGCATGGCGTTCGTGGGCACGGATGGCATGTGGCCTTCACCTGGACGGCGATGCCCCCCTCAGGGACGGGCCTTGTTGTCGAGGAAGCCGTGCTTGCGGAAGATGGCCTGTCCTTCGCTGCCCTCGGCCAGGGCCATGAACCGGCGCGCCAGGTCGGGATTCTTCGAGACCGTCAGCAGGTTGAGCAGGAGGGCCTGGGGCCTGGCGAGTTTGGGGTCCAGGTCGATCGTCTCCAGGACGGCCAGGTTGTCCGGCGCAAAGCCGGCGGCACGCCAGTTCATGGTCAGGTCCGCCTCCTTGCGCCTCATGGCGCCTGCGAGGCTGCGCGAATCGGGGGCCAGGAAGGCCGCCGCCTTGACGACCTTGGGATAGATGCCCAGCCCGTCGAGGATTTCCTTCGACTCGTTGCCGACGCTGCCCGACTCGGCGTTGCCGAGGATGACCACCAGGTCCCGGCGCAGCAACTCGCGCGGATCGGCCTTGACCTTCTTCGGGTTGCCCTTCTGGACCATGAGGGCCATCTGGTTGTAACCGACGGTCACGTAATCGCCGAGCAACCCTTCCTTGAGGTGCCTCTCCCGGTAGGAGGGCTCGCCGGGCAGGTAGAGGTCGCCGCCGCTCTTGCGCGCCGACTGGTAGAGGTCTTCCGACCCCCCCTGGGCCATGACGACCTTCGCGTTCTCGCGCTTCTCGAAGAGTTGGGCGATCTCCGCCATGGGCCTGATCATGGTGATGCCGCAATAGACCAGCAGCTCCTGGCGCGCCTGCTGGGCCGCGGACGGGAGGGCGAGGCAGAGGGAAGCAAGGAGGGCGGCGAGGATTCGGAAGGGGCGCATGGGGTTCTCCGTTTCGGGCAGGTCTTGGCGAGGAAAGCCGATGGGGGCCTCAGCCCGAACGGCCCGCCAGACGCAGGGAAAGTTGCAGCATCTCGTCCCAGACGTCGCCGGCCGCCAGGCCCTTGATCATGCGGTCGATGCGGGCGGCATGAAGCAGGGCGGCGGTGGCCGCCTTGGTGGTGGTCCGTTGCAGGGGCGCCCGGTAGGCGGACTGGCGGGCTCCGAAGATGCGCAGGACCTTCATGGCCTCGTCCAGGGAGGCGCCCCGGTCCCGGGCCCCGGCGAGGGAGGCCAGGGTCCGGGCCTCGGTCGCCAGCGCCCAGAGGACGAGGGGCGGGGCGGCGTCCTCGCCCTTCAGGCCGTCGAGCAGGCGGGCGCAGCGGGCGGCGTCGCCGGCCAGGACGGCGGCGCGCAGCTTGTCCACGTCGTAGCGCGCCACGTTCAGTACCGCGGCCTCCACCTGTTCCAGGGTGAGGTTGCCGGCAGGGTGGAGCAGTCCCAGCTTCAGGATTTCCTGGTGGGCGGCGAGGAGGTTGCCTTCCACGTGCTCGGCGATGAACCGGAGCGCCTCCCGCGGCGCCTTCTGGGATTGGCGGGCCAGCCTTGCCGCAATCCAGTCCGGCAGGTCCTTCAGCGGCGGGGCATTGCACTCGAGGGCGATGCCCGCATCGGCGAGGGCGTTGAACCAGGCGGCCTTGCGGACCTGCCAATCGAGTTGCGGCAGCGTGACCAGGGTCATGATGCCGGATACATCGGCCATCTCGCGGGCATAACGCTGCAGGGCCTCGCCGCCGTCGCGCCCGGGCTTGCCCGAGGGAATGCGCAGGTCCACGAGCTTGGAGCCGCCGAACAGGGACATGTTGCCGCCGGCGAGGAAGAGTTCGTCCCAGCGGTAGTTCGGCGTCACGACCAGGACTTCCCGTTCCTCGAAGCCCCGCTTGCGGGCGGCGGCACGAATGGCGTCGGCAGCCTCGATGACCAGCAGGGGCTCGTCCCCGTGCAACACGTAGAGACCGGCGAGGCCCTTTTCGAGGTGTCCGGCGAGTTGCTCGGGGCGCAGCAGCATCGCTAGCCCTCGTCGCTGTCCGGCCTCAGCTTCGCGGCCGACACCCGGCGCAGGACCTGGCGCACCAGGTCGGCCTGGATGTCCTTCCAGAGCAAGGCCTCCTCGGCCTCCTTGGCCAGGACCTGGGAGTCGTTGAAGGTGATGTCGCGGGTGACGACGACTCGGCTGGGGGGCAGGAAGGCCTTGCCGGCGGGATCGGCGAGCCGGAAGGAAAAGGTCCGGACGAGCTGGAATTCGCGCACCCGGCCGGTCGAACTGAGGGACAGGATGTTCTTGGCCTGGGCGTCCCCGGTGACCGTGAGGATGGCCTGGGCCTCCCTGGGTTCGGAAACCACCCGCGTCGTGCTGCCGGCCTCGATGCTGCGCTTGAGCGAGGCCCGCAGGTCGCTGGTCTCGGCCAGGGCGATGTAGAGGGTATCGAAAGGCAGCGGATAGGCGCCGCGCAACTGGAACCCGCAGGATGACGACAGCAGGGAGGCCAGCAGGAGGACGGCAAGGACGGTTCGGCGACCCATGGCAGGCTCCTCAGACGACGATATTGACCAGGCGGCCGGGAACGACCACCACCTTCTTGGCCGGCTTGCCTTCCATGTGGCGGAGGGCCGTCTCGCTGGCCAGGGCCGCCGCCTCGACGGCGGCCTTGTCGGCGCCGGCGGGCACCCTCAGGCTGCCGCGCAGCTTGCCGTTCACCTGCAGCACGAGTTCAACCTCGTCCTGGCTCAGGGCCTCCGCCAGGGGCTCGGGCCAGGCCGCGGCGAGGATGTCATCGCCATAGCCCAGCTCCCGCCAGAGGGCATGGCAGACGTGGGGCGTGATCGGCGACAGGAGGCGCAACAGGATGGAGAAACCCTCGGCAACCACCGGGCCGCCCTCGGCACCGGCCTCCTTCTGCAGTCTCTCCAGGGCGTTGAGCATCTTCATGCCGGCGGAGGCGACCGTGTTGAACTGCATCTTCCCGAGGTCGTAATTGGCCTGCTTCAGCGTCGCGTGGATCTCGCGCCGGGTATCGGCCGCGGCGGCGGCAAGCCTGGCCGGCATGGCAGGCCTGGCCGCCACGGTGTCGCGACACGCATGGCCGAAGGCCCAGACCCGGCGCAGGAAGCGGTAGGCGCCCTCGACGCCGGCGTCGGACCATTCCAGGGTCTGTTCCGGCGGCGAGGCGAACATCATGAAGAAGCGCGCCGTGTCGGCGCCGTATTCCTCGATCAGGGCCTGGGGGTCCACGCCGTTGCGCTTGGACTTGGACATGGTGCCGACGCCCTGGTAGTCCACGGGCTGGCCATCGGCCCGGGAAACGGCGCCGACCACGCGACCGCCCTCGTCGTGCTTCAGGTCCACCTCCTCCGGGGCGAAATATTCGATGCCGCCCTTTTCGTTGCGGCGGGAGAAGATGTGGTTCAGCACCATGCCCTGGGTCAGCAGGTTGGCGAAAGGTTCGTCGTAGGCGACCAGTCCCAGGTCGCGCATGACCTTGGTCCAGAATCGCGAGTAGAGCAGGTGCAGGATGGCGTGCTCGATGCCGCCGATGTACTGGTCGGCGGGCATCCAGTGGCCGACGCGGGCGTCGGTCATCCCGGTCGCGTCCGGCGAGCAGTAACGCGCGTAATACCAGGAGGAATCGACGAAGGTATCCATGGTGTCGGTCTCCCGGCGCGCCGGTCGGCCGCAACCCGGGCAGGCGCAGCGCAGGAAGTCCTCGCGCTTGTTCAGCGGATTGCCGGTGCCGTCGGGGACGCAGTCCTCGGGCAGGACCACGGGCAATTGCGCTTCCGGTACCGGCACCGTGCCGCAGGCCTCGCAGTGGACCAGCGGGATCGGGCAGCCCCAATAACGCTGGCGGGAGATGCCCCAGTCGCGCAGGCGGTACTGGACCTGCTTGTCGCCCAAGTGCTTCGCCTTCAGGTCGCGGGCGATGGCGTCGGTGGCCTGCTGGTAGTCCAGGCCGTCATAGGGACCCGAGTTGATGCAGGTGCCGTTGTACTTGTCGGCGTACCACTCCTGCCAGGCGTCCAGGGAATAGGCCTGGCCGGGCACGTCGATCACCTGGGTGATCGGCAGGCCGTATTTCCTGGCGAAGGCGAAGTCCCGTTCGTCGTGGGCCGGAACGGCCATGACGGCGCCTTCGCCATAGCCCATCAGCACGTAGTTGCCGACCCAGACCTCCACTTTCGCACCGGTCAGCGGATGCTCGACGAAGATGCCGGTGGGCAGGCCTTTCTTCTCCATGGTGGCGATGTCGGCCTCCATGACGGAGCCGCGCTTGCACTCCTCGATGAAGGCGGCCAGTTCCGGGTTGTCCCGGGCGGCCCGGGTGGCCAGGGGATGCTCGGCGGCGACGGCGCAGAAGGTGACGCCCATGATGGTGTCGGCGCGGGTCGTGTAGACCCAGAGCAGGTCCCGCTTGCCGTCCAGTTCGTAGGGGAAGGCGAAGCGGACACCCCAGGACTTGCCGATCCAGTTGGCCTGCATGGTCTTGACGCGCTCGGGCCAGCCGGGCAGGCCATCGAGGGCCGACAGCAGCTCATCGGCATATTTGGTGATGGCCAGGTAGTAGCCGGGAATCTCGCGCTTCTCGACCGGGGCTCCGGTACGCCAGCCGCGGCCGTCGATGACCTGCTCGTTGGCCAGCACCGTCTGGTCCACCGGATCCCAGTTCACGACCTGGGTCTTCTTGTAGGCGATGCCGGCCTCCAGCATGCGCAGGAAAAGCCACTGGTTCCACTTGTAGTACTCGGGGCGGCAGGTGGCGAGTTCCCGCTCCCAGTCCAGGGCAAAGCCCAGGGACTGGAGTTGCCGTTTCATGTAGGCGATGTTGTCGTAGGTCCATTTGGCCGGCGGAACCTTGTTCTGCATCGCCGCGTTCTCCGCCGGGAGGCCGAAGGCGTCCCAGCCCATCGGCTGCAACACGTTGAATCCACGCATTTTGTGGTAACGGGTCAGGACGTCGCCGATGGTATAGTTGCGCACGTGCCCCATGTGCAGTTTCCCCGACGGATAAGGAAACATGGACAGGCAGTAGTACTTCGGGCGTGGATTCGCCGACCCGGCATCCTCGACGGCGCGAAAGGCGTGGGTGGATTGCCAATGGACCTGGGCGGCCCGCTCGATTTCCGTCGGATGGTATTTTTCCTGCATGACGTGGCGCCGGCGTAGGGGATAAGCGTTGGAAAAGCTTGAAATTATACCCTCCGCCCCCCGGACGATTTCCCGTGAAAGGAGCGAGCATGCGAATTCCCGGATGGATGTGGGCCCTGGCGATTCTTCCCTTGCCGCTGCAGGCGGCGAACCTGGCCACCGTGGAGGCCGTCCAGTCGCCGGCCTGGCTGGAACGGGCGGGGCATGTCGAACCGCTGGCGCCGGGCCTGCCAATCCGCGACGGTGACAACCTGCGCACCGGCGAAGGCGCCCGCCTGACCCTGCGCCTGGCCGAGGGCAGTACCGTCAAGCTCGGCGAGAACGCCGGCTTGGCGCTCCACGGCCAGGGGCCGCGCCCCGAGCGCAGCTTCAAGGGGGCGATGGAGGTGCTCCGCGGCGCATTCCGCTTCACGACCGAGGCGGTGAGAAGGCTGCGCGGAGATCGGGAGCTTGCCATCCGCGTCGGCACGGCGACCGTCGGCATCCGTGGCACGGACGTATGGGGCAAGTCGGGAGACGAGAAGGACCTCGTTTGCCTGATCGAAGGGAGTATCCAGATCAGCCACGCGGCCCTCGCGGGCGGGCCCCTGGCGATGAAGGATGCAAATACCTTCTTCGTGGCGCCCAAGGGGGCGGCACCCTTGCCTGTCGGCCCGGTAGACCCGAACCAGCTCAGGCAATGGGCCCGGGAGACCGAGATCCTGCCGGCCGACGGCGCCCTGCGTCGGGCAGGCCGCTGGTCCGTGCAGTTGGGTTCGGATGCGACTTCCGAAGCGGCGGCCCTGATGCTCCACGACCAGGCTCGCCAAGCCGGTTTCGCGACCCGGATCCGGCCGTTTGCGGCCGCTGACGGCACATGGAACTACCGGGTATCGCTGCCTGGAATCCCATCCGAGGCGGATGCCGCGGCGCTCGCCGCCCGCATCAGGGCCACGCTGGACGTCGAGGCAACGCCCCGGAAATGAAGGGGAACGGGCGCCGCGGCCCCTGCCGGGCGCCGCGCCCGTTTTCGCTCAGTGGGAGGCGAGGGGCCGGTTGAAGGCCTGCCAGAAGCGCGATGCGGTCTGGGCGCCCACCTCGAAAGCCACCAGGGGGACGGTCCAGTAGCGGGCCTGCTGACGGGCAAGGCGGCGGAATCCGAAAGATGCGGAATCGGCCGCCAGGGCTTCGGCCGCGACGCGCGCCACCAGCTCGTCCATGGCCAGCTTCCAGAACTCCGGGGTCGGCTCGGATCCCAGCCGGCGCGAGGCTTCCCGGCAGGCGGCGCGCCAGCAGGCGGCGGCACGGTGTTCGCTGATGCCGGCCTTCCTGGCGAGCCAGGGGAGGATCTTGGGATTGCGTCTGTTCTCTGTCACGGTGTACTCCTTTCCATCTTCGTGGAGGGGCTGCCCCGGTCGCCTCGTGAGCGCCGGATGTTGCGATGCAGCATTTTCATTGTAACGCTTGTTTGCCCCAAAGGTAGACACGGGTTTCGCAATCCGTGCCGGGCATCACGCCCGAACGCCTACTTGAAACGGACGCCGACGGCAGGATTGCCGGCCAGGCCTTCGTAGGTGACGGTGACGGCGAGGCCCGGTTTGGGCGGCAACAGCGGCGAAAAGGAGCCGAGGCTGAGCAGCTCGCCGGCCTTGAGCCGCTTTCCCTCCCGGGCCAGGTCCTGGGCCAGCCAGATGACGGCATTGAGGGGGTGGTCCAGGATGGCCGAGCCGGGTCCCCGAGCCAGCTCCTTGCCCTCCTGGTCCCGGACCACTACGCTCATCGTGGCCAATTGCCCCAGGTGCTCGGGGGCCGGCGCGAAGCCCGTGCCGAGGACGCCGAGGCGGGCGCCGACATTGATGGCGGCGATCACGGGGCCGTTCAGGGCTTCCTTGGGGTCCAGCACCAGGTCCGGCAATTCGATGAAGGGGGCGATCGCGCTGAGGTGCTGAAGGACCTCGGCCGGGGTGCGGGCTTCGTTGATGCCTTCATCCTTCACCGTCACGATCATGTCGGCCTCGAACACGGCCCGGGCGCCGTACCGGGCCGGCACTTCCGCACCGTCCCGAAGGATCATGTTTTCGAACAGCGCGCCGCGTACGGGTGCGTCGTAGCCGAAACGCTTCTGGACCGCCGGATTGGTCAGGCCGGCCTTGTAGCCGACGATGCGGCCCTGAGTGCGGCCGAGTTCGGCGTGCAGGAGGGCCTGTCCGCACATGGCATCCGCCATGCTCATGGCCGGGTCGATTCCGGTGGCGGGGGTCATCGCCTGCCAGGCGGAGGCCAGGACG
This sequence comes from Pseudomonadota bacterium, assembly GCA_052035955.1. Lineage (GTDB taxonomy): Bacteria > Pseudomonadota > Gammaproteobacteria > Burkholderiales > Rhodocyclaceae > JAEUNJ01. The sequence continues at coordinate 29,738 of JBPOHD010000010.1, forward strand.
GCTACGGTGGCCGGCGAGGGGCAGGCGGCAAATGACGGTTGGACGGCGGACAGGGCAACGCAGGCGGCAAAGGCGGCGACGGTCTTCTCATGCATCGTGGTTCTCCTGATGGGCGGGCGGGGCGGGAATGGTAAACCTGAATACGGCGCCGGCGCCGGGGGCGCCTTCGCCCCAGATGCGGCCTCCGTGGCGGAGGACGACCCGGGCACAGGATGCAAGGCCGACGCCGGTACCCTCGAATTCCTCGTGGGTGTGCAAACGCTGGAAGGGGGCGAACAGCTTGCCGGCGTGGGCCATGTCGAAACCGGCCCCGTTGTCGCGGACCGCGAAGCAGGTCTCGCCATCGGCATCCTCGGGGCCGAAGTCGATGCGCGCGTCGGCGCGTCGGGCGGAGTATTTCCAGGCATTGCCGACCAGGTTCTCGAGCAGCACGCGGAGCAGGCTGGGATCCCCCTGGACGGCGCAACCGGGCGCGATGCGCACGTCCACCCGGCGGTCGGGCGCGCTGCGCTGGAGATCCTCGACGAGCTCGGCCGCCATCTGCGACAGGTCCACCGGCTCCCGCCGCATTTCCTGGCGGGTGACGCGGGACAACTGCAGCAGGTGGTCGATCAGCAGGCTCATGCGCTGGGCGGCCTTCCTGACCCGTTGCAGGTACTCGCGGCCCTCGGTATTCAGCTGTCCGCTGCATTCCTCCGCCAGCAGGCGGGAGAAGCCCTCGATGCCGCGCAGGGGTGCGCGAAGGTCGTGGGAAATGGAGTGGGCGAAGGACTCGAGTTGCTGGTTGGCCGTGGTCAGTTCCGCGGTTCGGCGCTTGACGCGCTCCTCCAGTTCGGAGTTCAGGCGGCGAATCTCGTCCTCGGCCTGCTTGCGGTCGGTGATGTCGTGGATGAGGTTGATGGCCCAGGTCTCGGCCCCGTGGTCCACCAGTTCCGTGGCGCCGATGACCTGCCGCGGCGCCCCGACCCTGGTCATCAGCACCGTTTCATAGCTGCGCCGCGTCTTCTCGTCCCTCAGGGCGCGGACCCACCGCGCCCGATCCTCGACGCCCGGCCAGAGGCCCAGTTCGACGACCGGCCGTCCTTCGACTTCGCCATGGGTCCAGCCGAATTGCTGGCAGAAGGCTTCGTTGGCATCGATGCAGACGCCGTCGGCGGGACGCGTGATCAGGATGGGCACGGGACTGGAATGGAAGACGTGGGAGAACTTTCCCTCGGACTCCCGCAGTTCCGCCTCGGCCCGCCGCAACTCGGTGACGTCATGGACGAAGACCAGGACGTAAGTCGCCCCCTGGAGGCGGATCAGTTCCGAGGAAGCGAGGATGGTCCGGGGCTCGCCCGACTTGGTCAGCAGGACGTTCTCGAAGTCCCGGGTCCGTCCTTTGGAACGCACGGCGTCCACCCACCGGTCCCGGGCCTCCTTGCTGGGCCACAGGCCGATCTCGAGCATGGTGTGCCCGATCATCTCTTCCCGGGTCCAGCCGAAACGGCGCAGGTAGGCTTCATTCACGTCGACGCAATGTCCGTCGGCCAGGCGGGTGATGGAGATGGCGACGGGACTGGAATGGAATACCGTCGAGAATTTCTCCTCGGACAGGCGCAGGGCTTCCTGGGCGCGCTTGCGCTCCGTTATGTCGGCCACCAGGACGAGGACGCCCGGCTCCTTGCCCCCCGGCATGGCGGCGACCGTGATCTCGACCTCCTGTCGCGTTCCCTGGCGGGTCATGAGTCCAATGTCATAGCGGTTCTCGAACACATCGCCGGAGAGGCGGCGCAGGTGATTGCGCATCACCCGCTCCCGGTCGTCCGGATGGGCCAGATCGATGAAGCTTCCGAGGGCATTGATCTGGTCCATGTTGTAGCCGCTGAGGCGGCAGACCGCCTCGTTGGCGTAGATCACCTTGCCGCCGCGGATGATGAACAGGCCGACACCCGCATTCGACTGTGCTTCCAGCAAGGCCGAGTAGAGTTCGTGCTGGCGGCGGATCTCCTCGTCGCGTGCCGCCACCGTGGCCAACTGGGTCGCCAGTTCGTCGGAAAGCCTCCGTATCTCGGCATAGCGCGAGGTGTAGCCCTTGACGACGAAGATCGCCAGGGTGGCGGACACGGTCAGGATGAGGGCATGGATGGCGAGGATCCACCCGTCGGGCGGGGTCGTCGCCCCCGGAAGCCAGCCCCGGGCCCTGCCGACGAGGAAGAAGACCTCCGCCACGATGGTCGCCACCGTCAGGGCGACCACGGTCCCGGCGCCGGTCAGCAGGCCGCCCAGCAGCACGAAGGCCGGGTAGGCAAGGATCACGGGCGAAGACAACCCCCCGTTGATGGAGGCGGAAAGGGTCACCGCAGCCCAGCTCCCGAAGACGAGGATGTCGTAGGAGCGGGCCAGCCTGCCCCGGCGCGCGGTGACATACACCGAGGCCGCGACGGCGATCACGAGGACCAGGCCGGTCAGGCGCCGCCACTCCGAGGGAGCGAACAGCATGAGGAGTACGGCAATCATGAGGCTGCCGAAGAACATCATGCCGACGGCGATGTTCAGGAAACGCATTCCCTCCGGCCAGTAGAGGGCATCGGCCGCAGCGTCGCGGGGCATTGGCGGCACGGCCTGGGCTGGGTTGGTGTCGGCGGGTCGCATCCTGGGTCTCTTCCGGTTCCGGACGCCTGTCGCATCGGACCCGGATCGGCCGGGGCGACAAAACGCGACCGTTATAATGGGCCATGTTCCGGGAAATTTCTCGATGCGAATGCCACTTCCGCGCCGGCCGGCCGGCACGTCGCGGGGCGTGGCGGGGCATCCTCCGGCCTGGCGCCCCATGAACCGCAGTCCTGTTTTCCTGGGCGGCCTCAACCCGGAACAGCTGGCCGCCGTCACCTTGCCGCCGCAGCACTCGCTGATCCTCGCCGGGGCCGGCTCCGGCAAGACGCGGGTCCTCACGACCCGCATCGCCTGGCTGCTGTCCACCGGCCAGGCCGCGCCCGCATCCATACTCGCCGTGACCTTCACCAACAAGGCCTCGAAGGAGATGCAGACCCGCCTGGCAGCGATGCTGCCCGTGGACACGCGCGGCATGTGGATCGGCACTTTCCACGGCCTCTGCAATCGCTTCCTGCGCGCCCACCACCGGGACGCCAACCTGCCGAAACTGTTCCAGATCCTCGATTCGGCGGACCAACTGGCCAGCATCAAGCGGCTGCTGAAGGCCCTCGACGCGGACGACGAGAAGTTTCCGCCGCGGGAGCTCCAGCACTTCATCAATGCGCAAAAGGAGGCCGGATTGCGCGCCAGTGCCGTGGAGGCCTGGGACGACTATGCCCGGCGACGGGTGGAGTTCTACGACGCCTACGATGCCCAGTGCCAACGGGAAGGCGTCGTCGATTTCCCGGAGCTGTTGCTGCGTTCCTTCGAGGTGCTGTCCCGCAACGAGCCGCTGCGCCGGCATTACCAGGAACGCTTCCGGCACATCCTGGTGGACGAGTTCCAGGATACGAACGTCCTCCAGTACCGCTGGCTGAAGCTGCTGGCAGGTTCGCTGGAGGAGGATCGCGGCGCCCGATTGTTCTGCGTCGGCGACGACGACCAGTCGATCTACCGCTTCCGTGGCGCCGAGGTCGGCAACATGCGCGACTTCGAGCGCGAATTCCAGGTCAGTCACGTCATCCGCCTGGAACAGAACTATCGTTCCCACGGCAACATCCTCGACGCGGCGAACGCCATCATCCACAACAACGCGCGGCGCCTGGGCAAGAACCTGTGGACGGAAGCCGGCGCCGGTGAGCCGATCCGCGTCTTCGAGGCCATCTCCGATGGGGAGGAGGCCCGGTGGATCGTCGAGGAGGTGAGGGCCCTGGCCAGGGATGGCCATGCCCGCGCCGAGATCGCCCTCCTCTACCGTTCCAACGCCCAGTCCCGCATCCTCGAGCATTCCCTGTTCTCTGCCGGCATACCCTACCGCGTCTACGGCGGCCTGCGCTTCTTCGAACGCCAAGAGGTCAAGCATGCGCTCGCCTACCTGCGCCTGATCGCCAATCCGGACGACGACACGGCCTTCGCACGGGTAGTCAACTTCCCCACCCGGGGGATAGGCGCCCGCAGCCTGGAGAACCTCCAGGACGCTGCACGTGCCGCGGGAACTAGCCTGCACGGCGCCATCCCGGCCCTCTCGGGCAAGGCCGGCGCATCGTTGGGAGCTTTCGCAGCCCTGCTGGCGCAACTGCGGGACGCCGCCCACCTGCCCCTCCCCGAATTGGTGGACCACGTGGTCGAACTATCCGGCCTGCGGGAGCACTACAGGAACGAGAAGGAGGGCCAGGACCGCCTGGAGAACCTGGACGAGCTGGTCAATGCAGCGGCCAATTTCGTTGCCGAGGAAGGTGCGGTGGGCGAGGAGGGAGAACTGTCGGCCGACCTGGTGGCCTTCCTGGCCCACGCCGCCCTGGAGGCCGGCGAGCATCAGGCGGGCGAAGGCGACGACGCGCTGCAGTTGATGACCGTCCACTCGGCGAAGGGCCTGGAATTCAACGTCGTCTTCATCAGCGGGCTGGAGGAAGGGCTCTTCCCCCACGAGAACTCGATGCTCGAGGAGGATGGTCTCGAGGAGGAACGGCGGCTGATGTACGTGGCCGTCACCCGCGCCCGGCATCGCCTCTATCTCTCCTTCGCCCAGACCCGCATGCTGCACGGCCAGACCCGCTACAGCCTGCCGTCGCGCTTTCTCGACGAGATCCCCGCCGGCCTGCTCAAGTGGCTGACGCCGCGCCAGGCCAAGGGCGGGTTCGCGCGGGAACCATCATCGATGGACTACGGGGCCGCCCGTCGCCAGCCGGCGGACCGGGACGGCGGCTTCCGCGTCGGCCAGACGGTGGAACATGCCAGGTTCGGCATCGGCATCATCGTCAATGCGGAAGGCGGTGGACAGGATGCGCGGGTGCAGGTGAATTTCGGCGCGGAGGGCATGAAGTGGCTGGCCTTGTCCGTGGCCAAGCTGACGCCGCTCTGAGGAGGAACGATGAAGGCGAATGTGAATGGGATCGCAGTCGAGTACCAGGTGGAGGGGACGGGGCCATGGGTCATGCTCTCCCACTCCCTGTCCACGGACCGCAGCATGTGGGACGAGCAGGCTTCGGTACTGGCGTCGCGCCATTCGGTCCTGCGTTACGACACCCGCGGTCACGGGGGCACCGATGCGCCGCCGGCGCCCTACCGCTTCGAGGACCTGGCCGCCGACGCCCTGGGATTGCTCGACGTGCTGGGTATCGAGCGCGTTCGTTTCGTTGGCCTGTCCATGGGCGGCATGATCGGCCAGCACCTGGCCTTGGCGGCGCCCGAGCGCCTGGAGAGGATGGTCATCTGCAGCAGCACCAGCCGCATACCGGCCGAGGGGCGGCAGATCTGGGCCGAACGCATCGCCACCGTCCGGGCCGGCGGCATGGCGGCGATGGTCGAGTCGACCCTCGGTCGCTGGTTCACCGAAGGCTTCAGGCAGGACCACCCCGATGTCATGGAACGGATCGGCGGCCTGATCAGGAACTCACCCCCCGAGGGCTACATCGGCTGCGGCATGGCCATCCGCGACCTGGACATCACCGCCCGGCTGGCTGCCGTGCGCACGCCCACCCTGGTCGTGGTCGGCGAACAGGACCCCGGCACGCCGGTCGCGGCGAGCCGCGCCATCGCCGAGGCCATCCCCGGGGCGCGGCTGGAGATCATCCCCGACGCCTCACACCTCTGCAACATCCAGCAGGCCGGAACCTTCAACCGGCTGCTGCTGGATTTCCTTTCCTGAGGAGGCGCCATGGATCTGGGAATCCGCGACCGCAAGGCCCTCGTCTGCGCCGCAAGCCGGGGACTGGGCCGGGCCTGTGCCTTCGCCCTGGCCCGGGAGGGCGTCCATCTGACCCTGGTCGCCCGCGGCCGCGAGGCCCTGGAAGCGACCGCCGATGAAATCCGCCGGGACACCGGCATCGCCGTGACCACCGTCGCCGCGGACATCGTAACCATGGAGGGCCGGGCAGCCGCCCTGGACGCCTGTCCGGCACCGGACATCCTGATCAACAACGCCGGCGGCCCGCCGCCCGGGGACTTCCGGGACTGGAGCCGGGACGACTGGCTGGCCGCCCTCGATGCCAACATGCTGACACCCATCGAACTGATCAGGGCAACGGTGGATGGCATGATCGATCGCCGCTTCGGACGCGTCGTGAATATCACCTCCGGGGCGGTGAAGGCGCCCATCGACGTGCTGGGCCTGTCCAACGGCGCCCGCTCCGGGCTGACGGGCTTCGTCGCCGGACTGGCCCGCAAGACCGTGCGCCACAACGTCACCATCAACAATCTGCTGCCCGGCTTTTTCGCCACCGACCGCATGAACGCGGTGATCGGCGGCGCCGCCAAGGCGCGTGGCATTTCCTTCGAGGCGGCGATGGCGGAGCGGGTGGCGACGATCCCGGCCGGCCGGATCGGCGATCCGCAGGAATTCGGCGCCGCCTGCGCCTGGCTGTGCAGCGCCCAGGCCGCTTTCATCACCGGCCAGAACTGGCTGCTCGACGGCGGCGCCTACCCGGGCACCTTCTAAGCCGGCACCTTCTGAGGCACCCCGGGATCCTTCGCCGGGGGCATCCGCCGATTGACAGGGCGCCGCGGCTTTTCCCGGCGGGGCCGCTAACGAAAAAGGCCCCGCGACAGCGCGGGGCCCCAGATTCGCCGGATGGCGGGATCAGGTCTCGGAATCGAGGAAGCTGCGCAGCTTCTCGGAACGGCTGGGATGGCGCAGCTTGCGCAGGGCCTTGGCCTCGATCTGGCGGATGCGCTCGCGGGTGACGTCGAACTGCTTGCCGACCTCCTCCAGCGTGTGGTCCGTGGTCATCTCGATGCCGAAGCGCATGCGCAGGACCTTGGCTTCCCTCGGCGTCAGGGAATCCAGCACCTCCTTGGTCACTTCCCGCAGGCTGGCGAAGAGCGCCGCGTCGGCCGGGGCCAGGGTGGCCTGGTCCTCGATGAAGTCGCCCAGGTGGGAGTCGTCGTCGTCGCCGATCGGCGTCTCCATGGAAATGGGCTCCTTGGAGATCTTGAGAATCTTGCGGATCTTCTCCTCGGGCATTTCCATCTTGACGGCCAGGGTCGCCGGGTCCGGCTCGTTGCCGGTTTCCTGCAGGATCTGGCGGCTGATCCGGTTCATCTTGTTGATGGTCTCGATCATGTGCACCGGGATGCGGATGGTGCGCGCCTGGTCGGCGATGGAGCGGGTGATGGCCTGGCGGATCCACCACGTCGCGTAGGTCGAGAACTTGTAGCCGCGGCGGTACTCGAACTTGTCCACCGCCTTCATCAGGCCGATGTTGCCTTCCTGGATGAGGTCGAGGAACTGCAGGCCGCGGTTGGTGTATTTCTTGGCGATGGAGATCACCAGACGCAGGTTGGCCTCGGTCATCTCGCGCTTGGCGCGGCGCGCCTTCGCCTCGCCGGTGGACATCTGCTTGTTGATCTCCTTCAGCTCGCGCAGGGGAATGCCGATGCGTTCCTGGAGGTCGATCAGCTTCTGCTGTTCCTCGAGGATGGCCGGGGCCGCCCGCATGAGCTGGGAGGCGTAGGGCTTGCTGGCCTGGACCTCGCCCTTCAGCCATTCGAGGTTGGTCTCGTTGCCCGGGAAGACCTTGATGAAATGCGGCCGCGGCATGTGCGCCTTGTCCACGCAGAGGTGCAGTATCTTGCGTTCGTGGCCGCGGGCCGCCTCGACCATGCCGCGCACCGAGTCGCAGAGGCGCTCGATGGTGCGGGCGGTGAAGCGGATGTTCATCAGCTCGTCGGATATCTGCTTCTGCAGCTTAAGGTAGGTCTTGTCCTGGGAGCCTTTTTTGGCCAGGATGGAATGCACCTTGGTGTGGTACTGGTGGATGATGCCGAAGCGTTCGAGGGCATCCTGCTTGAGCTGCAGCAGGGAGGCGGACACGGCGGCGGCGCCGTCATCCTCGTCCACGTCCTCATCCTCGTCCTCGACCTCCAGGTCCTCCGCCTCGGCCATCGCCTCGATGTCCTCCTCGGCGGCGTTGGGGTCGATGAGGCCATCCACGAGCTCATCGACGCGCATTTCCTCCCGCGCCACCTTCTCGGCCAGTTCGAGGATCTCGGCAATGGTCGTGGGGCAGGCGGAAATGGCCTGGATCATGTGCTTGAGGCCGTCCTCGATGCGCTTGGCGATCTCGATCTCGCCTTCGCGGGTCAGCAATTCGACGGAACCCATCTCGCGCATGTACATGCGGACCGGGTCGGTCGTGCGGCCGAATTCCGAATCGACGGTGGACAGGGCCTGCTCGGCCTCTTCCTCGACTTCCTCCTCGTCGACGGGCGCCGGGGCGGCCTCGTTCAGCAGCATCTCCTCCGCGGCCGGAGCCTCGTCGAAGACCTGAATGCCCATGTCATTGAAGGTCGAGATGATCGACTCGATCTGCTCGGCATCGACCAGGTCATCGGGCAGATGGTCATTGATTTCGGCGTAGGTCAGGAATCCGCGTTCCTTGCCGAGGCCGATGAGGTTCTTGAGCCGCGTGCGACGGGTCTCCAGATCCTCGGGGGCCGCCTCCGCGATGGGCGGCAGCAGGCGATCCTTGCCTCGCTTGCCCTTGCCTTCGCCCTTGCCGCCCTTGCCGACGGCCGGCTTGGCAATCGGCGCCGGCGAAACCACGGGCGTCGGCGCGGAAACCGGTTCGGGAGCGGGAGCGACCGCAACGGCCGGCGCCGGCGCCGGCGCCTTGGCCTCCTTGGGCGCCGGTTTCGCAGGTGCCTGGGCTGCCGGCTTGGCGGCGGGCTTCGGCGCCGGCTTGGCCGGGGCCTTGGCGATAGGCTTGGCGGCCGGCTTGGCCGGTACGGTCTTGGCCTTGGGGGCTGGCTTCGGGGTCGCCTTGGGGGCCGGCTTGGCCGCCTTGGCGGACTTGGCAGCCGCCTTCGGCACCGGCTTGGCGGGGACCTTGGCGGCCTTTCCCTTTGCCAGGGCGGCGGACTTCGCTTTCGCTTGCTTCGCGGTTTCTTTCGGCATCTGCTTCCTCGGAATCACGCAGCCCAAAGCCCGTGCGGCCTCGGCCGCTTAGGTTCGCCTCGTGGATTCGGCGAAAATGGGGAAACCGTTCATTATACGCGAGAAAGAGCCCAAAACCCAGGCCTGTTCCTCACCCGACCATGGCCGGCCCTATCAGCCGGGTCAGGCCTTCCGTTCGCGACTGGAGGCTTCGTCCTTGAGCCAGGCGAGAAGTTCCTCCCAGCGCTTCGCCTCCTCGACCGTCAGGGCGGCCCGCCGGGACGTCAGTTCGGCCAGTTCGTCCTTCCTGGCCTTTGTCCGGACACGTACCACGGCATCGCTGAACTCCTGCTCCTCGGCACCCTCGTCGGCCTGGTCGTCGATGCTGGCGGCGATCTCGCCAATGACGGGCTCATGGGGTCCGCCGCGGAAATACTCGAAGATCAGGGCCAGCTTTCCGGAAGCCAGCTCTCCGTGGTCGAGGGCATCGGCGATGGCATGGAGCAGCGCACCGTAGCGGTCTTCCCGATCGATCAGTTCCAGCGGCAGGCGCGCCGCGCGCTCCGGCCGGCGCAGGACGTGACGCAGGAGGGTGCGAACCTGGGACACCTCGAGGGTCCGCGGCTGGCGCCGGGGTGGAGCGCGGCCGGTGGCGAGCGGCTTCAGTCCGCACTGGGCCGCGACCTCGGCCTCCGCAAGCGCGCTGGCGCCGGCCAGGGCCTTCACCATCTGGACGCGCAGGACCGGCGCGGCAAGGCGCTGCAGCAGCGGTTTCGCCTCGTGGACGAGTTGCGCGCGCCCCTCGGCCGAGCCGAGGTCTGCGTGGGACTTGAGCTCACGCATCATGAACTCGGAAAGGGCCGTCGGACGGGCCACCAGGGCCTGGAAGGCCTCCGTCCCCTCCGCGCGCACGAAACTGTCCGGGTCGTGCTCGGGGGGCAGGAAGAGGAAGCCGGCGAAGCGGTCGTCGGTCAGGTGCTCGAGGCTCGCCTCGAGCGCCCGCCAGGCGGCCTTGCGCCCGGCCGCGTCGCCGTCGAAGCAGAAGACGATGCGGCTGGCCTGGCGAAGCAGCTTCTGCACATGCACGGGGGTCGTGGCGGTACCCAGCGTCGCCACGGCATTGCCGACGCCGTGCTGGGCCAGGGCGACCACGTCCATGTAGCCCTCGACCACGATGACCGTGTCCCGCTCGCGGATGGCCTGCCGGGCCTGGACCAGGCCATAGAGTTCCCGCCCCTTTTCGAACAGGGGCGTCTCCGGCGAATTGAGGTACTTCGGGCCGCTGTCGGCGCCCTTGTCCCCCGCCAGGATGCGGCCGCCGAAACCGATCACGTTGCCCCTCTGGTCCAGGATGGGGAACATGATCCGGTCGCGGAAGCGGTCGTAGCGCCGGCCCTGGTCGTTGTCGATCACGAGTCCGCATTCGAGGAGGGCCGAATCGCCGTAGTCGGGAAAGACCCGCTGCAGGCCCTGCCACTCCTCGGGCGCATAACCGAGGCCGAAGCGCGCCGCCACCTCGCCCGTGAGCCCGCGGGACTTCAGGTAGTCGATCGCCTTGGGGGAAGCCTTGAGTTGATCCCTGTAGAAACGGGCCGCCCGCGCCATCAACTCGGTCAGCGGGGCCTTCCTGGCCTGGGTGGCCGCCCGGGCCGCGTCGGTGCCCGACTCCCGGGGCACCTGCAGGCCGGCATGGCTGGCCAGGTCCTCCACGGCCTCGACGAAGCCGAGGCCGGCATACTGCATGAGGAAGCCGATGGCCGTCCCATGGGCGCCGCAACCGAAGCAGTGGTAGAACTGCTTGGACGGACTGACGGTGAAGGACGGCGTCTTCTCGGAATGGAAGGGACAACAGGCCGAGTAGTTGGCGCCCGCCTTCTTCAGCGTGACGTAGCGCTCGACCACGTCGACGATGTCGACGCGGGCGAGCAGTTCCTGGATGAAGCTCTCGGGGATCACGGCGCGATTATGCGCCGGTCACACCGCGGCCAACTTCGCCTTGATCAGCCTGGAGACTTCGCCCATGTCGGCGCGGCCCGCCACCCGGGGCTTCACCAGCGCCATCACCTTGCCCATGTCAGCCATGCCCTTGGCGCCCGACTCGGCGAGGGCCTCGACGACGGCGGCCTCCACCTCGGCCGGCGAGAGGGACTGGGGCATGTAGTCGGAGAGTACCTCGACCTCGAACTTTTCCGCGTCGGCCAGATCCTGGCGCTTGGCAGCCTCGTACTGGGTGATGGAATCCCGGCGCTGCTTGAGCATCTTCTCGATGACCTGGATCACCGCCGTGTCGTCCAGGTCGATGCGCTCGTCCACCTCCTTCTGCTTCATGGCGGCGAGCAGCAGGCGGATGGCGGCGAGGCGGGCGGTTTCCCGTGCCTTCATGGCCGTCTTCATGTCCTCGTTGATGCGTGTTTTCAGCGACATCGGTTTCTCCCGGCAACAAAAACGCCAAAACCGCCGGAAGGCGGTTTCGACTGGATGCTCACGGCGACGCCGGCCCGGCCGGCGGCGGATCAGTAGAGCTTGGGCGGCAGGGTCTGGCTGCGGATGCGCTTGTGATGGCGCTTCACGGCAGCCGCCAGCTTGCGCTTGCGCTCGGAGGTGGGCTTCTCGTAGAACTCGCGGGCGCGCAGTTCGGTCAGCAGACCGGTCTTTTCGATGGTGCGCTTGAAGCGGCGGATGGCCACCTCGAAGGGTTCGTTTTCCTTGACGCGGATACCAGGCATGCGGATTTCCTTGAATGCCCCGGAGAGGGGCTCGACTTGAGCGAAGCGCGCGATTTTATCCGTTTTTTCGGCCGCGTCAAAGGGTTCCCGTAAAATCCCCCGCCATGATCGTGCTCGGCATCGAATCCTCCTGCGACGAAACCGGGGTCGCCCTCTACGATACGGACCGGGGCCTGCTGGCCCACGCCGTGCACACCCAGGTGGCAATGCACGAGGCCTACGGCGGCGTGGTGCCCGAGCTGGCCTCCCGGGACCACATCCGGCGCCTGATTCCCTTGCTGGAAAGGGTGTTGGCGGAGGCAGGCATCGGGCGACCGGACATCGGGGCCATCGGCTACACGGCCGGCCCAGGGCTCGCCGGCGCGCTGCTGGTGGGCGCCAGCTTTGCCGAGTCCCTCGCAATGGCGCTGGGGGTGCCGGCCCTGCCGGTCCACCACCTGGAGGGGCACCTGCTCTCCCCCCTGCTCTCAGCGGATCCGCCGCCCTTTCCCTTCGTCGCCCTGCTCGTTTCCGGAGGGCACACCCAGCTGATGCGGGTCGCCGAGATCGGCGCCTACGAACTGCTTGGGGAATCCCTGGACGATGCCGCCGGCGAGGCCTTCGACAAGACGGCGAAGCTCTTGGGGCTGGGCTATCCCGGCGGGCCGGCGCTGGCCGGACTGGCGGCCCGCGGAAGGGCAGGCGCTTTCTCCCTGCCAAGGCCCATGCTCGGCAGCGGCGATCTCGACTTCAGCTTTTCGGGACTCAAGACCGCCGTATTGACCGTCGTGCGCAACCACGCCCTGGACGAGGCGGGGAAGGCGGACCTGGCCTGGGAATTCCAGGAAGCGGTCACCGAGGTGCTGACTGCCAAGGCCTCCGCGGCCATGCGCCGGACAGGACTCGACCGCCTCGTGGTGGCCGGCGGCGTCGGCGCGAACAAGCGGCTGAGGGAACGGCTCGATGAAGCGGCAACGCAGCGCGGCTTCCGCGTGTTCTATCCGGAACTGGCGCTTTGCACGGACAATGGGGCAATGATCGCCTACTGCGCCGCCCGGCGGCGCCTTCGCTTCGGATTGCCCGCGGAACCAGCCGGCGGGGCGTTCTCCGTTCGCCCCCGCTGGCCCCTGTCCATGGCCTGAGGCAACGGCCCGGCGGTAGGGCCTAATGCGGCGCCGGCTTCTTCTTGCCGATGCGGCTCTCGGTGCCGGCGAGCAGCCGGCCGATATTCTCCCGGTGCCTGAAGATGAGCAGGGCCGACATGGCGGAAACGGCCACGACGGCCCGCACGTCCAGCAAGGCCGCCGCCGCGAAAGGCGCCACCAGGGCTGCGCTCAGGGCCGCCAGGGACGAATAGCGGGACAGCGCCGCCACTGCCAGCCATACGCCCGCGCAGGTCAGCGCCAGAACGCCGGAGAATCCGGCCAGGACGCCGACCGCGGTGGCCACGCCCTTGCCGCCCCTGAACCGGAGGAATACCGGGAAGATGTGGCCGACGAAGGCCGCCAGGCCGGCCCCGGCGACGGCCAGTCCGTCGCCGCCGAGCCAGCGGGTGAGTTGCATCGCCAACAAGCCCTTGAGGGCGTCGCCGAGCAGGGTCAGCAGAGCGGCGGACTTGTTGCCCGAACGCAGCACATTGGTGGCACCCGGGTTGCCTGACCCGAAGCTGCGCGGGTCCGCAAGGCGGAAGGCGCGGGAAACGAGGACCGCGAAGGGTATCGAGCCGAGGAGGTATCCGAAGAGGACGAAGGCGACGAGGGTCAACGGTGGGGCAGCGGACTATGGCCTAGAATCGTGCGGATTTTAACCGAGGGGCGCCATGGACTTCATTTTCATCGACGAGATGCGGGTCGAGGCCCATGTCGGCATCTATGCGCGGGAAAAGGCAGCGCCGCAGACCCTCGAGATCAGCATGACCTTCGGCGTGCCCGATGAAGCCGCCCGCGACGATGATATCGAGAAGACCATCGATTACGCAATTGTCATTGATCGCATCCGGGGCGAACTGGCGGCCCGGCACTTCAACCTGCTGGAGACGCTGGGCGAATACGTGATACACCTGATGCTCGACGAGTTCCGCGCCCCCTGGGTCAGGATTTCGATCGCCAAGGTCGGGATCGCCAAGGGCGTCAGGCGCGTCGGAGTGCAGATCGAACGCAGCCGGGGACACTAGGCCCGCCCGCCCCGGCACTTCGGCTCCGGAAAAACCCGCCCTGGCACATCCATGGCGGAACACTGCATGATCTGACCACCTGCGTGGGGGCCATTGCCGGCGTCTGAGAACTGCGCCTTCGGCGCGTGCCGTCCGGGCTCCGGCTGCCTGGCCTCGGGACAACCATTCCGGCAGGACCCATCGACGACCGGAACGCGGAACGATTCGGCCTCCGCCAAGCGTCAAGCGCCGGATGCGCCCTCCTTATTGACCCACCTGCACGAGTTTGGGCGCAAGCACCCTCAGTATGTCGTGCGGATGAACCCCGACCAGGTAGCCGCGGCGGCCGCCGTTGATGTAGACCAGCGCCAGGTCCAGGATGGATTTTTCCATGTACAGCGGCAAGGCCTTGCGGGTTCCGAAGGGAGACGTGCCGCCGACCTGGTAGCCCGTGTGACGGTGGGCGGTTTCCGGCGTGCAAGGGGCCACCTTCTTCACGCCGATCTGGCGTGCCAGTTCCTTGGCCGACACCTTGCGATCGCCATGCATCAGGACGATCAGGGGCCTGGCGGCCTCGTCCTCGAAGACCAGGGTCTTGACGACATGGTGCTCGGGGACGTTCAGTTCCCGCGCCGAGACCTTGGTCCCTCCATGCTCCTCGTACTCGTAGAGGTGGTTGGAATGGGCGATGCCGTGGCGACGGAGGAATACGACGGCCGGAGTTTCCGGTGCTTGCTCGGCGGGTTTCATGCAGGCGATTCTACCCCCGGGGGTGATGGGCCCGGTGCAATTGCTTGAGCCGCTCCCGGGCCACATGGGTGTAGACCTGGGTGGTGGATATGTCCGCGTGGCCGAGGAGCAGTTGGACCACGCGCAGGTCGGCGCCATGGTTCAGCAAATGGGTGGCGAAGGCATGGCGCAGCACGTGGGGCGAGACCTTTTCCGACGGAACGCCGGCCGTCAGCGCATGCTTCTTGATCATGACCCAGGCCATCTGCCGGCTCATGCCGGCCGGGCGCTGTCGCCGGTTGCCGGTCACGAAGACGTGGTCCGAACTGCTCCCCTTGAGGATCTGCGGCCGGGCCTCGGCCAGGTAACGGCGCAGCCAGTCGGCGGCCACTTCGCCGAGGGGCACCAGCCTCTCCTTGCTGCCCTTGCCGAGAGTGCGCACGACATTGTCATTGAGGCTGACCTCGAACAGGCGCAGGCCCACCAGTTCCGAAACCCGAAGCCCGGTGGCATAGAGGAGCTCGAGCATTGCCCGGTCCCTCAGCCCGAGCGCGGTGCCCACGTCGGGCGCGGCCAGCAGGCCCTCGACCTGGCGTTCCGAAAGCGTTTTCGGAAAACGGCTGCCGCGCGCCGGCCGCTCGACATCGCGCAGGGGGTCGGCGGAAATGCGTCCCTGGTCGAGCAGCCAGCGATAAAAGCGCCGCCAGGCCGAGTGCAGGCGGCGCTGGCTGGCCGGCTTGATGCCGCCCGGCCGTCCGTGCAGATGGACCAGGTAGGCATTGATCTGCTCACCGGCCACGGAGGGAAGGTCCGCACCCCGGGCGGCAAGCCAGGCGGCGAACAGCGCCAGATCCGAGCGGTAGGCGGCGAGGGTGTTCCGGGCGAGGCCGTCGGCCAGCCAGAGCGCGTCGACGAACTCGTCCAGGAGTTTCGCGTCAGCTTGCCTCATGGGCCAGGAGCCAGCGCTTGATGTCGAGCAGGAAGCCACTCCGGTTGCGCGCAAAGCCGCCCAGGGCACCGCCGGTGGCGACCACCCGGTGACAGGGCACGACCAGGGGGTAGGGGTTGGCGCCACAGGCGTTGCCCACCGCCCTGGGCCCGCTGCCGATGCTCGCCGCGAGTTCCCCGTAGGTCCGCGTCCGGCCGACGGGGATCTCGGAAATGCCGTTCCAGACGCGGCGCTGGAAGGCGGTTCCGGCAGGAGCCAGGGGCAGGCCGAACTCGAAACGGGGGTCGGTCAGGTAGGCGCAGAACTGGCGCACCGCTTCCTTGGCAAGGGGGGACCTGGGGGCCTGGGACGACCGCGTTTCCAGGTAGTCGATGGCCGTCAGCTCGTCGTCGTTGCAGCGGATGCCGATGGAAAAACCGGGGGCGGTCAAGATCGCCTGGTAAGCGGGAGGGTTCATCTGCACCTCGCAAGAATACGAAGCCCACGAGTCTCTATGCCCCGCAAGGGGCGCAATCCGCGAAGAGGATTCCTAGGGTGGGCTCGAATCGCAAAGCGCCATCATAAGGCGTCGCGGGGAGGCCGCGGACCGGCGGTCGAGGACGCGAAAACGAGCCGGCGGACGCCCCAAAAGAAAGACCCCCGGCCAAAGGGGAGAAAGCCGGGGGTCAAATGCCTTAAAGGGGATTAAGGCACCCGCTCAGGGAGGTGAAGCGGGAGACGGCTCGCGCCATCTGTCGCGTATGATAGAAAATCGACTGGAAAGTTCCACTATTTTTTCAGGCTAAGACCATGATTCCAAAAGGCGTATTTCCTTCCACCCGCATGCGGCGCATGCGCCGGGACGACTTCTCGCGGCGCATGATGCGTGAGCATGTACTCACTGCCGACGATTTCATTTATCCGGTGTTCGTCATGGAAGGTACCGGACGGACCGAACCGGTGGCGTCCATGCCCGGCGTCGAACGGGTGACCCTGGACCGGTTGCTGCCGGTGGCCGAGAGGACCCTGAACCTGGGCGTTCCCGCCCTGGCCCTGTTCCCGGTCATCGACGCGGCGAGGAAGACCCCGGGAGCGGAAGAGGCCTGGAACCCGGACGGCCTGGTACCGACCGTGGTGGCGCGCCTGAAGAAGGAGTTCCCCGAACTCGGCATCGTCTGCGACGTGGCCCTCGACCCCTACACCAGCCACGGCCAGGACGGCCTCATCGACCCCGAGGATCCGCGCGCCTATGTGCTCAACGACGAGACCCTGGAGGCCCTGGCCAGGCAGGCCCTCTGCCAGGCCCTGGCCGGCGCCGACGTGGTCGCTCCGTCCGACATGATGGACGGCCGGGTCGGCCGCATCCGCGCCGAACTGGATGCCCACAAGCTCATATACACGCGCATCCTGGCCTATTCGGCCAAGTATGCCTCGGCCTTCTACGGCCCCTTCCGCGACGCCGTCGGTTCGGCGGGCAACCTGGGCAAGGGCAACAAATACGCTTACCAGATGGATCCGGCCAACAGCGACGAGGCCCTGCGGGAAATCGCCCTGGACCTGGAGGAAGGCGCCGACATGGTCATGGTGAAGCCGGGCATGCCTTATCTGGACATCGTGCGCCGGGTCAAGGAACGCTTCGGGGTGCCGACCTACGCCTACCAGGTCAGCGGCGAATACGCGATGCTGAAGGCCGCCGCCGCCAACGGCTGGCTCGACGGCGAGGCAACGATGCTGGAGTCATTGCTGGCCTTCAAGCGTGCCGGCGCGGACGGCATCCTCACCTATTTCGCCCTCGAGGCGGCGAAGCTGCTGAAGTAGCGACCTCTCTCAAGCCGCCAGGATCGGCCACTGGGCCGGCCAGGCGGCGGCAGGGTCCTCCCGGAACCCGCCCTTGACGAACCGCTGCCAGCGGCCGAGAACGTAGCAAAGCAGGACGTCGGCGTGGGCCCCGAAGTCGTGGCCTTCAGGCAGGATGCCTTGGGTGGCTGCCACTTTCAGGGACTGTTTCAGGGAAGCCGCGACCCGGTCCAGCAGCTGGTTGATGCGGGCCTGCAGGCGCGGGTTCTCGTGCACCAGGGCGTCGCCGGTCAGCACGCGGGCCAGGCCCCGGTTCTTGTGGGCGAAGCGCAGCAGGCTGGCGACGATGTCCTCGGCCTGGCGCAGGCCTGATTCCTCGGACGCCTCGATCTGGCCGATGACCGAGAAGACGCTGCCCTCGATGAATTCGATCAGGCCCTCGAACATCTGGGCCTTGCTGGCGAAGTGCCGGTAAAGGGCGGCCTCGGAGACGTCCAGCCGCCCCGCCAGGGCAGCCGTCGTGATCTTCTCGCCGGCCGGCCTCTCCAGCATCTCGGCGATAGCCTGCAGGATCTGGAGCTTGCGCTCCCCGGGTTTCGCGGGCATGTCAGAGTCTTCCCAGATGACGCGGCAATCGGAGCACGGATTCTAGCCGCAGATCGACGCCGGCTGGCCGGCGCGGAACGGGTGACACCAGCACCGTCTTCATCCCCAGGCGCTTGGCGGTACGCAGGTTGGCAGCGCTGTCCTCGACCATGATGCAGCGGGCCGCTTGGAGACCTTCGGCCTGGAGGAGGCGGTGGAAGCCGGCCGGCCTCGGCTTCGGCACGAAGCGCAGGCTCTCGATGGACCAGACGGAGCGGAACAAGCGGCGGATGCCGAGCAGGTCGAGCACCGCCTCCGTGTAATGGCGCGGCGCATTGGAAAAGACGATCTTGTCCCCCGGCAGGCGCTTGAGCATCGCCCCCAGGGGCCGGTCGAACACCACCATGCGGGCCAGGTCGGGAAACTGGTGCGTATGCCAAAGGAAATGGTCCGGATCCGTCCCGTGATGCCTCATCAGCCCCGTAAGCGTCGCCCCGTAGCGCAGCCAGTAGCGGACGCGCAGGCGATCGGCCTCCTCCTCCTCGAGGGCCAGGTGGCGGATCAGGTAGTCCGTCATGGCCCGGTTGATGTGGGGAAAGATGTGCGGGTTCGCATCGTGCAGGGTGTTGTCCAGGTCGAAGAGCCAGGTTCGCTTCATGCCGAGGGGCCCTCTTCCACGAGGCAGACGAATTCCTCGAACTTGCCGCCGGCCGTCTTAGGAATCTCGCCGGGGCAGAACTCGTACTCGACGGCGAAGGGATGCCCGATGGCCTCCCGGACGATGGGCAGGAGAGCGGCTTCCTGGGCCGCCGTCAGGGGCTCGTCGGCGGCGTAGCGCAACACGAGGGTATGCAGGTCCCGCTGGACCATCTGGTATTGGCGGATCG
This sequence comes from Pseudomonadota bacterium, assembly GCA_052035955.1. Classification (GTDB taxonomy): domain Bacteria; phylum Pseudomonadota; class Gammaproteobacteria; order Burkholderiales; family Rhodocyclaceae; genus JAEUNJ01. The sequence continues at coordinate 48,528 of JBPOHD010000010.1, forward strand.
GGGCGACGTCCCGATAGAAATAGGCGCCGGTCAGGGGCCAGTAGCGTCGGCCGTCCGGAAGGACCACCATGTTGCGGGTGCGTCCCAGGATGCGCCGCCAGGCCGGCAAACCCCGGCCGCAGGGACAGGGCCCGGCGACCTCGGCGTGGTCGCCGATGTCATAGCGGATCAGGGGCATGGCGAAATTGTGCAGGTCGGTGATCACGACGCGCCCCACCTCGCCGTCGCCGCAAGGGCGGTCATCGCCGTCGAGGACCTCCACCAGCAGGTTCTCGGCCTGGACATGGTAGAGGCCGCTCCGGGGACACTGGACGGCAATCATTCCCACCTCTTCGGCACTATAGACGTCGGCGATGCCGACACCGAGGACGGACCGGCAGCGCTCGGCCAGGCCGGCGGGCAGGGTTTCCCCTATGGTCCTCACCTGCCGCAAGCGCCGCAGCGGGTTGCCACGGGCCTCGATCCGGTCGAGCAGCGCCGACAGGTTGGTGGGATAGGTCAGCAGGTAGTCCGGGTCGATGGCCGCCAGCCAATCGGCCTGGGTCGCCACGTCGGTCCTCAGGCTGATCCCGTGGGCCGGGCCGCTGGGATGGAGTTCGGAGACCGGCGGCCCCCAGTCGGACTGCGAGATCCTCGGCGGACCGCCGGCGAAACCCAGATTGGCCCGGGTGACCGCAAGCGTTCCGGTGAAATCTCGGCGGTGCCAGTAATGCTCGCGCAGGACCAGCGCTTCCCAGATCAGTCGGCAGTAGGCCGTGCGCCGGACGGCCACCATCCGGCCGGTGGACCCGGAACTGTGCCCGAGGGCCCATGGGCCGTGGTCGGCCGGCGCCTCGGTGACCAGATCGTCGGGCCGTCCCTGGAGATCCGAACGGGTCAGGAAAGGAAAGTCGGCCAGGCCCTGGACGGCCAGGCATGCGCCCGCCGGGTTGCCCGAGGGCAGGCGCGCCCGATGGAAGTCCGAATGGCGGCGACAGTAATCCAGCAGGTGTGCCAGCTGCCCGGCCTGATGGTCGGCCAACCGTTCCGGGGACGACCATTCGGAGCGGTCCAGATGGAACAGCAGGGCGGAGAGCAACGCGCCCCGCTCCGAGGGAATGGCCGGCCAGGCCACACCGGGAACGACGGAGAGCCAATCGGCAGATTCACCCGGCCTCTCCTGCCGATCCGCCGAGGCAAGCCAGCTCATCGCCGGCGCAGGCTGACCACCGGACAGCGCTCCGCAAGTTCATAACGGCCGTGGGCCGCCGCGAACAAGGAGAATTCCGGCATTGCCTGGACGACCTCCTCGATGGAAGGAAAGCTGTACCGGGCATCCCGGGCCCGGTAATGCTCGAACAGGGCCAGGGCCTCGGCCGGCCAGCCGAACCGCCGAGTCAGGTCGACCGCGTCGGGGACCATCGCCCGGTAGGCATCCCATATCTCCGACAGTCGTGCCCCACGGGCCGGATCGTCACCCTGGACCGCCATCGCCAGGCGCCAGCGGAAGACATGGGGGCTCCCGATACGACCGTCCCGCAGGGCGGCGTTTACGTCCTCGACGCTTTCGGTCGCGGCCGGCCGGCAGAAAAGGCGCAAAACCAGCAGGCCGTCCTGCTTCAGGACCCGCCGGACTTCCCGTGAGAACTCCCTGGCCGGTTGCGGAAAGGGCATGGCCGACAGGCAGCCGTCGCCGAGCGCGACATCCATGGATCCGTCGGCGAGCGGCAAGCGGCGCCAGTCGGCGCAGGCCACTTGCCGGGCGGGCCTATTGCCGGGCCACAGGGCCGAGATCATGCCGAAGGCGTGATCGGCGGCGAAGAGGCGGGCGGGGAAAGGCCACTCGGCGGTGGCAATCTCCTGGGTGACGCCGAGCAGGAGCAGGCGTCGTTCGCCACTCCCGGCGCCGACGGCCGACGCGGCCGCCGCCGACATCAGGGCGATGTCGTCCGGATGGGGCCGCAGGGGGGGCCCCTGATGCCCCCATTGGCGGGCGATGGCGGCCCAGTGGGGCGAGGCGGGCACGGGTACTCCAGAAGCCGCCCGAGGGCGCCTACTTGCTCTTGATCAGGGTGCCGACACCCTGGTCGGTCAGGATTTCCAGCAGGAGGGCATGTTCGACACGGCCATCGATGATGTGCACGCTGCGCACGCCGCTGCGGGCGGCATCCAGGGCCGAACCGATCTTGGGCAGCATGCCGCCGGAGAGGGTGCCATCGGCGACCATGGCGTCGATGTCCTTGGGCGTGACCCCGGTCAGCAATCGGCCGTTCTGGTCGAGGACCCCCGGCGTATTGGTGAGCAGGACCAGCTTTTCCGCCTTGAGGATCTCGGCGATCTTGCCCGCCACCACGTCGGCATTGATGTTGTAGGTCTCGCCCTCGGCACCGACGCCGATGGGGGCGATGACGGGGATGAAGTCCCCCGTGTCCAGGAAGGCGATGATGGACGGGTCAATGGAAACGATCTCCCCGACCTGGCCGATGTCGATGAACTCGTCGGGCTTGTCCTTGTTGGGCATCAGCAGCTTCTTCGCCCGGATGAAATTGCCGTCCTGCCCCGTCAGGCCGACCGCCTTGCCGCCGTGGCGGTTGATGAGGTTGACGATCTCCTTGTTCACCTGTCCGCCGAGGACCATCTCGACGATGTCCATGGTCTCCTCATCGGTGACCCGCATGCCCTGGATGAACTGCCCCTGCTTGCCGACCCGTTTCAACAGGTCGTCAATCTGCGGCCCGCCGCCATGAACCACCACGGGGTTCATGCCGACCAGTTTCAGGAGCACCACATCCCGGGCGAAGCAATCCTTCAGGGTCGGATCCGTCATGGCGTTGCCGCCGTACTTGATGACGATGGTCCGATCGTAGAAACGCTTGATGTAGGGAAGGGCTTCGCCGAGGATCTTGGCCTTGGTGGCCGGGGCGATGTTTTCGGTGCTGATGTCGGTCATGGCGGCGGCGGCTTGGGCGTAGGCGCGAAAGCCTGCATTCTAGAGCCTAAACGGAAGGGACCGATGCCGGGGCCGGAATGGAAACGGGGGCCGCAGCCCCCGTTTGCGCGCCGGGGCGACCCGTTGTCCAGGGCGCCTCCCCATTGCACGATCAATCGATGACCAGACGCCTGGCCTGGGTCGCGGACTTCTTCGGCAGGGTCAGTTCCAGGACGCCATCGGTGAACTTGGCCGACGCCTTGCCATCGTCGATGTCCTGGCCCAACTGGAAGCTGCGCGACACTTTGCCGAAATAGCGCTCGGTACGCAGAATCCGCTCGCCATCCCTGACGTCCTTCTCCTGCTTGCGCTCGGCGCTGATGGCCACCACGGGGCCATCGATATTGACGTGGATATCCTCCTTCTTCACCCCTGGCAACTCCGCGTGCACCAGGAACGCGTTCTCCTGTTCCTTGACGTCAATCTTCACGATGGGCGCCTCGGCGGCCGAGCCGAACTCGACGGGCCGGACGAAGAAGCCCTTGAAGAAATCGTCCAGGGGATCATAACGGCTGAGGTTGCTCATGATTTTCTCCTTGGCGAATGACCGGGCTGCTTTGCCCTCCATTGAATAGATACGTACCGCTTCGGAAATTTCAAGGCGGGCCCGGATACCCGGCCGTGTCTCCGGCGGAGGCGGACCCGCGTCGCTGATCCAGTTCCGCCGGGACTCCGGAAAAACCGCGCCCCGTTCTTCCTATCGCCCCCCGGAATACCCTTGAACTCGAAAATGCATAGGCGTGTAAGAATCGGCCGGCGTCCGCGTCTAAATTGGCGTACGTAGCGATGCCGGCGCAGGGGAGAACCCGAAGCCCCCGGCCGGCGGCCGCGACGACCGATCCTGGTATCCGTGTCCGGGTGCCGGGATAGAAGATTGGATGCCCTCTCAACCCAGCAAGGAGATTGACCATGAAATCGACCAAGACCGCCCTCACCCTAGCCATCGGCACTGCCTTCGCGGCCACCGGGGTCCTCGCCCCCATCGCCAGCCATGCCGCCGACAACCCCTTCGGCATGCAGAAGCTGGATGCCGGCTACCAGCTCGCCCAGGCTGATTCCAAGGCCAAGGACGGCAAGTGCGGCGGTGACAAGGCCAAGGACGGCAAGTGCGGCGGCGACAAGAAGAAGGACGGCAAGTGCGGCGAAGGCAAATGCGGCGGCGACAAGAAGAAGTGATCCGGACCGTCGCCTGAACCATGAAATCCAGTCGGATTTCCGGCACCGGCCTCGGCTTCAGGCGGGAGATGCTTCCCGCCCTGAAAGCCGGGGTACCGGCAGCCGTCGATTTCTTCGAACTCGCCCCGGAGAACTGGGCCGGGATCGGAGGCCGGTCGGCCCGGGACCTGCGGGCATTCACCGAGCGCCATCCCTTCGTCTGCCACGGCCTGTCGCTGTCGCTGGGCGGACCGGATCCCCTCGACGAGGCCCTGCTACGGCGGATCAAGGCCTTCATGGCGGAGCATCGGATCGGCCTGTATACGGAGCACCTGGCCTGGTGCAGCCAGGACGGCCATCTTTACGACCTGCTGCCCATCCCGTGCACCGGGGATGCCGTTCGCTGGACGGCGGAACGCATACGCCGGGCCCAGGACATCCTGGGCATGCGCATCGGGATCGAGAACGCCTCCTACTACGTGGCGCCGCCCGGGGCGGAACTGACCGAGGCGGAATTCATTGCGGCCGTCATCGCCGAGGCGGACTGCCTGCTGCATCTGGATGTGAACAACATCTATGTCAATTCGGTGAATTTCGGTTTCGACCCGCTGGCCTTCATGGAGGCCCTCCCCCTCGAGCGCACCTGCTACCTGCACGTGGCGGGGCATTACGTCGAGCCGGACGGTCTCCTGGTGGATACCCATGGGGCCGAGGTCATCGATCCCGTGTGGACCCTCCTCGACGCCGCCTATGGGCGGGTCGGTCCCCTGCCTACCTGCCTCGAGCGGGACTTCAACTTCCCGGCCATGGAGGCGCTGGAGCGCGAGTTGCAGACCGTCCGCCGGATCCAGCAGCGTTGGCAACCTGCGGCGAGGGCAAGCCTGTGAACGGTCGCGCGCTTCCCTTCCAGGAGTTCCAGCGGGAATTCGCCCGGCATGTGCGCGACCCACGCCGCCACCGGCGGCCGGCCGGCATGCCGGCCCGCCGCATGGCCGTCTACAACGAACTGCTCTTCAACAACCTGACCGGATTCCTCGACGCCTGTTTCCCGGTCAGCCGGGATGTCCTCGGCGAGCGCCGCTGGCGGCGGCTCAATCGGGAGTTCTTCCGCGACTGGCAAAGCCATACGCCGTATTTCCGCGAGATACCGCGGGAGTTCCTGCGCTGGCTCCTGGAAGCGCAGACGGCCGTCCGGCTGCCGCGCTGGCTGCGGGAGCTCGCCCATTACGAATGGGCGGAGCTGGCGGTGGACGTGATGGAAGCCGCGCCCCCGGCCTGCGACCCGTCGGGCGACCTGATGGACGGCCAGCCGGTCCTGGCGCCCGCCCTGATGAATCTCGCCTACTCCTGGCCGGTGCAACACATCGGTCCGGCCTGGAAGCCCCGCTCACCGGTGCCGACCCACCTGATCGTCTTTCGCGACCGGCTGGACGGCGTCCGCTTCGTCGAACTGAATGCCGTGTCGGCCCGGCTCGTGGCACTGATCGCCGATGGTGGCCGCACGGGCCGCCAATGCAGCGACCTCATCGCCGGGGAACTCGGCCACGCGGACTCCGCCATCGTGGCGGCCGGCGCCCGGGAAATCCTGGAGGGACTGCGCCAACAACAAGCCATCCTGGGAGTCCGTCCGTGAATACCCTCACTTTCCGCCTTCTGAGTACCATCGACACCCTCGGCGAATGGATCGCCCCCCTCGGTCTGCGCCTGCTGCTCGGCTGGGAATTCCTCGAGTCGGGGCTGGAGAAATACCGGGGCGAGAACTGGTTCGCCGACATCCAGCACCGGTTTCCCTTCCCCTTCGACCAGGTGCCGCCGGAAATCAGCTGGCAGATGGCCACGTGGTTCGAACTGGCGGGCGGAATCGCCCTCTTCCTGGGCCTGGGAACGCGGTTCTTCGCGGTCTCCCTGGCCGTCCTGACCTACGTCGCCATCGCCAGCGTCCATTGGCCCGAGAGCTGGAATACGGTGTCGGACCTGCTGCAGGGCTACGCGATCACCGACAAGGGACACGGCAATTTCAAGCTCCCGGTCCTGTATCTCGCCATGTTGCTCCCCCTGATCCTGCGCGGCCCCGGCAGAATGTCGGTCGATGCGACCATCGCGCGCCGCCTGATGCCGGGAGGCGGGAAGCCGCGTGGACGCAAAGCCTGAAAACACCTGCCCGCGTTGCGGGAGGACCTTCGTCTGCGGCATGGCCGCGGGGCTGGGAAAATGCTGGTGCGCCGAGTTGCCGCCGTTCCTTGAACCCGATCACCGGGTCCCGGGCTGCTACTGTCCGGACTGCCTGCGGCAGTTGTCGACGACCGCCGCGGGCGGTCACTCGTCGGGAGTCTGACGCCCTGGCAACATCAGGATGGCATCCCGGTTGCTCCAGGAAAAGCAGGCCCGGGCGGCGTTTCGCCACGGCAGCCACTGGCTGGCCAGATGCTCGTCGGGGGCCAAGGTCACAGGGACAGGTTCCGGAAGGCAAAGGCTGAAGACGTGCTCGATATTGCGGGTGATGCCGGGCGCATAGCGGTGGCGCCACTGGGCGAAGATCTCGTAGCGGTTCGAGATACCCCAGGCGTCGAGGTCGACAGCATCGATGCGCAACCCGGTCTCCTCGCCCACTTCGCGCGCCGCGGTCTCGGCCAGGGATTCGTCCCCCTCCTGGCTGCCGGTCACGGATTGCCAAAAGCCGGGCCGGGCGGCCCTTTCCAGCAGCAGCACCCGGAGGTCCGCCGTGTGGATCACGACGAGGACCGAGACGGGCCGCTTGAAGCTCAAGGCAGGTCCTTCAGCCCTGGCAAGACGCCGCCTGTCGCCTCCACAAGGCACCAGAAGGGAATACCCTCCTCGCGCCAGACGTCGGCCGCGTCGGCAAAGATCCTCAGGACGGCGAGGAGGTCGCCCGGGGCCGACCGGGCGGCCGCATCGCACCGATCGATGATCGCCACGTAGCCTTCGGCCGGCCGCCAGCCCAGGTCTGCCAGGCAATCGGCCAGGGCATCCAGGTTGCCCCCGTACCATTCGGGGAAGTCCATGGCCTCGCCGATTGCCGCCAGCAGGGCGTCCTTGTCGCGCACCGGGGCGAAATCGATGCGGAAGACCTGGAGGCCTGCCTCGCCGGCCGCCGCAGCCCAGCCGGGGAGGTCCTCTGCGGCCACGCGATGGACGCCGGCCCTGGCGGGGTCGGCAAGCAGTCGGGCGCGGGGATTCCTGTCCATGGCGGCTCCTAGGGCACGATGCGCCGGAAACTCCGGTAGTGGTCGTCGGTGTAGTAGCGTTCCCCGCCTTGGCCGACGACGATCCGCCGAGCCCCGCGGTCGCGGGACCCCGGCGTGGGAACGGTGTACTCCCGGTAGTAGCCCCGATCCCTGAGGGGAAGGCGTCTCTCGTAGTTGCCGAAGGTCACGCCGTCCCGGCGGTAGGGGAAGGGACCGCCCCGCTCGATGAGGCCCAGCGTCTGGCGCGCTTCCGTCGGCAGTTCCGCGTGGGCAACCGGCGGCGCCGGACGGGCCTCGCGGGCCTGGGCGGCCGGCAGGACGAGGACCGCCAGGCAGGCGGCCAGGAGACAGAGGATCCTGGCCAGCCGGATCATCAGCCCTTGCCCACCTCCACCGCGGTCTCGACCTTCTGCCGCAGGCGGATGTGGAGTTCGCGCAGCTGCTTTTCGTCGACGGCCGAAGGTGCGTCCGTCAGCAGGCACTGGGCGCGCTGGGTCTTCGGGAAGGCGATCACGTCCCGGATGGATTCGGCACCGGTCATCATGGTGACGATGCGGTCGAGGCCGAAGGCGAGGCCGCCGTGGGGCGGTGCGCCGTACTTCAGCGCATCGAGCAGGAAGCCGAACTTCATGTTGGCCTCCTCCTCGCCGATGCCGAGGGCCGTGAAGACCTTCGACTGGACTTCGGCCCGGTGGATACGGACGGAGCCGCCGCCGATCTCCCAGCCGTTCAGCGCCAGGTCGTAGGCCTTGGCGAGGCAGCGCCCGGGGTCGCTCTGCAGGTATTCGTCATGGCCGTCCTTGGGCGAGGTGAAGGGATGGTGGCAGGCCGACCAGCGCCTTTCCTCATCGTCGAACTCGAACATCGGGAAATCGACGACCCAGACGGGTTCCCAGGCCTTGCCATTGACGTAGCCCTTCTCGTGGCCGAGCTTGATGCGCAGGGCGCCGAGGGCATCGTTCACGACCTTGACCTTGTCGGCGCCGAAGAATATCAGGTCGCCGTTCCCGGCGCCGGTGCGCTCGATGATGGCCTTCAGCGCGGTTTCATTGAGGTTCTTGACGATGGGGGACTGGAGGCCGGTTTCGTTGAGCTGGGTGACGTCGTTGACCTTGATGTAGGCAAGACCCTTGGCTCCGTAGATCTTGACGAACTCGGTGTAGCCGTCGATCTCGCCGCGGCTCAGACTGCCGCCGCCGGGCACCCGCAGGGCCGCCACCCGCCCGCCGCTGTTGGCCGGCCCTGAGAAGACCTTGAAGGCCACGTCCTTGACGGCGTCCGTGACCTCGGTGAGTTCCAGTGTGACCCGCAAGTCCGGCTTGTCGGAACCGTAGCGACTCATGCCTTCGGCATAGGTGATGCGCGGGAAGGGATCGGGCAGCTCAACGGCGAGAGTCTGGCGGAACACCGTGCGGATCATGTCTTCCATGATCGCGGTGATCTGGTTCTCGTCGAGGAAGGAGGTCTCGATGTCGACCTGGGTGAATTCCGGCTGCCGGTCGGCCCGCAGGTCCTCGTCCCGGAAGCACTTGGTGATCTGATAGTAGCGGTCGTAGCCGGCCACCATCAGCAACTGCTTGAAGAGCTGCGGCGACTGGGGCAGGGCGAAGAACTGCCCGGGATGGACGCGCGAGGGAACGAGGTAATCCCGGGCGCCTTCCGGCGTGCTCTTGGTGAGCATGGGGGTCTCGATGTCGATGAAGCCGGCGTCATCGAGGAAGCGGCGGAAGGCCATGGCCACCTTGTAGCGCAGGATCAGGTTCTTCTGCATCTGCGGGCGGCGCAGGTCGATGACCCGGTGGGTCAGACGGACGTTCTCGGACAGGTTCTCGTCGTCGAGTTGGAAAGGGGGCGTGGCGGCGGGATTGAGGACTTCCAACTCGTGGCAGAGGATTTCAATTTCGCCGGAGGCGAGGTTGTTGTTCTCGGTGCCCGCCGGACGCCGGCGCACCTTGCCGGTGACCTTGAGCACGAACTCGTTGCGTACCGATTCGGCGGTGGCAAACATCTCGCCCCGGTCCGGATCGCAGACCACCTGGGCCAGGCCGTCCCGGTCCCGCAGGTCGATGAAGATGACGCCCCCATGGTCCCGGCGGCGATGCACCCAGCCGCAAAGGGTGACGATCTGGTCGGTCAGGGAGGCCGACAATTGGCCGCAATAGTGGGTGCGCATAGGATTTCCGTGCAGAGGGGCCCCGGCATCCGGGGCGGGGTTATTCGTTCTGGGCGCGGCCGATCAGGCTGGTGGCGGGGTAGCGGGCCGGGGGTGTCACGACGCCCATGGAGATGATGTACTTGAGGGCCTCGTCCACGCTCATGTCGAGTTCGACCACGTCGGCCTTCGGCATCATGAGGAAGAAACCCGAAGTCGGGTTGGGCGTGGTGGGCACGTAGACGCTGATGAACTCGCCGCGCAGGTGATTCACGACATCGCCCCCAGGTTGCCCGGTCATGAAGGCGATGGTCCAACTGCCCTCGCGGGGGTATTGCACCAGCAATGCCTTCCGGAATGCCTCGCCGCTGGACGAGAAGAGGGTGTCCGATACCTGCTTGACGCTGTAGTAAACCGATTTCACGACCGGGATTCGGGACAACACCCCTTCCCAGAAGCGAAGCAGGCGCTGGCCGATAATGTTGGCCGTCACCACCCCGGTCATGAAGATCACCAGCAAGGTCGCGAGGGCGCCGATGCCGGGTATGTAGAACCCCATCAGCTTCTCCGGCCGTATGGCCTGCGGCAGGAGCAACAGCGACTGGTCCATCGTACTGACGATCAAGGTCAGTACCCAGGCAGTGATCGCCAGGGGCACCCAGATCAGGAGGCCGGTGATGAAGTACTTTTTCAAGCGCCGGGGTCGCGCTTCAATTGCAGGCGCAACTGCCCGTGCCACCCTGGCAGGGAGGAGGGTTGTCGCTCTTGGTCTCGGTCTTTGCACCGCCCTTGAAGTCCGTGGCGTACCAGCCGCTGCCCTTCAAATGGAAACCTGGGGCGGTCAACTGTTTGCCAAAAGTCTCCTGGCTGCATTCGGGGCAAACGGACAAGGGAAGGTCGCTCAGTTTCTGCAGGACATCCTTCTCGAAACCGCAACTATTGCAACGATAGGCGTAGATGGGCATGGGCACCTCCGCAGGAAAAGGGTCGGATTATACCTAAATGCCTCAATTTCAAGGAATTGAGGGGTGTGACAGGAAACAGACTTGAGGCTGCGCGGAGGTTTTTCAAGTCAGCCCAGGATACCGAGATAGCGCTCGGTCAGGGCTTGTCCCCAGAAAAGAGCGATCGCGCCGGCAACCGCCAGATAGGGGCCGAAGGGGATGGGAACCTCCCGCCCGTGCCGGGCCAGGACAATCAGGGCGATGCCGACGACGGCTCCGACGAACGAGGAAAGGAGGATCACCAGCGGCAGCAGCGCCCACCCCAGCCACGCGCCGATGGCCGCCAGGAGCTTGAAATCTCCGTAGCCCATGCCCTCCTTGCCGGTCGCCAGCTTGAAGCCCCAGTACACGGACCACAGGGACAGATAACCGGCGGCGGCGCCGATAACGGCGCTGCGCAAGTCCGTGAAGGTGCCGAACATGTTGACCAGCAGCCCCGCCCACATCAGGGGCAGGGTGATGTCGTCCGGCAGGAGTTGCTTGTCGAAATCGATTCCGGTCAGCGCGATCAGTGCGGCCAGATAGAGCATTGCCGCCACGGCCGCGGGTCCGAATCCGAAATGGACGGCCGCGCTCGCGAAGAGGAGTCCGCAAAGGATCTCCACCAAGGGATAGCGGGGGCTGATGCGGGCCTTGCACGCCCTGCAACGCCCGCGAAGCAGCAGGTAACTGAGGACAGGAACGTTCTCCGCGGCAGTGATCCCGTGCCCACAGTTCGGACATCGGGACCGGGGCAGGGCAAGGCCGAAGGGCTCTTCCTGCGGCACGGGGTCGCCCCTCAATTCGGCGCATTGGGCCCGCCATTCGCGATCCATCATGATGGGCAGGCGATGGATGACGACGTTCAGGAAGGACCCCACCGCCAGCCCCGCGACCAGGCACGTGCCGACGAACATCGCCGGCTGGGCCAGGAAGGCCAGGTATTCCATGGATGCGGACCGCCGGCCAACCGCTCAGACGGCCTGGGCCACCTTGAAGATCGGCAGGTACATGGCGACGACGAGGCCGCCGATCAGCGTCCCCAGGAAGACCATGATCAACGGTTCCATGAGGCTGGACAGCGCCTCGACGGCATCGTCAACCTCGGCCTCGAAGAAATCGGCCACCTTCGACAGCATGGAATCCAATTGGCCGGACTCCTCGCCGATGGAGACCATCTGCACCACCATGCCAGGGAACACCTGGGCATTCTGCATCGCCACGGTAAGGCTGGTGCCGGTACTGACTTCGCCCTGGATCTGCTTCGTGGCCATCTTGTACACGTGGTTGCCGGCGGCGCCACCCACCGAGTCGAGGGCTTCCACCAAGGGCACGCCGGCCGCGAACATCGTGGAAAGCGTCCGCGTCCATCGGGCGATCGTCGCCTTGCGGACGATCGCCCCGAAGACGGGCGCCTTCAGGAGTGCCTTGTCCATGATGATCTGCATCGGGACGGAACGCTTCCAGAAGTAGAAGAAAGCGTAAATGCCGCCGCCTATGGCGCCGAAAATGATATGCCAATTGGCCACGAAGGCATCCGACATGTTGATGACGAATACCGTCGGCGCCGGCAGATCGGCACCGAAGCTCTTGAATACCGTCTTGAACTGCGGGATCACGAAGATCATGATCACGGCCGTGATGATGAAGGCGACGATGACGATCGCGATTGGATAGAAAAGGGCGGACTTGATCTTCGACTTGATAGCGAGGATCTTTTCCTTGTAGCTCGCAAGCCGGTCGAGAAGCGCGTCCAGGATGCCGGCCTGTTCACCGGCCTGTACGAGATTGCAGAACAGTGCGTCGAAGTAGAGCGGATACTTCCTAAAAGCCTGGTTGAGGCTCGAACCTGTCTCGACCTCGGTCTTGATTTCTCCCAGCAGCTTGCCGACGGCGGCATTGGAGGCACCCTTGCCGACAATGTCGAAAGCCTGCAGCAGCGGCACGCCCGCCTTCATCATGGTCGCCAGTTGGCGCGTGAACAGCGTGATGTCCTTCTCGGTCACCGAGCCGCCGCGCCCGAACGCCTGCTTCTTGATCTTGGTGACCAGGATGCCCTGCCGACGCAAGGTGGCGTTTACGAGCGTCTCGCCGCCGGCACGCATCTCGCCGCGCACGATCTTCCCGGTCTTGTCCTTCCCCTCCCATACGAAGGTGAATTCCTTGATTTGTCCAGCTTTGCGGTCTGCCTTGGTGGCGGTAGCCATTGGTCAGATCTCCATGAGTATCCAGGCGACTTCTAGTCGTTCGTGGTGGCGAGCACTTCTTCGAGGGAGGTAACACCCTGTCGGACCTTCAGCAGACCGGAAATGCGGAGGTCCTTCACCCCCTCCCGGGCCGCCTGTTCCGCAATGTCCATGGCATTGCCGCCGGTCATGATGATACGCCCGATCTCCTCTGAAATCGGCATGACCTGGTAGATCCCGACCCGCCCCTTGTAGCCGCTGCCCTTGCAGCGGTCGCAGCCGCCTGGCCCGAAGAGGTGGAGGCCGTCGATCTCGTCTTCGGAAAAGCCCGCCTGAAGAAGGGCCTCCACGGGGATGGAAACCGGCTTCTTGCAATTGCACAGGCGGCGTGCAAGGCGTTGGGCGGTGATCAGGATCACGCTCGAGGCGATGTTGAAAGGTGCGATCCCCATGTTCTGCAACCGGGAAAGCGTCGTGGGCGCGTCGTTGGTGTGCAGGGTCGACAGCACCAGGTGTCCCGTCTGTGCCGCCTTGATGGCGATTTCAGCCGTCTCCAGGTCGCGGATTTCACCGACCATGATGATGTCGGGGTCCTGCCGCAGGAAGGACTTCAGGGCCGCCGCAAAGGTGAGGCCAGCCTTGTCGTTCACGTTGACCTGGTTGATCCCGGGCAGGTTGATTTCGGCCGGATCCTCGGCTGTCGAGATATTGACGCCGGCCTTGTTGAGCATGTTGAGGCAGGTGTAGAGCGAGACGGTCTTGCCGCTGCCGGTGGGCCCCGTCACGAGCACCATGCCGTAGGGGCGACTGATCGCATCCACCAGGGCCTCCCGCTGCTCGGGCTCGTAGCCCAGGGCATCGATCCCGAGCATCGCCGACGAAGGGTCGAGAATACGCATGACGATCTTCTCGCCATGCAGCGTCGGCAGGGTGCTGACGCGGAAATCGATGGCCTTGTTCTTCGACAGGACCAGTTTCATCCGCCCATCCTGGGGAACCCGCTTTTCGGAAATGTCCAGGCGGGAGATGACCTTGATCCGGGAGGCGATCTTCTCCTTGATCACCAGGGGAGGCTGGGTGATCTCACGCAACACCCCATCGGTACGAAAACGGATTCGGTAGTACTTTTCATAGGGTTCGAAATGGATATCCGAAGCCCCCTCGGCGATGGCATCCAGCAGAACCTTCTGGATGAAGCGCACCACCGGCGCGTCGTCCACTTCGGCCGCTGCCGCTTCGGCAGCCGCTTCGCCGTCGGTTTCGTCGGCGAACTCTAGGTTCAGGTCTTCGTCGGCGAATTCCTTGAGGGACGACTCCGGTGTCTCGACCAGTTTCCCGACAAGGGCCGCCAACTTGTCGCATTCGACGACCACCGGGTCTACCGACAACCCGGTCTGGAACCGGATTTCGTCCAGGGCGCGAAGATTGGTCGGGTCGGCAAGAGCGACCGCGATCCGATTCCCCCGCTTGTTCAGTGCCGCAACCTGATGGCTTTGCATGAGTTTGCGGTCGATGGCATCCCGCGCCATCTGATCCGGGTCGAAAGCCCCCAGGTCCATGACGGGATAACCGAAGGTCTCGGCGGCAAACATCGCGACTTCGCGGGCACTCATGCGTCCGCGCCCCACCAACTGTGCTACGAAGCCCCCATCCTGGGCACTCGCGAAGGCCTCCGCCTCAAGTTCCTTCAGGCGGCCTTGCTGGACGAGCGCTCGCGCCAAGCCGCTCAGGGGCGTGTGCAGGGATGCCGCCACGTTTACAGACAATGCCTCATCATCCTGTTGATGATGCCCCGCCAGGGATGGTTTGTAAAGGATTGAATCAGCAAGAATATCCGGCCTGATCGCGTTTTCGGTCCCTGCCCCGGCGCCGCCGGGACGGCATTGCCCGAACGGCTACCGCTCCTCGGAATCGCCGCCGTACCGGCGAGGCTGAACCCGCGGACGCGGCGCAGCCGCTCTCTTCGCCCCGCATCGGCGAGGAGTCCGCGGCCGGAGATCGGGCGACGGAGCCCTCACCCGGTGCGCCCGAGCAGCACTTCGAGCACGAAACGGCTGCCGACATAGGCGAGGACCAGGGCGGCGAATCCCGCCATGGTCCACCGCAAGGCCTTGCGCCCGCGCCAGCCTCTAAGGTGGCGCCCGGCCAGCAGGGCGGCAAAGATGACCCAGGACAGAAACGCGAATATCGTCTTGTGGTTGAAGGTCATCGCCTTGCCGAACATGGACTCGGAGAAGAGCACTCCGGTCAGCAAGGTCAGGGTCAACAGGACGAAAGCAATGTGGATCAGGCGGAAGAGCAGGGACTCCATCGTCAGCAAGGGTGGCAAGCCGGCAAAAAAAGGAGTCAAGCGCCCGCGATGCAATCGACGTTCCGTAACGGCCATGAGGGCCGCGTGAAGGGCCGCCAACGTGAAAAGGCTGTAGGCCAGCATGGCCATGAGAAAGTGGGCACGGAAAAAGGCAGACCCCGCGTTTGCGATCAGATGCTGGCTTGGAAACACGGCAGGAAGTAGGGAAAATGCGGCCGCCAGGGGCAGACCCAACATCTGCAGCCCCTCCATGCGGGCGTAGAAGCTCTCGATCCAGTAAAGGGCAATCGCCAGCCAGAAAATGACCGACACGGCAACCCCGAAGCCGAATCGCATCACCGGCGCATGGGGAAATTCGGAACCGCTGATGCTGCCGGGAAAGACCTCGGCGGCAAGCGTGGCACCGTGGAGCACGAGGGCGGTGAAAAGCCAGAGCCGCTCACCGGTGGCGAGGCCGGCCAAGGGTTGGTCCAGGGCAGGGCCGCGCCAACGCATCCGCCAGAAGTGTACGGCCAGGCCCGCGTAAAGGGTGGTGGCAAGCAGATGCAGTAGAATCGGCGGCATCCCGGAAGTCTACCGCAACGCCGCTCCGTACCCATGCTCGACAACCTGACCCAGCGACTGGCCCGCGTCGTCAAGACGTTGCGCGGCCAAGCGCGACTCACCGACGAAAACATCCAGGAGATGTTGCGCGAGGTACGGATGGCCCTGCTGGAGGCCGACGTGGCCTTGCCGGTCGTTAAGGAATTCATCGCCCGCGTCAAGGAAAAGGCGGTGGGCCAGGAAGTGGTTGGTTCCTTGACCCCTGGCCAGGCCCTCGTCGGCGTCGTGCATCGGGAACTCACGAATCTCATGGGCGGCGAGGCGTCCGGGATCAATCTGGCCACCCAGCCCCCGGCCGTAATTCTGATGGCCGGCCTCCAGGGGGCGGGCAAGACGACGACCACAGCCAAACTGGGCAAGTGGCTGAAGGAAAGGCAGAAGAAGAAGATTCTCGCGGTCTCCTGCGACGTCTACCGGCCAGCCGCCATCGAGCAGTTGAAGACGGTATCCGGACAGGCCGGCATCGACTTCTTTCCCTCGGCCGCGGGGCAGGTGCCCGCGGACATCGCCAGAGCAGCCATCGATTACGCCCGCAAGCACTATTACGACATCCTTTTCGTGGATACGGCCGGCCGGCTCGCCATCGACGAGGCGATGATGGCGGAAATTCGCGATCTGCATGCACTCCTGCAGCCGATCGAGACCCTCTTCGTCGTCGATGCCATGCTAGGCCAGGACGCCGTGAATACGGCCCGCGCCTTCAGCGAGGCCTTGCCACTGACCGGGGTTGTCCTGACCAAGCTCGACGGCGACGCACGGGGCGGCGCCGCCCTGTCGGTCCGTCATGTGACCGGCAAACCCCTGAAGTTCGCCGGCGTCGGCGAGAAGCTGACCGGGCTGGAGGAATTCCACCCCGAGCGCATGGCTGCGCGCATCCTGGGCATGGGCGACATCCTGGGTCTCGTCGAGGAAGCCCAGCGCAACGTCGATCAGGACAAGGCGAAAGAGTTCGTCCAGAAGATGAAGTCCGGCAAGGGCTTCGATCTCAACGACTTCAAGGATCAGATCGGCCAGATGCGCAAGATGGGCGGCCTGAGTTCGCTGCTCGAGAAGTTGCCCGCCCAGTTTGGCCAGATGGCGCAACAGGCCGGCGGCGCGGTCGAAGACAAGGCGGTCAGGAGGATCGAGGGAATCATCAACTCCATGACCCCGGCGGAGCGTTCGAAGCCTGAGATCATCAAGGCCTCACGGAAACGCCGGATCGCGACTGGCGCAGGGGTGCCGGTCCAGGAGGTCAACCGCCTCCTCAACCAGTTCGAGCAGACTCAGAAGGTGATGAAGCAGTTCTCCAAGGGCGGCATGCAGAAACTCATGCGAGGCATGAAGGGCATGTTGCCGGGCGGAATGCGCTGACTCGGCCCCGGCCCTGACCGAAAGAAGGGTCAGCCGCTCGTTCCCGTCGGAACCGACACGGCCTGCGTCCGCCACTGCCACTGCTTCTCCCAGGCGCCTCGCACCATGTTCGGGTATTCCGGCTGGCCGAGGCTCCCGTTGTAACGCCCCAGGGCCCGATAGAGATCGCCCTTCTCGATATCCAGGTAGTGGCGGAGGATGGTGCAGCCGTATCGCAGATTGACCCTCAGGTGGAAAAGGTTGTGGTCCTTCTGGCCGATCAGCTTCAACCAGAAGGGCATCACCTGCATATAACCCCGGGCACCGGCGCTGGAAACCGCGTACTTCCTGAATCCGCTCTCCACCTGGATCAGTCCCAGCACGAGTTGCGGATCCAGGCCGGCGCGGCGCGCCTCGTAGTGGACAGTCTTCAGAAACTCGAGGCGCCCCTGCCGATCCGGCATGCGCTTCATCAGTCGTTGCGACATCTCGGCCAGCCAATTGACCTTTTCCTCGATGCTCGCGAACTGGGGCTCGGGCGCCGCCCGGTCGGACACGGCGGCGTGAAGCGCCGCCTGGACGCTGGCGGCCAGGGGCTCGTATTTCTGGGCACCGGCCATTGCGGGCGCCGACAGCGCCCACAGCAGGGCCAGCGGGAAATACCGCTTCACGCGCATAAGAACGCGCGGACTTGCCCAACCACATCGCCGAGGGGAATCATCCGCGATTCCGCATCCTGCCGTCCCTTGTACTCCGCCGCACCGTCCTTGAGGCCCCGATCGCCGACCACGATGCGGTGCGGCACGCCGATGAGTTCCCAATCGGCGAACATGGACCCGGGCCGCTCGTCCCGATCATCGAGAATCACGTCGACTCCGGCGTCGCGTAGTTCGTCGTAGATCTTCACGGCGACCTCGCGCACCGCCTCGGACTTGCCCCACCCCATCGGGACGATGACGACCTCGAACGGGGCAATGGCGGCCGGGAAAACGATGCCCCGCTCGTCATGGCCCTGCTCGATAGCGGATCCGACGATGCGCGTCACGCCGATGCCGTAACAGCCCATCTCCATCACCCGTTCCTTGCCCTGTTCATCGAGGAAGCGGCACTGCAACGCCTCGGAATACTTCGTGCGCAACTGGAAGATGTGGCCGACCTCGATCCCGCGGCAGATGTCGAGGACGCCCCTGCCATCGGGAGATGCATCTCCAGGGACCACGTTGCGGATGTCGGCAACCAGATCCGGTTCAGGGAGGTCCCGCCCCCAGTTGGTGCCGGTGAGGTGGAAATCGGCCTCGTTGGCGCCGCAGACGAAATCGCTCATGGCGGCGACGGTGCGGTCAGCCACTACTCGTACCCGGGTCCTGTCGACGCCGACGGGACCAATGTAGCCGGGGCGGCAGCCGAGGAATCGAAATACTTCGTCGTCGGTGGCGAAACGGAAGGGATCCAGTCCTGGAAGCTTGGCCACCTTGATTTCGTTCAGGTTGTGGTCTCCCCGAACGAGGAGCAAATGGAAAGTACCGTCGTGCATCACCGCGATCGCCTTGACCGTGCTTTCCACGGGGAGTTTCAGGAAGGCCGCCACGTCCTCGCAACGAATCCGGTCCGGTGTCGATTGTTTCGCCATCTCCGCACTGGCGCACGCACGGGACACCGACGGTGCCACGGCCTCCGCCAGTTCCACGTTGGCCGCGTAATCGGATTCGGGAGCGAAGGCAATCGCGTCCTCGCCTGAATCGGCAAGGACATGGAACTCGTGCGACCCTGTACCGCCTATCGATCCGGTATCCGCCGCGACTGCCCTGAACCGCAATCCGAGCCGCGTGAATATGCGGCTGTAGGTGTCGTACATGTTGTGGTACTCCCGCTCCAGGTCGACGAAATCGGCATGGAAGGAATAGCCGTCCTTCATGGTGAATTCGCGGCCGCGCATGACGCCGAATCGCGGACGGATCTCGTCGCGGAACTTGGTCTGGATCTGGTAGAAGTGCTTCGGCAACTGCCGATAGCTCTTCACCTCCCGACGCACGATATCGGTAATCACCTCCTCGTGGGTCGGGCCGATCACGAAGTCGCGCTGGTGCCGGTCCTTGAAGCGCAACAACTCCGGTCCGTACTTTTCCCAGCGCCCGGACTCTTGCCAGAGTTCCGCCGGCTGCACCGCCGGCATGAAGACCTCCATGGCCCCCGCCCTGTCCATCTCGTCGCGAATGATCGCCTCCACCTTGCGGACGACCCGCAGGCCCATGGGCATCCATGAATAGATGCCGGCGGCCAGGCGCCGGATCATTCCCGCCCGGAGCATCAATTTTTGGCTGACCACCTCGGCATCGGCGGGAGCCTCCTTGAGGGTGGCAATGAAGAACTGACTGGCGCGCATGGTGCATGTCCGTGGGAAAACCCTGATTTTACCCGGGGTGCCTCGCTTTCCACGGCGGTCCGATTGTGGAAGAATGAATCCCAGACAAACATTGGAAAGCTTGCAACATGCTCGACCGGGAAGGCTATCGCCCGAACGTCGGCATCATTCTCGCCAACAGCCGCAACGAGGTTTTCTGGGGAAAACGGATACGCGAACACTCCTGGCAGTTCCCGCAGGGTGGCATCAAGAAGGGCGAAAGCCCGGAGCAGGCCATGTTTCGGGAGTTGCATGAAGAGATTGGGCTGAAGCCCGAACATGTGCGTATCCTCGGCCGTACCAGGGACTGGCTGCGTTACGAGGTGCCGAAACAGTGGATCCGCCGCGAATGGCGGGACACCTACAAGGGCCAGAAACAGATCTGGTATCTGCTCCGCATGGTGGGGCGGGATTCCGACGTGCACCTGCGCGCCTCCGACCACCCGGAATTCGACGCGTGGCGATGGAGCAGTTACTGGGTTCCGCTGGATGCCGTCATCGAATTCAAACGGAACGTTTACCAAATGGCCCTGACGGAGCTCGCCCGCCACCTGTTTCATCGCACGTTGGATCGCCTTCCTCCGTGGCAACCGGAACAGGCGGAACCGACGGAGGTCAAACCGTGACGCCTTCGCGGCACGGCATAACACGGCGTAGTCGGCTGCGTCGGACCGTCCTCATCACCTTGACGGGCGCCGCGCTGCTCGCTGCGTGTGCCGCCAGGGCGGCGGGCCCGGCACAGATCGAGGGACTTGGTCCCCATCGCCTCAACGCCAATGCGCCCGTCACGGAAAAATGGAAGGAAAGCGAACTTGTCCTCCCGGACTTTCCGCAGGACGGGAACCTCCTGGAGTTCTACGTCAGCGCGTTGGCCACCAATCGCTTCTTCATCGACTCCACGTCACTCGCCGCGGGAACCGATGGAGTGATCCGCTACATACTCGTCGTGAAGACCCCGGGCGGCGCAGTCAATACCACGTTCGAGGGAATTCGATGCGGCGCCCGCCAATTCCGCCTATACGCCACCGGGCGGTCCGACGCCACATGGGCGGCAGCGCGGGTCTCGGAGTGGTTGCCGATTGAGAACAAGCCGGTGAACCGCCACCACGCAGCCCTGTCGAGGGAGTTCTTCTGCCCCCGCGGCGCCGCGATTCAAGACGCCGACGAGGGACGTGACGCACTGCGGCGCGGTCGCCATCCGAACGCCGACTGAGGAGAGTGTCGTTGTCCTGGGATCCCTGGATTCTCGAGTTCGACAAGGCGATGCGCGCGGTTTTCAGCCGGGCCCCCACCCGGCGAGCCCGCCCCGGAGCAGACCTGCCGGAGGCGGATATGGCCGAGTCCGACCGACGGCACGCAGCGGCGCTCATGAGGGTGAACCATTGTGGCGAGGTCTGTGCCCAGGCGCTCTACCAAGGTCAGGCCCTGACGTCCCGAAACCCGGAAACCCGTCGCGCGCTGGAGACGGCCGCCTGGGAGGAAACAGAACATCTGAACTGGACCGAGGGCCGCCTCGATGAACTTGGCGACCGAAAGAGCCTGCTGAATCCGCTGTGGTATGCGGGCTCGCTGGCCATGGGCGTCATCGCCGGGAAATTCGGTGACCAATGGAACCTGGGCTTCCTCGCCGAAACGGAAAGGCAGGTTGAAGCCCATCTCGAGGATCACATAGGGCGACTGCCGCCCCAGGACCGCAAGTCATGGGCGATCCTTGAACAGATGAAGGCGGACGAGATTCGCCATGCGGACACCGCCCTCGCCCTTGGCGGTCAACCGCTCCCGTTTCCCGTCAGGACGGCAATGCGCGTCGCGGCGAAGTTCATGACGAGGACCGCTTACTTCGTCTGAACGACGCGCCCCATCAACCCTCGACGATCTCCCAGCCGTGGGACATCTCGGCGGTCTTGCCGAGCATGATGGAGGCCGAGCAGTATTTCTCCGCCGACAGCCTGATAGCACGCTCGACGGCGTCCGGCTTCAGCCCCCGGCCGCGGACGACGAAATGAAAATGCACCCTGGTAAAGACCTTGGGGTCGGATTCGGCGCGCTCCGCGGACAATCTGACCTCGCATCCGGTGACGTCCTGGCGCCCCCGCTTGAGGATCATGACCACGTCGAAGGCGGTGCATCCGCCGGTGCCGGCCAGGACCATCTCCATCGGCCGGGGCGCCAGATTGCGGCCTCCGGCCTCCGGCGCGCCGTCCATGGCCACCAGATGGCCGCTGCCCGTTTCGGCGACAAAACTCATACCATCGTGCCAACGCACCGTGCACTCCATCGCCGCCCCTCCGGAAAAAGGCTGATTTTAGCCGGCCCCCCGGAGGAAGCGCAGCAATGGTTGTTTTCGCCCCGCATCGCCCTGAATTGAGACCGGGCAAACGACCGATACGGGCAAGTCGGAGAGGAACTGCAGGTCCCAGGCCGGAAAACCGAACCAAAGTGCCGTTTGACACGGAACCCAATTTTCGATTAGGATGCTGGGCTTTCCGTGCCGCGCCCGCCTGTTGCGGGGCTCCGTGGCGCGGCTGCCGCAACCAGAGGAAAAAACGATGAAAACCTTCTCCGCCAAGCCGCTCGAGGTGACTCGCGACTGGTTCGTCGTCGATGCGACGGACAAGGTCCTGGGTCGGCTGGCCACCGAGATCGCCCGCCGCCTGCGGGGCAAGCACAAGACGATTTACACCCCCCACGTCGATACCGGCGACTACATCGTCGTCGTCAATGTGGAAAAGCTGCGCGTCACGGGCAACAAGGCGGAGCAAAAGAAGTACTTCCGCCACTCCGGTTATCCGGGAGGCATCTACGAAACCAACTTCACCAAGCTGCAGCAGCGTTTTCCCGGCCGCATCCTCGAGAAGGCCGTCAAGGGCATGCTGCCGAAGGGCCCGCTGGGCTACGCGATGCTGAAGAAGATGAAGTGCTACGCAGGGGGTACCCACCCTCACGCCGCCCAGCAGCCCAAGGCGCTGGAAATCTAAGGGAATAGAGTCATGGCCGCCAATTTCTACTATGGCACCGGTCGTCGCAAGACCGCCGTTGCCCGCGTGTTTCTCAAGTCCGGGTCCGGCAAGTTCGTGGTGAACGGAAAACCGGTGGACGAATTCTTCTCCCGCGAAACCGGTCGCATGGTCGTCCGCCAGCCTCTCGAACTGACGCAGCATGTCTCGACCTTCGACATCCTGGTGAACGTGACGGGTGGCGGCGAATCCGGCCAGGCAGGTGCCGTCCGCCATGGCATCACCCGTGCCCTCATCGAGTACGACGACACCTTGAAGCCGGCTCTTTCCAAGGCCGGTTTCGTGACCCGCGACGCCCGCGAAGTCGAACGCAAGAAGGTTGGCTTCCACAAGGCCCGCCGGCGCAAGCAGTTCTCCAAGCGCTGACGAGCGCGGATATTCCGGCTTTGGCCGGATGCCGGCAAAGGGCCCTGCGATGCAGGGCCTTTTGTTTTTTTGCGATTGGGCGGCTCTCCGTCCTGCCGCCGGCCGCTGCTATCATGGCCCGCAGCCTTTGAACGCGCAGTCCGCCGGAAGGAGAATGCGATGGGCCAGTCCGTCAGCCTGCCCCTTTGGTTGTTCCTCGTGCTCGCCACCCTGGCGGGGTGGGCAGTACTGGTTCTGTTCCTCGTCCCGGGCATGCGCTGGTATTTCCGCAGCCGGATCAACCGGGTGATCGCGCAGATCAATCAGCGGCTGCCGGTTGCGCTGCCATCCTTCAAGCTGACGCGCCGCCGGGTCCTGATCGACCGCCTGTTCCACGATCCGCGGGTCCAGGCCGCCGCGGCCGCCTATTCAAGGGACAAGGGCGAGCAGATCGCGGAAACCTGGGGTCGCGTGGACCGGTATGCACGCGAGATCGTTCCCTCCTTCAACGCCTACCTATACTTCCGAATCGGTTATGCGCTCGCCCGGAGCGCCGCCCGGCTGATGTATCGGGTACGGGTCGGCTACGTGGATGAAGCCGCCCTGGCCCGCATTGATCCCGAGTCCAGCATCGTGTTCGTCATGAATCATCGAAGCAACATGGACTATGTCCTGGTCGCCTTCCTGGCAGCCGAGAGGGTGGCCCTGTCCTACGCCGTCGGTGAATGGGCCCGGATCTGGCCCCTGCAACAACTCATCCGATCCATGGGTGCCTATTTCGTCCGGCGTAATTCCGGCGACCCGTTGTATCGCACCGTCCTCTCGCGCTACGTGGCCATGGCCACGGAAGCCGGCGTTCCCCAGGCCATGTTCCCCGAGGGAGGCCTCACCATCGACGGACAATTGCGTCCACCCAAGTTCGGCCTCCTGGACTACATGCTGAAGGGATTCGACGAGCGCGAAGGCGAAAGCCGCAGAGATCTGGTCTTCATCCCGATCGGCCTCAACTACGACCGGGTACTCGAGGATCGCAGCCAGTTGGCCAAGCTGCATCCCGGACAATCTCGCCCCGGGAAGTTTCGCGCCCTGGCCACCTCCCTGTGGTTTGCCGGACGCAATGTCTGGCAGATGATCAACGGCCAGTGGCACCGCTTCGGCTATGCCTGCGTGAATTTCGGGACCCCGGTCTCCATGCGCGCATTCGCGCGGGAGAAAGGGTTTGCCTTCCACGCGATGGACGAAACAGCCAGGCGCGACGTCGTGCCAGAGGTTGCCCGGGGGCTGATGGACGCCATTGGCGGCGTCATCCCAGTCCTTCCCGTCTCGCTGGTCGCCAGCCTCATGGTGGAAGATCCTCGGAAAGCATGGTCGGACCTTGAGCTCAAGGCGGCAGCCCTCGCCCGCATGAGGCAATTCGAGTCTTCCGGAGTCCATGCCTATATACCCCGCCAGGACCAAGACTACGCATTCGGGGTCGGACTCCGCATGCTTACCTTGCGCCGCCTCGTAGAGGAGCAGGACGGCTTGTTCCTGCCCGCCCCGGGTCATGTCGAGGTGCTGGCTTACTATGCCAATGCGATCGGACACCTGGCAGGGCCTGCGATTGCAGCCGCCCCCTCAGGAAACTGAGCCGTCACGCCGGGATTTCCTTTCGAGGGCCCGACAACGCAAAAGGGGCGCCGAAGCGCCCCTTTTCCACGACTCCGTAAGGTCTCAGGCGGAGAAGGAAGAACCGCAGCCGCAGGTGCTCGTGGCATTCGGGTTCTTGATCACGAACTGGGAGCCCTGCAGGCCTTCGGTGTAATCGATCTCGGCGCCCACCAGGTACTGGTAGCTCATGGGATCGATCAACAGCGTCACGCCGTTCTTCTCCATGCTGGTGTCGTCCTCGTTGGCCACCTCGTCGAACGTGAAACCATACTGGAAGCCGGAACAGCCGCCGCCAGTCACGAAGACGCGCAACTTCAGGTCGGGATTGCCTTCCTCGGCGATCAGTTCCTTCACCTTGTTGGCGGCATTGTCGGTGAACAGCAAGGGGGCGGGCATCTCGGTCGGGGCATTCATGGCGGATTCTCCTGATAGGTAAGTCGGTCGATTATGTGGCCTCTGGGGCGGGCCGGTCAATTGCTGGAGGCCAGCTTCAACTCCACGGACTTGGCGCTCGCCCCCTGATGCACCAGCCGGCCCTGGACGATGGCGCCCAGGTGAATCTCGATAGTGTTGTACTCCACGTCGCCCGTGACCCGGGCCTTGGGTTGCAGCTCGAGGAATTCGCTGGAGGCGATGGGTCCCACCACCGTGCCGTTCACCACCACGTGAGAGACGGACACCTCCCCCTCGATCCGCGCCTGCTCGCTGATCACCAGCGTACTCGGGCCTTCGCCCGCAGCCCGCACGTTGCCATGCACCTCGCCGTCAACACGCAAACCGCCGGAGAACGCGATATCGCCGGTAATGCGGGTACCGGCGCCGATCAGGCTGTCGATTCGACTCTGGGGTTTGCTAGGCTTCTTCAGGAACATGGGCACTCCTTCGCGAATTGCAAGTGCGGCTACAGGGTGGCAACCCGGCTGGCCACCTGGCTTCCGTCCTGGAGCAGACGGGCTTCGACGCTCTTTACTCGGGCGTCCGGGGGAAGCTTGAAGGTGCCCTCGACTCTACGGAAGTACTTGAATCCGATCGAATACTTCGGCGTTTCCGGGTCGCCGGCGGCCGGGAGGTCAATGGTAGCAGCTTTGCCCCCCTGCTGCATCACCACATGGAAACGGAGCTCGACCCGAGTCTCCTTGTCCTTCTTGCCGCCCTGGGCAGCCAGCAGCATCCGGTACCGGTACGGTGCCCCGGCCGGGCCCGGCTCGACGGAGAAGCGTTGAATGCCGACCGGCGCACCAGTGCCGTTTTCCTTGGCGGCCAGGTTCTCGAACACCGCCAGGTCCTCTCGCAGCCTCCCGTTTTCCGCCTCCAACTGCTTCACCTGGGCGCCCAACTGCTGGGCCGCCGTGGCCTCGATCGAAAGCTTGCTCTCGCCTGTATTGGCAAGCTTGCGGGCCTCGGCCAAGTCCTTTTCCAGGGTGGCGACCTTGTCCCGCAGGTCCTTCAATTCCTGCTCCGTCTCGCTCCGGTCGAAGCCCGCGAAACGTCGCCCCGCGTCGTAGACCCATCCCGCCAGCGCAATGGAGATGGCCAGCAGAACGACCACACTGGCCGCCCGCCAATACCAGGGCAGGTGCGTGCGCACCGCCACCTTCGGCGCCGAAATGCCGAAGCGCGAGCGCAGGCGACGCCAGCTCAGGGAAGAACGGGAATCTGCGAGAGCCCGGCGCATTCGTCGACACCGAACATGAGGTTCATGTTCTGGACCGCTTGCCCGGCGGCGCCCTTGACCAGGTTGTCGATCACCGACAGGATCACCAGGGTATCTCCCCCCTGAGGCCGGTGGATCGCGATGCGGCAGGTGTTGGCCGCCCGCACCGAACGCGTCTCCGGATGGGATTTCGGCGGCAGGACGTCAACGAAAGGCTCGGCGGCAAAACGCTTCTCGAACAAGGACTGGAAATCCTCCTCCCGGGTAATGCGTGCATAGAGGGTCGAGTGGATGCCACGGATCATCGGCGTCAGGTGGGGCACGAAGGTCAGACCCACCTCGCGCCCGGCCGCCCGGGACAGGCCCTGGCGGATCTCCGGAAGATGCCGGTGTCCGGGGACTCCATAGGCCTTGAAGTTGTCCGAGGCCTCCGAGAACAGGATGTGGGTCTCAGCCTTGCGGCCGGCCCCCGAGACACCTGACTTGGCATCGGCGATCAGGTGGTCGAGGTCCACGCAACCGGCCTCGGCCAGGGGCAGGAAACCGAGTTGGGTCGCCGTCGGATAGCATCCCGGGTTGGCCACCAGACGGGCTCCGCGAATGGCATCCCGGTTTACCTCTGGCAGGCCATATACCGCCTCGGCCACCAGGTCGGGGCATGCATGCTGCATGCCGTACCACTTTTCCCATACCGCGATATCGCTGATCCGGAAATCCGCAGCCAGGTCCACCACCTTGACGCCGGCCTCGAGCAGCCTGCGCGCCTGCTGCATGGCCACCCCGTTGGGCGTGGCGAAGAACACCAGGTCGCATTCGTGCAATGGCGCTGTCGCCGGGTCCGAAAAGGCAAGCGTGACTCGGCCGCGCAGGCTCGGGTACATGTCCGCCACCGGCAGACCCGTCTCGGCGCGAGACGTGATGGCCGTCAGTTCGACCTCAGGGTGCTGGGCCAGCAGGCGCAGCAGTTCGACGCCCGTGTAACCGGTGCCGCCTACGATGCCAACCTTGATCATCGCGAATCTTCCTTGCCTGAACAAACCGCTATGTTATCCCACGGCATCCGCACCGGCGATCCGGCAACCGCTTGCTCCGACCGCCCGAACCACCCCAGAATGCCGGCAGGCCCCGGAGCCTCCCGGGCCCAGGATACGGGCACCGGCGCCTGCGGTAGGATAGCGGCGCACGCGTCCATGCGTTCGGTCTCGACGCAGGTGGCGCTGTCCGACAAAACCGCAAGATCCGGAGAAATCTCATGAGTGCAAGCAGGCCCATTCGGCCGGCGGCAAAGCCTGCCGCAACGAACCGCACCACCACCGGCGCAACTGCCCAGGCCGCAACGAAGTCCCGAGGCAGGAAGGCAGCCGAGCCGGCGCCGACCAGCTCTCCGGGACCTGCGGTCCCGGCCAGGCGGGCGACCGCTTTCGGAGCCGCCACGTCGACTCCGCGACGCGCCCGCCCGGCAACCGCCGGCGATATCGGTCCGACCGGTTCGCAAGAGAAGATTGAGGACTACGCCGTCGCGCAAGCCGCCGAAGCGGCTCAGGGGAAGCGCCTTGGCGCCCTCCGGGACGTCCTCTCCGGTGCCCAGACCGAGGAAGCCGTCAGCCTGCTGAAGACCCTCATGCGGGAGCAGCGGGTCGTTCTGGGGGTCGATCAGGTGCACCCCGACGAGGAACTCGCCCCGGGCTGGCGCGAGGGAGGCTACCCCTACAAGAACCTCATGTCGCGGCGCAGTTACGAGCGCGAGAAGTACCGGTTGCAGGTGGAACTCCTCAAGCTCCAGGCCTGGGTCAAGGAGACCGGGCAGAAGGTGGTGATTCTTTTCGAAGGAAGGGACGCCGCCGGCAAGGGGGGCACCATCAAGCGATTCATGGAGCACCTGAACCCGCGGGGCGCCCGTGTCGTCGCCCTGGAGAAGCCCTCCGAGACCGAGCGCGGACAATGGTATTTCCAGCGTTATGCCCAGCACCTGCCGACCGCCGGGGAGATCGCCCTGTTCGACCGCTCCTGGTACAACCGCGCCGGCGTCGAGCGGGTCATGGGCTTCTGCACCGAAAACGAGTACGTCGAATTCATGCGTCAATGCCCCGAATTCGAGCGGATGCTGGTGCGCCAGGGCGTCCACCTGATCAAGTTCTGGTTTTCAGTCAGCAGGGAAGAACAGCGCCGTCGGTTCAAGGAACGCAAGGTACATCCGCTGAAGCAGTGGAAACTTTCCCCCATCGACATGGCCTCCCTGGACAAGTGGGCCGACTACACGAAGGCGAAGGAGGCGATGTTCTTCTACACCGATACCGCAGATGCCCCCTGGACCGTCATCAAGTCCGACTGCAAGAAGCGGGCGCGCCTCAATGCCATGCGTTATATCCTGCATCGGCTGCCCTACCAGAACAAGGATCCCCAAAGGATCGGCCCCCTGGACTCCCTGATCGTCGGCCGCGCCAACGTCGTTTACGAACGGGGTGAAAAGCAGGGCGTGCCCATCCTCTGAGTCCCCGCGCCTTCGGCAGCGAGACGCAAGCCGCACTGCCGCACCCTTCCTGAGAGGACTCATGACCCCAGAGCGCACGCGTCTCCTGTCCTGGCTGTTGGCAGGAGCCGGCCTGCTGGCCGCGCTTCCGCTCCACCTGCTGCCGGCCCTCCTGGCCGGACTCCTGGTCTTCGAACTGGTCCATGTCCTCGCCCCCTACCTGACCCGTCGGACCGCCGGCCCCAGGGCGCGCATGGCAGCGGTCGGCCTCATCGTCGCGATCGCGCTGGCGATCACCGCCGCGGCGGTCGTCGGCGCCATCGCCTTCTTCCGCAGCGGTGCGGGGAGCCTGACCGCACTGTTCGGAAAGATGGCCGAGATTCTCGACAGCACCCGGGCTTCGCTGCCCGAATGGATGCTCGGTTCCCTGCCGGAGACGGCCGAAGATCTTCGGACCGAGGTCACCCACTGGCTGCGGGCCCATGCGCCGGCGGTGCAATTGCTAGGCAAGGAAGCGGGACTCACCTTGGCCCATGTGTTGATCGGCATGATCGTCGGCGCCATGCTGGCCCTGGGAGAGGCCCGCGACCCGCAGGCCCAGAGAGCCCTGGCCGGCGCGCTGACCGAGCGGGCACGGCGGATCGGCGACGCCTTCCGCCGCGTCGTCTTCGCCCAGATCCGCATCTCCGCGATCAATACCGCCTTCACCGGACTCTACCTGGCCGTCGCCCTGCCGATGTTCGGCGTGCACCTGCCCCTGACCAAGACGATGATCGCCCTCACTTTCGTTCTCGGGCTGCTGCCGGTCATCGGAAATCTGGTCTCGAACGTCGTGATCGTCGTGGTGAGTCTCGCCCACTCGCCGGGGGTTGCCGGAACTTCCCTGGTCTTCCTCGTCGCCATCCACAAGCTGGAATACTTTCTCAATGCCCGCATCGTCGGCCGGCAGATCTCCGCCCGGGCGTGGGAACTGCTGAGTGCCATGCTGGTGATGGAGGCGGCCTTCGGCATCGCGGGACTGGTCGCAGCACCGATCTATTACGCCTGGCTGAAGGACGAACTGGCGGCCGCGGAACTGGTCTGAGCGGCGGAGGCAGCCGTTGATGACCCGTGGCCTCCCGCCCGCCGGCCACGGCAATGAAAAGGGCCGCCCGCAGGCGGCCCTTTTCATTCTTGTTGCCTTGCCGTTCAGTCGACGTGGATCACCAGCGTGACCGGCTTCTTCATGTCCTTGCCTTTGCCGTCATCCTTGACCTTGTCGCCCGGGCAAGCCCAGACGGTGGCCGCGGTGAAGAGCATTGCAACGAACAGGGCGATGCGCTTGGTCATGGCTCTCTCCTTGGGGAAGGGGGAAACCCACTGTACGCCTGAATCGTTCAGGTTTCAAGCAGCCAGGAAACGTTCGACGCTGGTCGCGAGGGCAACGGGTGTCTCGAACATGGGATAGTGGCCGGCGTTGGCCATCACCTCCAGGGTGGCATTCGGATACCACCTCAACCAGGTCTCCCGCATCGCCGCCTCCGACAGGGCGGGGTCATGGGCACCCACCACCACCAGCACAGGCACCGGATTGCCCTCGACCCGGGCCGCGAAGTCGGTCTTCGCCCAGGCCACCAAGTAGGCAGCGAAGGCTTCGCGCGCGGAATTGGCGAGGGACCCCTCCACCACCTGGTCGATCCACGTCTTCGTCAGACGATTGCCGGTGGTCAGGTCCACGATCCCGTAGCGCGCCTCGCGGCTCTCGGCGGCGCTTGCGAAGAAGGCCCAGCCGGCCTCGTCGAAGGGCACGCCGGAGGCCGGCACCGGCGTCAGGGCGACCAGTTTCTCGACCCGGTTCGGTGCCTCCACGAGGACCCGCTGGATGGCCATCCCACCCATCGAATGGCCGAGCAGGCTGAAGGACTGCCAGCCCAGCCTGTCCGCCAATGCCAGGGCGTCGGCGGCGATCTCGTCCATGGTGTATCGGCCCTTGTACCACTGGGACGCCCCGTAGCCCCGATAGTCCATGAAGACGTAGGTATGGGTCTCCCGGTCCAGGCAATCCACCCAGGGGCCCCAGCCCGTGGCCGAGCCGAACCAGCCGTGCAGGCACAGCACCTTTTTCGGGCCGCGGCCCACGATCTCGTAGCTGTTGTTCATGGTCTCCTCCTTGGCGATGGCGGGATTCTAATGCTGGCGGCGCCGGTACTTGCCAGTGCGCCGATTCCTGTCGTAAGGTCGCCGTCCACATTCACCTCCGAAGCACCCATGGCCGACCTCGCCGCCCTCCTGAATCCACGGGTCCGGGACCCTGAAGCCCTGCGCGAATTCATGGCCGACCTGGCCGATCTGGCGCCGCGCATCGAAAGCAATATCGCCCGCCTGCGCCAGACCCCCTTCGATGGCGACCTGTTGTCCGACCTTTTCCGCGCCTTGCACAACCTCAAGGGCGATGCGACCCTGTGCGGGATCGACCTGGCAGCCATGGTGGCCCATCCCGTGGAAACCCTGATGTCCCGCGTCCGCAGCGGCGAAGTACCGTTTTCCGATCTGCTGGCGGACACCGTCCTGCTGGCGGTTGACCGACTCGAACTGGCCGTGGACGACCTGGCGGTGGGCCGGCCCCCTGCCCACCTCAAGTTGCCGGAACTCGTCGGCGGCCTCGAGGTCATGGGCGCCGCGCGGCCGGAGGACGTCGAATCCCACGCCGTAAGGCTGATCGAGAACGTGACGGGCTTCAAACCCATCCGCGCCTCCGCCCAGGTGCCTCCGCGCCAACCCTCCCGGCGCGACGACTCCGCCGCCGACCGCGACCTGCGCTTCTTCCACGGCCTGGCGCTGCAACTGGAATCCCGCTCGCCGCTCTTCCAGGGCCGCACGGGGCGGCTCCTGCGGCTCGTCCTCGACACCAACGCGGCCGCCGGAAATCCCATCGACTCCCGGCAACTGGAGGCCGCCATCTACCTCCACGACATCGGGATGATGTTTGTCCCGGAGGCGGTCTGGATGAAACCCGGCCGATTGTCGGCGGAGGAAACGCGCCTCGTCCGCGAACACCCTGTCCAGGCTTCGGGGCTGCTGGACCGGATGAGCGGCTGGCAGGAGGCCGCCAAGATGGTCCTGCAACATCACGAGATGCAGGACGGCGGCGGCTACCCGTCGGGGCTGCGCGGCCCCGACATCTGTCCAGGCGCGAAGCTCCTGGCCATTGCCGACGCCTACGAGGCCGTCACCCTCAAGCACCGGCACCGGAGCGAAAGCCGTTCCATGCTGCGCGCCGCGGCCGAGATCAACGCCTGCGACAACCAGTTCGCGCCCGAGTGGGTGGCCCCCTTCAACGGCGTCATCCGGCGCATGGCCGAGCGTTAGCACCCGTCGTCCGCCCCAGGCACCGTCCCGGCCCGCCGGATTTCACGGGAAGCCTGATCCAGGTCACAAGGCCATCCAGAAGCCATGGATATACTGCCTTTTTCGACGTCATACCGGAGTTCCCATGCGCAACATCAGCCTTACCCGCTTCCTGATCGAGAAGGAATACGAGAACCACCTGATCACCGGCGACCTGCGCCTGCTCATCGAGGTCGTCTCCCGGGCCTGCAAGGCCATCTCCATCGCCATCGGCAAGGGCGCCCTGGCCGACGTCCTCGGCGGCGCCGGCAGCGACAACGTCCAGGGCGAAGCCCAGAAGAAGCTGGACGTCATCTCCAACGAGATACTCCTCGAGGCCAACGAATGGGGCGGCCACTTGGCGGCCATGGCGTCGGAGGAGATGGACCATCCGTACCAGATCCCCCACCGGTATCCGAAGGGCGAATACCTGCTGCTCTTCGATCCCCTGGACGGCTCCTCGAACATCGATGTAAATGTCTCGGTCGGCACCATCTTCTCCGTGCTCCGCTGCCCCGAGGGCGTCGAACCGGACGAACGGGCGTTCCTGCAACCCGGAGCGCAGCAGGTCTGCGCCGGCTACGCCGTTTATGGCCCCACCACCTTGCTCGTCCTGACCCTGGGCGACGGCGTGAACGTCTTCACCCTCAACCGGGAGACCGGCGCCTTCCATTTGACCCAGGAGAACCTGCAGATTCCGCCGGACACCAAGGAGTTCGCCATCAACGCCTCCAACCAGCGCTACTGGGAAGAACCGGTGCAGCGCTACATCGGCGAATTGCTGGCCGGCAAGGAAGGGCCGCGCGGCCAGGACTTCAACATGCGCTGGGTGGCTTCGATGGTGGCCGATGTGCACCGGATCATGACCCGGGGCGGCATCTTCATGTACCCGAAGGACCGCAAGGACCCCACCAAGCCGGGCAAGCTGCGCCTGATGTACGAGGCCAATCCCATGGCCTTCATCGTCGAGCAGGCAGGCGGCACCGCCACCACCGGCCATGAGCGCATCCTGGATATCCAGCCGACGGCGCTCCATCAGCGGGTACCGGTGATCCTGGGGTCGAAGAACGAGGTCGATCGGGTGACCCGCTACCACCGCTGAGGATGTTCAAGCCGGCG
>JBPOHD010000048.1:0-36789 GCA_052035955.1 Pseudomonadota bacterium
AGGAGGACCTGCCCGCCATCTGGGCCGATCTCGGCAAGGCGGGCATGGTCTCCGGCCATGCCTACGGCAAGAGCCTGCGCACCGTGAAGACCTGCGTCGGCGCCGAGCACTGCCGCTTCGGCACCCAGCGCTCCATGGAGATGGGCGTCAAGCTGGAGAAGATGCTCTTCGGGATGTGGAGCCCGCACAAGGTCAAGCTGGCCGTGTCCGGATGCCCGCGCAACTGCGCCGAGGCCGGCATCAAGGACGTGGGGGTCATCGGCGTCGATTCCGGCTACGAGATCTACGTGGCGGGCAACGGTGGCATCAAGACCGAGGTGGCCGAGTTCCTGTGCAAGGCCGGGGATGATGAGGAAGTCATGGAAATCGGCGGCGCCTTCCTGCAGCTCTACCGGGAGGAGGGCTGGTACCTGGAACGCACCGTCCATTACGTGCACCGGGTGGGCCTCGACCACGTGAAGAAGCGCGTCGTCGAGGACGTGGCCAACCGCAAGGCCCTCCATGAGCGCCTGCGCTTCGCGCTGCAGGAGTACAAGGACCCCTGGCAGGAACGCTCCGCCGACCGGGGCGAAGCCATCCTGCGCCGCGAATTCGAGCCCCTGGGGGCCTGAGCACCCGGCCCTCCCGACCATAGGACATGCACATGGAAACCACACTGGAAGACGTCAGGGCAGAGGCGGCCTGGAAGAGGATCTGCGCGCTGGAGGAAATCCCCGTCCTCGGCTCCCGCATCGTGCGCACCGCCCGCGGCGCCATCGCGGTCTTCCGCACCGCGGACGACCGGGTCCATGCCATCCACGACCGCTGCCCGCACAAGGGCGGCCCCTTGTCCCAGGGCATCGTGCACGGCACCACGGTCACCTGCCCCCTCCACGGCTGGAAGATCGGCCTTGCCGACGGCCGGGCCGTCGCGCCGGACCAGGGCTGCGCCCGATCCTTCGAAGTGAAGGTGGAAGGCGGCGACGTCTGGCTCAATCTCTGACCCGCGCCGGTACGCCGCCCCCCATGGAAACCCGATCCACCTGCCCCTACTGCGGCGTCGGCTGCGGCGTCCTGATCGAGCACGAAGGCGGACGCATCACCGGCGTGCGGGGGGACCCGGACCACCCGGCGAACTTCGGGCGCCTGTGCACCAAGGGCTCGACGCTGCACCTGACAGCGCGGCCGGAAACCCGCGCCCTGCACCCGGAATTGCGGGCCGCCAAGGGCGAGGACCGTCGGGCAGTGGGATGGGACGAGGCCCTGGCCGTGGCGGCGGAACGCTTCGCCACGGCGATCCGGGAACACGGGCCGGATGCGGTGGCCTTCTACATTTCGGGCCAGCTTCTGACCGAGGATTACTACGTCTTCAACAAGCTGGCGAAGGGGCTCGTGGGTACCAACAACGTGGACACCAACAGCCGGCTCTGCATGTCCTCGGCGGTGGCGGCCTACAAGCAGACCCTCGGCGCCGACGCGCCGCCCTGCGCCTACGAGGATTTCGCCCACGCGGATTGCCTGCTGATCGCCGGCAGCAACACGGCCTACGCCCACCCGGTCGCCTTCCGCCGCATCGAAGATGCGAAGAAGGCCAAACCGGACCTGAAGATCGTCGTCGTGGACCCGCGCCGCACCGATACGGCCGCCATGGCCGACCTGCATCTTCCCATCCTGCCCGGCACCGACATCTGGCTCTACAACGCCCTGCTCCACGTCCTGGTCTGGGAGGGCCTGGTGGACGGGGCCTTCGTGCGCGGCCATACGGAAGGCTTCGAAGCCCTGCGCGACCACGTGCGCGACGTCACTCCGGCCGTGGCGGCGGAGATCTGCGGCCTCGGCCCGGATGGCGCCGCGGAGATCGTCAAGGCGGCCCGCTGGTGGGGCGAGGCGCCGGCCGCCATGAGCCTGTGGTGCCAGGGACTGAACCAGTCCCACCACGGCACCCACAACGGCACGGCCCTGATCGCCCTTTCCCTGGCCACGGGCAAGATCGGGCGGCCCGGCTGCGGCCCCTTCTCCCTGACCGGCCAGCCCAATGCCATGGGCGGCCGCGAGGTCGGCGGCCTGGCCAACCTCCTGTCGGCCCACCGGGACCTGGCGAATCCGGCACACCGGGTGGAAGTGGCCCGGCTCTGGGGCATCGAATCGGTGCCCGAGAAACCCGGCCTGACGGCCGTCGAACTGTTCGACGCGATCCATGACGGACGCGTGAAGGCGCTGTGGATCGCCTGCACGAATCCGGCCCACTCGATGCCGGAGCAGGATCTGGTCCGCGAGGCCCTGGCCCGCTGCGAGTTCGTGGTGGTGCAGGACGCCTGTCGCAACACCGAGACCGCCGCCTTCGCCGACCTGCTGCTGCCGGCCGCCACCTGGGGCGAGAAGGAAGGCACGGTGACCAACTCCGAGCGGCGTATCACCCATGTGCGCCCCGCCGTGCCGGCGCCGGGCCATGCACGTCCCGACTGGCGAATCGCCTGCGACTTCGCCCTCGCCCTCGGCCCTCGCATCGGCAATCCCCATGCGGCACGAATGTTCGGCTACGGGGATGCGGAGGATGTCTTTCGCGAGCACCGGGAGAGCACACGCGGCCGCGACCTGGACATCACCGGCCTTTCCTACGCGCTGCTCGATGCGGCCGGACCCCAGCAGTGGCCCCTGCCGGCGGGTGCCGCGGGCGGTACCGCGAGGCTCTACGCCGACGGCCGGTTTCAGACGCCATCCGGCAAGGCGCGCTTCGTCGTGCCCGCGACCTCCCTGACCGCCGAGGGCATCGACGCCCGCCATCCCCTGCGCATGACCACCGGCCGCCTTCGCGACCAGTGGCATTGCATGAGCCGCACCGGGAAGGTGGCCCGCCTATACAACCACGTCGAGGAGCCGCGCATCGAGATGGCCGCCGTCGACCTGGAAAAGCGCGGCCTCTCGGCCGGCGACCTGGTGCGCGTGACGAGCCGGCGCGGCGACATCGTCCTGCCGGCCGCGGCTTCCGCCGAACTGCGGCCCGGCCAGGTGTTCGTGGCCATGCACTGGGGCCGCAACGTGCTCAATTCCAGCGGCGCCAATGCCCTGACCCTGAAGGCCTTCGATCCCCACTCCAGGCAACCGGAGCTCAAGCACGCCGCCGTGCAGGTGGCCAAGGCCGATCTGCCGCACCGGGCCCTGTTCCTGCGCTGCGAGACCGACCCCGAGCGGGCGGCAAGCCTGGCCCTTCTCCGCGCCGAGGCCCTGGTCCCATGGCTGCAGCGCTTCGAGTACGCATCCCTGTCCCTGGCCGGCCGGGAGCATCCGGCCGTCGTCCTGCGCATTGCCCACGACCGTCCGATACCGGAGGCATGGCTCGCCGAACTGGACTCCCTGCTGGACATGGCCGGCGACGACTGCCTGTCCTACGAGGACCGGAGGCGCGGCATCGCCAAGCGCGCGCGTATCGAGGACGGCTACCTGGTGGGCCTTCGACTCGTCGGCGAAACTGCCGCCGCCCCATGGCTCAAGGATGCCATGGTGGAGCGTTTGCCGGCCGCCGACCTGCGCCGCTGGCTGCTGGCTCCCCTGGCCGTGCCGCCAGCCGCCGCCCGGGGTCGAGGGCGCGTCGTCTGCAACTGCCTGGGCGTGGCCGAAAGCGACATCATGGCCGCAATCGTCGGAGGCGCCGGCCTCGGGGCCCTGCAGGCGGAACTGAAGTGCGGAACCTCCTGCGGGTCTTGCCTGCCGGAGCTGAAGCGCATGGTGGTGGCGGGCGGAACCGCAGCCTAGCCGGAGGCCCCGGGGCCTCCGGGGAACCCTCGACATTCGTTCGGCGCCGATTCGATCGCCGGAAACAATTCCGTCACATTCCCCGCCAGGGATCGCTTTGCGATCGGACCGGCCCTTCCTAACATCCACTCCCTGGATATGGTTATCGGCTGGTACCGATTTCCTCCACCCACCCACCGCGGACCGCCGGTCCGCCGGAAAGGCGATCCGACATGGCAGCATTCCTCCAGTGGTCCCCGGCCCTCGACACGGGCCTCCCGGTGATCGATCACCAGCATCGCAGGATCGTCGAATACATCAACATGCTGTTCGATGCGGGCACCGGGGGAGACCGGGCTGCCCTGAAGGCCGTCCTCGACGAGCTCGTGGATTACACGCTCACCCATTTCGCCTTCGAGGAACAGTTGATGGAGGAAGGCGGGTATGCCTTCCTGAAGGCCCATAAACGGGTGCATGAACTGTTCCGCAAACGCATCGGGACCTATTTCCAGCGTTTCGCGGCAGGCGAGGAAGTGGCCGGCGAATTGCTCGAGATGCTCAAACGCTGGCTGGTCGGGCACATCAAGAACGAGGATGCGGATTACGTCGAGCCGGTCCGCCGCGTCCTGGAGAAACACGCGCCGACCCCCCAGGCCGAAGCGTCCTCGCCTGTACCCTCCGGCTGGCTCGCCGGCGCCTTCAGGCGCTTGTTCGCCTACTGATCCCGGTCGCCGGTCGCGGCACGGAGGGCCAGGTCCCCGGCGCCTGCCCCGCGAAGCCGTGGGGCACGGATGTCCGGGGCCCCATCAGGGACCGACGGCCTTCAACTGGTAGCTGGCATGGCAGCCTGCGCAACGGGCCAGGATGGCGGAGAGCTGTTCCAGGCCGTGACGCGGGTCGTGCAGGTCGCGGGCATCCATGCCTAACCGGTCGAAGGCGTCGTGCACCGAGAAGCCCAGGGTCTTGAACTCCAGCGGAAGCTTGCCCAGGATGACCGGCGGCACCTCGTGGGTCGAACTCATGCCGACGCGCCGGGCGGCGGCGGCAACGCCTTCCGAGTCGCCCTTTGCCATGGCCCCGGTGATGTCCCGCACCGCCTCCACGAATCCACGCATCTCGGCCAGCACCAGGCTGCGCTCGGCCGGCGCCAGCAGGATGGCCGTGCGACCGTCGGGCGAGGCCTCCGTGCTGCCGGCCACGATGAACTTGTAGGCCAGGGCGGCGGACACCGCCGCGAGGACGAGGACGGCAATGGACAGCAGGCGGATCTTCAGTTTGTCGTTCACGGGCGGCTCCTCCGGTGGAATAATTGTGTCCCCGGATGTTAGTTATTAAATACTCACTAATCAAGAGCGGCCATGTCGAGAATCTCCCCCACCCCGCCGCACCAGGGGCCGGCCGCCGCCGGCCGGGCTCCCGCCCGTCGCCGCCTGCCGGCTGATGAAAGACGGGGCGAGATCGTGGCCGCCGTGATCGCCCTGGCGGCCGAGCGCGGCCCGGACGGGGTCACCACCCAGGCCGTGGCCGATCGGGTCGGCATCACCCAGGCGGCGATCTTCCGTCATTTCCCGGACAAGGCAGCCCTTTGGACGGCGGTCTTCGACTGGGCCGAGCAGGCCCTGGGCGAAGCCCTGGCGCCGGCCTTCGCCAGTCCGGGCGGGCCGGTGGCCACCGTCGAGGCCGTGTTCCTCGCCCATGTGGAGTTCGTGGTCCGCAACCCGGCCGTGCCGCGCGTCCTGTTCCACGAACTCCAGCACGCGGCGGAGACGCCGTTCCGGGCCCGGGCGCGAATCCTGGTGGACCGCTACAGGGGGCGCATAGAATCGCTCCTGAAACGGGGCAAGGAATCCGGCGAGTTGCCGCCGGGCCTCGACGAGCAGGCCGCCGCCATGCTGTTCGTGGGAACGGTGCAGGGGCTGTTCATGCAGACGGCCTTGTTGCACGGGGAGCGGTCCATGGGCGCAACCGCCCGCCGCCTGTGGCCGTTGCTGCAGGCCGCGATCGGGGCGGCCCGGCCCTGACGGGCGATCTCAGGGCCGCAGAAGGAAAACCACCGCCTCGTCGGCAACCTGGTCGATGGAGAGGCCGCCCTCGGGGTGGTACCACTGGACGATCCAGTTCAGCGCGCCGAAGACGAACAGATGCGCCAGGCGCCCGCCGCCGATGCGGCCCTGCTCGACCAGGGGTTCCAGGGCAACGCGCCAGACCTCCTCGTATCGGTCCTTGGCCGCGATCACCTCGGCCCGGGATTCGTCGGTGAGCGAGCGCCACTCGTAGAGCAGGATGGAAAAATCGTTGGCCGGGTCGAGGATCAGCCGCAGGTGGGCGTGGACGAGGTCGCGCAACAGTTCATCCGGCGCCCCTCCGCGGCCGGCCACGGCCCGCATCCCGACGAGGGCCGCATCCAGGCCTTCGATCATGACGGCCTTCAACAGATCCTGCTTGCTCTTGAAATGGTAGAAGGGCGAACCCGACCGCATGCCGACGGCGGCAGCGATATCGCGAATCGTGGTCGCATCGAACCCCTTTTCCCGGAACAGGCGGCCGGCCGTACGGATCAGCTCGGCGCGGCGATTGCCTTCCTCGACCGGGGCGGCGGCGACCCTAGACGGACGTCCCATGCTTTCCCTCTCCTCGGTTGAACCGCGCGGCCCCGGCCAGGGCGTCGCCCGCCGCCAGGGACGCGCGGCCCCTGCGGAACTCGTTCCGCAGGGCGTCGTCGATCGACATGCCCCATTGTTCGTAGCTCGACAGGCGATCCTGGCGCATGCAGGTGGCAGGATGGCGGGCGATCTCGGCGGCCAGGGACTCCGCCGCTTCCCGGGCGCCGCCATCGGCGACGAGCCGGTTGGCGAGCCCCATCTGCAACGCCTCGGCGGCACCCACCGGGCGCCCGGTGAGGATCATGTCGAGGGCTCGCGAATGGCCGATCAGGCGGGGCAGGCGGACGGTGCCTCCATCCACCAAGGGAACCCCGAAGCGGCGGCAGAAGACGCCGAAGACGGCGCCTTCCTCGGCCACCCGCAGGTCGCACCAGCAGGCCAGCTCCAGGCCGCCGGCGACGGCATAGCCGGCAACCGCGGCGATCACCGGCTTGCCCAGCACCATCCGGGATACGCCGAGGGGCGCGTCGCCTCCCTCGGTGAAGGCGAGTTCGCCCGGATTCCCGGCGAAGGCCTTCAGGTCGGCCCCGCCGCAGAAATGCCCGCCCTCACCGTAAAGCACGGCGACCGCGGCGTGCGGATCCGCATCGAATTCGCGGAAGGCGGCGGCCAGCATCCGGGCCGTGGCGCCGTCGATGGCATTGCGCCGCTCCGGATGGTCGAGGACCACCGTCGTCACCGGTCCGGATCTTTCGATGCGAACGCCCATGTCAGTGACCCCGCGGCGGCGCCGGCGGGTGTCGGCCAGGGGCTGTTCTCATTCCGGCGACGTGTGCGCCGACTGAATGAGAACAGCCCCTAAAGGATGGGAGCGTCATTCCTCGTGAATCGCCTCATGCTCGAAGTCGCCGCCCCGCCCCTCGGCCATGGCGACGAGCTGCGGATAGGTGCGCACCATGTCGGCAGTCATCTCGTCGAAGGGCAGGTCGTCGAACTCCCCGCGCTGGCACACGTATTCCATGTGCCGCTCCTGTCTGGCATTGAACGGATGCATCAGGGAATCGTGGCTTCCGTCGAAGTCCAGCGGCGTGACATGGAAGCGCTCGCACATCTCGATGTTGAACACCGGCGTCGCCTTGACCCACCGGCCGTCCAGCAGCAGCGAGACGTAGCCGTGCCACGTGAAGAGGTCGGTGCCGATCAGCTTCAGGAGCCGTTCCGTGGCCAAGTGGTTCTTCACGTCGGCGAAGCCGGGGCGGGCCGGAATGCCCAGGCTGCGCAGGCCGGCGGCATAGAGCAGGGCCTTGGGGACGCAATAGGCGGCGCCGGCCTGTACCGTATGGCTCGCCTTGAAGTTCTCCCGCTCCATGGAGAAGCGATAGGGGTCGTAGCGGATCCTGTCGCGCACGGCGTAGTAGAGGCGCACGGCCTTGTCGCGATCCGTCGCGGAGTCCCCGACAGCCTCGCGCACGAAGGCGGCGACGGCCGGGTGGCCGTAGTCCATGAAAGACGTGGCAGCG
Organism: Pseudomonadota bacterium; assembly: GCA_052035955.1. Taxonomy (GTDB): domain Bacteria; phylum Pseudomonadota; class Gammaproteobacteria; order Burkholderiales; family Rhodocyclaceae; genus JAEUNJ01. The sequence continues at coordinate 7,835 of JBPOHD010000048.1, forward strand.
AGCCAGCGGGGGTTGATGTCGGTGGTATTCATTCGATCTCCATGCGCAGCAGCGCCGCGGCCAGGCATTTTCCCAGATTGTCGCTGCGCAGGCTGCGGGCGGCATTTCCCTGGAGGGCGCCGTTGAGGACGATCTTCAGGGCCAGGAGGTTGGGAAGGGACCAGATTTGCACCGGCCCGTCGGCGATGCCCCTGAAGTGCTCCGCCACGCGTTCGGGCGTGACGGCGCGGACGATGCGGTCGTAGTCGGCGTCGTTGCCGACGAATAGCCCGATGTCGGCCCGGTTCCCCTTGTCGCCGCTGCGGGCGTGGGCAATCTCCACGAGTCTCATGGCATGGTCACCGAAGGCGAAAACCCGCGGCGGAGACGCCGGGGCCTGGAGAAGGACACGCAGCCGACTCGGCATGCGGGAGGCCAAACGCCGTTTCCGACACCCCTGTGCCGCCTGCGCGCCTGTGCGCCCGCGGGATGGACGTTGTCTTCGATCTTCATGGCGCGGTCGTGATTTCCACGCGCACCCGGTCCTCCACCCGATCCCGTCGCACGAGGGTGGGCCACAGGCCCAGCAACTGACGGGGCGGCTCGATGCCGGAAAAGCCGCTGGCGGTCGGCGGGCCCGACAGACCGAGCCAGGGGATCTGGCGCGGAAAGGCCTCGGCGAGGCGCCGGTCGCGCGTGCGCACCACCATGCGCAGGTAGACCTCGTCGAGTTCGTCGGCCTTCGAGGTGTCGGCCAGGGGGCCGAGCAGGGAATCGAGGCCCAGCAGTTCGGTGTGGATCTCGTCGTACTGGAGCCTCCGCTCGGCGAGCAAGCGGCGCACGATGGCTTCGGTGGTGCGCGCCTTCTTCACCGCCTCGGGCCAGCAGTAGCCTATGGTCGCCGTGCCGGCCCAGCCGTCGTCGTAGCCGGCCACGATCTTCAACTTTTCCGGCGCCGGGAGGCCCGTGGCTCCGGTGACCCGCACCCGGTCACCCCCCAGGTCTTCCAGGCGCAGCGTGCCCATGTCCAGGATCACGTCCGGGCTCAGGTAGCGGTGGGGATCGTGGACCTCGTAGAGCAGTTGCTGGCGCAGGGTGTCGAAGCTCACGCGGCCGCCGGTGCCCGGCGCCTTGGTGATGACGGCCGAACCGTCCTCGGCCACCTCGGCGATGGGGAAGCCCAGGTGGGCGTAGTCCGGGATGCCCTGCCAGCCGCCGTCGAAGGCCGGCCCATAGGCATTGAAGTTGCCGCCGCTGCCCTGGCCCGAGCATTCCATCAGGTGCCCCACGGTCAGGGCCTGGGCGAGGCGCGGCCAATCGTCCCGGGCCCAGCCGAATTCGTGGATCAGCGGCGCCATGAACAGGGCCGCGTCGGCAACCCGGCCCGTGACGACGATGTCCGCCCCCTCGGCCAGGGCCCGCACCAGGGGCCAGGCGCCCAGGTAGGCGTTGGCGAAAAGGAGCCGGTCGCGTACGCCGTCGATGGGCTCCCCCGTGTCCAGGTGGTCCAGGGCTTCTCCGGCACCGCGCAATTCGTCCACCCGGTCGAGCACCGCATCGCCGGTGACGCAGGCGATGCGGGCCTTCCAGCCGCGGCGGCCGAACTCGGCGGCCAGGGCCGCCGCTGCGCCTTCCGGATTCAGGCCGCCGGCATTGAGCAGGAAGCGCACCCCGGCCTTCGCCGCCAGGGGCCAGAGGGCCGTCATCATGGGCACCAGGTCCCGGGTGTAGCCGAGGGCCGGGTCCCTTTGCCGGTCCTTCTGCAGGATGGCCAGGGTCAGTTCGGCCAGGTGGTCGGAGGCGATGTACCGGACCTCCCCGCGCTCCAGCGTGGTCGCCACCGGCGCCCAGGAATCGCCGTAGAAGCCGAGGCCGGCGCCGATGCGGACGGTCTTCATGGAAGAAGCCCGAATCTACCGCAGAGGCGCAAAGGCGCAGAGGGCCGCAAAGAAAGCCGGAGGCGATGCCCCGTCATGCCGTCTCCCGGGAAAAGGCCCTCCTTTGCGCAACTTCGCGCCTTTGCGCCTTTGCGGTGAGACATCGACGCAAAGCCCTTCACGCCGCCCAGGCCCGCTGCAGGATGGCGTGGAAGCCGCTGTTGCCGGGCAGGGTGCCGAAGGCGCCGCCGCCGTAGTGGGACTCGGCCAGCCGCGAGGCGCAGAAGGCCTCCGCCACCGGCTGCGGCGCGAAGCGCACCAGCAGGGCGCCCTGGACGGCCAGGGCGATGGCCTGGGTGACCTGGCGCGAACGCGCTTCCAGGTCCTCGGGCTTGCGCAGGCCGTCCTGCAGGCGTCCGACGAAGGCATCCAGGCGCCGGTCCCGGCCCAGGGCGGGCGCCACTTCCGCGGCGAGGGCCTCCAGGCAGCGCGGGTGCTTGGCCATGGCGCGCAGCATGTCCAGGCACATGACGTTGCCCGAGCCCTCCCAGATGGAATTGAGGGGCATCTGGCGGTAAACGCGTGCCATGACGCCGTCCTCGACGTAGCCGTTGCCGCCCAGCACCTCCATGGCCTCGGCGCCGACCATGGGGCCGCGCTTGCAGATCCAGTACTTGGCGGCCGGCGTCAGCACCCGGCGCAGCAGCGATTCCTGCTCGTCCTCGCCGCCGTCGAAGGCGCGGGCGAGGCGCAGGGCCAGGGCCTGGGCGGCCTCCGTTTCCACCGCCAGGTCGGCGAGCACGTTCCGCATCAGCGGCTGGTCGATCAGGCGCTTGCCGAAGGCGCTGCGATGCCGGGCGTGGTGCAGGGCCTGGGAAGCGGACTGGCGCATCAGGCCCGCGCTGCCCAGGGCGCAGTCGAGGCGGCAGTAGGTGCCCATCTCCATGATGGTGGGCACGCCGCGGCCCTCCTCGCCGACCAGCCAGGCCCGGGCGCCCCAGAATTCCACCTCGGAGCCGGCATTGGACTTGTCGCCCATCTTGTCCTTCAGGCGCTGGATGCGGATGTCGTTGCGCGCACCGTCCGGCGTCCAGCGCGGCAGGAAGAAGCACGAGAGCCCCCCGGGGGCCTGGGCGAGGATCAGGAAAGCGTCGCACATGGGGGCCGAGAAGAACCACTTGTGGCCGACGATGCGGTACTCGCGGCCGCCCACGGGCTCCGCCCGGGTGGTATTCGCGCGGACGTCGGAGCCGCCCTGCTTTTCGGTCATGCCCATGCCCAGGGTGACGCCGCGTTTCCGGTCGGCCGGGATGAAGCGGTGGTCGTAGTCCAGGGAGAAGATGCGGGGCAGCCATTCGTCGGCAATGGCCTTGTCGCGCATGATGGAGGGCACGACGGCATAGGTCATGGTGGTGGGGCAGAGGGTGCCGTCCTCGATCTCCCCGTACATCATGTAGAAGGCGCCGCGCTTTGCGTGGGCCCCGGGTCCCGGTTGGGCCCAGGGTCCCGCCGAGGCGCCGTGGCGCTTCAGGTAGGCCATCAGCTCGTGGTAGGCCGGGTGGAACTCCACCTCGTCGCGCCGGTGGCCACCATTGTCGAACAGGCGCAAGGTCGGCGGATTGCGGTTGGCCTGGGCCGCCCATTCCAGCATCCGGGCGGAGCCCAGTTCGGCGCCCCGCTGCATGAGCCAGTCATGGGCGTGGCCGGCGCCCTCCCTGGCGACGGCCTCCTGCAGGGCCGGGTTCATGCCGTAGAGGTTCCAGTCCGCCAGTTCCGGCGACTGGTTGGTGACCTCGTGGGTGGCGAGGAGCGGGGGGTGGGAAGGATTCATGGCCGAGACCTCAGTCACACCACCAAGACACCAAGAACACCAAGGGGCACCAAGGAAGACGATGAAGAACGCCATGCACCCCGCCGGAGACTCCCGTCCGATTTGGAAGTGGCTGTTCTTCGTGCAGCTTGGTGCCCTTGGTGCCTTGGTGGTGAGGAATTGGAGTTCATGAAATGCTCACTTCATCAGGTGCTTCGCCAAGGCGTGGAAGGCCGGCAGGGTGATCGGGTCGTTGGCCCCGTTGGGCGCGATGGGGTGGGAGGCGAAGCGGGCGATGACCATTTCCGCCTTCGGGTCCACATAGATGGCCTGCCCGTGGATGCCGCGGGCCATGTAGGCGCCGTGCTCGTTGTGGGAGACCCACCACATGTTGCGGTAGGACCAGCCCGGCAGGGTCCTGTAGCCGGCCTTGGCGAAATGGGCCCTGTCGCCGCCGCCACGGATGTCGTCGACCACTGCCTTGGGAATGATCTGGCGGCCGTTGAAGCGCCCTTCCAGGCGAATCACCTCGCCGAACCGGGCCATGTCGCGCAGCGCTGCATTGAGGCCGCCGCCAGCGAACTCGTTGCCGACCAGGTCCACGGTGAAGTAGGCGTCCTGCTCGGCGCCCATGGGTTCCCAGATGCGCTCGCGCAGGTTCTGGCCGATGGACTTGCCGGTGACCCGGCGGATGGCCCAGCCCAGGGCGTCCGTATTCACCGTCTTGTAGGCGAAGGCCTGGCCGTGCTCGCCTTCCTTCTTCACCGTCTGCAGGAACTCGTAGAAGGTGCCCGGTCCCTGGTAACCCGGGGGCCGCGGCAGCACGCCGCCGGCGCGGGTATGGGCCCAGATCTCGGCGTTCGGATCGGCATAGTTCTCCGAGTACTTGAGCCCCGTGATCATGTCGAGGACCTGCCGGACGGTGGCATCGCCGAAGGCCGAATCCCTCAGTTCCGGGACGTAGGCCGAGAGGGTCGCCTTCTCGTCCAGCTTGCCCTCCGCCACCAGGATGGCGCCCAGGGTGCCGAAGAAGGACTTGGTCACCGACATGGCGATGTGCTGGACCTCGGGCTTGAGGACCCCGAAGTAGCGCTCGTACACGATGCGCCCCCTGTGCAGGACGACGATCCCGTCGGTGTAGGTGGCGGGCAGGGCCTCTGCCCAGGTCATGGCCTTGTCGCTGCCCATGACCTGGAAGCCGACGCCGTCCAGGTCGCCGCGCTCGGCGCGCGGCAGGACGCTGACCGGACCGGCACCCCGGGGGACGTTCACCGTCGGCACGAACTGCCGGTAGTTGGAAAAGCTCCAGCGCATCTGCGGAAACTTGTAACTGCTGCCGTCGCCGAAGCGGATGACCTTGTCGGCGGGCGGCGGGGAACCCTGCATCCAGCCGAGGGCCGCCGGATCGCTGGCGGCGGCGTCGGGCAACTGGGGCGGGGTCTGGGCCTGGGCCGGAACCTGGATGACGGCGGCCAGGAAGGCCGCGGCCACCGCGATGCGGGCAGTCTGCATGCTGTTCTCCTCTTGTCGGTCTTGCCCCTTGTGCGGGGTCTTGGATGAGGCTTCGGCGTATCGCCGCCGCGATTGTTGCCCTTAAGGGACAAGTAGTCAAGCAAGCGGTTGCTTGGTAGAATTTCACTCCCCCTCGTTTCCTGCCCGGAGCCGATCATGACCGTCCCCCGCACCCTGTTTTCCGAGGAACACCTGATCTTCCGCGACGCCGCCCGCCGCTTCATGGAGCAGGAGGTGGCGCCCCATACGGCTGAATGGGAGGCCCAGGGCTACGTGGATAGGGCCGTATGGAGGAAGGCCGGCGAGGCCGGGTTCCTGTGCCCGACCATGCCCGAGGAATACGGCGGCGCCGGCGCCGACAAGCTCTACAGCATGATCCTCATGGAAGAAGGCGCCCGGGTGAATGCCACCGGCCCCGGCTGGGGCCTCCATTCCGAGATCGTGGCGCCCTACATCCTCCACTACGGGACCCACGAACAGAAGTTCAGGTACCTGCCGAAGATGGCCTCCGGCGAGATGATCGGCGCCATCGCCATGACCGAGCCGGCCGCCGGTTCGGACCTGCAGGGCGTACGCACCTCCGCCGTCCTGGACGGCGACCATTACGTGTTGAACGGGTCCAAGATCTTCATCACCAACGGCTGGCACTCCGACCTGGTGATCGTGGTGGCCAAGACCAATCCGGCCATGGGTGCCAAGGGCACCAGCCTGCTGCTGGTCGAGGCCGGCATGGAGGGCTTCTCCAAGGGCAAGCCCCTCAAGAAGTCGGGCATGAAGGCCCAGGACACGGCGGAGCTCTTCTTCGACAACGTGCGCGTTCCGGTCGGCAACCTCCTCGGCCAGGAGAACGCCGGCTTCGCCTACCTGATGCAGGAACTGCCCTGGGAGCGCATGCAGATCGCCATCATGAGCATCGCCTCGGCCGAGGCGGCGCTGCAATGGACCATCGACTACACCCGGGACCGCAAGGCCTTCGGCCAGGAGGTGATCCAGTTCCAGAACACCCGCTTCACCCTGGCGGAACTGAAGACCGAACTGCAGATCGGCCGCGTCTTCGTGGACCGCTGCATGGAGCTGATCCTGCACAACAAGCTGGACACGGCGACGGCCTCGATGGCCAAGTACTGGTGCTCCGACCTGCAGTTCAAGGTCATGGACGCCTGCGTGCAGCTCCACGGCGGCTACGGCTACATGTGGGACTACCCGATCGCCCGGGCCTGGGCCGACTCCCGGGTGCAGCGCATCTACGGCGGCACCAACGAGATCATGAAGGAAATGATTGCGCGGACGCTTTAGCCGTTCAGGGCATTCACCACCAAGGCGCCAAGGACACCAGGGGGCACCAAGAAAGCCTGGAAGCGCTTTCGACGGGCCGGAGGACGCGGCGTCATGGCCCTCCTTGGTGAATCCTGGCGCTCTTGGTGTCCCGGTGGTTCGATTTTTTGGAGAAACCGATGACTGAAGCCTATATCTACGACGCCCTGCGCACCCCGCGCGGCAAGGGCAAGCAGGGCGGCGGCCTGAACCAGGCCACGCCCATCCACCTGGCGGCGACGGCGCTGCGCGCCCTGCGCGACCGGAACGACCTGGATACGTCCCTGGTGGACGACGTGGTGCTCGGCTGCGTCGAGCCGGTGATGGAGCAGGGCGCCGACATCGCCCGCGTCGCGGCCCTCTACGCCGATTACGCGGTCACCGCCGCCGGGGTGACGGTCAGCCGCTTCTGCGCCTCGGGCCTGGAGGCCTGCAATCAGGCCGCGGCCCAGGTCATGTCCGGCCAGAGCGACCTGGTGGTGGGCGGTGGCGTCGAGTCCATGTCCCGGGTGCCCATGGGCTCGTCGGGCGGCGCCTGGCCCGCGGACCCGCAGGTGGCCTCCAAGACCTACTTCGTGCCCCAGGGCATCTCCGCCGACCTGATCGCCACCAAATGGGGCTTCTCGCGCCGCGACGTGGACAGCTATGCCGTCGAATCCCAGCGCCGCGCCAAGCGCGCCTGGGACGAGGGACGCTTCGCCCGGTCGATCGTGCCGGTCCGCGACCTGAACGGGCTGGTCATGCTGGACAACGACGAATACATGCGCCCAGAGACGACGCTCGAATCCCTGTCCACCCTGAAGCCCTCCTTCGAGGAACTGGGCGGGAAGTACGGCTTCGACAGCGTCATCCTTCAACGCTACCCGGAGGTGGAGGCCATCGAGCACGTGCACCACGCCGGCAACAGCTCCGGCATCGTGGACGGCGCCGCCGCCATCCTCTTCGGCACGAAGGAGATGGGCGAGCGCCTGGGCCTGAAGCCCCGGGCGCGCATCCGCAGCTTCGCCTCCATCGGTTCCGAGCCGTCGATCATGCTGACCGGCCCCAGCTACGCGGCCGAGAAGGCCCTGAAGCGGGCCGGCATGGGCGTCGGCGACATCGACCTCTACGAACTGAACGAGGCCTTCGCCGCGGTCGTATTGCGCTTCATGCAGGTGCTGGACGTGCCCCACGACAAGATGAACGTGAATGGCGGCGCCATCGCCATGGGGCATCCGCTGGGCGCCACCGGCGCCATGATCCTCGGCACCCTGCTCGACGAGCTGGAGCGCCGCAAGCTGTCCACCGGCCTGGCCACCCTCTGCGTCGGCGCCGGCATGGGCACCGCCACCATCATCGAACGCCTCTGAGAGCCGCCATGATCAACTACCGCATCGATTCCGACGGCATCGCCACCCTGGAGTGGGACCTGCCCGGCCGGTCCCAGAACGTCCTCAATGCCCAGACCTACGGCGCCTTCTACGAGGCCATGAACAAGGCCATCGGCGACCCGGGCGTGAAGGGCATCCTGGTCACCTCCGCCAAGAAGGACTTCATCGCCGGCGGCGACCTGGAGATGCTGCTGGCCTGGAAGGGCGCCGGCGACATCTTCGACGGTTCCATGACCTACCACCGGACCATGCGTGCCTTCGAGAAATGCGGCAAGCCCATCGCCTGCGCCATGAACGGCAGCGCCCTGGGCGGCGGCCTGGAACTGGCCCTGTGCTGCCACCATCGCGTCGCGGCCGACAACCCGAAGGCCCGCTACGGCTTCCCGGAGGTCACACTGGGCCTGCTGCCCGGCGGCGGCGGCACCCAGCGGGCGCCGCGCCTGGCCGGCATCCAGGCCTCCGCCCCCCTGCTCCTGGAGGGCAAGCGGATCAAGGCCCAAGAAGCAGCGAAGATCGGCCTCATCAACGCCGTCGTGCCGGCCGGCGAGGAGCGCGCCGCCGCCAAGGCCTGGCTGCTCGGCGACGGGCAGAAGGAACCCCTGCAGCCCTGGGACCGCAAGGGCTACAAGATCCCCGGCGGCGGCGTCATGACGCCCATGGGCATGCAGACCTTCATGGCCGGCAACGCCATGCTGCGCGAGAAGACCTGCGGCAACTATCCGGCGCCGGTGGCCATCCTCTCCTGCGTCTACGAGGGCCTGCAGACCGACATCGACACCGGCCTCAAGGTCGAGGCCCGCTACTTCGCCAACCTGGTGGCCGGTTCCGTGTCGAAGAACATGATCCGCAGCCTCTTCTTCGGCCTCAACAACGCGAAGAAGCTGGCCGGGAGGCCCGAAGGCGTTCCCCGGCAGGCCTACGCCCGCATCGGAATGCTCGGCGCCGGCATGATGGGTGCCGGCATCGCCTATTCCACGGCCATGGCCGGCATCGAGGTGGTGCTGCTCGACACGACGCCGGAGGCCGCCGAGAAGGGCAAGGCCTACTCGCGCCGCCTGCTGGAGAAGGAGGTGGCCAAGGGCCGGCGCACCCAGGAGGCGGCCGAGGCGGTGCTCGCCCGCATCAGGCCCACCGCCGACTACGGGGACCTGGCCGGCTGCGACCTGGTCATCGAAGCCGTCTTCGAAAGCCGCACCATCAAGGCTGAGGTGACGAAGAAGACCGAGGCGGTGATCGCCGACGAGGCGATCTTCGCCTCCAACACCTCGACCCTGCCGATCAGCGGCCTGGCCGAGGCGTCCTCCCGCCCCGCCAACTTCATCGGCCTGCATTTCTTCTCGCCGGTGGAGAAGATGCCCCTGGTGGAGATCATCGTCGGGGCGAAGACTTCCGACGAGACCCTGGCGCGCGCCATGGACTATGTCGCCGCCATCGGCAAGACGCCCATCGTGGTGAACGACTCCCGCGGCTTCTATACCAGCCGGGTCTTCGGTACCTACGTCTCCGAGGGCATGGCCCTGCTGGAGGAGGGTGTCGCCCCGGCCCTGATCGACAAGGCCGGACTGATCGCCGGCATGCCGGTGGGCCCCCTGGCCCTGGCCGACGAGGTATCCGTCGAACTGGTCCACAAGATCGCCAGCCAGACCAAGGCCGACCTCGGCAACCAGTATGTCGAGCGTCCGGCCGACCGCGTCGCCGCCCGCATGGTCGAAGGACTCGGGCGGCTGGGCCGCAAGTCGGGCCACGGCTTTTACGAATACCCCGCCGACGGCCGCAAGCGCCTCTGGTCCGGCCTCGCCGAGCAGTTCCCGGTGAAGGCAGACCAGCCGACGGTGGAGGAGATCGTCGAGCGGCTGGTCGCCATCCAGTCGGTGGAGACCGTCCGCTGCCTCGAGGAGAAGGTGCTGCGCTCGCCCATCGATGCCGATGTCGGCGCCATCCTCGGCTGGGGCTACCCCCCCTTCCGCGGCGGACCGATCGGCTGGATCCATACTGTTGGCATTGACGAATTCGTTGCGTCATGCAACCGTCTCGCAGAGCGGAACGGCGATCGCTTCCGCGCGCCCTCCCGCCTGGTGGAAATGGCCGAAAAGGGCACGCGCTTCTATCCGGTTTGAGTCATAATCGCCGGCGCGGCGAAGGACCCTCGGAGAAGGGGACTCGCCGCGGACCCGCACAGTCGGGTCGAAAACAACAATACATGTGAGGAGATATTCCCGGTGTTGCAGCTCCTGCAACTGACCGTCAGCGGCATCGCGCAAGGATGCATCTACGGCCTGATCGCACTCGGCTTCGTGCTGATCTACAAGGCCACGGAGACGGTGAACTTCGCCCAGGGCGACCTGATGATGGTCGGCGGCTTCGCGGCCCTGACCGCCATGGTCATCGCCGGCTTCCCGTTCTGGCTGGCCTTCCTCGCCACCCTCGTCGCCCTTTTCCTGCTCGGCATGCTGACCGAACGCCTGGTGTTGCGGCCCCTGCTCGGGCATCCCGCCTTCACGGTGGTGATGGTGACCATCGGCATCGGCTACATGGGCCGCGGCCTGGTGACCATGATCCCCGGCTGGGGCACCGATACCCACACCCTGCCCGTTCCCTACAAGGACGAGGTGATCCACGTCGGCGGCGAAGGGGGCCTGGTGATCTCCATGGAGCACCTGGCCATCATCGTGGCCACCCTGGTGCTGATCGCCGTCCTCTACCTCTTCTTCCGCTACACGCGCCTCGGCATTGCCATGCAGGCCACCTCCCAAAACCAGCTGGCGGCCTTCTACATGGGCATTCCGGTGCGCCGCATCAACATGCTGATCTGGGGCATCTCGGCGGCCGTCTCCGGCGTCGCCGGCATCCTCCTGGCGCCCATCACCTTCGTCCACGCCAACATGGGCTTCATCGGCCTGAAGGCCTTCCCGGCGGCCGTGGTCGGCGGTTTCGGCAGCATTCCCGGCGCCCTGGTGGGCGGCCTGATCATCGGCCTGGTCGAGTCCTATTCGGGCTTCTACCTGCCCGAGGGATTCAAGGACATCGCCGCCTACGTCGTCGTGCTGGTCATGCTGGCGGTCAAGCCCACCGGCCTGTTCGGCGAGAACCTGCGGAAGAAGGTCTAGCCCCATGCGCTTCATCTTCAAGACCCGCTACGAACAGGACATCGAGCTGTTCAAGCACAACGGCCAGCGCTTCTGGTACGGCCTGCTGGCCGTCGCCCTGATCCTCGCCCCCTTCGTCGTTTCCGAGTACGCCCTGTCCCAGGTCGTCTTCGTCGGCATCTATTCCATCGTCGCCGTCGGCCTCATGCTCCTGATCGGCTTTACCGGCCAGGTGTCCATTGGCCACGCGGCCTTCCTGGGCATGGGGGCCTACACCGAGGCCTGGCTCTACAACCTGGGCTGGCCCTTCCTGCTCTCCCTGCCGGCCTCGGCGCTGGTGGCCGGCATCACGGGCGTCATCGTCGGCCTGCCGGCCCTGAGGGTGAAGGGCATGTACCTGGCCATCGCCACCCTGGCCTTCGGATTCATCGTCGAGGAGGGCATCACCCGGGCCGAGGGCATCACCGGCGGCAGCACGGGCAAGCAGGTCAACCCGCTGCAGATCTTCGGCATCGGCTTCGACGACGGCGTCCGGTTCTATTTCCTGGTCATGGTCATCCTGGTGCTCTGCGTCCTCGGCGTGCTGAACCTCCTGCGCAGCCCCACGGGGAGGGCCTTCGTGGCCATCCGCGATTCAGAGATTTCGGCCCAGAGCATGGGCATCAACCTGGCCCGCTACAAGACGACGGCCTTCGCCCTCTCGGCCGCCCTGGCCGGCATCGCCGGCGCCCTCTACGCCCACAAGCTGCGCTTCCTCTCGCCGGACCAGTTCACCTTTCTGCAATCCATCGAGCTGCTGATGATCGTGGTCATCGGCGGCGTCGGCTTCGTCCAGGGGGCCATCTTCGGCGCCGCCTTCTGGATCTTCGTGCAGCAGTTCATCGTCATCGCCAAGGACTGGCTGCCGCCGGCCATCGGCCAGCAGACGGGCCTGCAACCGACGGTCTTCGGCCTGGTGCTGATCGCCTTCGTGCTCTTCGAGCCCCTGGGACTTTACGGCCGCTGGCTCAAGATACGGACCTTCTTCCAGCTCTTCCCCTTCTACCGCAAGGGCATGTTCAAGCGCCAGAAGAGCTACATGAAGTCGGAGCGCCTCAAATGAACCCGATGCTGGAAGCGCGCAACCTCTCGGTCCAGTTCGGCGGCCTGAAGGCGGTCAACGACGTCTCCTTCCAGGTCTGGCCCCACGAGGTGTTCTCGCTGATCGGCCCGAACGGCGCCGGCAAGACGACCATCTTCAACCTGATCAGCGGCCTCTACCGGGCCACGGCAGGCCAGGTGCTGTTCGAGGGCGAGACCATCTCCCGCCTGCCGCCCTACCTGATCGCCCGCCTCGGCATTGCCCGAACCTTCCAGAACATCGAACTCTTCGAGCACGCCACCGTCCTCCAGAACCTGCTGGTAGGCCGCCACTGCCACCGCTTGACGGCCTGGTGGCAGGACCTGTTGTTCACCGGCCGCACCCGGCGCATGGAACTGGAGTTCCGTCGCCAGGTCGAGGAGGTGATCGAGTTCCTCGAACTCCAGCACTACCGCGACACCCTGGTGGCCGGCCTGCCCTACGGGGTGCGCAAGGTGGTGGAACTGGCCCGGGCCCTGTCGATGCGGCCACGGCTGCTGCTGCTCGACGAGCCCTCCTCCGGCCTCAACACCGAGGAAACGGAGGAGATGGGCTTCTGGATCGACGACATCAAGCATGACCTGGGCATCACGGTCATCATGGTCGAGCACGACATGGGCCTGGTATCACGGGTCTCCGACCGGGTGCTGGCCCTGAACCAGGGCCAGGTGCTGTCCATGGGCACCTCCAAGGAAGTCCAGTCCGACCCGCTGGTGATCGAGGCCTATCTGGGTGGCGACGACGACGATGAGTTGCCGCCAGGCCCGGCGGTGGCGACCGAAGCGAAGGGAGCGCGGGCATGACCACCGTGATGCCCACTGCCGACATCGTCCTCCAGCTCAACAACGTGGAGGCCGCCTACGGCGCCGTCAAGGCCATCCGCGGCGTCTCGCTCTCGGTCAAGGAGGGCAGCATCGTCACCGTGCTGGGCTCCAACGGCGCCGGCAAGAGCACCATCCTCAAGACCATCTCCGGCATCATCGACCCGCTGAAGGGCAACATCGCCTATCGCGGCGAGCCGATCCAGAAGAAGGACCCGGCCTGGATCGTCCGCCAGGGCATCGTTCACGTGCCCGAGGGTCGCGAAATCTTCCCCCTGCTGACGGTGCGCGAGAACCTGCTCATGGGGGCCTATACGAGGCCGGCGGGAGACCGGGACGAGATCGCCCGGGACATCGATGCCGTATACGGCTACTTTCCCATCCTGCGGGAGCGGGCCGACCAGGAAGCGGGCCTGCTCTCCGGGGGGCAGCAGCAGATGCTGGCGATCAGCCGCGCGCTGCTGGCACGCCCGAAGATCATGCTGCTCGACGAGCCCAGCTTGGGCCTTTCCCCGCTGCTGACCAAGGAAATCTTCGAAATCATCGTCCGCATCAACCGGGAGCGGGGCGTGACCCTGCTCGTCGTCGAGCAGAACGCCCGCATCGCCCTGAAGTACGCGGATTACGGCTACGTGCTGGAGATCGGCCGCATCGTGATGGAAGACACCTGCGCCGCCCTGCGGGAGAAGGAGGACATCAAGGAGTTCTACCTGGGCATGAAGGAAACCGGCGTGCGGGGCAGCCGGCGCTGGAAGAAGAAGAAGACCTGGCGATGAAGCGCGGACCCACCCCCATGACCCCCACCCCCACCCTTCGAGCGCAGCGAGCAGGCGTCACCCCCTTCCCCGGGACGGGGGTCGGGGGGATGGCCCATCCTTTCCCCGAAGGGGAGCGCTTGCGCTCCCCCTTCCCCGGGAAGGGGGTCGCGGCACTGGTCGATCTAGGAATTCCGGAACGCATCCCGGGCACCTGCGGTGCACCGGGGGCTCCGGCCGTGGCGAAGGGATGCGCGTAGCATGTGGCAACTCGACGGCAAGAACTACTGGTCATCCAACGAGGTCATGGTGCCCGGCGATACGCTGCCGCGGATGTTCTGGAATGCCCAGAAGATGCGCGGCGACGGCGTGATCTTCCGGCAGAAGAAGTTCGGCCTCTGGCAATCCATCACCTGGCGGCAGCTGGCCGACATCGTGCGGGAGATCGGCGGCGGCCTGATCGAGCTGGGCTTCGAGGCCGGCGAAACGGTCTCCATCCTCGGCAACACGCGCGAGGAGTGGCTGATGTGCGACCTGGGCGCCCTGTGCGCCGGCGGCGTCAGCTCAGGCATCTATCCGACCGACGCGGCGAGCCAGGTCCAATACCTGATGCAGGACTCCGGCTCCGCCTACCTCTTCGCCGAAGACGAGGAGCAGCTCGACAAGGCCCTGGAGGTCAGGAAGCACCTGCCGTCCCTGCGCAAGATCATCGTCTGGGACACCGACGGCCTGCGCGACCTCGACGATCCCGGCGTCATCAGCCTCGATGCCCTGCGGACCCTGGGCCGGGAACGCCGGCAACGGCTCGGCGACATCGCCGCCGACGCCGAGTGGCTGTCGCGCATTGAGGTCCGCCAGCCCGGCGACCTGGCCATCCTGATCTATACCTCTGGCACCACCGGCCGGCCCAAGGGGGCCATGCTGTCCCATCACAACGTGGTCTACGTGGTGCGCGGCTACAACACCCTGATCGCCCAGGACGAGCGGGACGAGCGCATGTGCTTCCTGCCCCTGTGCCACGTGGCGGAGCGCCTGGGGGGTGCGTATTTCGGTCTCTATGCCGGGGCCAAGCTCAACTTCGTCGAGAATCCGGAAACCATTCCGGAAAACGTCCGGGAGATCGCCCCGACGGTATTCACCGCCGTGCCGCGGATCTGGGAGAAGTTCTACTCGGGCGTCAGCATCGCCCTGTCGGAGGCCAATGCCTTCGAGCGCTGGGCCTACAAGGTGTCGATCGGCCTGGGCCTGGAAATCGTCCGCCGCTACGAGGCCCGGGAGCCGGTTGGCCGCGGCCTGCTCTTCCTGCACCGGATCGCCCGGCTGCTGGTGCTCGACAACGTGCGCAAGCTGATCGGCATCCATCGCTGCCGCTTCCTGGTCACGGGCGCCGCCCCCATCTCGCCGGACCTGGTGCGCTGGTACATGGCCCTCGGCGTCCCCATGCTAGAGGTGTGGGGCCAGACCGAGTCGGGCGGCGGTTCGACCGGAACGCCGGTGGAGCGCATCAAGCCCGGCATGATCGGCACCGCGGCCAGCTACAACGAGGTCAAGGTTTCCGAGCAGGGCGAGTTGATGATCCGCGGGCCCAACGTCTTCATGGGCTACCTGAACCAGCCCGAAAAGACCGCCGAGACGCTGGATGCGGAGGGCTGGCTGCACACCGGCGACGTCGGCGCCATGGACGAGGACGGCTATTTCCGCATCCTCGACCGCCTCAAGGACATCATCATCACGGCCGGCGGCAAGAACATCACGCCCTCCGAGATCGAGAACCAGCTCAAGTTCTCGCCCTACGTCACCGACGCGGTGGTGATCGGCGACAAGCGCGCCTACCTCGTCTGCCTGATCATGATCGACCAGGAAAACGTGGAGAAGTTCGCCCAGGACCACGACATCCCCTTCTCCAACTACCAGAGCCTGTGCCGCGCTCCCGAGGTGCAGAAGCTCATCGAGGCGGAAGTGGAGAAGGTGAACAAGCAGTTCGCCCGCGTCGAGCAGATCAAGCGGTTCCGGCTGATCGAGCAGAAGCTCGGCGCCGAGGACGAGGAACTGACGCCGACCATGAAACTCAAGCGCAAGCTGGTCAGCCAGAAGTATTCGGAACTCATCGAATCCATGTATCGCAACTGAACCGAGGTGACCCCATGAAACGCGTCGCACCGAACATCGCCGCCCTGACCCTCGCGGCAACCTTCTCCGCCGCCCTGCCCGCCCACGCCCAGCAGTTGGGCGTCACCAAGGACGAGGTGGTCATCGGCTCCCTGCAGGACCTGTCCGGCCCCCTGGCCGGCTTCGGCAAACAGCTGCGCTTCGGCATGATGATGCGCGTGGACGAAATCAACGAGACCGGCGGCATCAATGGCCGCAAGCTCAAGCTGGTGGTCGAGGACAGCGGCTACGACCCCAAGAAGGGCCTCCTGGCGGCCCAGAAGATGGTGCAGCAGGACAAGATCTTCGCCATGGTGGGGTCGCTGGGCACGGCCGTGTCCATGGCCTCCATGCCGACCCTGTTCGAGAAGAACGTGCTGCACCTCTTCCCGCTGACCGCGGCGCGGGAAATGTACGAGCCCTTCCACAAGCTCAAGTTCTCCTTCGCTGCGCCCTACTACGATCAGGTGCGCAACGGCGTCAAGTGGATGACCAAGGAGCGGGGTTCGAAGAAGTTCTGCATCGTCTACCAGGACGACGATTTCGGCCTCGAGGTCTTCCGCGGGGCCGAGCAGGGCCTCAAGGAAATCAACATGACCTTTGCCGAGAAAACCACCTTCAAGCGTGGTGCCACGGACTTCTCGACCCAGGTCGCGAAGATGAAGAGCGCCGGCTGCGACACCGTGGTCCTCGGCACCATCATCCGCGAAACCATCGGCGTCATCGGCGAATCGCGCAAGACGGCCTTCAATCCGCAGTTCGTCGGCTCCTCGGCGGCCTACACCGACCTGATCCACAAGCTGGGCGGCAAGGCCATGGACGGCCTTTACGCGACGATGCAGGTGGGGGTTCCCTACCTGGACGACCCGTCGAAGAACGTCCGCGACTGGGGGACCCGCTACAAGGCCAAGTTCAACGAGGATCCGGCCCTCTTCTCGGCCTACGGCTACGTGACCATCGACCTCTTCTACCAGGCGGCCAAGAAGGCCGGCCCCAACCTGACCACCGATGCCATGGTCAAGACCCTGGAGACGATCAACTTCACCCGCGACATGTTCGGCAGCCCGGAGTACAAGTTCTCGCCCACCCTTCGCCTGGGTAACGCCAAGTCGCGCATCGCCCAGATCCAGAACGGCAAGTGGCTGCCGGTCGCCGACTACTTCGACTGATCCTTCGCCGAACCCGGGCGGCCCAGGCCGCCCGGCTCCCCTCCGGCGGGGTGAAATTCACCTGCCGCCCCGCTTCCCGAAACGCTTCCGGTTGGCTATGCTCCGGCTTCGCGACGCCCGCAGCGGCGGGCGCGCTTTGAACCGTCAGAGTTCGAATCCACAGGAGGAGCAAACATGAGTCTTACCCCTAGGCCCAACCTCGCGGGCGTCGCATTGGCCGCGGCCTTCACCTTCGGGTGCGGGTTGGCATCCGCCCAGCAGATGGGCGTCACCAAGGACGAGGTGGTGATCGGCAGCATCCAGGACCTTTCGGGGCCCCTGGCCGGCTTCGGCAAGCAGTTGCGCTTCGGCATGCAGATGCGCGTCGACGAGATCAACGAAGCCGGCGGCATCAACGGCCGCAAGCTCAGGCTGGTCTTCGAGGACAGCGGCTACGATCCCAAGAAGGGCCTGCTGGCGGCCCAGAAGATGGTGCAGCAGGACAAGATCTTCGCCATGGTCGGCACCCTGGGCACGGCCGTGGCCATGGCCTCCATGCCGACGCTGTTCGAGAAGAACGTCCTCCACCTCTTTCCGCTCACGGCCGCGCGGGAAATGTACGAGCCCCTGCACAAGCTGAAATACTCCTTCGCCGCCCCCTACTACGACCAGATGCGCAACGGGGTCAAGTGGATGGTGAAGGAAAGGGGCTCGAAGAAGTTCTGCATCATCTACCAGGACGACGATTTCGGCGTCGAGGTGATGAAGGGTGCGGAGCAGGGCCTGAAGGAGATCAACCAGTCCTTCGCCGAAAGGACCACCTTCAAGCGCGGCGCCACCGATTTCTCCGCCCAGGTGGCGAAGATGAAGAGTTCGGGTTGCGACACCGTCGTCCTGGGGACCATCATCCGGGAAACCATCGGTACCATCGGCGAGTCGCGCAAGACGGGCTTCAATCCCCAGTTCCTGGGCTCGTCGGCGGCCTACACGGACCTGATCCACAAGCTGGGCGGCAAGGCCATGGACGGCCTCTATGCGACCATGCAGGTCGGCGTCCCCTACATGGACGATCCTTCGAAGAACGTCCGCGACTGGGGCGCCCGCTACAAGGCCAAGTTCAACGAGGACCCGGCCCTGTTCTCCTCCTACGGCTACGTGGCGGTAGACCTCTTCTACCAGACGGCCAAGAAGGCCGGTCCCAACCTGACGACCGATGCCTTCGTCAAGACGCTGGAAGCGACGACCTTCGCCCGCGACATGTTCGGCAGCCCGGAGTACAAGTTCACGCCGACCCAGCACCTGGGCAACGCCCGCTCGCGGGTGTCCCAGATCCAGGGCGGCAAGTGGCTGACCCTCACCGACTACCTGGAGTGACATCCCCGGGGGCTATTGAACCCACCCCAGGAATCCGCTTTGCGGATTCCACCCCTCAAGGGGCCAAGAAACCTCGGGGCGGCCCTTCGTTTTCTTGAGAGCCCGCAGGGGGATCAGGCATAATCCGCCGAAGAAGACGGGCGCCCACGAGGCGCCCGTCGCCTTTCCGGAGCCCCCCATGTCCCGTACGCGCACCCGCCGCGGCCTCACCGCCGTCCTGCTGCTCCTCGCCGTCATTCCTGCCCTTGCGGCGGACATCGTCATCGGCAGCCTGCAAGACCTGTCGGGGCCCATCACGTCGCTCGGCACGCATTTTCGCGACGGCACCCGCATGCGTTTCGACGAGGAGAACGAGCGCGGCGGCGTCCATGGCCGCAAGCTGAAGCTGATCGTCGAGGACACGGGCTACGACCCGAAGAAGGCGGTCCTCGCCGCCGAGAAGCTCATCGGGCGCGACAAGGTCTTCGCAGTGATCCACAACCTGGGTTCGCCGGTGGTGGCCGCCACCATGCCGCTGTTCCTCGACGCCGGCGTGCTGCACCTCTTCCCCGCCGCGCCGCTGCGGGAGGTCTACGAGCCCGTCCATCCGCTCAAGTTCGCCATGAGCCCGTCCTACACCGTCTCCGTGCCGCCGGCCGCGCGGTACCTGATCCGGGCCCACGGCCACCGCCGGGTCGGCATCCTCTATCAGGACGACGACATGGGCCAGGAGGTCCTGCGGGGCATGGATGCGCTGCTGGCCGAACTCGGCCTGCCCTGGTGCGAGAAGGTCTCATACAAGCGCGGGGCGACGGATTTCTCCTCCCAGGTGGCCCGGCTCAAGGCGGCCGACTGCGATTTCGTGGTCCTCGCCACGGTGGTGCGGGAGACGGTGGGAGCCTACGGGGAAGCAAGGCGCATCGGCTGGAACGTTCCCATGCTGGTCACCGCCTCCGGCTACACGCCCCAGGTGCCCCAGCTCGGCGGCCGGGCGATGGAGGGCCTCCATGCCGTCGTCCTGACCCCCCATCCCTACCCCGAAGGGGCCAACTCGGCCCTGGCCGACTGGATACGCCGCTACCGGGAGCGCTTCAATGCGGAACCCAACACCTGGGACGTGATGGCCTATGCCGGGGCGGACCTCTTCGTCCGGGCCCTGCGGACGGCTGGTCCGAATCCGACCGCCGAATCCGTGTCGCGGGCCCTCGAAAGGACCCGGACGACACGGGACTTCTTCGGCAATCCCGATTTCCTGCTCAGCCCGGCCGACCATCTCGCCAACCGCCGGGTGCGGATCGCCCAGGTCCGCAACGGACGGTGGGAGAACCTGACGGATTACCTGCCGGCACGCTGATCGCGCGCCGCGGGCGAAAACGGCGCCCGCAGGCGCCGTTTCTCGCGAACCGGTTGCCGGTCCGGTTCAGGTTCCGCGCCGACGGCGAACCGCCGCGCCGAGCACGCCCAGACCCGCGAGGAACAGGGCATAGGTCTCCGGCTCCGGCACCGCCGCTGCAAAGGCGATCCCAAGTTGCCGGTGGGCCAGGGCCGTCGGATGGACGCCGTCGAAGAACAGGTAGCCGGTGCAATCGCCGCCGATGCAGGGGTCGGTGACGTTCGTCAAGCCATGCCCCGCCGGGTCGGCGACCGTGGCACGCAGGAAGGCGGCCGAGTCGAAGAACTGGATGTCCATGTCGGGCGTGGCCTTGTCCAGATCCTCAAGGTTCTTCCTGAGGGCTGCGTTGTAGAGGTCCGTCAGCATCGTGGCGCCGGCCATGGCGGCGGGTCCGCCCGCCCGGGAGGCCGGGGTCAGGCCCAGGTCCGGCATCAGGGGCACGTAGAAGTGCTTGGCGCCGTCGGCATAGAGATTGAATGTCGCCTGGACCATGTTGGCGACCGCGGTGCCGATGGTGACGGCGGGCGGCGTCGCCCCCATGGCGAAGAAATCGTTCGGGCCTCCCCAGAGCAGGTAGAGGGCCGAGGAATCCAGATCCCCCGCCGGCGCGGTCGCCCTGCCGACCTGGCCCAGGATGCCGAGGCCGAAAGGCGTGAGAGCCGCGTTGATGTGATCGGCGCCGCCCGCCGGGTTGGGTCCGGTCTTGGCGCCACCGTAGGCACTGTCGTAAAGGGGAACTTCCATGCCATGGGCCATCATCTCGACGGCGACGGGTCCATTCGAGTAGCGGCCATTCCAGTACGCCGGCCCGGGACTTGCGCCGCCGGTAAAGGTGCTCATGTTGCCGTTATCGGAAAGGCTGTCGCCGAAGACGTAAAGTGCCGAGTAAGGCGATCCGGCAAACGCCGGAGCGGCCTGCAGGGCCGCGGCGAAGGCAATGGTGGAAAATACTGCCAGTCTCATTGGGGTGTCCTCCTGAGTATGTGTGGTCGGGGGTGCTGCGATTTTGACGGACGATAGTCCGCAGTCGTTCGAATGTCAAACTTTCCTCGGGGCGGCCGGCAACGCGATAATTCAGCCGCCGATATCCCGTATGAATGATCCTGCAGCCGCCGTCGCCGGCCGGCGGAAGAACTCGCCCGCCTCGGTCTGCTCGGCGATCCGCCCGTCCTCCATGTACAGGATCTCGTCGGCCAGTCGCCTGGCCAGGCCCAGGTTGTGGGTGGTCATGACGATCCGCGTTCCGGCCGCCGCGATCTCCGCGACGATGCGCTCGACTTCCCGGCTGGAGGCCGGGTCCAGGCTCGCCGTCGGTTCGTCCAGGAACAACACCTCCGGGTCGATGGCCCAGGCCCGGGCCAGGGCGATGCGCTGCTGCTCCCCGCCGGACAGGACCCGGGCCGGACGGGCAGCCAGGTGGGCCAGCCCCACCCGTTCCAGCATCGCCATCGACCGCCGTTCCCGGTCCAGCCGGCCTTGCCCGCGCACCAGCAATCCATAGGCCACGTTGGCGAGGACGCTGCGACGCAACACCACCGGCCGCTGGAACACCATCGCCTGGCGCAGCTCGCGGGCCCAATCGAGGCGACCGGCCGACGGTTTCAGCAGGCCATGCAGAAGACGCAACAAGGTGCTCTTGCCGGCGCCGTTCGGCCCCAGGATGACGGTACGCCGGGCTGCCAGGGACAGGCTGATGCCGGACACGATGCGCACGGCTCCCTCGGTGAGCCCCAGGTCCTCCACCTGCAGGAAGGCTTCGCTCATCCCCAGCGCCTCCCGGCCCAGCCCTTGAGCAGATAGGCGGCCGCGTTGAGCAGCAGCACGACGGCGATCAGAACGATGCCCAGGGCCAGGGCCATGGGCAGGTCACCCTTGCTGGTCTCCAGGGCGATGGTCGTGGTCATGACGCGGGTGACGCCGTCGATGTTGCCGCCGACGATCATCACCGCCCCCACCTCGGCGATGGCCCGGCCGAAGCCCGCGAGACCCGCCGTGATCAGGGAGAAGCGGCCGTCCCAAAGCAGGGTCCGGGCCGCCTGGGACCGGCTGGCGCCGAGGGAACGCAATTGTTCGCGGTACTCCGCCCACTCGTCCTCGACGACCTGCCGCGACAGCGCGGCAACGATGGGCGTCACCAGCACCGCCTGGGCAATGACCATGGCCGCGGGCGTGAACAGCAGGCCCATCGCCCCGAGGGGGCCGGCGCGCGAGAGCAGCAGGTAGATCAGGAGCCCGACGACGACGGGGGGAAGGCCCATCAGGCCATTGGTGAGGACCACCAGCACGCGCCGCCCGGGGAAGCGACCGACGGCGAGCAGGGCGCCTATCGGCATGCCGACCGCGCAGGCGGCCAGGGTCGCGGTCAGGCTGACGGCGAGGCTCAGGCCGACGATGCCGAGGAGCTTCGGGTCCGCGCCGGCGATCAGGCCTGTCGCCAGGACAAAGGCGGAGGGATCGCCAGCCATCGCCGGGCGCCTACCGGGGCGCCGGAGGGGCCGTGGGCACCGGCACGGGCGCCGACGGTTGCGCCGACGGCGGCAACTGGCGGCCCTGCTTCCTGGCGTTGTTGTCCTTGTTGAGGAAAACCCAGACGGTGCCGCCGAGGCTGGACACCACCAGCACGACGGCGATGATCATCAGCCAGCGGCCTTCGCGGGAAACCTGTGCCTTGCCTGCGTCGTTCTTCTCCATGCCCTGATTTTCCCAGTATTCGGGCCCGCGCGGAGAATTGCGGGCCCGTTTGCGGAATCTACTTCTTCTCCGCGTCCCGCAACTCCCGACGAAGCACCTTGCCGATCGGGGTCTTCGGGAGGGCGTCGCGGAATTCCACGTGGCGCGGGAGCTTGTAGCCGGTGAGCTGGGTCTTGCAATGCTCGATCACCGCTTCCTTCGTGAGCCCGGGATCCTTCTTCACCACCACGATCTTGACCGCCTCGCCGGATTTCTCGTCCGGCACGCCCACGGCGGCGCATTCCAGGACGCCGGAATGCATCGCCACCACGCTCTCGATCTCGTTCGGATAGACGTTGAAGCCGGAGACCAGGATCATGTCCTTCTTGCGGTCGGAGATGGTCACGTAGCCGTCCGCATTGAGGTGGCCGATGTCCCCCGTCTTCAGCCAGCCGTCCTGCAGCACCTTGGCCGTCTCCGCCTCGTTGTTCCAGTAGCCGCGCATCACCTGCGGCCCGCGGATGCAGATCTCCCCCGTGTGCTTCTCGATGTCGCCCTCGCCGGTCCACACCGGCAGTTCGCGGAAGGAATCGTCGCGGATCGACACCTCCGTGGAAGGCAGCGGCAGGCCGATGGTGCCGTTCCAGGGCGCCCCCAGGGGATTGACCGTCGCCCCGGGCGAGGTCTCGGTGAGGCCGTAGGCCTCGGTCAGGTAGCGCCCGGTGACCTGCTGCCAGCGCTCGGCCACCGGCTTCTGCACCGAGGCGCCACCGCCGACGATGACCTTGATGCCGGAAAAGTCGAGCTGGTCGAATCCCGGCGTGTTCAGCAGTCCGTTGAACAGGGTGTTGACGCCCGTCATGACGCTGAACTTCCACTTCCCCAGTTCCTTCACGAAGCCGGGCAGGTCGCGGGGGTTGGTGATGAGCACGTTCAGGCTGCCCCACTTCATGAAGGAGAGTGTCGAGGTCAGGCAGAAGATGTGGTACATCGGCAGCGGCGAGATGACGATCTCCTTGCCTTCCTCGAAGCTCCCCGAAATCCATACCCCCGACTGCTCCAGGTTGGCCAGGATGTTGGCATGGGTCAGCATGGCGCCCTTGGAAACGCCCGTCGTGCCCCCGGTGTATTGCAGAAATGCGATGTCCTCGTGCGTGCTGGCGACCGGCTTGAAGGTGGCTGCGGCGCCCTTGGCCAGGGCGGAACGCATGTCCACGGCGCCATCGATCCGCCAGTCGGGAACCATCTTCTTGACGCGCTTGATGACGAAGTTGATGAGCCAGCGCTTGGGGGCCGGCAGCAGG
Organism: Pseudomonadota bacterium; assembly: GCA_052035955.1. Taxonomy (GTDB): domain Bacteria; phylum Pseudomonadota; class Gammaproteobacteria; order Burkholderiales; family Rhodocyclaceae; genus JAEUNJ01. The sequence continues at coordinate 31,495 of JBPOHD010000048.1, forward strand.
TCGCCGAGCTGGGACGTGATCACGTGCTTGACCGGCGTTGCGGCCACCACCTGCTGCAGGGTGTTGGCGAAGTTCTCGACGATGACGATGGCCTTGGCCCCGGAATCCTTCAACTGGTGTTCCAGTTCGCGCGGCGTATAGAGCGGGTTTACGTTGACCACCGTCATGCCGGCCCGCAGGATGCCGAACAGCACCACCGGGTACTGCAGCAGGTTGGGCGACATCAGGGCGACCCGGTCGCCCTTGCCCATGCCTGGCAGTCCCTGGAGATAGGCCGCGAAATCCCGGGACAGGCGGTCGAGTTCCGCGTAGTCGATCGTATAACCGAAATTGTGGAAGGCCGGCTTGCCCGAAAACTTGGCCACGGTCCTCTCCAGCAGGTCCGGCAGCGACTCGAATTGCCGCGCGTCGATGTCGGCGGGAATTCCCGTCGGATAGCTCTTCAACCAGATGCGATCGACCATTTTTTCCTCCGTCGTTATGCGTTGTGATGTCGGGTCAGGTTAGCCACAAAACCATTGCGACGCAATGGGCCCGACGCCGAAACGAGGCTTCGCCATGCCGCGGCCAGAACCCGTTCAAAGTGCGTACTGTTTCTCGAGATAATCGACGATGTCGGCGGATTCGAACATCCGGACTCCCGTGTTCGGATCTTCCAGGTAGGGCACCTGGACCCGCCCGAGGCGGGCCAGGACCTGCTCGCGGCGTCCACCCGCCTTGGGGCGGTAGGGCCCCGGCCGGATGCGCAGGGTCGCCGGCCCCATGTCCGCCCATTGCTCCTTGCCCAGGTTGTGGAGCAGGTAGGGCAGTTCCAGTTCGGTCAGGCGCTCCCGCACCAGGCGCGAATAGGGGCTCGATTCGAAGCTCCACAGGGCCAGGGAACGACGGGGCCGCTTGGCCGGCCGGTAACGCAGGCCGCGCATGGCCCGCACCGCCGTGGCCATGGCATTCATCTTCCCGGCCAGGGCGCCGGAGCGGTAGGAACGCGGCGTCGGCCGGCCGCCATAGGTGCGGAACAGGTAGTCGACGATGTCTGCCGACTCGAGCATGACCGTCCCCGTGTTCGGGTCCGCCAGCAGGGGGAACTGCTGCTTTCCCGCCAGGGCTTCCGCCTTCGGCCGAAAGCGCTTGCCGCCCTTGGGGCAGGGATAGATCTGGGCGTCCAGGCCCAGGGCCGTCAGGGCCTCCCGGACGGCCCGGCAGTAGGGGCAGCCTTCCATGTCGTAGAGCTGCAGGAGCTTGGCCGGTTGCGTCGCCGCCTCGACGACGCTGGTACCGCGCCAGCCGGCCAGCGTGGAGGCAAGGACGGAACCCAGCACGGCGGCCTGGTGCCTGATGGCATTGGGCATGGCGATCTCCCCGGTGCCGGTTTCGCGGGCCTCAGCCCGTGATCTTCCGCTTGACCGCCCGCCCGACCATGCGCAGCCTTTGGGCGAGCGGGAAACGGCGGAAGTTGGTCTTCACGGCGCCCTGGGTGAAGGCCGTGCGCTTCGAGTAGTCCACCGCGACGTCCACGATCACCGGGCGCCCGGTCGCCGCCGCCTGCCGGGCCCGGGCGATGGCATCGGCGATGCTGCGGTCGTCCGGCATGGCCACGTAGGCGGCGCCGGTCGCCATCGCCATGCCCTCGAGGTTCACGCTGCCGAGGACGGAGCAGGGCTTGCGGTTGTAGGGGATTTCCTGGGCCTGGGCGATCTGCGAAAGCTCTCCGTCATGGAACACGAAGCAGACGACCGGCAGACCGTGGGAGGCGGCGGTCACCAGCTCCATGCCGGTCATCATGAAGGCGCCGTCGCCGACGATGGCGAACACCTCCTTGTCCGGCGCCGCCAGCTTGGCCCCGATGGCGGCCGGGGCCGCGTAACCCATGGCGTTGAAGTCGGTTGGGACGATGAGCCGGCCGCCGCGCTTCACCTGGAAGAGTTCGGCAGTCAGGTAGGTGTGGTTGCCGTCGTCCACCACCGTGATCGCATCGCCCGGCATCTGCCGGCGCAATTCCTCGAAGAAACGGGCCGGATTGACCCGTCCCCTGGAATCGTGGGAGAACCACTCGTCCCGGTAGGCCTGCTTGTCGGCAACGATGCGGGCGGCCACGCCCTCGGCGGGCGACGGCGAGGGCCGCGAGCGCAGTTCGGCGAGCAGCGCGACCAGTAGGGCCCTGGCATCTCCCTCCAGCTTTACCGCTGCCGGGTAGTTGGCGTCGAAGACGGCCGGATTGATGTCGGCATGGACCAGGTTCGCCGGCACCGCCACGCCGTAGCTGCCGGTGGCGATCTCCCCAAAGCGTGTGCCCACGGCCAGCAGGGCATCGCAGTCCTTGAAGGCATTGCGGGCCGCCGGCACGGCGGCCGGGCCGAAGCTGAAACCGGCGTGCAGCGGATGGTCGCCGGGGAAGGCGGCGAGGCCCTGCAGGGTGGTGGACACCGGGGCACGAAGGAGTTCGGCGATGGCGATCGCCTCCTCCTGGGCGCCCCGGGCGCCCCACCCGAGGAAGAGCCCGGGCCTGCGGGCGTCGAGGAGGAGATCGGCGGCTCGCCGGATGTCCTCGGCGGCGGGCGCGACGGGCGGTGCGGGCGGCGACCAGGCCGGCAATTGGCCGACCTCGCCGGGAAAGAGCTGCAGGTTCACCGGCAACTCGATCAGCACCGGCCCCGGCTCGCCACCCGTGGCGATCCCGTGGGCCTCGAAGAAGACCGGCACCACGTCCTCGTGGCGCTCGATGCGGAAGCGGGCCTTGGTGAAGGCGCGGCACAGTTCCAGCTGGTCGATCTCGTGCAGCTGGTAGCGGTGTCCCAGGTCGGTGCGTATGCCCCCGGTCACCACCAGCATGGGGATGCCGTCCAGGAAGGCCTCGGCGATGCCGCTGGCGGCGTGGGTGAGGCCGGCCGCCGGCACGATGGCCAGGCAGCCGGTGCCGGCGCCGCCCACCCGGCTCACCGCGTCGGCCATGAAGGCGGCGCCGCCCTCGTGGGTGACCAGCACCGGGGTGATGCTTTCCGAATTGTTCAGCTCGTCGTAGAACTCGGTGTTGTGCACCCCGGGAATGCCGAAGGTGTAGCGGACGCCCAGTTGCTCAAGGGCATGGACGGCGAGCCAGGCGGCGGTTTTCTTCATGGTGTTTCGCTCCCGATTGTTTCCCGTCGACACCGACTTTTACCACGAAGGCGGACAACCGGTGCAGGTGACTTCAGCCGGACCGATCTTTCTCCACCCTGCCCGGAAAGTCCGTCGTCAGGGCACCGGCTTGCTCGAAACACCCCTTGCTCTACCCGGAAGTCAAGACCACAATACGGTCTGAATTTCGAACCGAAAGAGGCTCGCCATGGAACAGGTACTCGCCAACCGCTCCGTCAGCATCACCGAATTGAAACGCAGCCCTTCCGCAGTGCTGGAGCAGGCCGGCTCGGAGCCCGTGGCCGTGCTGAACCACAACCGGCCGGCAGCCTACCTTCTTTCGCCCGAGGTCTATGGGGCGATGCTCGAACGCCTCAATGCGGATCTGCGTGCCGCGATCCAGGAGGGTGTCGACAGCAGGCCGGCCATCGAGGCCGAGGAGGTGTTCGCCGAACTCACCGCCCGCTACGCCGAACCGAAACGGACCACCAAGCCGGCCACCAAGGGTAGCGGCAAGCGCTCGACTTGATGGCGCCGGTCACGTTTTCGCCGAAATCCCGGCAAGACCTCCTCGACATCGGCGATTTCATCGCCAAGGACAGCCGGGCCAACGCCCGGCGTTTCGTCGGCAAGCTGATCGACCAACGCCAGCGCATCGGCCGCGCCGCGATGGGCTATGTCAGCCGCGAGGACTTGGGCCCCGGATTGCGGATGGCGGCCTTGGGCCACTACGTGGTCTTCTTCCGCGTGCTCGACGGCACGGTGCGAATCGAGCGCGTGCTGCACGGCGCCCGCAACCTGCCGGTGCTGCTCAGTGGGGCAAGCGACGCCAGGATCCCATAACCGCCGATCCACCGGGCAAAGTTCGGCTGTCTTGGCGCCTTGTCAGCCCGCGATGGCCTTCGCCGCCCGCCGGGCGCTGAAGACGCAGCCGCCGAGGAAGGTGCCCTCCAGGGCGCGAAGGCCGTTCATGCCGCCGCCGCCGAAGCCCGCCGCCTCGCCGGCGGCGAACAGGCCGGCGACGGGGTGGCCCGCCGTGTCCAGCACCCGGCCGTCCAGGTCGTTGCGGATGCCGCCCAGGCTCTTGCGGCTGACGATGTGCTCCCGGATGGCGATCAGCGGGCCGGCGCCCGGATCGGCGATCTTCTGGAAGTTGCAGGTACGGATCCTGTCCCCCTTCCACTTGCGCAACAGCGCGATGCGCTGCAGTTGCAGGTCGGAATAGGGCGCCCCGCGGGCGATGGCCTGGTCCCAGGCCGACACGGCAGCCTCCACCAGGGGCAGTTGCACCGCATCGTCGCCTTGCAGGGCATTCATCTTCGCCACCAGTTCCGGCATCGTCGCCGCCGTGACGATTTCCTTCGAGTTGCCCACCAGGGTGTCGACCAGCCAGCGGTTGCCGAACAGGATGTCCTTGAGGAAACCCAGTCGTTTCTTGTCACGGATGGAGCGGTTGAACTCGGCACCGGAAACGGCCAGCTCCTTGAGCGCGATCCTGCGGTTCAGGACCTGCCAGGAGTACTGGCGCTCGGTGGCGCAGATGCGGGTCACCAGGTCCCGCGTGTCGAAGCCCGTGACCAGCGGGGGTTCGAAGCGGCGGCCCTGCCAGTCCAGCCAGAGGGCCGAACGGCAGGGCACCAGCGACAGCCCGTGGTTCGGCTTGCGCGGCGCCCAGTGGGGAATGCCAGCCGCGTAATCCCACATCCAGTCCAGATGCGACAGGGAGCCGCCCGCGGCCTCCACCGCGTCGTGCATGAGTCCGTCGGCGTAGCGGTGGGAACCGTTGAGCAGTGTCGGCGGGGGCCGGCGCCAGTGGGGATGCCAATGGCGCGCCACCCGCTGCAGGTCGCCGTTGATGCCGCCGGCGGCGACCAGCACCGCCCCGGCATGGACCTCGAATTCGGCGCCTTCCGCCTCGCTGCGGCCGACGCAGCCGGCGATACGGCCGTCCTGTCGCGTCAGGCCCTCGACCCGGCGCCCGAACAGGCAGGTGAGCCGCCCGGCATTCCGGTGTTCCCGGAGGCGCCGGATCAGGACCAGCGCCAGTTCCCGGCCGGTTCCCCATACGATGTGAAAGCGCGGCACCGAGTTGCCGTCCCGCTCGACCCAGTGGGGAATGGGGAGAAAGCCGATGCCGCGGCCCCGGAGCCACTCATAGACGTCGGAACGGCTGGCACCCAC
>JBPOHD010000139.1:0-8621 GCA_052035955.1 Pseudomonadota bacterium
GGGAAGCCCTGGACTGCCGGCTTCCCGACGGGACCGCCGCGCACGACCAGTCGACCGCCCGCGGAAGGGCCAGGGTCGAGCTGTTCGGTCTTGCCCAACTGATGTTGACGGTCATGCAGGAAAGCGCACAGGATGGCCTGCATACCCACGGGGGCGCCGTCTGGAAGGCCTTCGGAAGGGCCTTGTGGCGGGAATGGGCCAGTAGAAAGGTCCGCTTGCCTTCGGACAAATGATGGCACCTCAAAGGCCGATCTCCGCGGATAGACGAATATTGATTCACGGTAGTCGAAATTATGGATCTCCGATTCGATGCAGGGTCGTATATTCTATGCGGCCGTCTTGGGATGCCCTTTCTGATCTGAATCGCGTATCCTCAATTGCCTAGGTCGCCCCCGTTACCGCAATATCCAATTCATCTGTTCGCTGATTCTTGACTTGGCGCCGATCCCAACTGCGCTACAGCATCGCGAGCCTCCAAGTATGCATCCGAACGCACTTCCCAATTATCGGCCTGACATCGATGGATTGCGCGCCGTCGCCGTCCTATCGGTGGTCGCTTTCCACGGCTTCCCGCAGCTTTTTCCCGGTGGGTTTGTCGGAGTCGATATCTTTTTCGTCATTTCCGGTTTTCTGATTTCCAGCATCATTTTCAAAAGCCTTTCCGAGGGCGGCTTTAGCTTCGCGGATTTCTATGCCCGGCGCGCGAAACGAATCTTCCCGGCTCTAATTCTGGTTTTGTCTTCCAGCCTGGTGTTAGGCTGGTTCGCGCTATTCCCAGACGAGTTCAAACAGATGGGGAAGCATGTCTTCGGTGGATCGGCGTTTTTCGTGAACTTCATGTTCTGGCGCGAGGACGGCTACTTTGACACCGCAGCGGAACTCAAACCGATGCTTCACCTGTGGTCCTTGGGAATAGAGGAACAGTACTATCTCTTGTGGCCGTTGTTCGTGATCCTCGCTTGGCGCGGCCACATAAACCTTGCGTTATTTCTCTTACTGGTGGGCGGTGCGTCGTTCGCCTTGAACCTTTACCGAGTAGGAAACGCCAGCGTCGAGGCGTTTTTCTTGCCCCACACACGGTTTTGGGAACTCATGATCGGGAGTTCACTTGCGTTCCTAAATTCGCAGGTACTCGACGGACCAGCCTTTTCCCGAATTCGGACGACTTTTCTTCGACAGGAAACAAACCCGGCGAAATTCGGATCGAATAGCGGATTCAGCGCTCTGCTCTCCTGGACGGGGATGGTTTCCATCGTGACAGGAGTTCTGCTCATTGACGGAGAGAAGGCCTTTCCTGGCGGTTGGGCGCTTTTCCCAACCGTTGGAGCTTTCCTCCTGATTGCCGCGGGAAGGCACGCACCGGCGAATCAAATCCTGCTCGCCTCGCGCCCAATGGTGGCGATCGGCCTCATTAGCTACCCCCTTTACCTCTGGCATTGGCCGCTGCTATCTTTCACTCGAATCGTGGCCTCGGGGGAACCACCGGCGCCGTTAAGGTTGGGCGCAGTAGCGTTAAGCATCGCGCTTGCCTGGGCAACGTACCAGTGGGTCGAGAAACCGATTCGCTTCGGACGCCGCGGGCTCTCCGTCCCGGTCGGCCTAGCGCTAACTCTTGGAGTATTGGGTTTTGCCGGCTTGACGATTTTCGCCAAGGACGGTTTCTTGGATCGTCTCGAGCCGGCAACAAGGGAGTTCTTACCGGCGCCGACCGACGGAGCAGGATGCAAGAATGCGTTCCCTTTTGCTGTTGGCCATTGCCTTGCGACACCGGGGATTGCTGAAGGCCGGACGTGGGTTCTTTCTCTCGGAGACAGTCATTCTGGAGCCTTGGCGCCGGGATTGGTTGCAGCATTTCCCGGAGATCCCGGAACCACGGGGCTCTTGGCAATCGGCAAGGGCGGATGCCTTCCCTTCCGTGGAGTGGACGACTTGAAAGGGGGATGCCAACCACTCACAGACACGGCCCTGCAATTGCCTAGCCAAATCCCAGTAAGCCACATCATTGTCCACGCTCGCTGGGCATCCAAGAGTTCCGAGCAGGCCGGTTTTGGGGAAATCGAGAGGTCGAAACCCGCATTTAGGTATGCACTGTCGGCGGATTTCCCCCCCGTCGACAAATCGAACAATGGAGAAGTTTTTCGAGTTGGACTCGATCGCACGCTGACTCACCTTGAAACGTTCAACAAACCCATACTGTTCGTCCATCAGGTACCCGAATTGGGACTCGATCCTCGTTCCTGCTGGCGCCCGCTGTCACTGACTGACGCGGGGGGAAGACACTGTTCTATCTCTCGTACGGTAGTCGACGGACGTCAACGCGCATATCGCGAGATCGCCGGGCAGGTACTTCAAGATCACCCTACTGTGATGGTATTAGACCCCATGCCGTACTTCTGCGATGCCACCTCATGCAAGAGTGAGTCCGGCGGAGTACCCCTTTATCGGGACGACGATCATCTGAGCATTCATGGCGCCAAGATGCTTGCAGGGCATATTTTCTCCGCTCTTGGATTCCGAGAAGCCCGTCCCGCGAAATGAAACCCCTCTGGTTGGACGATCTCGAGATGGCTTTGGATAGCAATCTTCGACGAATCTGTCTTGCACGACCGATCGACCTCCGACAGAGGGACCTGCACACCCACGGGGGCGCCGTCTGGAAGGCCTTCGGTAGGGCCTTGTGGCGGGAATACGAGCGTCGGGGCCTGGCGGCGAATTGAGCTTCCGGCGCCCGTGACCCCGGTCACGTCATTGGGAAATCGAGGGTTTCCGCCTCGGAGCCCCGGTGCTAACCTGAAAAGGTCGCAACGATCAGAACCCGCCCCCATGCGCTCGAAGCTTTTGGCCTTTTGTCTTTCCGCTGCCGTCACCCCGTGGACGCCGGCCATGGCGGTCGAAAAAAGCGCTGTGATTCCTGCGGCGACCCCGTCGCCCTACCAGTTGCAACTGTCCTCGGTGGCGTCTGCGGACCGGGATGGCGGCAATCCTTATCGGCTGGAATCCCGCTACCGCCCGGATTCGGCGGCCCCGGCCCCGCGGGCCCCTTCCCCGGCGCTGGCGGAAAAACCGTTTGCCAAGGAGATCGAAGCCGTGGCGCGGGACAGCAACCTGGATCCCGCCCTGGTCCACGCGATCATCCATGTCGAATCCCGGCACCGCCAGGATGCCTTGTCTCCGAAAGGAGCGACCGGCCTGATGCAGGTTCTGCCGACCACCGCGCAACGCTACGGCGTTTCGGCGCCGGCCCGGTCGGCCGCGGAAAACCTCAAGGCCGGAACACGCTACCTGCAGGATCTCATGCGGATGTTCGATGGCAAGCTCGATCTCGTGCTGGCTGCCTACAACGCAGGTGAAGGCGCCGTGATGCGCTACAAGACCATTCCGCCGTACAAGGAAACGCGCGGCTACGTGCCGGCGGTGCTCGCCAAGTACGAAGAATGGAAACTGCCGGATCTGAAGATCGATGACCGGCTGCAGTCGGTCGTCTATCTCGCCGGCACGAGAATCGATCCGCGCCTGGCCTCCGCATTCCGGCGGAACGACGCAGGGACGGCGCGGGACTAGCGGGGCGTTCTCCCGACGGTCCGCGGACGAGGTCTGGGCCTGCCCAAGCACTCCTTCGTGGTCCGCCTTCGTGAAGGGCCCGGCGCCAGCGTATGTCCTGGCTGACGATGGCGCCGGTCCTGCGAACCAAGGTTTCCTGCCGCTATCTGCCCGCCTCCAAATCCAACCCGGCCAGGAACTGGCGCAGATCCTCGCCCACCTCGCCATGCCGAAGGCCCAGCTTGATGGTTGCCTGCAGGTAACCCAGCTTGGAACCGCAATCGTAGCGGACCCCGGAATAGCGGTAGGCCAGAACCTGTTCCTCCGCCAGCAGCGACGCGATGCCGTCGGTGAGCTGGATCTCTCCACCGGACCCCGGGGTGACGTTCTCCAGATGATGGAAGATGCGCGGCGTCAGGATGTAGCGGCCGACCACCCCGAGCGTCGACGGCGCGTCTTCGGGCCGGGGCTTCTCGACGATTCCGGCCACCTGCTCGATCCGCTCGCCCATCGGTCGGCTCGCCACGATGCCGTAGCTGCGCGTCTGCTCGGGCGGCACATCCTGCACCCCCAGCACGGAGCACCGGTAGTAGTCGAAGGTTTCCACCATCTGCTTCAGGACCGGGGGATCGCCATCGAGGAGGTCATCCGCCAGCAATACCGCGAACGGCTCATCGTTGACCACGGGCTTGGCGCAGAGCACTGCATGCCCGAGTCCCAGCGGCTCCGCCTGCCGGATATAGATGCAATTCACATGCTTGGGCAGGATGTTCTGCACGATCTCCAGCATCTGGGTCTTGGCCTTCAATGCCAATTCCGTCTCGAGTTCGTACGCCTTGTCGAAATGGTCCTCGATCGCCCGCTTGCTTCGGCCGGTGACGAAGATCATGTCCGTCACCCCCGCCGCCACGGCTTCCTCGACGGCATACTGGATCAGCGGCTTGTCGACGATCGGCAGCATCTCCTTCGGGCTCGCCTTCGTCGCCGGCAGGAAGCGGGTTCCAAGGCCCGCCACCGGAAACACTGCCTTCTTAACCTTCTTCATCGTGATTCCTCGATCTGGAAAGACGTCAGCGGGCATAGCCCGCCGGATTCATGGATTGCCAGCGCCACGCATCCCGGCACATGCAATCCAGATCCCTCGTGGCACGCCAGCCCAGCAACCGGGCGGCGTGGGTCGGATCGGCAAAGCAGCTCGCGATATCGCCGGGACGGCGAGCCGCCACCCTGTAGGGCACTTTGCGACCGCTCGCCTTCTCGAAGGCGGCGACCATCTCCAGGACGCTGTATCCCCTGCCGGTTCCAAGATTGACCGTCAGCACGCCCGTGGACCGGGCCAGGCCATCGAGCGCCGCCAGGTGGCCCAATGCCAGGTCCACGACGTGGATGTAGTCGCGGACGCCGGTACCGTCGGGCGTCGGATAATCGGCGCCGAAAACGGCCAGCTCTGACAAACGTCCGATGGCCACTTGGGCCACGTAAGGCAGCAGGTTGTTGGGCACGCCCCGCGGATCCTCCCCGATCAATCCACTGGCATGCGCACCCACGGGATTGAAATAGCGCAGGAGCGCAATCCGCCAACCGGAATCCGCCTTCGCCAGGTCACGGAGTATCTCCTCGACCATCAGCTTGCTGCGGCCATAGGGATTGGTCGCAGACAAGGGAAAATCCTCGCTGATCGGCACGCTGGCGGGATCGCCGTATACCGTGGCCGACGAACTGAAGACCAGGTTCCTGACTCCGGCCCCCGCCATGGCTTCCAGCAGACACAGGGTCCCGGTCACGTTATTGTCATAGTAGCTGAGGGGCATCGAAACGGATTCGCCGACGGCCTTCAGACCAGCGAAGTGGATGACGCCGTCGATGGCCTGCCTTTCGAAGCAGCGGCGCAAGGCGTCCGCGTCCCGGATGTCGGCCTCGACGAAATCCGGACGCCGCCCGACGATGCGCTCTATCCGGTCCAGGACCTCCGGCGAGGCATTGCTGAGATTGTCATAGATCAGCACCCGGTAGTCCGAAGACAACAACTCCACCACCGTGTGCGATCCTATGTAGCCGGCGCCGCCGGTCACCAGAATCGTCTTGTTCTGCATTGGTCCATCCTACCAAAGGGTCCGAGGCACTCCGAGGGATTTTCTCACGAGCCTGTTTCAGTCGAAGCAGGGAGCGCCCTTGAACGCCGCGCCTTTGCGGTCCTTCTCGGACATCACGGGGTTCCCCGTCAGGGGCCACTCGATCGCCAGATCGGGATCGTTCCAGGCGATGCAGCGCTCCGAATCGGGATGCCGGAAATCCGTGATCTTGTACTGGACGTCCGCCCCGTCGGAAAGCACCAGGAAGCCGTGCGCGAATCCTTCGGGAATCCAGAGCCTGAGCTTGTTCTCCGCCGACAGCACGACTGCGTTCCAGCAGCCGAACGTCGGCGAGGATCGCCGCAAATCGACAGCCACGTCCCAGATCTCGCCGGCGCAGACGCTGACCAGTTTTCCCTGGGCATGGGGTTGCTGGTAATGGAGTCCCCGCAGGACTCCGCGGCGCGAGAAGGAGTGGTTGTCCTGCACGAAATTCACGGGGCTGCCGATGTCCTCGGATATCAGATCCACCCGGAAACTTTCGAAGAAGAAGCCCCGCTCGTCCGGAAAGACGGTCGGCTCCAGGATCCTGAGGTCCGGCATTTCCGTCAGTTGCACGCGCACCGAGACGCCTCCAGACGCAAAACGATGTTGCTCACCGCGTCGATCCGGCTCCTCCGTCCTTTGCCAGCAATTCGGCGACGGTACGCCCGACGTGGTAGCGCCAGTCCGGAAGATGCAGTCCGAACGCCGCCCGGATTCTACTTGTATCCAGGCGCGAATTCCCTGGCCGCGGTGCCGGCAGCGGATACTCCGACGAGGGGATTTCCTCGATGTCCTGCCACCGGCACTTCAACGTCGCCCCGGAACTTTCGGCGGTGCGCAGGACATGCCGGGCGAATTCGCACCAGGTTGTTTCGCCGCGGGCGGCCAGGTGATAGGTACCTAGAAGCGCGTCGGAATCGGGTGCTTCCAGGCGCCGGAGGCAAGCTGCCGTCGCGTCCGCGATGAGTTCCGCCGAAGTCGGAGCGCCCCATTGGTCACCAACCACGGACAGAACGGGCCGCTGCGAGGCCAATCGCAGCATGGTCTTGACGAAATTCCTGCCGCGCGCCGAATGAACCCAGCACACCCGCAGGATGAGGTGGCGGCATCCGGCTTGCGCGATGGCACGCTCGCCGTCCAGCTTCGAACGGGCATAGACGCCCCCTGGAGACGGGGCGTCGTCCTCCCGATAGGGCCTGGCGAGCCGGCCATCGAACACATAGTCGGTCGAATAGTGGACGAGGAGGGCACCGGCTCGGGCTGCTTCCTCCGCCATTTCGCGCACGGCCTCGGCATTGATCCGGTGAGCCAGATCCGGCTCGGACTCCGCCCGATCCACGGCGGTATACGCAGCCGCGTTGACGATGATCCTCGGCGCGACCTCGCGAATGACCGAACCCGCCGTCCCGCATGCGAGGTCGCAATCGGCCTTGCCCAGAGCCACCACTTCACCCACGACGGCCAGGGCGCGCGCAAGTTCCCATCCCACCTGCCCGTCCTTGCCGAACAGAAGGATGTCAGCCACCGCCGCGACCCGGATCCGTCACGCTGCGGAATTGGCGTCCGGCATCAAGCCTCTCCGGGCCACCAACCGGCCGGTCGCCGGAATCCCGGACCCGGGCCGGCAAGCCTGCCGGCAACCGATGGGGCAAGGAATCAAGTCCGATCGCCGCGCCCGATCGCCCTGTACTCCAGACCATGGCCGGCAACGACGGTCGGATCGTAGAGATTGCGGCCATCGAAGACAACCGGTTCGGAGAGGGCGGCGCGGATGGCATCGAAATCGGGGCTGCGGAACTCCTTCCACTCCGTCGCAATGACGAGAGCATCACACCCCGCCAGCGCCGCCATCGGTCCCTCGGCGAAGGACACCCGGTCCTCGCCCGAGAATATCCTCCGCGCCTCGTCCATGGCGACGGGATCGTAGGCGGTGACAGACGCGCCCGCGGCCAGCAGGTCGGCGACGATCGTCCGGCTCGGCGCCTCGCGCATGTCGTCGGTATTGGGCTTGAAGGCCAGCCCCCAGAGTGCGAAGCGCCGCCCCGTGAGGTCGGCCCCGAAGCGCGCCTTGATCTTGCCCGGCAGCACCTGCTTCTGGCTCTCGTTGGCCTCCTCGACGGCCTGGAGGACCTGCAGGTTCATGCCCGCATCGTCTGCCGCGGTCTTGATCAGCGCCTTCACGTCCTTGGGGAAGCAGGAACCCCCATACCCGCAGCCGGGATACAGGAAATGGAACCCGATGCGCGGATCGGAGCCGATGCCGCGCCGCACCTGTTCGATGTCGGCGCCCAGGACCTCGGCCAGGTTGGCCAGCTCGTTCATGAAGCTGATCCGGGTCGCCAGCATGGCATTTGCCGCATACTTGGTCATTTCCGCGCTGCGCATGTCCATCAGGATCAGGCGGTCATGATTGCGCTGGAAAGGCGAGTAGAGGGCGCGCATCAGCAACACGGCCTGCTCGTCCTCGGCGCCGACGACGATGCGGTCGGGCCGCATGAAGTCGTCCACCGCCGCCCCTTCCTTCAGGAACTCCGGATTCGAAACCACGCTGAACGGCACCTCGACGCCGCGCGCCGCCAGTTCGCCGGCGATGGCCGCCTTGACCTTGTCCGCCGTACCGACCGGGACGGTGCTCTTGTCCACCACGACCTTGTAGGCGTTCATGCGCCGGCCGATGTTGCGGGCGGCGGCGACCACGTACTGCAGGTCCGCGGACCCGTCCTCGTCCGGCGGCGTCCCGACCGCGATGAACTGTATGGTGCCGAACTCCACCGCCCGGTCCACGTCGGTCGTGAAATGCAGCCGCCCTGCGGCCACGTTGCGGCGGACCATTTCCAGCAACCCGGGCTCATGGATGGGGATGCCGCCGGACTCCAGGATCCTGATCTTCTCGGGATCGACGTCGAGACACAGGACGTCGTTGCCGACCTCCGCCAGACAGGTACCGCTCACGAGGCCGACGTA
>JBPOHD010000067.1:0-53576 GCA_052035955.1 Pseudomonadota bacterium
GGCCCGTCCGCCCGCCCCGCCCGGGGGGGGGGGGGGGGGGGTGGGCGGCGTCATTGCCCCGCCGGGCCGCCCCATGGGGAAATCGAACGTGGCGTCCGGCGCCGGCGCAGCCGGCGAACTTCCGTCACCCCCGCCCTGGGGCGGGGGGCGGGGGGTGGGGGGGGGATCGTTTTCGCGGACGTAGTCGAGGGCGTAGATCAGGGCGGTCGATGCCAGCCTGGACGCGGCATGCCCGGCCACGATCGCCGCCGCGAGATAGGGGCCCTCGAAGGCGGTGCCGATCTCCACCAGGGCGTTCCACTTGGCCAGCAGCATGAGCCCGATCCCGATGGCGCCGTAGCTGCCGATGCGCGAGTCCTTCATGATGGCCAGGACCTGCGGCTTCTCCCAGCCGCCGCCGAAGCCGTCGCAGGCGTCGGCGAAGCCGTCCTCGTGGAAGGCCCCGGTGGCCAGCAGGGTGGCGGCCATGCCGATCAGCACGGCGATGGACAGGGGCAGGACGAGCAGGGCCGCCTCCGTGGCCAGGGCGCCGATGGCGCCGACCAGGATGCCGACCAGGGGGAAGTAGCGGGCCGAGCTGTCCAGCTGGTCCTGGGAATGGCCGACCCAGGCCGGCACCGGCAGGCGCGTGAAGAAGCGCAGGGCGGCGAAGAACCGCTCCAGTTCCAGGCGCAGCATCGCGGCCTATCCGTTCAGCATCTTGCCCAGCAGGCGCCGGACCACGGCGGGCTCGAAGGGCTTGTCGCAGATGCCGGAGACGCCGGCCTCCTCGACGGCCGCCAGCCGCCCCTGGTCCGACTCGCTGGTGACCATCAGGATGGGCACCGAGCGCTGCCAGCTCTTCTGGCGGATGTGGTCCACCAGGGCCTTGCCGTCCATTTCCGGCATGTTGTAGTCGGTGACCACCAGGTCCACCATGGTCTCCGCCATGACGGCCACGGCCTCGGTGCCGTCGGCCGCCTCGACGAAATGCTGGACGCCCAGGTTCTCCAGGACCCGACGCATGAACTTGCGGGCGCTCGGGCTGTCGTCCACCAGCAGCACGCGCAGGGACTCGGCGTCGAAGCCGCCCTCGTGGCCCTGGTCCGGCATCACGTCGAGGGTGGCGGTCAGGGCCCGGCGCAACTGTTCCGCCGTGAAGGGCTTGGGCAGGATGCCGCAGACGCCGGCCTGGCGCACCGGCTCCAGGGCCTGGGGGCGCGTCTCGCTGGAGACCAGGATGAAGGCCACGGATTCCAGGTCGCGGCTGCGGCGCATGGCCGCCACCAGGTCGGTGCCGGTCATGTCGGGCAGGTAGAGGGCGCTGATCACCAGGTCCGGCCGGGTGCCGCCCATGGCTTCCAGGGCCGCCTGCCCGTTGCCCGCCACGCGCACGCGGACGATGCCCAGGCTCTCGCAGGCCTTGGCGATGACCTTCGCCTGCATCGCCGAAGGCTCCACGAGCAGGGTGTCGATCTGGGCAAAGTCTCCGGACATGGTGCGCTCCAGGTTGAATGCGAAAGACCCATTTCACCGCAGAGGACGCAGAGAGCGCAGAGGATGAAAAGAACGGCCTGAATTTCAAATCGCGTCCGGATCGCCCCAAGGGTGAATGGCCGCTTCCCGCCAGGCTCTGTCTTGTCTCCGTGTCCCCTGCGTCCTCCGTGGTGAAAATCGGGGTTTCGAATGCGGCTCTCGGGTGGCTCCAGCGCTGGATTGTAGCGCCGGGCCTCGCTCGGCCCTCCCTCGGCCTCGCTCAGCCGCCCTTTCCGCTGACGCCGGCCGACTCGAAACTCGCCATCTCGTGCAGGAAGGCGCAGGCCGCCACGAGCAGCGGATAGGCCAGGACGGCGCCGGTGCCCTCGCCCAGGCGCAGGCCCAGGTCCAGCAGTGGCGTCGCCCCCAGGTGCCGCAGCTGCAAGGCATGGCCGGCCTCGTCCGAGCGGTGGGCGAAGACGCAGCAGTCGAGGATGGCCGGCGCCAGGGCGCGCGCCACCAGCAGGGCCGAGGTGACGATGAAGCCGTCGATCAGCAGCACCATGCGGGCCCGGGCGGCGGCCAGCATGGCGCCGGCCAGCATGGCGATCTCGAAGCCGCCGAAGCGGGCCAGCACCGCCAGGGGATCGCCGCCCTTCTCCGGCCAGGCGGCCAGCGCCTGCTCCAGCAGGGCCCGCTTGCGGGCCAGCCCGACGTCGTCCAGGCCGGTGCCGCGGCCGACGCAGTCGGCCAGGGGGGCGCCGGTCAGGCAATGGGTGATCAGCGAGGCCGAGGCCGTGTTGCCGATGCCCATCTCGCCGAAGGCGACGACGTTGCAGCCCGTCCCGGCCAGGGCGCCGACCAGGGCCGCGCCGTGGGCCATGGCCGCGTCGCACTGGTCCGCGTCCATGGCCGGCCCCTCCAGGTAGCTGGCGGTGCCCATGGCCACCTTGGCGTCCACCAGGCCGGGCCGGGGGCCGAAGTCGTGGTTCACGCCGGCGTCGGCCACCGTCAGGGCCATGCCGGCATGCCGGGCCAGGACGTTGATGGCGGCGCCGCCGGCGAGGAAGTTCTCCACCATCTGCCAGGTCACGTCCTGGGGAAAGGCGGAGACGCCGGCCCGGGCGGCGCCGTGGTCGCCGGCGCAGACGAGCACGTGGGGGGCGCGCAGGACCGGCGACAGGCTGCCCTGGATCAGGCCCAGGCGCAGGGCCAGGTCCTCCAGCCGCCCGAGGGCACCGGGCGGCTTGGTCTTGCCGTCGATCTTCGCCTGCAGGGCGGCGGCGAGGGAAACGTCCAGGGGGGGGGTGTGCGGGGAATGCATCCGATTCGTCCTTTCGAAAAGGCCAGCGCTTCGCCCCGGGCGGCCAGGCCCGGCGCGAAGCCCTTGCCACAAGCTTCAGGAACGCGACAGTCGGTCTTCTGGCTCCCGGATCGTCCCGGGCTTCGCGCCTTCCCGGGCGGGTGGTCTCGCCCAGTGGCCGGGAACCCCGATGGATTCCCCCGCGAAGCCGGTCCCCGGTCACAGCGGCGGGCCCGCCACGGAATCGGCAGCCGCGCCGGCATGCCGCGCGGACTCCCTGCACCGTGTTCCCCGGGGCGCCGCACCCGCGCCGCCCCACTGGTCGCGGGCGGATTATAGGGCGGCTGTGTTAGCCTCCGCCGCCATGATCGAACTCGTCATCGGCGGCGCCCGCTCGGGGAAGAGCGCCTGGGCGGAGGGCCGGGCCCGGGATGGCGGGCTGCCCGTCACCTACATCGCCACGGCCCGCGCCGAGGACGCGGAGATGGCCCGCCGCGTCGCCCACCACCGGGCCCGGCGGCCGGCCGACTGGCGCCTCGCCGAGGTGCCGCTTTACCTGGCCGAGGCCCTGCGGGAGCACGCCCATGCCGAGCGCTGCCTGGTCGTGGACTGCCTGACCCTGTGGCTCGCCAACCTCTTCTTCGCCGGCCGCGCCGCCGCCCAGGCCGAGGCCGGCGAAGCCGTCGACTGCCCCCTGCTGGCGACCGGGACCGGGGCCCTGCTGGAGGCCCTGCCGGAACTGCCGGGCCGGGTGATCCTGGTCAGCAACGAGGTGGGCTGGGGCATCGTCCCCATGCATCCGGTCTCGCGCCTGTTCGCCGACGAGCAGGGGCGGCTCAACCAGCGCGTCGCCGCCCTGGCCGACCGGGTCACGCTCACCGTCGCCGGCCTGCCGCTGGAACTGAAGCCGGGGGGCGGGCGGCCATGAGGGCATTGCCGCGCGGCTTCCTCTCGCCCGGGGCCCTGTTCGCTGCCTGCGCCACTTTTGCCACCTTCGCCACGTTCGCCATCTTCGCCACGAGTGACGTTCATGCCGAGGTCCTGGTCCGCGACGAGGCCGGCGCCGAGGTGAGGCTGAAGGCGCCGGCCCGCCGGGTGGTGAGCCTGGCCCCCTACCTGACGGAGAACCTGTTCGCCATCGGCGCCGGGGAGCGCATCGTCGGCACCGTGGAGTTCGCCAACCATCCGGAGGCGGCGAAGCGCCTGCCGCGGGTGGGCGCCTACGAGAACCTGGACGCCGAGGCCGTCGTCGCCCTGAAGCCCGACCTGGTGGTGGCCTGGAGGAGCGGCAACCCGCCGGCCGTGCTGGCCCGGCTGCGCGCCCTGGGCATTCCGGTGTGGACCGACGAGCCGGGCCGCATCGAGGAGGTGGCCGCCACCCTGGAGCGCCTGGGCGCCCTGACCGGGCTCGACGCCCAGGGCGGGGCCGCGGCACTGGCCTACCGGCAGCGGCTGGACGACCTGCGCGCCCGACACGCCGGGCGGCCGCCGGTGCGCACCTTCTACCAGGTCTGGGACCGGCCGCTGATGACCGTGGGCGGCAGGCAGATCATCAGCGATGTCATCCGCATCTGCGGCGGCGCCAACGTCTTCGCCGCCCAGGCCGCCCTGGCCCCGACGGTGAGCGTCGAGGCCGTCATCGCCGCCGACCCGGAAGCCATCGTCGCCAGCGGCATGGGCGAGGAGCGCCCCGACTGGCTGGACGCCTGGAAGCGCTGGAAGCGCATGACCGCCGTCGCCCGGGACAACCTGTTCTTCATCCCGCCCGACCTGCTCCAGCGGCACACGCCGCGGCTGCTGGACGGCGCGGAGCGGATGTGCGCCCACCTGGAAACCACCCGAGGTCGCCGGCCGGCGGCGCGCTGATCCCGGCTCCGCAAGCCCCATCTTCGTAGGAGCGGCAGCCACGCCGCGATGCCGGACGACGGCGGCGACTGAAGACGGCTACGAATCGCCGGCAGGAAAGCGACGGGCCTTGCCTTCAGGGCTTCGGACCCTGCGCCGCCATCAGCTTGCGCAGCTCGGACGCGTCGAAGACGAGCCGGATCGCGCCGATCCTGTCGCCCCGCACCGAGAAGAATTCGGCGGTGCGGATCACGCCGGCCGGGGTCGCCGTGTCGCAGTCGTAGAGCAGCGCCCCACCGTCCTGGTCGAAGAAGCCCCTCAGCATCGTGACCCCGCGCAGCATCCCCTGGAACATCCGCAGCGCGGCGATGAACTCGTCGGCCGACTCGAAGGTGTCGATGCTGCCCTGGAAATCCAGGTCGTCGGCCAGGCAGGCCCGCGCCGCGGCGAAATCCCCGCTGGTCCAGGCATGGTGGTACTTCTCGATGAGCTCACGACTGTTCATGGCGATGGTCCACTAGCCGTCTGCGGTGGAGGCCCCCGTAAGAAGGAAAGATTCAATGCGCGTTCTCGAATTGACCCGTCGGAGTATCAATAATCATGACGAGGCTCCCGATCCGTCCCCGTTCATATTTCGCAGCGAGAGGTTCGACACTGGCCCGCGCTACTACCCGCCCCCGCTTTTCTGCCTGGATCGTCGATCACCAAGCAAATTCAATTCTAAGTCTCATCGCATGGCTTCCCACCGCAGACGACTACAAAATTGGGGCGGCACCCTACCGTTCCGCCCCTGCAACGGATGGATCAGCGACAATGTTAATCAAACAAGAGGTGCCGAAAACTAAGCGCCTAACGCGGGACCAGAAAACCATTCGTCGAGGCGCAGATATTGAACACCATTTCGTCTCGTTGACCAGGCCTATAGAAATTTCCCTCCACGAGCCTCGAATCTAGCCTATTCCTCATGCGATAGAATTCCAAAACGCGACCCAAGGAATCGAAATGGCATGCCCTGTTCTGTTTTCGTGGAAATTCTTATTGGTTTTTTGGGCCCCATGTCCGACCTGTAGGCAGCAACCTTTGCCGCATATCTTGTCGCCCAGGATTTGTCCAGTACTTCACTAACCATGCCGGCAAAGGTCACGTTTGCTCTTCGAGGCGCGCCAGGAATCGGTAAGTCGACCGTTGCCACATTGTTGGCAGCTCAACTTCGCGACATTAATGTGATCGAAGTCGATGAGCTTCGCGCCCGTCAAACTCAAGGTGATTGGTCCGATCGCGATTTCTATGATCAGTGTCTTGGTGAGGCGGAGATACTTTGCCAGATGGATACGGGACGCACAGGCCTCTTGGTTGACGTTTTGGGAGGCAATCGATGGCCCGAATTGAGCCAGCACTGGATCGCCGCGGGATACCAGGGAATCTGCATCTCCCTGGTCGCCGAGGACCACGTCCTCGCGGACCGACACCGCTCTCGCTTCAAAGGCTGGGGCGACACGCATACTGTGCAGGCGATTAATCGCGAAATTCGCAACAGCCGGTGGCCCGACGAGCTGATTCTCGATTCAAGCAAACAAGTGGCACTCGAAACGGCAGCTCGCGTTCTCGACGTTATCCGGATGAATCGAGCTGTCCCCATTCGGTCCAACGCGACATTCACGGTGATTGACTTGACCTCCTCACCGGTCGCTTGCCTGACGGCGACGCGAGATCGCCTTGAGCTCCTTCGTTCTAGGACTTTACCGTCTATATTGCGGCAGGACCGCAAACCGGATGTTTGCGTGTTCGTAAACGATGGACCACGTGATCATCGATTTCATATCGAGAGTCTGGTCGACCAGCTCGGAAAAGGTTTTGTAACTCTCCAGAACGATCGGTCGCCCGGTGCTGCAGGTGCATGGAATACGGGCCTGGAATACCTGAAGCGCTCGGGTTTTTCTGGGTTTGTGGCAGTTCTCGATGACGACGATGAATGGGATCGGGATCACCTTTCTTTGAATCTTGCGACTGCCGCGCGGTCTGTCAGCAATCTTTGCGTCTCCGGACTCCGACTGTGGCGCAGCGGACGTATCGTAGACCGACCGTTGATCGACTCTCTCTGCGGTTCTGACTTCTTGGTAGGAAACCCGGGCTGGCAGGGATCGAACACGTTCATCGATTTGGAACTGCTGCTTTCCGTTGGTGGTTTCGATGAGCAATTGGACGGCATGCACGATCGCGACATCGCGATTCGAGTGTTGGCCAGCGGGCGGGCGCGACCCGCCCTTGTTCCGAGATTCACTGCAACATGGCACATTGGAACGGAGGGCGCGCTGTCTTCACGCGGATCACCTCGAAAACTCGACAGCCTGCGGCGATTCCTCAAGCGCTACGGAAGCCTCATGACCCACGCACAGCGCGATCAATTCTTTGAGCGGGCCGAGCAGCTATTTGCTTTTGCGAGATCGGTGATCGTGCAGGGAATCTGAACTGAAGGCGCGGACGAACACGTATGAACAGCTTTGAACGGATGCCCGAGCTTGCGCGACGGTTTCGGCGGGTCTCCGCAAGCCGGGCGAACCTTTGGCGTCCATACTATGCAGTGCTTTCCGCACTCAGATGGATCAGGATATTGAAGCCGGTAACGAGCCTATTAGGAACCCAATACAAGCCGAGTCGCACCCTTCTAGAGATAGATATCACGTACGCGTGCAACCTTGCCTGCCGCAACTGCAATCGATCGATTGCTCTAGCGCCTGAGGCGCGTCACTTGAAGGTCGACGATCTGGAGCGTGCAGTCGACGAATGGCTATCCGTGGATCATCGGTGGGATCGAATTCGCATTCTCGGCGGCGAGCCGACGTTACACCCACGTATTCCGGAGATCATCGCCTCTCTTTCACGCTATCAAACCCAGTTTCCCGACTGCATTCTCGAAATCGTGACCAACGGACACGGACCACGCGTCAACAGGGTTCTGCAGGAGCTGCCGCAATCGTTCATTGTCGACAACTCGGAGAAATCTGGTCCGGTTCAGCCTCACTTCGGCCCATTCAATCTTGCCCCGCTCGACGACACGAAATTCCGCTGGGCAGACTTCTCGAATGGGTGCTCTATTGCACGTGACTGTGGAATGGGATTGACTCCAGGCGGATACTACCCTTGTGCGGTTGCTGGTGGGATCGATCGCGTACTTGGCATTAATCTCGGCCGAAGAACCCTGCCTCGTCTGGACGACACGATGGCCGATATCGCGAAACGGCTATGTGGTATGTGTGGCCGCTTCAGGGATGGGCATCATGTGCCCCGTGCCTTACGACCGAGTTTGACCGAACAGCGAACATCTCCGACGTGGGTCGCAGCCTATGAAAATTGGCGAAGGCGACGGGAGTCCTCCCGTGCGTGACGGGTACGGCGGTGGTGCCCGACTTTGGCATATGTTCCCTGCGGCCCCTGAACCCGAGAAGGTGCTCGTCGCCCGAGACCTTAAGGTCATGTATGAACCTGGCGACTGTGTGCCAGATGTCATTGTTTATGTGACCGCAGGTGCAATACCGGAGTCGATGTCGGAGACCTTGCGCAGCATTGAAAATCAGGAACTCGGACCGGTATGCCTGGGTGTCGTGATTCTTCTGGATCGCTGCCTTGGTCCCATGTCAGTGCCGACGATTCCGGACGGACTACGTGACCGGACGTGGATACTGATTGCGTCCTGTGGTTCACCAAGCAGGGCGCGCAATGCATTGCTGGACTTTGTCGACGATTGGATCCCGAGTTGTAGGTGGTTGGCCCGCTTGGATCACGATGACGTTCTGTTTCGCGGTGATTCACTGTATTCGATGGTGGCGGCTGGGGAGCAGCGTTCCGCGCTTGTGGTACTCGGCGGAAACCGGGTTCTTGACCGGTCGGGCCTGTGGCTGCGTGACAATCCTTCGAGCGAACGCTCGATCGACCGCACCGAACTGCTCGAATTACTCAAGTCGATGGCCAATGGCACCGCGAGGAATGAATTGCCATCCTGCAATCTTGTTCACAGACGCGCGGCACGTCTCCGTTATCCGGACATGGCGAGTGGCGAGGACCATTGGGTCGTGGCCGAATGGCTGATTCTCCGTCCGCAGAAGGTGGTGGTTGTAACCGACCCGTTCTATTGCGACTATCGAATCGACGGGCAGTCGACGGTCGAGGCGCGAGGCAGCCAGAGCTACATAAAGGCACGGCGAGCACTTTACAACGCCAGCCTAGTCTGGAGTTCCGTACTGACGACGCGCGAGGCCGTATTAGGCGTCGGGCAGGAGGGCATCGTAACGGCAATCGACGATATTGTCCGAAAGCGCTTCTACCCCGAGGTTCTTACCTCTGATACCGTGACTCGGTTGTCCCATGCCATGCGACGGGCCAAGAGCGTGATACCGGCGGGATGGTTCTCCGAGGGGGATTGTGGTGCTGCCTGGAATCTCACGTACCAGCGCGAGGAAACCTATCCATTCAATCGAGTGAGCGCTGGTGCGGTGTTGGCGTTTCTCCGTGGGTGTCTCGCCGCCGGTATTGTCTGCGCCAACGTTAAGCGCTCGAATTTCCAAGTACGCCCCGATGGAAGCTTGGTCTACATCGATGTTGGCAACTGGCTGGTCGACATGGATGGGTCAGTCTTTGCGGACGCCACGATGCGTACGTATTCGATCGCCGTTTGCGGCAACCGCGACGAGGAGATCATGCGCCGGCGTCTGCCAAAGAGGGGCCGGACTGCGGTAGAAGTTCTCCCTGAATGGGCGGAGTGGTATCGGGCGATCATGGAAAAAGAACTGGGCCGTGCGACCGTCAGCCTTGCCCAGGGCAGCGGCGAACCACTGCGCCGAGATTCGGACACCACCTTGTTGATCAAGGTTTGTGCAATGGATGCGCGGGACCTACGCGCACAACTGTCGCACCTTCTGGAATTACTTCCGTATCCAAGCGGATTTGCGCGAACGATGGTGTTGCTCGATTCGTTTCGTGGGCCATTCCTGCGCGCGCACAGCACGGGCGACTACGATGCCGCGTTGGCGACCTTACGCGCCGCAGTTGAATGTGGCGAGATCGATGAAATTCTGATTTCGCCGGACGATCCGATGCTGATTGAGTCAACCCTCGTGCAATGGTTTGGCGTTCGTACGGCCGCGACACACACGGAGCTGGGAGTTCCCGTTTTTCCCCAGGTGTGGGCGTTTGACCAGATTGAAACGCGGTACGTTCTCCAATTGGACGTCGACGTTCTGATTGGACGGGAAGACCTTTCGCACGATTTCCTTGCGGAAATGAAGGGTGCGATCTCGGCTCACGACGATGTGGTCTGCGTCGCATTTTGTATTCCGCCTGTGTTAGAGGGCCAGATCAAACCGTACGGCGCGCCGGAGGGAGAATACAAACCGGAGGTTAGGTTGGGCTTGCTCGACTTGCACCGGATACGAACCCTATTGCCACTCCCGAACACAGCAAGGAATGGCCGACTGGTAGACGGTTGGTACCGGGCACTTCACGATGCCCAGCGCCGGAAGCAATTTCGGACGCTTCGCGGTGGCGATGGTCGCAGTTATTACCTTCACCCGACGAATGATTTGAAGCGAGATCGGGAATGGATTGACCGCGTCCGAAATTGCCTCGCGTCCGGATGGTGCCAATCTTGCAATCGCGGCCACTGGGACCTTCTCGCGACAGAACACGATTGGACATTGCCACAGCGTACGGAGCCGATTGTCGTGCTCGCGCGCGGACGTGACACTCCTGAATCGCGAATTCACCGCTTCCTTGCAAGCTTGTTGATGCAGGACGACCAGAGCTATGGCGTCGTGGTAATCGACGATTACTCGGAATCAAGTCGCGCCGGTGCTTTCAGGGCACTCCGGATTGAGTTGGGCCAACGCGCTACGATCCTGCGCTTCGGACAGCACGGAGGCCGAATGCAAAGTGTTGTCCAGGCTTTGCGGGGTGTGTGCAGTAACCCAAATTCGGCGATCGTCTTCGTTGATCTCGACGACGCGTTGCTCGCACCGAACGCTCTGAGAACAATACGAGCCCGTTACGAAAGCGGGCATGATGCGGTTTGGGCCGGGGCACATCGCCCAGAGCGACCGGACCACCTAGAGGTACCATGCTTCGAAAGTCCCCGAAAACGATGGGGCGGTAGCGTCTGGACGCACTTGCGGTCGTTCCGACGCGGCCTGTTCGATCGAGTTCCCGAGTCCTATCTCAAGTTCCGTGGGCAATGGACCCAATGCTGCGAAGACGTTGCGTTAATGATGTGTATCGCCGAACTGGCTGATAGCCCTTGCTGGGTGCCAGAGATGCTATATCTTCATGAACGTACGACAGTTCATGAGGCGGAGGAATTGAGGCTGCGGGAGCAGGTGATGATGCACTTTCTCACTCTCGAGCCACTGGCGGATCGTTGACTTTCATCCCCGAGTAAATGTGCGCAAACCACGGGTGGTGCGGGGCATGGCTTGCCCCGGTGGGATGTTGCCGATGCGGTAATTCCTGGGGTCGCCCGCCGGGGCGAGACCCGGCAACATCCAGCACGTCGAGTCCGCCGGCGGGCCCTCCATTCGGCCCGAACTCAAACTCAAACGTCCCGCAACCCTACTCCGGCACGAACACCGGCCTCCCGCCATCGTCCACCACCCGGATCGGATGCCCGTACATCCGCCCCAGCAGTGCGGGCTCCAGCACTTCTCCCACCGCCCCCTGCCGGGTCTCGCCCTCTCCAATCAGCAGCAGGGCCCGATCCGCATAGCGCATCGCGAGGTTCACGTCGTGCAGCACCATGACGACGGCAATGTCCTCCGAACGGGCCCGCCCGGAAACGAGTTCGAGCACCGCCACCTGGTGGTTGAGGTCCAGGTGGGCGAGGGGTTCGTCGAGCAGCCAGAGCTTGGGTGCCTGGGCGAGCAGGGTGGCGAAGGCGAGGCGCTGGCGCTCGCCGCCGGACAGGGTGCGCACGTCGCGCTCGGCCAGGTCGGCGAGTCCCACGGCGGCCAGGGCCTCCCGGGCGATGGCCTCGTCCCGGGCGCCTTCCCAGGCCCAGCGGGAGAGGTGGGGATGGCGGCCGATCAGGGCCGTTTCCAGCACGGTGGCGGGAAAGGCGTCGCCGGGGCGCTGGGGCAGCAGGCCGCGCAGGCGGGCGGCCTCGCGGGCGTCCATGGCGCCCAGGGGCCAGCCGTCCAGTTCCACCCGGCCTTCGGCGGGCGGGCGCAGGCCGGCCAGGGTGTGCAGCAGGGTGGTCTTGCCGGCGCCGTTGCGGCCGAGGACGGCGAGGCGCTCGCCGGCCCGGATTTCCAGGTCGAGCCGCGCCGCGACGGCCTGGCCGCCGATGCGCACGCCCAGCCCGCGGGCGGCCAGGACCGCCGCCGTCATGACGCCCTCCCCGGCTGTCGGCCGAGCAGGAAGAGGAACAGGGGCACGCCGATCAGGGCGGTGAGCACGCCGACGGGGAGTTGCTGGGGGGCGATGGCCACCCGGGCCAGGGTGTCGGCGCAGGCCAGCAGGGTGCCGCCGGCCAGGGCGGCGGCGGGCAGCAGCACCCGCTGGTCGCTGCCCACCGCCAGGCGCACCAGGTGGGGCACCACCAGGCCGACGAAGGCGATGCTGCCGGCGGTGGTGACGGCGGCGGCGGTGAGCAGCGAGGCGCCGACCTGGATGCCCAGGGTCAGGCGGCCGACGGGCACGCCCAGGGCGCGGGCGGCGAGGTCGCCGTGGGCGACCAGGTTGAGGTCCCGGGCGAAGGGCAGGGCGAGGGCCAGGCCGGCGGCCAGCATGGCCAGGGCGGGCCAGGGCGTCGCCGTGTGGGAGAGGTCGCCCATCAGCCAGAAAAGCATGCCGCGCAGCTGGCCCTCGGGGGCGACGGAGAGGATCAGGGCGACGACGGCGCTGCAGCCGGAGGCGACGATGACGCCGGTGAGCAGCAGCCGGGTGCGGGTCCACGCGCCGTCGCCGTGGGCGAGGCCGAAGACGAGCAGGGTGGCGGCCAG
Organism: Pseudomonadota bacterium; assembly: GCA_052035955.1. Taxonomy (GTDB): domain Bacteria; phylum Pseudomonadota; class Gammaproteobacteria; order Burkholderiales; family Rhodocyclaceae; genus JAEUNJ01. The sequence continues at coordinate 12,589 of JBPOHD010000067.1, forward strand.
GGCGCCGGCGAAGGCGCCGCCGTGCACCAGGATGCCGGGCAGGCTGGCCAGCAGTGCCAGCAGGGCGCCGACGGCGGCACCGCCGGAAACGCCGAGCACGTAGGGGTCGGCCAGGGGGTTGCGCAGCAGCACCTGCATCAGGGCGCCGGCCAGGGCCAGGAGGCCGCCGCAGGCGAAGGCGGCCAGGGCCCGCGGCAGGCGCAGTTCGCGCACCACGTCGCCGGCCTCGCCGCCGCCGCCGAAGAGGGCGGCCAGGGCCTCGCCGGGGCTCACCGGCAGGGTGCCGGCGAGCAGCGCCGCGCCCAGGGCCCCCAGGCCCAGCAGGGCGAGGAGGACGAGGACGAAGGCGGCGCGGCGGCGGGAGGGCATGGCCGGCTCAGAACTCCCCGAAGCGGACGCCGACGAGGACGCGGGCCCCCTCGACGCCGTAGTTGAAGCGCGGCTCGTAGCGTTTGCCGAACAGGTTGTTGATGCGGACGAAGAGGCTCCAGTCCCGGGCCAGTTCGTAATCCACGGTGGCGTTGGCCAGCGCGTAGCCGCCCAGGCGTTCCCGCCGGGTGGCCGGCGTGACCAGGCTGAAGGCGTCGTCCTCCCAGCGCGGGCCGCTGGCCGTCAGGCCGGCGCCGTAGCGCCAGGGGCCGAACCGGCGGTCGGCCTGGAGCTTGCCGTGGATGCGGCTGCGGTTATTGAGCAGCACCTGGCGCTGCAGGTCGCGCGGGTCCTGGAGGTCGAGGGAGCCGCGCAGGGTCCACTCGCCGAGGGTGGCCGCGTAGTCGAAGGTGATGCCGCGCAGCAGGGCCTGGCTGATGTTCTGGGGTTCCCAGTAGAAGGGGCCCTTGCCGGGGTTGGGGCGCCACTCGATCAGGTCCGTCACCCGGTTGCGATAGGCGGTGGCGCCGAGCCGGTAGCCGTTGCCGCGATAACGGACGGCGAACTCGGCGCCGCGCGCCGCCTCCGGGCGCAGCTGGGGGTTGCCGCCGCCGAACATCGGGTCGGCCGGGAAGTAGAGGTCGTTGAAGGTGGGGGCCTTGAAGGCCGTCTTGAGGCCGGCCTGGAACTGCCAGCCGCCTTCGGTGCGGTAGGCGTAGGTCAGGCCGCCGGTGCGCCGGGAGCCGAACTGGTCCGAGGCGTCGCTGCGCAGGCTCGCCTGCAGGCCGTGCGGTCCCGCCCAGAGGTCGTAGCCGGCGACCCAGGCGCGGACGCTGCGGCTGCGCGCCGTGTAGCTGCGGTCGGCGTCGATGTCCTGGTCCAGGCGCTCCAGGGCCAGCAGGGCGGTGCCGGGGCCGACGGCCAGGTCGTTCTGCCAGACGAGCTGGCGCTGGCGGGTCGTGAAGCGGTTGTGGAACTCGACGCCGCGGGTCGGGTCGAGCCGGTAGTCGCGCATCCGGTCCTCGCTCTCCTCGACCCGCAGGGTGGTGGTCCAGGCCTGGTGCAGCTTGCCGCTCCAGAAGGCGCTGGTGCCGGAAATCTTCTGCGTGGTGCGGGAATCGTAGGCCGCCGTGCAGGGGAAGAAGAACACCGGATCGCACTGGGTGGCGTCCTTGTGGGTGGTGGCGGCGAAGCGGGAGGCCTGCAGGCCCACCTCGTGTCCGGCGGCCGGGCGGAAGCGCAGCTGGCCGGTGAAGCTGTCGTTGCGGTTGCCGTCGGCGTCGGGGTTGTAGGGATCGGTGGTGAAGAAGACGCTGGCCCAGCGGTCGTCCGGATGGCGGATGGCGCTCACCGAGCGGGTCTGTTCGCGGCCGCCGGCCAGGGTGAATGACCAGGGCCCTTCATTGCCGCCGAGGGCGAACTCGCCCCGCGAGGCCCCGTAGTTGCCGGCCGCCACGGCCGCCTGCAGGCGCGGCGGCCCGTCCACGCGGCGGGTGAACAACTGCACCACGCCGCCGATGGCGTCGGCGCCGTAAAGGCTCGAGGCCGGGCCGCGCAGGATCTCGACGCGCTCGATGGCGGAGAGGGGGATGGCCTCCAGGGAGGCCGTGCCCAGGGTGGCGGAATTCAGGCGCATGCCGTCCAGCAGGACCAGGGTGTGGCCGCCGTTGGCGCCGCGCAGGAAGAGGCTGGCCGGCTGGCCGGTGCCGCCGGTGCTGGAATACTCGACGCCCGGCTGGGCGGCCAGCATCTCGGGCACGCTGCTCCAGCCGGCGGCGGCGATCTCGTCCCGGTCGAGGACGGTGACGTCGGCCAGCACCCGGTCGGCCCGGGTCGGCTGGCGGGTGGCGGTGACGACGACGGCGGCCAGTTCGACCGGCGGCTCGGCGGCGGCGGGAAGGGCAAGGAGGGAAAGGGCTGCGGCCGCGCTGGCGGACCGGTGGGGCGGGCGGTGCATGATGGATGGACTCCCGTTGCCGGCCAGCGTCCCCGCAGGCCGGTGCATTGCGGTTACGGAAGCGCGCGGGGGGGGGAGGCGGAGCGGCGGAAGGAAGCCGGCCGCCGCTTCCCCGCGGCGATTCCAAGGTTCCGTCCGTGGCCGGTCTCCGGGCTCGGAAGTCTTGAATCCCCGCCTTCCCGGGTTCATCCCAGTGGCATGATGGGGATTCCGCACTTCCCTACCGTTGCGGGGGCAGCGCAGGCTTGGCGTGGCGGGCACGCGGACCTGCTTCCCGTTTCACCCGTCGCCGGAAAGGCTTCGGGCACCGCGGACAGGGTGGCCGCTCGCACTCGGCGAACGGCCTGGCACCCATTATAGCCACGGGGATACTCGGCCCCCGGCGCGATTATGGCGCCGGGGGCGCCGCCCCATCTGCTCGTGCGCCACCTTCACAATCCCGTCTTACTTCTTGACCGGGAAAGGGATTTCCAACAAACTTCGCCCGATGAGCCACGAACTGGATTCCCTGGAGCAGAAAATCGACCATCTGGTGTCCCTCGGCCGCGGCCTGCGCGCCGAGAACGAAAGCCTGCGCGGCCGCGTGGAAAGCCTGGAGCAGGAGAAGCGGGTCCTGTCCGACCGGATCGAACAGGCCCGGAGCCGCCTCGAGGCCCTGATGGATCGCTTGCCCGAATAATGGCCGCCCAACAACCGAACGCCGCCAATACCCTGGATGTCCGCCTCCAGGGCAAGGAGTACCGGGTCGCCTGCGCCCCGGAAGAGAAGGAGGCCCTGCTGTCGGCGGTGGCCTTCCTCGACACCCGCCTGGCCGAGATCGCGGCCAAGACGAAGAGCACCGGCGAACGCCTGGCGGTGATGACGGCCCTCAACCTGGCCCACGAGTTGGTCTCGCTGAAACAATCGGCGAACACGATTGACGGGACGGAGTTGAAGCGTAGAATCGGTTCCATCGAGGCGCGAGTCGACGCCGCCATCGCCGAGACCCGACAGGACGACCTGTTCTAGGGCAGCCCGGCGGCGGTGCCGGCCCGGACCTCCCCGGAAATCCCCTGCGGTGTGCGTCAAGGCCATACATTCCTTGAACCAATGCTTAGGCATCGGGCCGCGGACCAAGGACGCCGCTGTTGCGAACGCTCCATCGTCGAGCGTACCTGAAGCGGCAGGAAAGCAGCCACTCTGAACCCAGGTTCAGGATGCCGGCCTAACGGCACAGGCGGGGGACCCAAAGCCAGAAAGCGCGGATTCGTCCGCGCTTTCTTTTTTTGCCAATGGCATGAATCCGCTCGACGAAGGTTTCGGCGGCAGGCAGGTCGACCCCGGCGAGCGGCGGCGGCTGATCCGCCGCGTCTTCGAGGCCGTCGTTCCCCGCTACGACCTGATGAACGACCTGATGAGCCCGGGCGACCACCGGCTCTGGAAGCGTCGCCTGGCGCGGGATCTGCGCGGCACCGCCGGCCGCTTCGTGGACCTGGCCGGCGGCACCGGCGACGTGGCCCGCCTGCTCATCGCGCCCGGGCGCTCGGTGCCTGTCTGCGAACCCAGCCCGGCCGTGATGGCGGAGGGCCGCCGTCGAGCGGGGCAACCTGTCCTTCGGCATCGCCGCCCTGCACCGGGGCAGCAAACCCGAAATGCATGGGGCGCCGTCGTGAGGCCGCGGATGCCGATTTGTGGCAACATCGCCGCTTTCGCAATTTCGCCTGAAATCCGCATGAGAACCCCCCCGATCCTGATCCTCGCCGCGCTGCTGCTGGGCGGCTGCGGCGGCATGAACGTCTGGCCCTTCGGCGGCGAGAAGTCGGCCGAGCGGCCCCGGACGCCGGCCAATGCCAGCGAATACCAGTGCGCCGGCGGCAAGGCCTTCCACCTGCGCATGGTGGACGGCGCCGCCTGGGTGATCCTCCCCGAGCGGCAGTTCCGCCTCGATCCCGTAGCCGGCTCCGCCGGCCGCTACAGCAACGGCCGGGCGACGCTGGTCATGGGTCCCGAGACCACCCTCGTCGACCCGCCGGCCATCGATTTCAAGGGATGCAAGCTTCCCGCAGCGGGCGGCTGAGGGGCTGAAGGGAAGCGTTTCGCGATGCGTTACTGGCTGATGAAGTCCGAGCCGGCGGTAGTCGGCATCGACCACGTGCTGGCCATGCCGGGCGGGACGGTGGACTGGTGGGGCGTGCGCAACTACCAGGCGCGCAATTTCATGCGCGACCAGATGAAGGTGGGGGACAAGGTGTTCTTCTACCATTCGTCCTGCCCGGAACCGGGCATCGCCGGCCTCGCCGAGGTGGCCAAGCTGGCCTATCCGGACCGCACCCAGTTCGATCCGGACAGTCCCTATTTCGATCCCAAGTCCACCCCGGAGAATCCGCGCTGGGTGAATGTCGACGTGCGCATCGTGAAGAAGACGCGGCTGGTCGGCATCGCCGAACTGCGCTCCCATCCCGAGTTGGCCCACATGCGCGTCCTGCAGCGGGGCAACCGCTTGTCCATCACGCCGGTGGACCCGGCGGAGTGGAAGTTCGTCGTCGGGAAGCTGCTGAAGTGAACGCCTCCGTCCTGACATGGTTCGCGGCCTACCTGGCCCTGGGCGCCTTCGCCGGATTCTTCGCCGGCCTCCTCGGCGTCGGCGGCGGCGCCGTGATGGTGCCCGTGCTGGCCGTCATGTTCGCCGCCCAGGCCTTTCCCGACGGCCACCTGATGCACCTGGCCCTCGGGACCTCGATGGCGACCATCGTGTTCACCTCGGTCTCCAGCCTGCGCGCCCACCACCAGCACGGCGCGGTGCTCTGGCCGGTGGTGAGGACGATCGCGCCCGGCATCGTCGTCGGCACGATCCTCGGCGCGCAGGTGGCCGGACGGGTGCCGACGCGGCCCCTGGCCATCTTCTTCGCGGTCTTCATGACCTACGTCGCCGTGCAGATGATCGTCAACGCCAAGCCCAAGCCCTCGCGGGAATTGCCCGGGACCCTGGGCATGTTCGGCGTCGGGGCGGGCATCGGCGGCGTCTCGGCCATGGTGGCCATCGGCGGCGGATCCCTCTCGGTGCCCTTCATGACCTGGTGCAACGTCAGGATGCACCATGCCATCGGCACCTCGGCCGCCATCGGCTTCCCGATCGCGGTGGCCGGCACCGTCGGCTACATGATTTCCGGTTACGGGGCCACCGGGCTGCCGGCCGGCAGCTTCGGCTTCATCTACCTGCCGGCCCTGGCCGGCACCGTCGTGGCCAGCGTCCTCGTGGCGCCCTGGGGCGCGAAGCTCGCCCACCGGCTGCCGGTGCCGACGCTGAAGAAGATCTTCGCCGGCGTCATCGTGCTGCTGCTGGCCAAGATGCTGCACGGCCTGTTCGCCTAGGCGGATCGCCCTAGGCCAAGGCCCGCCACAACTCCAGCGGCAGGCGGACGGCGCCGCTGATGGCGAGCGCCGAGGCGACCGAAATCCCGATCGAGAACAGGGCCTGGCGGGTTCCGATCAGGCGCAGCATGACCGCGAAGGTGGACACGCAGGGGATGTAGAAGGTCAGGAAGGCCAGGAAGGTGGTGATCTGCACGGCATCCAGCATGTTGCCCACCTCGGCCGTGCCGAGGGCCTGGGCCACCATCAGCAGGGAAAGCTCCTTGCGCAGGACGCCGAACAGGATGGGTACGCCGAGGGCGATGGGCAGCCCCAGCCACCAGGAGGTGATCGGCGTCAGCAGGGTGTTGATCGCGGCGTCGGCGCCGACATGGGCCAGCAGGGCCAGCACGACGCTGCCGGCGATGAGCAGCGGCGTGACGATGGTCAGGATGTCGCTGGTGCGTTCCCAGGTCGCCCGCAGCACCGCCCCGGCCCGCGGCAGCGCGTAGGGCGGGATGTCCTGGATGACGCCCGGAACCACCGTCGAATAGCGCCGCCCGAGCAGCCGGCCGGCCACCGCGATGACCACCAGGATGAGGGCGAAGAGGCCGAGGACGCCGGCCGGGCCCAGGTACTTGCCGCCCAGGGCGAGGATGATGGCCGAGCGGGCCGAGCAGGGCACGAAGGTGATCAGGACGGCGGCGACGATGCGGTCGCGGCCGGTGGCCACCGCCGTCGCCGCCGAGATGGCCGGCACGTTGCAGCCCAGGCCCATCAGGAAGGGCAGGGCGACGCCGCCGTGCAGGCCGATGCGGTGGAAGCCCCGGTCCACCACGAAGGCGACCCGGTGCATGATCCCCGACTCCTCGAGGGCGACCAGCAGCAGCACCAGCGGCAGCATGTAGGGGACGACGATGCCGACCAGCCCGACCAGGGCGTCGGCGACCGCCCGGCCGACGACGCCGGCCGTGCTGCCGGGCGTCCATTCGCCGACCCAGGCGGCCAGCCGCGCCGAGGTGAGGGCGTCGAGGCCGGTGGCCACCTCGAAGACGAGGAAGAGGACCAGGGCGAAGATGGCCGTGCTGCCGACCAGGCCCCAGCGCGGATGCAGGAAGATCTCGTCCAGCCAGAACTGCCAGGGCGCCGATTCGTCCCGCCGTCCCGGCCGGCTGACGCTCTCGAAGAGCAGTGCCGACCTGTGATGCCGGTCGGCGTGGATCTCGTCGGCCAGCGGGCGCGGCAGGTCCCGCTCGGCGGCGACGCGGGCGCCGTCCAGCGCCGCCACGCTCTCCGGGAAATGCGCCGCCAGTTCGGGCAGGAAGTAGTCGTCCTTCTCCGCCAGTTGTGTCAGCAGCAGCGGCCGCGGGACGCGGAAGGCCTCGGCGATCGCCGGCCCGGCGACGACGGTCGCCAGTCCTTCCAGGGCCCGGGCGACATGGGGGCTGGGCTGCTGCGGCAGGGGGCAGACGTTCTCGCGGGCCGCCCGCACCACGGCGGTGAACAGTTCGCGCAGGCCCTTGCCCATGTGGGCGACGGTCGGCACGACGGGGACGCCGAGGGCTTCCGCGAGGGCGCGCACGTTGATGTAGAGCCCCTTGTCGCGGGCCTCGTCCATGCGGTTGAGGGCGATGACCAGCGGCCGGCCGAGCAGCGAGAGTTCCTGGGCCAGTTCCAGGTCGCGCTGCAGGGCGGTGGCGTCGACCACCAGCACCAGCACGTCCGGGGCCTGGAAGGCGACGGCGGGTTGCCGGGACTCGTGGCGGGCGACGGCCGGCCAGCGATCGCCCCAGAGCAGGTACTTGAGGACCACCCGCCCGGCTTCGTCGAGGCCGTGCAGGGATTCGAGGGGCGGCAGGTCCACCAGGGAGATCTGGTCGAGGCCCACGTCGACGATGCATTCCTCATAGGCCGGCCCCTCGCCGGCCAGGCGTTCGTGCCCGACGATGGCGCTGGCGGCGCCCTGGAATACCGTGCTGCGGCCGACGCCCATGCGACCGACGAGGGCCGCCCGCGGCCGGCGGGGGCCGCGCAGCAGGGGCTCCTCCAGGCCGACGGTGCAGACGCTCGGCCGGGAAGTCATGCCTCGGGGATCAGCTCGGCGAAGCTGGAAATCGCCGGATAGGGCCCCGTGTCCTTGTCCGGCTGGCGGCTGTCCGGATTGCGAACCGCCACCAGGTGGCGGATGCCGTATTCCCGGGCCGAGTCGAGGACGGGCAGGCTGTCCTCGGCGAGCAGCGTGCGCTGCGGGTCGAAGGGAATGAACTGCTGCAGCCGCCGCCAGAAGGCCGGATCTTCCTTGGGCCGTCCGACCGAGTGGGCGCTCACCACGCGGTCGAAATGGGGGCGCAGGCCGGTCCTCGCCATCTTCAGCGTGACGCTCTTGTGGTGGGCGTTGGTCACCAGGGAGACCCTGCGCCCCTGGCGGCGCTGCCATTCCAGGAAATCCACCACCCTGGGATGGATGGCGATCAGGTGCGCCACTTCCTCCTTGAGCTTCATGATGTCCAGCTCGAGCTCGGTCTCCCAGAAATCGACGGAGTACCACTCGAGGGTCCCGGCCCGGGCATGGTAGCGGGCCATCAGTTCCTCCCGCGCCACCGCCGGGTCGAGCCCGCGCGCCTCGGCATAGCGGCGGGGCACGTGGGCCTGCCAGAAGTGGTTGTCGAAGTGCAGGTCCAGCAGGGTGCCGTCCATGTCGAGGAGGACGGTGTCGATGCCCGACCAGTCGGGCATCGCGGGCGGCGGGCCGGCCTTCACGGCCGGATGTAGGCCCATCCGGCCTGCTGCTTGCGCATGATCTCGACCACCCCGGCCTGGACGTAGCCGATGCCGCCGAGCATGTCGTCCCTGGTGATCTTCTGGTTGGTCATGGTGTTCTCGCAGGCCACGACCTGGATGCCCGCGGCCATGGCGTCGATGACCCGGTTGGCGACCAGGGCGTCGGCCTTCAGCATGCCGATGCCCGGCCCGTAGGCGACGATCTCGATCGCCACCTGGCCCTTCAGGTCGGCCTGGATGTTGCGCGCATTGTTGAGGGCGAGGTTCCATTTCTTCGGGTCCTCGTCGCTGACCTGGAGCAGGACCCGGTCGGCGGGCGGCGGCGCATTCTGGGCAGTGGCGGGCAGGGCGCACGCGGTCAGGGCGGCGACGGCGGCCAGCCGCGCCAGGGCGGGAATGTTCATGGGTCTCTCCTTGGGGTAGCGAACTCTGCGTCTTCAGCGCAGTGCCGCCAAGCATAGCCGATGTGCGCTCGCTCAGGCCGGCCGGGACCGCGGCTCCGAGAGGGCGAAAGCGAGGATCCCGAGGGCCAGCGAGGCGCCCATGCCCAGCGCCAGGTCGAGGGTGCTGCCCCAGAGCAGCGGCGCCAGCAGGGCCGCCGTCAGGACGTTGGTGCCGGTATGCACGACGCTCTGGCAACTGGAGGCCAGGCCGCGCCGTTCCGGGAAGTGGTCCAGCGCCATCAACTGCAGCGCCGGCATGGTCATGGCCAGGCCCAGGGTGTAGAGCGGCAGGGGCAGCAGGGGCCAGGGGAAGCGGGGCGGCACGGTGGCGTTGAGCAGCAGGTTGGCGAGCGCCGCGGCCATCATGAGGGCGATGCCGAGGGCGACGGTGCGCCGCGGCGACACCTTGCCGGCCAGGCGTCCCGAGACCCAGGAGCCGGTCATCAGGCCGACCACGCTGGGCCCGAACATCCAGCCGAAGGCCTGGGCCGAGAGGCCCAGGTGGCGCATCAGGAAGACGGGCGCCGAGAGGACGTAGAGGAACATGCCGTTGAAGCACAGGGCCAGGGCGAGGGAAAGGCGCACGAATACCCGATGGGTGAAGACCTGGACGTAGGCATGCCAGAGCTGCACCGGATGCAGGGACTGCCTCTTCGCCGGCGGCAGGGTCTCCGGCAGCAGGAACCAGGCGGCCAGGAAGACGGCCGCGCCGAGGACGGCGAGGAAGACGAATATCCCGTGCCAGTCGAACCAGGCATGGATCCAGCCGCCGATGATGGGGGCGATGGCGGGTGCGATGCCGAACAGCACGGCGATATGCGACATGAGTTTCTGGGCTGCCGCCCCGTCGAAGAGGTCGCGCACGACGGCGCGGGAGACGACCATGCCGGCGCCGGCGCAGAGTCCCTGCAGGGCCCGCCCGGCCCAGAGGACCTCGATGCGCTGGGCGAAGACGCAGACCAGCGTCGACAGGACGTAGAGGAAGAGCCCGCCGAGGATCACCCGCCGCCGGCCGAGGGCGTCCGACAGGGCGCCGTGCCAGAGCATCATGAAGGCGAAGGGCAGCATGTAGGCCGTCAGGGTCTGCTGCACCTCGATGTCCGTCGCCCCGAGGGATCGGGCGATGGCCGGGAAGGCCGGCAGGTAGGTGTCGATCGAGAAGGGCCCGATGGTGGACAGGGAGGCGAGCAGCACCACCAGGCCCAGGGGGGCCTTGCCGTGGCGGTCGGGCCGGGCGGCTTCAGCCACCGAAGCCCCGGCGGTACTGGATGGCTTCGGCGATCTGGGGGCCGCCGACGTGTTCCTGGCCCGCCAGGTCGGCGATGCTGCGGGCCACCTTGAGGATGCGGTGGTAGGCCCGGGCCGAGAGGTCGAGGCGGGCCATGGCCTGCTTCAGCAACTGGGCGCCGGCGCAATCCGGTAGGCAATGGACCTCGATCTCCTCCGGCGAAAGGCGCGCGTTGGGCATGCCCTGGCGGGCCGTCTGGCGTTCCCGGGCGGCGACGACGCGGGCCCGCACGGCCGCCGAGGCCTCGCCGCCGCCGCGCTCCGCGAGGTCCCGTTCCGGCACGGCGGGAACCTCGACCATGAGGTCGATGCGGTCCAGGAAGGGGCCGGACAGCTTCGCCCGGTAGCGGGCCACCTGGTCGGGCGTGCAGCGGCACTTGCCGTTGGCATGGCCCAGGAAGCCGCAGGGACAGGGGTTCATGGCGGCGACGAGCTGGAAGCCGGCCGGGAATTCGGCGCGGCGGGCGGCCCGCGAGATGCAGATGCGTCCGGTCTCGAGGGGCTCGCGCATGGCTTCCAGCACGCGCCGGTCGAATTCCGGGAGCTCGTCGAGGAAGAGCACGCCATGGTGGGCGAGGGAGATCTCGCCGGGCTTCGGGTTGCCGCCGCCGCCGACCAGGGCCGGCGCCGAGGCCGAGTGGTGGGGGGAGCGGCAGGGTCGCAGGCCCCAGGCCGCGGAGTCGAACATGCCGGCCAGGGACAGTACCGCCGCGCTTTCCAGGGCCTCGGTCTCGCCCATGGGCGGCAGCAACCCGGGCAGCCGCTGCGCCAGCATGGACTTGCCGGTGCCCGGCGGCCCGCTCATCAGCAGGCTGTGGCCGCCGGCGGCGGCGACCTCGAGGGCGCGCTTGGCCTGGGCCTGGCCCTTGACCTCGGCCAGGTCGGGGTAGTTGCCGGTGGCGTGGGCGGCATCCGCCGCGTGGGGTGCCAGGGGTGCCGTGCCATCGAGGTGCGCGCAGACCTCGAGCAGGCTGGAGGCCGGCAGGATGCGGGCATGCCGCACCAGGGCGGCCTCGGCGGCGCAATTCCGCGGCAGCACGAAGGCGCGGCCGCCGCCGGCGGCGGCCAGGCACATGGCTAGGGTGCCGCGGACGGGACGCAATTCCCCGGACAGGGACAACTCGCCGACGAACTCCAGGCCACCGAGGGCGCCGCCGGGCAGTTGCCCGGAGGCGACCAGGATGCCGAGGGCGATGGGCAGGTCGAAGCGGCCGGATTCCTTGGGCAGGTCGGCCGGGGCCAGGTTGACGGTGATGCGTCGGGCCGGAAACTCGAAGCGGCAGTTCTGGAGGGCCGCCCGGACGCGGTCGCGGGCTTCCTTCACCTCTGTTTCCGGAAGGCCGACGAGGGTGAATCCGGGAAGGCCGGGCGCCAGGTGGACTTCCACCGTCACTTCCGGGGCGGCAAGGCCGTCCAGGGCACGGCTCTTCAGGATGGCCAGCGGCATGATGAACGAGAGGAGGGGAAGCCCGCGAGTCTACCGGAGAACGGCCGGTGGCCCCGGCGGCGCTTCGGCCCGGCGCCGAGCCCGCCGGCGGAGGGTGGCAGGCTAAGTCCGGCCTTCCAGTTCGGCGACCCGGGCCTCGAGGGCGGCGAGCCGTTCCCGGGCCTTTTCCACCAGGGCGACCTGGACGTCGTATTCCTCCCGGGTGACCAGGTCGAGACGCTCGAACAGTCCGCCCAGGAGGGCCCGCAGGTTCTTCTCCAGGTCGCCGGCCGGAGCGGCCGCCGCCAGCTGCGAAATCCTGGCGCTGAGATCTTCGATGGTGTCGGGCTTGAGCATGGGATCACCCAGGGTCGGCGGATAGGGTCGGGCTGCCGGGAGGCGGCCCGGAGTCTAGCACGCTGTCCTGCCGGCCTTGGCTGCACTGGCTTGGTGCATCTCTCCCGGGTTGCACCAACTTGGGGTGGGCATGCCCGCCAATGGGCCCGATTCCGTGAAATAGATCACTGTTTTGCAATGGATTTACAAGCTGGCACGGGCCGTGCTAATCGTTCGTCGCAACCTGATTCCTTTCTCTGGAGATAACTATGCGCAAATTGCTCGTTGCCACCGCCGTGGCCAGCCTCTTCGCGGGTTCCACTTCCGCCTTCGCCCAGGCGGCCGCGGCCGCCCCCGCCTCGCCCCACACCTTCACCGGGAACATGACCCTGGCGACGGACTACCGGTTCCGCGGCATTTCCCAGACCTTCAAGCTGCCCACCGTCCAGGGCGGCATCGATTACTCGCATTCCAGCGGCTTCTACCTGGGAACCTGGGCTTCCAACGTCAGCGGCAACCAGTACCCCAACGGGGCCTCCCTGGAGTGGGATTTCTACGGCGGCTACAAGGGCGCCATCAGCGGTGACCTCGGCTTCGACGTCGGCCTCCTCTACTACTGGTATCCGGGCGTCAAGTTCAACAACGTGGCGCCCTTCACCGGCACCACCAAGCCGAACAACCTGGAAGTCTATCTGGGCCTGACCTACCAGTGGCTTTCGGTCAAGTACTCGCACACCCTGACCGACTTCTTCGGGACCAAGAACGAGACCTTCGGCGGTGCCTGCCAGAACGCAATCACCGGCAATCCGGCGGATTGCTTCGGCGCGACGCCCGGCGGTTCCAAGGGCTCCGGCTACCTCGACTTCACGGCGAACTACCCGCTGACCGAGAAGCTGACCCTGGTCGGCCACGTCGGCCATCAGTCCGTCCGCCACTACGGCAAGCTCAGCTACACCGACTGGAAGATCGGCGTCAACTACGACCTGAACGGCTGGACCCTCGGCGCCGCCTACGTGGATACCAACGCCACCAAGGGCTGGTACACCGCCGTGAATGGCGTGCTGCCCACCGCCGACGTCAAGAAGGTCGGGGAAGGCACCGTCGTCCTGTCCGTCAGCAAGACGTTCTGATCCGGATCCGTCACGAATCTCCCGCCGGCGCAACGGCCGGCGTCGGCGGGAAAGCGAACCTCCACAACTGAAAAAGGAACCTCCTCATGAAACTGGTTACCGCCATCATCAAGCCGTTCAAGCTTGACGAGGTGCGTGAGGCCCTGGCCGCCGTCGGCGTTCAAGGAATCACCGTCACCGAAGTCAAGGGTTTCGGACGGCAAAAAGGCCACACGGAGCTGTATCGCGGCGCCGAGTACGTGGTCGACTTCCTGCCCAAGGTCAAGGTCGAGGCCGCCGTGAAGGACGACATCCTCGACCAGGTGATCGAGGCGATCGAGAAGTCCGCCAGCACGGGCAAGATCGGCGACGGAAAGATCTTCGTCTTCGATCTCCAGCAAGTCATCCGCATCCGCACCGGAGAGTCCGGTGAGGAAGCTCTGTAAAGGGGAGTTCCAGACATGAAAAAGTTCATTGCAATGTTGTTGACGGCCTGTGCCGTCGGCCTCGGCGCCGTCTCGGCGCCGGTCCTGGCCGACGACAAGCCGGCCGCCGCCGCGCCCGCCGCGGAGGCCAAGACGGCCGAGGCTCCCGCTGCGGCGGCTGCTGCCCCGGCCGAAGCGGCTCCTGCCGCGGCGCCGGCCCCGGTTCCCAACAAGGGCGACACCGCCTGGCTGATCGTCGCCACCGCCTTCGTGATCCTGATGTCGATCCCGGGCCTGGCGCTGTTCTACGGCGGCCTGGTGCGCAGCAAGAACATGCTGTCGGTGCTGATGCAGGTGTTCGTGGTCTTCTCGCTGATCACGGTGCTGTGGGTCGTCTATGGCTACAGCGTCGCCTTCACGGAGGGGAATGCCTTCTTCGGCAGCCTGGACAAGCTGTTCCTGAAGGGCATCACGCCGGACTCCGTCGCGGCCACCTTCAGCAAGGGCATCGTCATCCCGGAACTGATCTACGTGGCCTTCCAGGGCGCCTTCGCGGCCATCACGGTGGGACTGATCATCGGCTCCTTCGCCGAGCGCATCAAGTTCTCCGCGGTGCTGCTGTTCGCCATCCTCTGGTTCACCTTCAGCTACCTGCCCATCGCCCACATGGTGTGGTACTGGGCCGGTCCCGACGCCTACACGACCGCCGAGGCGGCCGAGAAGGCGGGCGCGACCGCCGGCTGGCTGTTCCAGAAGGGCGCCCTCGACTTCGCGGGCGGCACGGTGGTGCATATCGATGCGGCCATGGCCGGCATCGTGGGTGCCTACGTGCTCGGCAAGCGGGTCGGCTTCGGCAAGGACTCGATGGCCCCCCACAGCCTGACCATGACCATGATCGGCGCTTCCCTGCTGTGGTTCGGCTGGTTCGGCTTCAACGCCGGCTCGTCCCTGGAAGCCAACGGCACCGCCGCCCTGGCCTTCGTCAATACCTGGCTGGCCACCGCCGCCGCGGCCCTCTCCTGGATGATCGTGGAGTGGCTGGTCAAGGGCAAGCCCTCCATGCTGGGTGCCGCGTCGGGTGCCGTCGCCGGCCTCGTGGCCATCACCCCGGCTTGCGGCTTCGTCGGTGTCATCGGCGCCCTGGTGATCGGCCTGCTGGCCGGCGTGGTCTGCCTCTGGGGCGTCAATGGCCTCAAGAAGCTGCTCGGCGCCGACGACTCCCTGGACGTCTTCGGGGTCCATGGCGTGGGCGGCATCCTGGGCTCGATCCTGACCGGCGTCTTCGCGGCGCCTAGCCTGGGCGGCACCGGCATCTACGACTACGTGGCCAACAAGGTCGCCGACAGCTACGACATGATGGGCCAGGTGATCATCCAGGCCACCGGTGTCGGCGTGACCGTCGTCTGGTCGGGTGTCGTCGCCTTCGTCTGCTACAAGCTGGTGGACATGTTCGTCGGCCTGCGGGTCAGCGAAGAAGAGGAACGCGAGGGCCTCGACATCGTGTCCCACGGCGAAACGGCCTACCACTACTGAGATCGAACCGGCCCCGGCGTCGCGCCGGGGCCGGAAATTCCTCCCTCCACTGCGGTTCGGGCGTCCCATGGACGCCCTTTTTTTTGGCCGCGGCACGCAGAACCCGCCTCGGGGGCATGGATATCCGTCCAAAGGTTCGGGTTGCGCGGACAAGTGGCCCCCCCTACAATCGGACCGTATGCCGACGGTGATCTGACCGTGGATTTCGCGCCGCTCGTCCGGCGAGTCAGGGATGCACCGGGATTCCCATAACTCGAAGAGTCGAAAATGCCCCAATACCGTCTTCGCCTGACCACCGCCTGCATTTTTCTCCCCGCCGCCCTCCTCTGCTCGACCGCCCGGGCCGAGACCCTGATGGAGGCCTATCGGGAAGCGGTGGCCAGCGATCCCAAGCTCGCCTCGGCCCGCCTCGACCACCAGGCCAGCGAGGAAATCGTCAGGCAGGCCCGGGCCGGACTGCTGCCAACGGTCGTCCTGGACATGGAGAAGACCCAGGAACGGCAAAACATCCTGAGCAGCCAGAACACGGTGATCGGCGCCGGGTCGAGCGTCTTCCCGATCGACCAGCACACCTTGACCATCACCCAGCCGATCTTCAAGAAGGCGGTCTGGGACCGCCTGGCGCAGACCGAGGCGGGCGTCAAGCAGGCCTATGCCAATCGCCTGGCGGCCGAACAGGCCCTGATGGTGCGGGTGGCGACGGCCTATCTCGGCGTGCTCGCGGCCCGCGACAGCCTCGGATTCGCAGGGGCGGAAAAGGAAGCCGTGGGCAAGCAGCTGCAGCTCGTCGAGGAAAGGGTCGCCCGCGGCCTGGCCGCCGCCGGCGCCCTGCACGAGGCAAAGGCGCGCCACGCCCAGGTCAGCGCCCGGGAACTGGAGGCAGCCAACGTGCTCGAGGACGCCCAGCAGGCCCTGCGCGAGATGACGGGCCGCCTCCTGAAGCAGTACCGGAGCTTCCGCGAGGACATCCCCCTGCAGATGCCCGAGCCGGCCGCCATGGACAAGTGGGTGGAAACGGCCCTGGAGCAGAACCTGGCCATCGAGGCCAAGCGCCAGGCGGTGGAGGCGTCGCAACTGGAGGTGAGCCGGCAGCGCTCCGGCTACCTGCCCACGCTGAACCTCGTGGGGACCTACAACAACCGCAAGCAGGGCGGAACGCTCTTCGGCGGCGGCAGCCACGTCGAGACCACGGACGTCTCCCTGAAGCTTGCCATCCCCATCTACGAGGGCGGCATGACCACCGCGCTGACGGACGAGGCGGTGGCGCGCTACCAGAAGGCGCTGCAGGACCTGGAGCAGGAACGTCGGGCGGCGGAAAGGCAGGCCCGGTCCGCCTACCAGGGCGTAGTGTCCAGCATCGCCCAGGTCAAGGCCCTGCGCCAGGGCGTCACTTCCCAGACCAGCGCGCTGGAGTTGAAGCAGGAAGGCTACAAGGCGGGCGTCACCACCGTCCTGGCCGTCCTGGATTCCCAGCGCGACCTGTACATGGCCAAGCGCGACTACGCCAAGGCCCGCTACGACTACCTCCTCTACCGCCTGCGGCTGAAGCAGTCCGCCGGCAGCCTGTCGGACTCGGACGTGGAGATGGTGAGCCGGCTCGCCGATTAGCGTCGAGGTCGCGTAGACCGCCAAGGAGAATGGCATGACCGTCCAGATTGCGCGTCGCATTGCCCGCCGGCTGAGTGCCGGCTGGCGGCCGGTCCCGGCCTCGCCCGCCATGCCCGCGGCATCGCTGCCGCCCTTCCGCCGGCGCATCCTGTTCGAAGCGCTGGAGCCGCGACTGCTGATGTCGGCCGACCTTCCCGTGCCGCCGCCGCAACCGGACGCCCACCTGCCGGCGGAGGCCCAGCCGGTGGATCCGGCCGCCCTGGTCCATGACGGCCAGGTGACCCTGCCGGTGTTCGACGGGATGCATGGGGCCGGCGACGACTTTCCGGCGCTGATCGCCCCCCTGACGCAGATCGCCGGGCCCGATCCCGCCGGGCCGGCGGAGCCGGCCGAACAGGCGGTGCGGCAACTCGTGTTCGTCGATCCGAAGGTCGCCGCCGCCCTCGCCCTGCCTGCGCTCGCGGACGACGTCCGCTTCATCGTCCTTCAGGAAGGCGAGGATGGCCTGCGGCAGATTGCCGAGGCCCTCGCGGACCGGCAGGACCTGGCGGCGATCCACATCGTTTCCCATGGGGCCTCCGGTTTGCTGGACCTGGCCGGCACCGCCGTCGACGCCGACGCACTGGCTGCCCGGGAGGCCGAGGTGGCCTCGTGGGGCAAGGCCCTCGCCCAGGGCGGCGACATCCTGCTCTACGGCTGCGACGTGGCCCAGGGTGCCCAGGGCCTCAAGTTCCTCGAGCGCCTGGCCGGCGCGACCGGGGCGGACGTCGCGGCGTCCGTCGACCCGACGGGCGACGCCGCCCTCGGCGGCGACTGGACCCTCGAGGCCGCCGTCGGGCAGGTCGGCACGGCGCCCCTCCTGTTCGAGTTCACCGACGGCCTGCTGGATGCCTTCACCGGCGTGGCCGCCACCGACAACAACTTCACCGGCACCGCCGGTGCCGATACCTTCTCCTTCGCGGTGGCGGACCTCACGGCGGCCGATACCGTCACCGGCGCCGGCGGCACCGATACCCTGGTGATCACCACCGCCGGCACCGTTGCCGACGCCGTCTGGACGAAGGTGACCCAGGTGGAGGCGCTGCAACTGGCGGCTGCCGGCGATACGGCCGTCCTCGCCACCCATGCCGACGCCGCGGTGGCGACGGCCACCGGAGCGGCGCTGACGGCGACCGGTGGCGCCGCCGCCGATGTCCTCAAGATCGGCGACGGATGGAACCATGCCGTCACCTTCGACGGCGCCGGGGGGGCGGACACCCTCGACTTCTCGGGTTATTCCGGCGACCTCGGATTCACGATCAAGGCCGACGGAAGCATCGTGGTCAAGGCGGGCAGCACGCTGCTGGCGACGGCCACCCACGTCGAGAACCTGGTCGGCGGCAGCGGTGACAACGCCTACGTCTTCGAGGACGGTGCCGTGCTGGCCGGTGCCCTGAACGGCGGCAGCGGCGGCGTCAATACCCTCAACCATTCCGCGAACACCACCGGCATCAGCGTCAATCTCGCGACCGGGTCCGCCACCGGCGTGACCGGAGCCCTGTCCGGCATACAGAACGTGACCGGCGGCAGCGGCGACGACGACATTGCCGGGGACGGCGCCGACAACGAACTCACCGGCGGCACCGGCAACGACACCCTCGCCGGCGGCGCCGGCGACGATACCCTGACCGGCGGCGCCGGCGACGATGCCTACGTCTTCGCCGACGGCTGGGGCAGCGACATCCTGATCGAAACCTCGGGCACCGACAGCGGCGACTTCTCCGCCGTCACCGCCGGCATCACCTTCGACATCGGCGTCGGCACCCTGGGCGCCGACGACGGCAGCGACGACCTGTCCGGGAACGGCATCGAGAACCTGACCGGCGGTAGCGGCGACGACGTGTTCTCCTTCGCCAAGTCCGGCAGCGCCATCCTGGTCGGCGACCTGGACGGCGGCGGCGATGTGGATGGCGACGTCCTCGACTATTCCAACCTTGCCGACAGCCTGGACCTCACGGGTTCCGGCGAGATCGGCGACGGCGCCGGCGGCGACCAGGCGCCCCGCGTCGGCGGTGCCGTGGCCGGCATCGAGAAGCTGCAGCATCCGGATACCGCCATCGAGGCCCTGGACGCCGCCTTCGACAACCTGGAGAGCGGCTTCGCCAGCCTCTTCGGCGGCTTGTCCCTGCCCCTGGTGGGCGACATCGGCAGCGGCATAGAGGACTTCCTGGCGGACCTGCATTCCCGGATGGTCGACCCCTTCGCGACGGCCTTGCTGACCGACGACTTCACCCTCACCACCGACGCCATCATCAAGACCACCCTCGAGTCGGGCCTGACCTTCGAGCTGGCCGGCGGCCACGTGAGCGTCACCCTGCCGGGACTCACCGCCCTGGAAGTGACGATGGTCCTGCAGGGCACCATCTGGGAAAAGGACATCCCGATCGATTTCGCGGCGTCGGCGCCGGGCCTCGGCCTGAGCATCGACGGCGACATCCATGTCGCCTTCACCTACGAGTTCACCCTCGGCATAGGCGTCGATTTCACCAGCGGCGACTTCTACCTGATCACTTCGGGATTCGAGGACGATCCGGTCACGACCGGAACCGACGAGTCGGGGCCCGAGGAGTTCCGCCTGACCCTGGAGGCCACCCTGCCGGAGGACTTCACCGCCACCGGCGTCCTCGGATTCCTGCAACTGGACATCGCAGAGTTCACGGACGACGTGAAGTACTTCGACGACCAGACCGACGACGGGCAGCGCAGCGGCATCTCGGCCGCCTTCACCGTGGACGTCACCGATCCGGACGACGACGGAAGGCTGACCCTGACGGAAATGAGTGCCCCCGGCTTCAGCTTCCTGGACCAGATCAGCGCCGACTTCCATGCCGGCGTGGACGTGGACCTGAAGGGCGAGGTGTCCATCGCGGGCAGCGCCGTGATCCCGCGCATCATCACCATCTTCCACTACGAGCAGGACCTGCTGAACGTCCATCTGGCCTTCGGCGCCGGCGGCGTCACGATGACCGGGCTGGAAGGGCCCACCATCTCCTTCGAGGACGTGACCCTCGACCTGGGCTCCTTCATCTCCGACTTCATCGGTCCGATCCTGGAGAAGATCCAGGTCTTCACCCAGCCGCTGCAGCCCATCATCGACCTGCTGCGCACCGACATCCCGATCATCTCCGACCTGGATCCGCTGAAGAACGCCCTCAACAAGGACGGCGAGAACGGCGTCTCCATGCTCGATTTCGCCGGCACCATCCTGGGCAACACCAAGTACCGGTCCGTGTACACGGCGGTGACCGTGCTGATCGACCTGATCGACATGATCAACCACATCCCGACCGGCGGGGATACGGTCCTGATCAATTTCGGCGATTTCACGGTGGCCGGCGGCAGCACCGGCGTCGACGCGACGAGGCCCGACGCGCTGAAGACGGCCGATCGGAGCAGGATCGGGGGCGCCGACGACACCTCGGCCTTCGACAACCAGAACGCCTCCGACTCCAATGCGGAACGCAAGGGCTTCATGCAGAAGCTCAAGGGATCGGGCATCGGCAAGGGCTTCGAGATCCCGCTGCTCACCAGCCCGTCGGCCGTCCTCGGACTGCTGATGGGGCAGAACGTGGACCTGTTCAAGTTCAACCTGCCGGACCTGGACTTCGACTTCATGTTCCGCAAGTCGACCCCCATCGTCTTCCCGCTCAACGCCATCTTCTTCGGCGGCATTTCGGCCACCGTCCGCCTCGGCTTCGGCTTCGATACCTACGGCATCAACCAGTTCCTGACCAGCAACGATCCCGCCGACATCTTCAACGGCTTCTACATCGACGACCACGGCGCCGAAGGCACCGGCGGCGACCTGCCGGAGGTGGAGCTCCATGCCACGATAGGCGCCGGCGCCTCGGTCGGGGTCGCCGGCCTCGTGGAGGCGGGCGTGGAGGCCGGCATCACGGGAACGGTGGAATTCGACCTCAACGACGTGGTCGTCGGAGCGGCCGGCAGCGAGGTCGGCGACGGCAAGGTGCGCATCGAGGACTTCATCGAGCTGACCCGCGCCGGGCCCCTGTGCTTCCTGGACGTCGAAGGCTCCATCGACTGGTTCCTCAATGCCTTCGTCTGGGTCGGCCTCGACCTCGGCTTCTTTGGCCGCATCACCCTCTGGGACGAGACCTTCAGCCTGGGCAGCGGCAACATCGCCAGCTTCGAGCACCATTGCCCGGTCATTGCCCGGCCGACCCTGGCCCACACCAGTGGCAGCGACCTCGTGCTGCACATGGGCACCGACGCCGGCCTGCGCCTGACCGGTTCCCCGGATGGCGACGAGGCCGAGACCTATTCCGTCGAATACCTGGCCGCCGGCTCCTCGCTGGAGGACTACAACATCGACGGCAGCCCGGCGACCGCCGCCACCAATGTCCTCGTGGTCCAGTACAACGGCTACGCGGAGGTCTACAACGCCGCCTCGGTCGGCCGGATCGTGGTCAACGATGCGGGCGGCGGTGCCGACAGCCTGACGGTCGGCGCCGGCGTGTCCGCCAACGTGAGCTTCCACGGCGGCGAGGGCGACGACCGGGTGACCAGCCAGTCCTCCGGTACGCACACCCTGTACGGCGAGGCCGGCAAGGACCGGCTCATCGTCACCAAGGCCGCCGGCCATGCGGCCGGCGTGGCCAACCTTTACGGCGGCGATGGCGACGATACGCTGACCTCCTCGGACGGCAACGACCATGTCGAAGGCGGCGACGGCAACGACAAGATCAAGACCGGCCTGGGCAACGACTACGTCCACGGCGGCGACGAAAGCGTGGCGACCACGGGCGCCAAGGCCAACGGCGACACCATCGACGCGGGGTCGGGCAACGACACCGTGTACGGCGGCACCGGCAGCGACATCATCAAGGGCGGCGACGGCGACGACCTGATCGACGGCGGCAACGAATCCGGCGTCCTGGCCAGCGGCAAGGCGCTCGGCGATTCCATCGACGCCGGCAAGGGCAACGACACGGTCTCGGGCGGCGGCGGCGCCGATGCCATCAAGGGCGGCGACGGCGACGACATCCTCGCCGGCGGCGACGGGGACGACAGCTTCATCGCCGGCAAGGGAATCGACCAGGTGCGCGGCGACGGGGGCAGCGACACCTTCTACTGGACTGTCGGCGATGGCCAGGACAGTGTCATCGACGGCGGCGCGGGCGCCGACGGGATCATCGTCACGGGTGCCGACGTGGATACGGACATCACGGTATCCAACGCATCCGGCGACGTCCTCGTCGCCTGGGGCGCCATCGACCTGCTCACCGAGAACACCGAGAAGTTCACCTTCAACGCCGGCAAGGGCGCCGACCGCTTCGTGATCGGCGACCTCGACGGAACGGCGGCCAGGGAAGTTTCCATCAGCCTCGGCGGCGAGATCGTCGAGTCGAACATCTACGACTACAACAAGGACGGCACCTACGGCGACAGCCCGCCGGAGCTGCTGGACGGCGAGGGCGCCGTCATCCGGGACCGCTTCGGCGCGGCCCTGCTGAAGGACGTCTACGACGATGGCACCGTCGTGCCCTACAAGGTGGTGCGCGAGTTCGTGGACGACGGCAAGGCGGATTCCGTGGTCATCGCTGCCGGTGCCGGGAACGACGTCTTCTCGGCGGCGACCGCCGTGACGTCGGACGGCCAGTACGTGCTGAACGTCAGCCGGCAGACCCCGGGGATCCTCTATTCCGTCGACCAGGGTGCGGCGGCGACGGACACCTTCAGGCTCAACACCCTCGGCGGCAACGACAACATCGACTTCGCGAACGTGGGCAAGAATCGCGACGCCGGCGAGGTCCAGTTGCTGGCATTGACCATCGACTCCGGCGAAGGCAACGACCTGCTGCTCGGCAGCCAGTGGAACGACAGCCTGATCAGCGGCACCGGTGACGACAGGGTGTCCGGCAACCGCGGCGTCGACGTCTTCTCGGACACCTCGGGCAACGACCAGCTGATCGAGACCCGGGACCGGAATTTCACGATCACCCGCAACGTCCTGACCATAGGCACGGAGACGGAAACCACCATCGCTCCCTTCGAGACGGTGATCCTCAACGGCGGCGCCTCCCACAACACGTTCAACGTTTCCGACTGGACCGGAACCCTGAGGATGGACGGGGCAGGCGAGGGCGACGTCTACAACATCCGTTTCCGCGGAGCCGGCGACTCGGTCATCACCGAGAACGACTCGGGCGGCACCCTCGGCACCGCCGACGCCATCCACGTCTTCGGCACCGCCGGCCAGGACTTCTTCTTCCTGGATGCCAACAACGGCGATTCTTCGACCCTCACCGACGGCTACATCCAGATCCAGCATGGCGCGCTCGGCGACACCGGTTCCTTCGAGCCCTCCGGGACCCAGGAGACCTTCAACTACACGCATTCGGAATCCCTGGACATCCATGCCGGCGCAGGCGACGACTACATGACGGTGGACGACGTCGCCATCGGCATGGACGTCTATGGCGACGAGGGCAGCGACAACGTCGTCGTCGGCCGGGTGCTGGAGGAGGAGTTCATCGGCGGCATCCCCGTGGCCACCAAGATCTCCAACGGCATCAGCGTCGTCTCGCGCTTCTACGGCGACGACGGCAGCGACGACACGCCGGTCGACGGCTACGCCTACGGCGACGACTATTTCGAGGTCAACCACAACGTGGCCGAGATCTGGCTCTACGGCGACGCCGGCGACGACACCTTCGTCATCAACGCCCACCTGACCGACGACGACCCCTCCGACGACCCGCTGCGCAACGTCCGGGGCGGCACCGGCAACAACACCATTTCCTACGTCCAGAACGCGGCGGTCAATATCGACGGCGGCGCCGGCAACGATACCGTGATCGTCAATGGCACCGCCATCGGCGACACCTTCATCGTCACCACCATAGAGCTGGAGGTCAGCCCCGGCGTGTTCGAGTTGCGCCAGCAGGTGGTGGGCGCCGGGCTGCAGATCAAGATGACCGACGTGGAGCGCCTCGAGGTCAATGGCGCCGGCGGCGACGACCACATCTACGTGTTCGGCACCCTGGACGGCCTGGACGTGACCGTCCGCGGCGGTTCCGGGAACGATACCGTCGTCATCGGCGGCGATGCGGTGACCGTCACGGTGGACCCGCCTCCCTACATCTACCAGCCGCCGACCCAGACCATCGATCCTTCGCCCTACATCGACCATTACGACAACTACAGCTTCAGCTGGGGCGACTACTGGTACTGGAACTGGAGCTTCCCCTTCCTGCACTACCAGCCCCTGGTCACCTACAGCTGGTCGGTGCCGGTCTGGGTGGATCCGCCGCCCTACACCGTCACCCCGGCCGCCTACACCATCGATCCGGATCCGATCAACTTCACGGCGGGGCCGAAGTACACCCTGGACGAATCGGGCCATGCCGGCGGCACCGGTGGCGACGCCTTCAAGTCGGGCATCCGGGGCAAGCTGACGGTGGACGGGCAACTGGACACCGACACCGTGATCGTCCACAACGAGGACGGGGACCCGGCCAATACCGCCACCTTCGACACCTACACCGACGACAAGGGGCTGCATTACCGCGTGACCGGCCTCGGCATGGGGCCCGACGGCCTCACCTACACGCGGGTGGAGAACTTCACCCTCAACATGGGTCCGGGCGATGACCTCGTGACCGTCCAGGCCCTCGACCCGGTGACCCGGGCGACCTTCAACATGGGCCTCGGCGACGACGTGGTCGACGTGCGGGCGATGGAAGGCGACCTGAGCATCAACGGCGGCGGCGGCGACGACACGGTCAATGTCGGCAGCCTGGCGCCCGCCACCACGGGCGGCGACCTGACGGCCATCATGGGCCAGCTGGCCTTCGTCGGCGACGGTGGCACGGACGTCTTCAACCTGGACGACACGGCCGACATCGCCGACCGGCCGCTGGTGGTCACCGGGACGACGCTGAGCGGGCTGGGCATGGCGTCCGGGATCGGCAACTACGCGGTCGAGACCCTGAACCTGAGGCTGGGCAGCGGGGCCGACACCATCGAGGTGAAAGGCACCTCCGCCGCCACCAACATCTGGGGCAACGGCGGTGACGACGCCTTCCACGTTTCCTCGGACGGCGCGGCCCTGGCCGGTTCCCTGGACGGAGTCCTGGGCACCTTGCAGATCGACGCCGGCACGGGAGGCAACACCCTCGACGTGAGCGACCAGGGCGATGCCGATGCGGACCTGTCGGCGGTGATCTCCGACGACAGCATCATCGGCCTTGCTCCCGCCACCATCGGTTACACCGCCACCGGCGGCCGCTACACCGGCGGCATCAACCTCTGGGCCGGCCGCGGCGACGACCACCTGCGCATCGCCAGCACCCGCCTGGACGACGTCACCACCGTTCACGGCAACGACGGCGACGACAGCGTCGTCGTGGACGACCTGGCCGGCGGCAGCAATCGGCTGCTGGCCATTCATGGAGATGCCGGCGGCGATGACCTCGATGCCTCCGCCGTGACCAATGCCGAGGTCACCGTCCTGCTGTTCGGCGACAGCGGCGTCGAGACCTATGCCGGCAGCGACAAGACCTTCCTGAACCTGACCGCCGCGGCCAGCGTGCTCGCCGGGACGGGGGGCGCCGACACGCTGGCGTCCGGGACCGGCAAGGCCATCCTGTTCGGTGGGGCGGACGGGGACACCCTGCGCGGCAGCCTTGCCGACGACATCCTCATCGGCGATGCCGGCGAGGTCAGCTTCGCCTCGGGCGTCGTCACCCGCTTCGCCAGCGCCGGCACCGTTGGCGGCGGCGACGACATCGACGCCCTCGGCGGCCGCAACTTCGTCATCGGCGGCGCCGGCGACGACAGCATCCGGGCCGGCGCCGGCGACGACGTGGCCCTGGGCGACAACGGCGAGGTGACCTACACCGCGGCCGGCGTCATCACCCGCGTCCGCAGCCTCGAGCCCGGCGACGGCGGCGCGGATTCCCTCGACCTGGGCGAGGGTGCGAACATCGCCGTCGGCGGATTCGGGGCCGATACCATCGTCGGCGGAAGCGGCGCCGACACCCTGATCGGCGACAACGGCGAGATACTCTACGCTTCGGGCATCGTCGCCAGTTTCGCGTCCACCGACGCCGTCGCCTCGACCGGCGCGGCGGACAGCATCGCCGCCGGCGACGGCGACAACCTGGTACTGGGCGGGATCGGTGCCGATACGGTGAGCGCCGGCACCGGTGACGACCGGATCATCGGCGACAACGGCGAGATCATCTATGCTGCGGGCATCGTCGCCAGCTTCTCCTCCACCGATACGTCGGCGTCGACTGGGGGTGCCGACGACATCGCCGCCGGCAATGGCGACAACCTGGTGCTGGGCGGGGTCGGTGCCGACACGGTGAGCGCCGGCACCGGTGACGACCGCATCATCGGCGACAACGGTGAAATCGTCTATTCCGGCGCCGTGGTGGTCCGTTTCGCCTCCAGCGACGCGAGCGCCGCCATGGGGGCCGGAGACACCCTGGACGCGGGTGCCGGCGGGAACCTGGTGCTTGGTGGCCTGGGCGGCGACGCGATCACCGCCGGGGCCGGGGACGACCTGGTCATCGGCGACAACGGCATTGCCCAATGGGACGCCGGCGGCGTCATCACCTCGGTCGTTTCCGAGGTCTCGCTGCTCGGCGGCGCCGACACCTTGAATGGCGGCGCCGGCAGCAACATCCTGGTCGGCGGCTTCGGCGGCGACCGCCTCCTGTCGGCCGGCGGGGACGATGTCGTGCTCGGCGACAACGGAACCCTCGCCTACGATGCCGGGGTCCTGGCGCGGGCTGCGACGACCGATGGCCGTCCGGAGACCGGCGGCAACGACCGGATCGACGCAGGCGGCGGCCGCAACGTGGTCCTCGGGGGCGTCGGTGCCGACGACATCGCCACCGGCGGCGGTGCCGACGTGGTGCTCGGCGATGCAGGCCTGGCCGAATTCTCCGGCGGCGTGCTCGCCCGGGTGGTCAATGACGCCGATATTCCCGGCGGCGCCGACCATATCGAACTGGGCGGCGGCAACGACGTCGCCCTGGGCGGTGCGGCGGCCGACGAAATCCTCGGGCAGGACGGCAACGACATCCTGCTGGGCGACGGCGGCCATGTCCATTACGCCGCCGGCGACCTGGCCGAAGTCGAGGGCGATTCCCTCGTCGGCGATGCCGACCGCCTGCTCGGCGGGCCGGGTGCCGACATCCTCATCGGCGGCTACGGCGCCGATACCATGGACGGTGACCTGGCGGAGGACCTGCTGATCGGCGACAACGCCCGGATCAGTTTCGCCGGCGGCCTGATGACCAAGATCGAACTGCTGGGCACCGTGGACCTGGTGCTCGAGCAGCTGTTCTCCCTTTACGACAGCCCGACCACCGCCGGGGTCGACGAAACGGCGGGCGAAGCCGCCGACGCGGTGGCCGCGGCCCTGGCTGCCCTGCCGTCCGGCCCCGCCGACGGATCGGATCCGGCCGCGACGCCCCGGCTGGTCATGACCGGCAACGGGCTGGAACTGATCCTCGGCGGCCCGCGCCCCCTGGCGGCGCTGCCCGGCATGATGGCCAATGCCCTGATCGACCTCATCCTGGGCTCCGCCGAACCGGGTTCCTCGGGCAGCAGTTCCGAGTCCTCGGACGCGCCGGTGGACGCCCCGGCCGGGACGCCGGCCGGCGATGCCGGACCATCCTCGCGCGGGCCCGCCGACGGCGATGGGACCGTGCCGGCGATGGCCCATTGGCTCGGCGGCCTGTTCGATCCCGCGGTCGCGTCCGCCGATGTCGCCGCCGCGATGGCGCCGGTTCCCGAGGAACCGGGCGACACCCGCTTCCTGCTGGCCGGCGCCCTGGGCGCCGCGGCGGCCGGGTCCGGGCGGGCGAGGGTCTTCGATCCGGCCACCGGCCATTGGCGCGAGGCGCAGGCACCCCAGGCGCGGCAGGCCCCGGCCCGGGGCCGCGGCATCTCCTTGCGCCGGGCCGCCTAGAATTTCAACCATCAGGGAGAACCCCATGGCCAGCAGCGACGGCGACGAGCCCATCATCAGCCACCCCCAGGCCCAGCCCAAGATCGTCTGGGACGACTCGGTCATGAAGACGTCCTACGCCAACGTCTGCAACGTCCTCGGCACCCGCGAGGAGATCACCCTCCTGTTCGGCGCCCACCAGGCCTGGCGCAGCGACCAGAAGGAAGTCAAGGTGACCCTCAGCGACCGCATCATCCTGAATCCCTATGCCGCCAAGCGGCTGGCCCGCATGCTGGAGAAGGGCCTGCGCGAATACGAGGCCAAGTTCGGCGAACTGAAGCTGTAAGGTGTCCGGCGAAGCATCGGGCCAGGTCTCGGCGCGGGCGGCACTCACGCCGGAACAGGAACAGGGGCTGTGGCGGGCCCTCGCCGAGGCGGATACCGCCGAGGCCCGGGGGGCCGCCTGGCTGTCCCTGCTCTGCGCCTCCATCCCGGGCAGCCTCGCCGGCATCCTGATCCTCGAGTCCCCCCAGGGCCGCTTCGAGCCCGTCGCCATCCTGCCCGCCGATGCGCCGGGCGGAGGCTTCCTGGCCCAGGTCGCCGAAGCCGCGCTGGCCGAGGGCCGGCCCGTCGCCGTCGGGCGGCCGGAACCCGCCGGCGGGCCGCCGAGGGCCGGGGTCGCCCATCCCATCCTGCTCGCCGAACGGCTCGCCGGTGTCGTGGTGGTGGAGGTGGCGCCCTGCCCCGAGGCCCGCCAGGCCCTGGTCGTCCGCCAGTTGCAATGGGGCCTGGGACGCCTGGAGGCCTTCCTGTGGCAGCGGGCCTGTCGGGGCGAGGCGGCCGGCCGGGAATCCCTGCGCCAGGCCCTCGACGGGGTCGCCACGGTCCTCGAGGCGGCGGACGGCACGACGGCCGCCCACGCCCTGGTGACCGAACTGGCCACCGGGTTCGGCTGCGACCGGGTCGGACTCGGCGTGGTCGCCGGCGACGGGGCGCGCCTGGTGGCCCTGTCCCACTCCGCCCAGTTCCGCCAGGACATGGCCCTGGCCCGGTCCATCGAGGCCGCCATGGACGAGGCCCTGGACCAGCGGATGACCCTGTCCTGGCCGGACGATTCCGGGCGGTTCCGGCTGCTGCGGGATCACGAGGCCCTGGCCCGGGAGCAGGGCGACACGGCGCTGCTGACCATTCCCTTTGCCGGTGGCGGCGAGGGCAAGGACGCCTGGCGCGGCGCCGTCTGCCTCGAGCGCGCCGCCGGTTCCCCCTTCGACGCGGAGGAGACGGGCCGGGCCGAGGCCGTCGTGGCCATGGCGGCGCGGGTGCTGGAGGCTCGCCGGGACGCCGAGCGGCCCCTCCCGGCGCGCCTGGCGGCGGTAGCCCGGGCCCGCCTCCACGACCTGCTGGGCCCCCGCCGTTTCGGCTTCAAGCTGGCCGTCCTCGGCGCGGTACTGGCCGGGCTTTTCCTCGCCTTCGCCACCGGCGACTACCGGGTGTCCGGGAAGGCGACCCTCGAGGGACGGATCAAGCGCGTCATGGCCGCCCCCTTCGACGGATACGTGGCGGCCGCCAATGCCCGGGCCGGCGACCTCGTCCGCCAGGGCGACCTGATCGCCAGCCTCGACGACCGGGACCTGCGCCTGGAGCGCATCCGCTACGCCAGCCAGCAGGCCCAGTACGCCCGCCAGTACCAGGAGGCCCTGGCCAAGCACGACCGCGGCCAGGCCAGCGTCCTGCAGGCCCAGATGAGCCAGGCCGAGGCGCAACTCGCCCTGGCCGAGGAACAGATCGGGCGCGCCGCCCTCGTCGCCCCCTTCGACGGCCTCGTGGTCACCGGCGACCTGTCGCAGACCGTAGGCGGCGCGGTGCGCAAGGGCCAGACCCTGTTCGAGATCGCCCCCCTGGAGGGCTACCGGATCATCATCCAGGTGGACGACGCCGAGATCGCCGACGTGCGCAACGGACAGCGGGGCAAGGTCGTCCTCGCCGCCCTGCCCGAGGAGGCCCATGCCTTCCGGATCACCTCCGTGACCCCGGTCACCGAGGCCGTCGAGGGCGGCAACGTGTTCCGCGTCGAGGGGACCCTGGACGACGCCTCGCCGCGCCTGCGTCCGGGCATGGAGGGAATCGGCAAGATCGAGGCGGGCGAACGCCGCCTGGCCTGGATCTGGACCCGCCGCTTCGTCTCCTGGGCGCGCCTCTTCCTCTGGACCTGGACCCCGTGAACGAGCCGCGCCCGTCGGCCGGCTGGCACCGGGTCGCCGGCCTGAAGCCGCGGCTGCGCGCCCACGGGCGCATCCACCGCCACCATTACCGGGGCGAACTCTGGTACGTCCTCGAGGATGCCGCGAGCGGCCGGCACCATCGCTTCACGCCGGCCGCCAACGCCTTCATCGGCCAGATGGACGGCGAGCGCACCGTGCAGCAGATCGTCGATGCCCTGCGCCTCGAATTCGGGGACGGGGCGCCGGGCCAGGAGGAGGTGATCGCCCTCCTGGCCTCCCTGCACCGGGCGGACCTGCTGCAGACCGACGTGGCGCCCGACCTGGACGAACTCGCCGCCCGCCGCGGCCTCTTCCGCCGCATGCGCCTGAAGCAGTATCTGGGCAATCCGCTATCGCTGAAGATCCCCCTGCTGGATCCCGACCGCCTCCTCGAGGCCCTGCTTCCCTGGTTGCGGCCCCTGTTCTCGCCCTGGGGCGCCCTCCTCTGGGCGGCGACGGTGGCCACGGGCATCGTCCTCGCCGCCATGCGCTGGCCGGCCCTGACCCACGACCTGGCCGACCGGGTACTGGCGCTGGAGAATCTCGTCGTCATCTGGTTCGTCTTCCCGGTGGTCAAGGCCCTGCACGAGCTCGGCCACGGCCTCGCCGTCAAGCGCCAGGGCGGGCAGGTGCGGGAGATGGGCGTGATGCTGCTGGTCCTCGTGCCCGTCCCCTACGTGGACGCCTCGGCCGCCGCCGCGGTGCGCAGCCGCGCCACGCGCATGGGCATCGGCTTCGCCGGGGTCGCGGTGGAATTCCTGCTCGCCGCCCTGGCCATGGTGGTCTGGGACCTGGTGGAGGCGGGGCCCGTCCGGGCGGTCTGCTTCAACGTCATGCTGATCGGCGGCGTGTCGACGGTCCTGTTCAACCTGAACCCCCTGATGCGCTACGACGCCTACTACATCCTCTCGGACTTCCTGGAGATTCCGAACCTGGGGCAGCGCTCCACGGCCTACCTCGGCCATCTCGTGAACCGGTTCGTCTTCCGGCGCCGGGAGCTGGCCTCGCCGGCCGGCGGAAGGGGCGAGCGGTTCTGGCTGGCCGGCTATGCCATCGCCTCCTTCTTCTACCGGATGGCCGTGGCCATCGGCATCGTCCTCTTCATCGCAGGCCAGTACTTCTTCGTCGGCGTCGTGCTCGCCGCCTGGGCCGCCGTGAACATGCTGGTCCTCCCGTCGGCGCGCGCCCTGTCCCGCGCCCTGGCCCGGGGCCAGCCTGAACCGGCCCGTCGGCGCGCCGGGCTCGTCCTCGCCTCGGCCGCCCTGGTCCTCGCCCTCTTCGTCGGCTTCGTGCCCGTGCCCCAATGGACCCGGACCGAGGGGGTCGTCTGGGCTCCCGAGCAGGCGCGCATACGCACGGCCAACCACTGCTTCGTCAGGGCCGTGCTGGTCCGCCAGGACCAGTGGGTGAAGGCAGGCGAGCCCCTGATCGAGTGCGAGGATCCGGAACTGGTCGCCAAGGGCAGGGAACTGGAGGGGCGCCTGGACGAACTCATGGCCGGCAGCATCGCCTACTTCTCCACCAACCGCATGCATGCCGACCTGGTCAAGGAGGAGATGGCCCATGCCGAGGCCCAGCTCCGGGAAGTCAGGAAGCGGGTGGCCGACCTGGTCCTGCGCAGTCCCGGCGAGGGCCGCTTCGTGATGGCCGCCATCGACAACGCCCCCGGCCGCTACGTGGCCCGCGGCGACACCCTTGCCTACGTCCTCGACGCCTCCCCGGTCCAGGTTCGCGTCGTGGTCGCCCAGGGCCAGGTGGACCTGGTGCGCTCGTCCGTGCGCTCGGCCGAGGTCCTGCCCGCCGACCGGCTGTTCGATCCCGTGCCGGCACGCCTGCTGCGCGAGATTCCCGCGGCGACGGACGAACTGCCCAGTGCCGCCCTCTCGGTGGATTCCGGCGGCACCATCGGCACCGATCCCCGGCGGCGGGACCGCCAGGAGAACCGCCCCGGCGACGGGACCCGGGACGCGAAAGGCGATGCCCGGGCCCTGAAGGCCCTTTTCCTCTTCGACCTGGAATTGCCGGCCGGCGTGCCGGTGGCCGGCGTCGGCCAGCGCATGCACGTGCGTTTCGACCATCCGCCGGCGCCGATCGCCGACCAGGCCTACCGCGCCCTGCGCCGGCTCCTCCTCTCCCGTTTCAATGTCTGACGCGGAACTCGTCCGGGCCGCCCTCGAGCCCTATCCCGAACGCCGCCGCGAGGCCGGCATCGGGCGCCTGGAAATCCTCGGCCGGGCCTGGTGGTCCTATGTGCAATGCATGCGCAGGGCCGTCCCTCCGCAGGCCTTTCCCGAATCGGACGTGGCGGCTGGGGAATTGCCGGCCGCCGCGGCCGTGCTCCGGCGGCGCCTCGGCCGGGCGCCGGGCGCCGCCGACTTGCTGGCCGGCCAGATGGCCCTGGCGGTCCGCGCCCTTGTCCTGGCCGGCCAGGGCACGCCCGGCGCGGCCACGTTGCGCGCCGCCTGGGCCATGCTCGCCGGAGCCGTCGCCGACCTGCCGCCCCAGGCCGATCCGGCACAGGCGGCCGTCCTGGCGGCCGCCATGGCGGCCGGCCGGGGCCTGCCCGTCCATCTGCTGACCGCCGACGAGGAGGCCGCCGCCGTCCTGGCGGCCATGGCCGGCGCTCCCCTCGGCCTACTGGGCCTCAGCGTCGCCCGGGCCCAGGGTCGGGCGGGAGAGGACGTCCGCCGGGAGGCCTATCGCGCAGACGTCGTCTGCGCGCCCCTGACCGTCGTCGCCTTCGACTACCTTCGGGACCGGGTCCGGGCGGGTCGCCGGCTCGGACCCCTGCGCCACGCCGCCGCCCGCCTCGACAGGGCCTCGCCCCTGCGCCGCCTCTCCCTGCGCGGCCTGGGACAGGCCTTCGTCCTCGATGCCGAGGCCGTGATGGTGGACCGGGCCCACGTGCCCCTGGCCCTGCGCGAGGCGCCCGCCGACGCCGCCGCCGAAGCGCAACCCCCCGTCCTCGCCCGCATCTCCCTGCCGGACTTCCTCGGCCGCTACCTTCGGCTGGCCGCCTGCGCCGATGCCGCCGGGGCCTCGGCGGGCGACTACCGCCGCCTCTACGGCCTGCCCGTCGCCGGCGATCCGGTGGCCGGGATGGCGCCGGTCGATACCGTCGTCTGCCCGGACCGCAATGCCAAATGGCATGAGATCGCCGGGCGCGCCACCCGGGCCCTGTCGGCGGGACGGCGGGTCCTCGTCGGCCTCGGGCGGGAAGGGGACGTCGCCGAACTGCTGGCGGTCCTCGCCGGGCGCGGGGTCCCGGGGCGCCGCCTGGACGCCGGGTCCGCTCCCCTGGCGGCCGGCGAGGCGGGCCTGCTGCTGCCGGACGCCTTCGACCGCCCCCCCGTGGCGGCCGGTCCTCCACTGACCATCCTCCTGGGCGAGGGCTTCCCGGGCATGCGGCTCGACCGCCGGCTGGCCGCCGCCGCCGCCCGCCGGGTCGGGGATGCGGAATGGGCCTGCGTCTTCTCGCGGGATGACGAGGTCCTGGCCGGCCGCGGACGCCTGCCGCCGGAACGCCTCGTCCCGGCCCCGGTCGCGCGCTTCCTCGGACGGGCCCTCTACCGGCAGGCGCAGGGACGGGCCGGCCGCCGCGAGACGGCCGTGCGCGCCGGGCTGCTACAGTATGATCGCCACCTCGACAACGTCCTGGCTTTCGCGGGGGAAGGATGAAAGGGGTGCGACGGATCCTTGCACTGGCATCGTGGCTGCCGCTGGCCGCCGCCGCCCAGGTCGGCGGCTCGCCCGCCACGGCGGCGCCCGCGGGTCCCGCGGCGGTGCAACCCAGGCCGTTTCCGGTCCCCGCGACCGCTGTCCAGGGCCTGCCGGCGCGGCCGGGGCGCAAGAATCTCGAGTGCATGATCGAGCCCTCCCTGGAAGTGAACCTCGGCAGCCCGGTGGATGGCGTGATCGAGGAGATACGCGTGGACCGCGGCGCCCTGGTCACGAAGGGCCAGGTCCTGGTGCGGCTTTCCTCCGCCGTCGAGGCGGCGGCGGTGAACCTGGCCCGCGGCAAGGAGGAGTTCGCCCGCCGCAAGGCCGAGCGCAACGAGGAACTGTTCCGCAAGGAACTGATTTCCGCCCAGGAGAAGGACCAGCTCGAGACCGAGGCCCGCCTGGCCCAGCTCGAACTGCGCGAGAAGCAGGAGATGCTGCGGCAGCGCAGCATCTCCAGTCCCATCAACGGCGTGGTGGCCGAGCGCTTCCTGGCGCCGGGCGACCAGATCGGCAACCGGCAGATCCTCAAGCTGGCGCGCATCCATCCGCTGCACGTGGAGATCGTGGCGCCCATCGAGCTCTTCGGCAAGGTGGGCGTGGGCACGCCCGCCGAGGTGACGCCCGAACTGCTGAAGCAGACCCACAAGGCCCGGGTCGCCGTGATCGACCGGGTCATCGACGCCGCCAGCGGCACCTTCCGGCTGCGCCTGGAACTGCCCAACCCGAAGCACGAGATACCGGCCGGCCTGCGCTGCCAGGTGCGCTTCCCCGGCATCACCGAATGAGGCGGCGGGCGCCCGCCGCCCTGCTGTTCCTCTGCCTGCCGGCGGTGGGCGCCGGCATCGCGACCCCCGACCAGCCGGAGGGCGCCTCGGGCTGGCGGGAAAGGCCGGCCCTGGAATTCAGGCTGCATGGCGCCGCGACGGCGGATCCCCGCGCCTCGGCCGCCGCCCTCGAGATCCTGAGGGCCGGCGGTTCGGCCCTCGATGCCGCCATCGCAGCCCAGATGGCCCTCAACGTGGTGGAGCCCCAGTCCTCGGGCATCGGCGGCGGCGGCTTCCTGCTCCACTTCGATGCCGCCGCCGGACGCCTCTCCGCCTATGACGGACGGGAAGTCGCGCCGCGGGCCGCCGGGGCCGGGCGCTTCCTGCGCGAAGGCCGCCCCATGCCCTTCCGCGAGGCCGCCCTGGGCGGCAATGCCGTCGGCGTGCCCGGCCTGGTGGCCATGCTGGAGGCGGCCCACCGGGAGCACGGCAAGCTGCCCTGGGCGAGGCTGTTCGCGCCGGCGATCCGCCTCGCCGACGAGGGTTTCGCGGTGTCGCCGCGCCTGGCGGTGCTGCTGGCGGCCGATCCCCACCTGCGCGACGCGCCCGGTGCCCGCGGCCTCTACTACGCCGAGGACGGGAGTCCCCGCGCCGCCGGCACCCGGCTGCGCAATCCCGCCCTGGCCGATGCCCTGCGGCAAGTGGCCGGGGAAGGTGCGCAGGCCATCTCGGCCGGCGAACTCGGGAAGGCCTTCGTCGCCGCCGTGCGCGAAAACCCGCGCGGTGCCGGGGACCTGGCGGCGGAGGACCTGGCCGCCTACCGGCCGGCCGCCCGCGAGCCCCTGTGCGGCGGCTACCGGGGCTACCGGGTTTGCGGCATGCCGCCGCCCTCCTCGGGCGGGTTGGGCGTCCTGCAGATCCTCGGCATCCTCGAGAGGGTGCCCTTCCGCGCCGCGCCGCCGGGTTCGGCCGCAGCGGTGCACTGGTTTGCCGAGGCAGGCCGCCTGGCCTATGCCGACCGGGGGCGCTACGTGGGCGATCCGGCCTTCGTCCCCGTGCCGACCGGCGGATTGCTGGATCCCGGCTACCTGGCCGGTCGCGCGGCACTGCTGCGCCCGGATCGCAGCCTGGGCCGGGCCGAGCCCGGCGAACTGCCGCTGCCCACGGCGGCCGCCGAGAGCGGCGAGCGTCCCGCCACCACACATCTGTCGGTGGTCGATGGCCAGGGCAACGCCGTCGCCCTGACCAGTTCCATCGAGGACTCCTTCGGCAGCCGCATCCTGGCCGCCGGCACGCTGCTCAACAACCAGATCACCGACTTCGCGTTCGACCCCGGGGCCGGCGGCCCGTCCGCCGCCAACCGGGTCCAGCCCGGCAAGCGCCCGATGTCGTCGATGGCCCCGACCATGGTCTTCGACCGGGAGGGCAGGTTGCTGGCCGTCCTCGGCTCCCCCGGGGGTGCCAACATCATCAACTACGTGGCCCGCGCCCTGGTGGCCCTGATCGACTGGCGGATGTCGCCCGCCGCCGTCCTGGCGATGCCCAACTTCGGCAGCCGCAACGGGCCCACCCTGATCGAAACCTCGGCCCCGGAATCCCTGCAGCGGGAGCTGGAGGCGCGGGGCCACGAGGTCCGGCGCGGCGACATGACCAGCGGCATCCACCTGATCCTGCGCACCGCGACCGGCTGGTCGGGGGCCGCCGACCCGCGCCGCGAGGGGGAGGTGAGCGGCGAATGAGGATGTCCGGCCCGCCGCGCTATGATGCCCGCGGGAGGAATACCGCATGAGTCTCGTACCGCTGGGCCGCAACGAACTGGCCGTCGGCCGGCCGCTGCCCTGGGACATCTACGACGGCAACGGCACCCTGATCGCCCGGCAGGGCCACCTCGTGGCCGACGCGGCCCAGGCCGAGGGCCTGGTCGCCAAGGGCGCCTACCGGGATTACCTGGGGCCCGACCATGCCGCCTCGGGGCCCGTGGCCGGCGAGGAGAGCCGGGCCGGCGGCGCCGCCACCCAGTCCTTCGCCCTCGACGACGTCAAGCTGCAGATCGGCGATCCGGTGCAGATCCAGACCCAGGATTCGCAAAGTCCGCTGCGCTACTACGTGCGCCTCATCGGCTATGCCAAGGGCCGCAGCGTCCTGCTGACCATGCCCATGGTGGACGACCGGGTGGCCCTGGTGCGCGAGGGCCAGGCCTTC
The DNA here is from genome assembly GCA_052035955.1 of Pseudomonadota bacterium. Lineage (GTDB taxonomy): Bacteria > Pseudomonadota > Gammaproteobacteria > Burkholderiales > Rhodocyclaceae > JAEUNJ01. The sequence continues at coordinate 49,109 of JBPOHD010000067.1, forward strand.
GTCGTCCGCGCCTTCTCCGGCAAGCACGCCTACGCCTTCACCGCCGTCGTCATCCGGGCCACCAGCGCCCCCTTCCCGCACATGCACCTGTCCTGGCCTTCCGAGGTGCGCGGCATGCTGGTGCGCCACAATGCCCGCGTCGAGACGCGGATCATCGCCGCCGTCAGCCGCGTCGCCGTCGGTCCGGAGGACCTGCGGGCGGCGACCCTGGTCAACCTGAGTACCAGCGGCGCCCTGATGGCCTGCAAGGAGCCCCTCGGCGACAAGGGCGACGCCCTGGTGGTGAAGTTCAAGCTGGTGCAGGACGGCATCGAGTCCTACCTCAGCGTCAACGCTCTGGTCCGCGCCACCCAGCGGGAGAGCGAGGAGGGCGTCCTGGGCGGGGTGCGGCACGGAATAGAGTTCGTGGACCTGCTGCCGGCCGACCACCTGACGCTGTCGGCCTACGTCTACCAGAAGCTGGCCTCCGAGGCCTAGGACCGCCGCAGGAGGGCCGGCCGGGCGGGGCGCTCCGCCGTCCGGATGCCTAGCAGATCACCCGCATGTAGACGATCCCGGCGCCGCCGATGACCAGCAGCAGCGCCGCCTGGAGGACCAGGGCACCGGGTCGGGCCTTCTCCCGGCGGCGCACCCGGTCGAAGAAGCGGAAGCCCTCGCCGAGCATGGTGAGGGCGAACAGGGCCATGAAGAAGGCATCGACAAGGATGACCAGCACCGCCATGTCGGTCGGCGAGCGGCAGGTGCGGGGCGTCCAGAGGGCGTAATCGCCCGCCACGTTGCCCAGGCGGTCGAACCCCAGGGCAACCTGGAACCAGAGGAGCGCCATGACGACGACCGCCAGCACCAGTACCAGGGCCAGCCAACCGGCATACAGGTGCAGGGCGCCGATGATGGCCCGGATGTCGGCGACGTAGTCCAGGGCCTCGTAGCGGAGCCGCTGGCGCAGGGATTTCCAGTCCATCGCTCAGCGGAAGACGACGGTCTTGTTGCCGTGGACCAGCACCCGGTCCTCCAGGTGGTAGCGCAGGCCCCGGGCCAGCACCGTCTTTTCGATGTCCTTGCCGTAGCGGACCATGTCCTCCGGCGAGTCGGAATGGTCGATGCGGATCACGTCCTGCTCGATGATCGGCCCCTGGTCCAGGTCCGCCGTCACGTAGTGGCAGGTGGCGCCGATCAGCTTGACGCCGCGGGTGTAGGCCTGGTGGTAGGGCTTGGCGCCGACGAAGCTGGGCAGGAAGGAGTGGTGGATGTTGAGGATGCTGCCGGGATGGGCGGCGCACAGCTCCGGCGACAGGATCTGCATGTAGCGCGCGAGGACCATGGTGTCGCCGCGCACTTCCTCGAACAGGCGCTGGACCTCGGCGAAGGCCTGGGCCTTGTTGTCCGCGGTCACCGGCACATGGTGGAAGGGGATGCCGTGCCACTCGACGAAGCCGCGGAAGGTGTCGTGGTTGGAGATCACGCAGGGGATCTCTATGTCGAGCTCCTTCGACTGCCAGCGGGCCAGCAGGTCGTAGAGGCAGTGCTCCTGCCTGGAGACCATCACCACCACCCGTTTCTTGACCGCCGAATCGGTGATCCGCCAGTCCATGGCGAGGGAGGCGGCGATGGGGCGGAAGCGGTCGCGGAACTCGGTCAGCATGAAGGGCAGCGAATCCGCCTTCACCTCGATGCGCATGAAGTAGCGGCCGGCCAGGTCGTCGGCGTGGAAGCTGGATTCGAGGATCCAGCCCTTGTGCTCGGCGATGAAGCCGGTCACGCGGGCGATGATGCCGACCTGGTCCGGGCAGGAGGCGGTCAGGGTATAGAAGCGGTCGCGGGCGCCCATGTTTTCCGGGGAAGCCTCAGGCCTCGCCGATGCGCCGGCCGGCGGCGACGATCTCCGTCTTGAACTCGTCGTAGTCCATGCAGACGGGGAACTGGGGGAACTCGCGGATCACGTTCTCCGGCGGGTGGAACAGGATGCCGGCATGGGCCTCGGCCAGCATGGCCGTGTCGTTGTAGGAATCGCCGCCGGCGATGACCTTGAAGTTGATCTCCTTGAAGCGCTTCACCGCCTCCTTCTTCTGGTTCGGCATGCGCAGGTGGTAGTTCACCAGGAAGCCGCGGCTGTCGGCCTCCAGCCGGTGGCAGAAGAGGGTCGGGTAGCCGAGTTGCTGCATCAGCGGCATGGCGAACTCGTAGAAGGTGTCGGAGAGGATGACCAGCTGGTAGCGCTGGCGCACCCAGGCGACGAACTCCTTCGCCCCCGGCAGGGGGCCCATGTCGGCGATCACCTTCTGGATGTCCGGCAGCCCAAGCTTGTGCTTTTCCAGCAGGTCCAGCCGGAATTTCATCAGCTTGTCGTAGTCCGGCTCGTCGCGGGTGGTGCGGCGCAGTTCCGGGATGCCGGTGCGTTCGGAGAATTCGATCCAGATTTCGGGAACGAGCACGCCTTCGAGATCTAGGCAGACCAGTTGCAAGGGAGACTCCCTGGAGTGGGTGCGGGAAAGGCGGCGATTTTACGCGAAAGGCCGTGTTAGCATCGGCGGCGTTCGACCGGAGGAGAGCGCGATGGGACAACGGCTGGCAGGAAAGCGGGTGCTCGTCACCCAGTGCACGGAATTCATGGGCCCGGTGCTCTGCGAGGTGTTCGCCGAGGAGGGGGCGGAGGTGGTCGCCGATGCCGGCGCCCTGCTCGATCCGGCGCGACCGGGCGAGATGGTGGCAGCGGCCGGGCGCATCGACGTGCTGGTGGCCAACCTAGCGGTGCCGGCGCCGCGGACCCGGGCGACCGAGGTGGGCGACGAGGAATGGCGGAATGTCTTCGCCCACCTGGTCGACCCGTTGCCGCGTCTTGCCCGGGCGGTGCTGCCGCAGATGCTGGAACGCCGGTCGGGGAAGATCGTCGTCATGGGTTCGGCCAGCGCCCTGCGCGGCCGCAAGAACGTGTCCACCTACGGCGCGGCCCGGGGCGCCCAGATCGCCTGGGTGCGCAACGTGGGCACGGAGGTGGCGCCGGACAACGTCCAGGTCAACCTGATCGCCCAGAACTTCGTCGAGAACCCCACCTACTACCCGCCGGAGCTGATCGCCCGGCCGGATTTCCAGGAGCGCCTGAAGGCCGACGTGCCCCTGGGCCGGCTGGCCACGCCCCGGGAGGACGCCATGTTCGCCGTCTTCCTGGCCAGCGACGAGTGCAACTTCCTGGTCGGCCAGAGTTTCCCCTTCTCCGGCGGCTGGGTGACCTGAGCGGCCGGCCGGCGCCGGCCGCCCCCTGCCCCGATTCTGTCCCGGCTTCAACCGGAATTCCTCACCACCAAGGCACGGAGGGCACCGGGTCGCACGAGGAACAGCCACGGCGAGTCACGTGGGTTTCACCCGACGGGTGATGGCGCTTGCCGTCGTTTCCCCGGGTCTGCCCTGGTATTCCTGGTGTCTCGGTGGTCGGACCGGGGTTTTCGGGTTCAGAGGTGCCGGTCGAGCACCGACTTGAAGTCCTCGGCGCGGAAGGGCTTGGACAGGAAGTCGTCCATCCCGGCTTCCATGCAGGCGCGGCGGTCCGCCTCGCTGGCATTGGCGGTGAGGGCGACCACCGGGATCGCGGGCAGCGCCAGGGCCTGTTCCGCGGACCGCAATTGGCGGGTCGCGGCCAGGCCGTCCAGCTTCGGCATCTGCATGTCCATCAGGATGAGGTCGAAGGGCCCCTGTTCCCGGTAGGCGCGAAGGGCCTCCTCGCCGTTGTCCGCCACGACCGCCGAGTGGCCGAGCTTGCCGAGCAGCGCTTTCACCAGGGCCTGGTTCACCCGGTTGTCCTCGGCCACCAGGATGCGCGCCGCCCGGGCAACGGGCTGGGGAGCCGGCCGGGGCGCCACGGCGGCCGCCGAGTCCGGAAGCGCGAAATGGAGCGTGAGGTGGAAGCGGGCGCCCTGGCCGGGGGCGCTCTCTGCCCAGATCCTGCCGCCCATGATTTCCACCAGCTTGGCGACGATGGCCAAGCCCAGGCCCGTGCCGCCGTGCTTGCGCGTGGTACTGCTGTCGGCTTGCGTGAAGGGCGAGAAGATCAGTTCCAGCTTGTCCCTGGGAATGCCGGCGCCGGTGTCGGAGACGACGAAATGGACGTCCACGCCATCCGCCTGGCGGGCCAGGCCGGCGACTTCCACGGCGACCTCTCCCCGTTCGGTGAACTTCAGGGCGTTGGATACCAGGTTGCTGACGATCTGGCGTATGCGTGTCGGATCGCCCACCAGCTCGTCCGGCAGGCTGTCGGCATTGCGCAGTGCGAGGCCGATTCCCTTGGCGGCGGCGGCCGGCCTGAACATGCCCAGGGTCTCGCCGAGGACCAGCGCCGGCGAGAAGGGGATCGACTCCAGGTCCATGCGGCCGGCCTCGATCTTGGAGAAGTCGAGGATGTCGTTCACGATCGTCAGCAGGGTGTCCGCCGAACTCCGGATCAGCCCCAGGTACTCCCGCTGCTGGTCGTCCAGTG
>JBPOHD010000060.1:0-28511 GCA_052035955.1 Pseudomonadota bacterium
GCCGCCACGCAAGCGGCGCCGCTGGCGGCCCGGGCCGCCCGACGGGCCGGACCCGCTGCCGACCGCTTGGCGGGACATGGCGGCGCGCGGGGGGCGGCGCCGCCCCCCGGCCCCCCCGCCGGCCCGCACCCGGTGCCGACCGTTTGGGGGCACATGGCGGCCCGCGGGCGGCGGCCCCCCAACGGGCCCGCCACCGGTTGTCGCTGGGAAAGCTTGGCCGGAGAAGCCGGACCGGCGCGTTATGCCCTGGCGCAACAACTGCTGGATTGGCTGCTCCATGCCGGCTGGGTGACGGTATTCGAGGACCGTCGGCACGGTGCCTGGTGGCCGACGCGCATCGAATTCACGGATGCACCTGCATTGCGTCGGGCCCTCGGACTCCCCGATCCGGATGCCGCGGCACGCCGTTGGGCCGAGCTGCGCGTTGAATTCGATGCCGACGCGGACCCGGATCTGGCAACGATATTCGTCGGGCTCCAGGATCTGCCGCCGGCCCGCGCCGCCGACCGGGCCGAGCTCCTCATCTCCCTTTCGCGATGGCGCCGGGAGCAGCGCAGCGGCACCCGCCGCGACTTCGCCCAGTTCGCCCGCGGCGCGACCAAGGCGGTCAGCGAGGCCGAATGGCGCTGGATGGAAGCCGGCGTCGACCTGGCGGCCTGCGGTATCGAGCGTCATACGCCCCTTCTGCTGATCGCCGCGCCGCTGGAACTGGAATTGCCGGGCGGTCCCGTCACTCTGGATCTCCCAGACTTCGCCGCCTGTACTCCGGCCACCCTTGCAGGCGCGCGATCGATCCGCGGTAACGTCAACCGCTGGCGGCTGGTCGAGAACCGCACCAGTTTCGAACGGCTCGCCCGTGCCCGGCTGGATGGGTGCGCGGTGGTGTGGTTGCCCGGCTTTCCTCCGGCCTGGTGGCGCAAGGCGATGTCAGGACTGTTGCGGCACGCGCCGGCTGCCGGCGAAATCGCCTGCGATCCGGACCCGGCGGGCATCGCCATCGCCCTCGAAGCGGGCCGGGCCTGGGACGACGCCGGCCTGCCCTGGGGTCCCTGGTGCATGGACGCGGCACGCCTGGCCGGTCTGCCAAGGCGATTGCCGCTGACGACAGCGGACCGCGCCCTGATGGACCGGCTGACCGCCGGCGGCCTGCCCGCGGAACTGGCGCGGCTGGCAGAGTGGATGGCGGCGCATGGCGAGAAGGGGGAACAGGAGGGCTTCCTGTAAGGCAAGCCATCGGGACCAACTGATTGACCGTCCAGGCTCGCACTACCGATGTGCCGAAGATAGCCACTCATATGCGTATGGCGAAACGGAATCCCGTTGGGGTTTCGAGCGCGCTGTACGTAACGAGAGGGCATTACCGCATTTGATGCCGCAGCGTCCGTAACACCCGTTCGTGGACCCGGTGGTCTCGGGGCCTCAAATGGGTTGCGCAGGCGCGATCAGGTTGCAGCCGAAAAAAAGCCCCGGGGATCGGAACCTCCGGGGCTCGAACCAGCCTAGATTGGCTGGAGGAGGAGAGAATCGACGCTGTCGTCTATTCGGTCGCCACGGTCCCGCTGCCCGACCTTTCCGCAGTCAGGCGCTTCAAGGCCGCCGCGAGGTCGCTTACATTGCGGGAAACCGCGTCATATTCGATCTTCGAGGCAACGCCCAGCCGGCTGATGGACAGGGCGATGCGATTCTGGAAAACCTCTTCGAGGTGATCCTGCCGGTCCTTCCGGCTCTTCGTAGCGGCGGAAACGATCCTGCCGGTCCGCTCGGCGGTCTTGGCCTGCAAGGCCTCGCCCTCCTTGACCAGGGACTCGAACACCTTCGCCCCCTCGTCCCGCGCCTTTACGAAGGCGCCCAGGCCAGCCAGCCAGATCTTCTGATACGACTCCTGGACAGCCGCCGCAAAGGGCATGCCAGGCAGATTTTTCAATGTCTTGGTTACCATGGTGCTTCCCCGTTCAAAGCCTCTTGTCTTCGTCCCGTTTCGCTCACGGAACGACGCAAGGATAGCCAGCGCTTTTAGATTTCGCTTACTAAAAAAGCCGCGGTCCGGGGATCGGGAATGGGTTGCGAGGCAGGCGGTGGCAGGTCAGCCAGGCCAAGCCGCTGAAATCAATGGACTTCGCGAGTCTCGCGAAACTCGATCTCGGGAAAACGTTCGCGCGTGAGGTCCAGATTGACCCGGCTGGGCGCCAGGTAGACCGGATCGCCGGCCCCGTCCAGGCCGACGTTCGCCGGATAGCGGTCGGAGATCGAGCGGATCTGCTCGGCGCTCCCCCTGAGCCAGCGGGCCGTCGCCACCTGGCAGGGCTCGAAGATCGCATCCACGCCGTATTCGTTGGCCAGCCGATGGGCCACCACGTCGAACTGCAGGGCGCCGACGGCGCCGAGGATCAGGTCATTGCTCCCGAGGGGACGGAAAAGCTGGGTCGCCCCCTCCTCCGCCAGCTGCTGCAAGCCCTTCTGCAACTGCTTCAGGCGCAGCGGGTTTCTGAGGATCGCCCGCTGGAATATCTCCGGGGCGAAGGCGGGAATGCCGGTGAAGCGCAAATCCTCCCCCGTCGTGAAGGTCTCGCCGAGGCGGATGGTGCCGTGATTGGGGATGCCGATAATGTCTCCGGCATAGGCGTCGTCGGTGATGTTGCGGTCCTGGGCCATGAAGGTGATGGCGTTGTTAACCGCGATGACCTTGCCGCCGGCCACCTGCCTGATCTTCATGCCCCGTTCGAAACGGCCCGAGCAGACCCGCAGGAAGGCGATGCGGTCCCGGTGCCGCGGATCCATGTTGGCCTGGATCTTGAACACGAAGCCCGAGAACTTCGGCTCGTCGGGCTCCACGTGGCGGGTCTCCGTCGGCCGGGCCAGCGGCGCCGGCGACATGTCCACGATGGCGTCGAGCAGGGATTGCACGCCGAAATTGTTCACCGCCGAGCCGAAGAAGACCGGGCACTGGCGGCCGGCCAGGTAGGCCTCCTGGTCGAACGGGTGCGAGGCCCCCCTCACCAGTTCCACGTCGCGGCGCAGCTCGGCGGCCTGGTCGCCGATCAACTCGTCCAGGCGCGGGTTGTCGAGGCCGGCGATGGTTTCGCCGATGCCGCTCTTCTCCTCCGGTGCATGGGGGTCGAAGAAGCTGATCGTATCGTCGTAGAGGTTGTAAACGCCGCGGAAGCGCTTGCCCATGCCGATCGGCCAGGTCATCGGCGCGCACTGTATGTTCAGCACCGACTCGATCTCGTCCAACAGGTCGATCGGCTCGCGGCCTTCCCGGTCCAGCTTGTTGATGAAGGTCAGGATGGGGGTATCGCGCAAGCGGCAGACGTCGAGCAGCTTGATCGTGCGCTCCTCGACGCCCTTCACCGAGTCGATCACCATGACGGCCGAATCGACGGCGGTGAGGGTCCGGTAGGTATCCTCGGAGAAATCCTCGTGGCCCGGGGTGTCGAGCAGGTTGATCACCCGGTCGCGGTAGGGGAACTGCATGACCGAGGAAGTCACCGAAATCCCGCGTTGCTTCTCCAGTTCCATCCAGTCCGAGGTCGCGTGCCGCGTGGCCTTGCGGGCCCGCACCTCGCCCGCCACCTGGATGGCGCCGCCGAACCAGAGGAGCTTCTCGGTCAGGGTCGTCTTGCCGGCATCCGGGTGGGAGATGATGGCGAAGGTGCGGCGGCGGTCGATTTCGGCGGCAAGGGGCGTCACGGCGGGCGGGGGAGCGAAACGGAAGGGCGCGATTATACGGGGGCGGGAACCCCGGCCGGCCCGCGGTTGCGCACTGCGGCATGGACGTGACACAATTACGGGATTCGTGACACAACCCCTGGATTCCCCGGCTGCCGGCACCATGAAGATCCTCACCATCCGCGAGGCCCGCGAAGGCCTCTCCCATCCCGAGCAGATGTTCGCCGAGGACGGGGAGGTGCTGGTGGTGCGGCATGGGGAGCCCGTCGCCCGCATCCTGCCCGCGGCGCCGGGGCGGGGCCTGAAGTCCCTGGCCGGGTTCCTCGCCGGCCAGCCCATGCAGTCCGTGCCCAGCGAGGTGCTCCTCGCCGCGGACCGCGAGGACAGGGTTTGACCGCTTACATCGATACCAGCGCCCTGGCCAAGTGCTACATCCGGGAGGCCCGCTCGCTGGAGGTGCTGGAATGGGCCGCCGGGCGGGGCGACACCGCCACCTCGGCCCTGACCCTGGTCGAGTTCCGCTCCCTGCTGGCCCGACGCCGGCGGGCGGGCCAGATCGCCCCCGAGCTGGAGCGGCGGGCCCTGGCCGAATTCGACAGCCATGTGCGGGGCGGCTGCTGGCGCGTCCACTCGGGCGCCTTTGGCGACTTCGCGGAGGCCCGGGACCTCATCGACGTGTTGCCGGACCTGCCCCTGCGCCCCCTGGATGCGATGCACCTCGCCGCCGCGCGGGTCCTCGGCGCCCAGGAATTCGCCACCGCCGACAAGATTCAGGCCGAGGCCGCCCGTGCCCTCGGTTTCGCCGTTTCCACCTTCTATTGATCGACGCCATCATGTCCGAACAGACCCCCACCCCCCAGGACGAGAACCAACTCATCGCCGAACGCCGGGCCAAGCTGGCCGAATGGCGGCAGGGCGGCCGTGCCTATCCCAACGATTTCCAGCGCGAGAACACCGCCGCCAAGCTCGACGAGGTCTATGGCGAGAAAACCGCAGCGGACCTGGAGTCCATGCCCGTCCAGGTCAAGGTGGCCGGCCGAATGATGCTCAAGCGCGTGATGGGCAAGGCCAGCTTCGCCACCCTCCAGGATCTTTCGGGCCGCATCCAGATCTACGTCCGCAAGGAGGCGGTCGGTGAGGAGCTTTACGAGGCCTTCAAGCGTTGGGACATCGGCGACATCCTGGGCGCCGTCGGCACCCTGATGAAGACCAAGACCGGCGAACTGACCGTCGCCTGCACAGAGGTGCATCTTCTCGCCAAGGCCCTGCGCCCCCTGCCGGAAAAGTTCCACGGCCTGACCGACGTGGAGCAGAAATACCGCCAGCGCTACCTGGACCTGATCACCAACGAGGAGACCCGCTTCACCTTCGTGGCCCGCAGCCGCATCGTCGCCTCCATCCGCAACTACATGACGGGACACGGCTTCCTGGAGGTGGAGACACCGATGATGCATCCCATCCCCGGCGGCGCCTCGGCGAAGCCCTTCGTCACCCACCACAACGCCCTCGACATGCAGCTCTACCTGCGCATCGCGCCGGAGCTCTACCTCAAGCGCCTGGTGGTGGGCGGCTTCGAGAAGGTCTTCGAGATCAACCGCAACTTCCGCAACGAGGGCCTCAGTCCGCGCCACAACCCCGAATTCACGATGATGGAGTTCTACGAGGCCTACGCCGACTACAAGAGCCTCATGAACTACACCGAGGGGCTGATCCGCCAGGCCGCCCGGGAGTCCCTCGGCACCGAGGTCTTCGAATACCAGGGCCGCACCCTGGACCTGACCAAACCCTTCCGCCGCATGACCATGGTGGACGCCATCCACTACCACCATCCCGGCTATTCCTACTCGATGCTGGCCGACGCCGGCTGGCTGCGCCAGAAGCTGAAGGACCTGCGCGTCGAAGTCCGCCCGGAATCGGGCCTCGGCACCCTGCAGATGCAGCTCTTCGAGGAAACGACGGAAGCCGAGCTGTGGGAGCCCACCTTCATCATCGACTACCCGACCGAGGTCTCGCCGCTGGCCCGCCGCTCCGATGCCAACCCGGACGTGACCGAGCGTTTCGAGCTCTACATCGTCGGGCGGGAGATCGCCAACGGCTTCTCGGAGTTGAACGACCCGGAGGATCAGGCCGCCCGCTTCCAGGAACAGGCCAAGGCCAAGGATGCCGGCGACGAGGAGGCCATGTTCTACGACGCCGACTACATCCGCGCCCTCGAGTTCGGCCTGCCGCCCACCGGCGGTTGCGGCATCGGCATCGATCGCCTGGTCATGCTGCTCACGAATTCCGCCTCCATCCGGGACGTCATCCTCTTCCCGCAGATGCGGCCCGAATAGGCCGGCAGGGAGGTCGGGGCGAGGCGACCCCATGACCTACGCGCGCATCCTCCCCGCCGAGCCGGCCTTCGACGCCGGCGGCACCCCCTGGTCAGCCGCCTACGGCGACGTCTACCACGCGGCGGCCGGCGCCCCGGCACAGGCCCGCCATGTCTTCCTGGCCGGCAACGGCCTGCCCGAACGCTGGCGCCAGGGCAGGCGTTTCGTCATTTTCGAAACCGGATTCGGAATCGGCCTCAATTTCCTCTCCACCTGGCAGGCCTGGCGGGAAGACCCGCAGGCCTGCCGGAACCTGCACTTCGTCTCGGTGGAAAGGCACCCCTTCCGGCGCGACGACCTGGCACCGCTGCTGGACCGCTGGCCGGAATTCGCCCCCCTGGCGCGGGAACTGCTGGCCCTCTGGCCCCCGCTGCAGCCCGGCCTGCACAGGTTGCACCTCGACGGCGGCCGGGTGCACCTGACCCTCGGTTTCGGCGACGCGGCAACCCTGTTGCCGCAGTTGGACAGCGGCGCCGACGCGGTCTTCCTGGACGGCTTCGCCCCCGACCGCAATCCGGATCTCTGGTCCGAGGCCGTGTGCCATGGCCTCGCCCGCCAGTGCGCCCCCGGCGCCACCGTGGCCACCTGGTCGGTCGCCGGATCGGTGCGCGAGCACCTGCGGCGGGCCGGGTTCGTCACGGAGAAGCGCCCGGGGTTCGGCGGCAAGCGGGAGATGCTGGCCGGTCGCCTCGACAGGCCGGGACAGGCGCGCGGCGCGCTCCCCGAGGGAGTCGCCGTCATCGGTGCCGGCATCGCCGGCTGCGCCATCGCCGAGCGGCTCTCTGCGCGCGACATCCCCGTCACCCTGTTCGAGGCCGCCACGGGACCGGCCATGGGCGCCTCCGGCAACCACGCCGGCGTATTCCGCCCCCTGCCCGATCTGGACGACAGCCGCCTGGCCCGCACGCTCCGGGCCTGCTTCCTCTACGGTGCCCGCCGGCTCGATGCCCTGCCCGGCCTGCGCGCCGGCCGCACCGGGGTCGTCCATCTCGGTCGCGACGCCCGTCACCTGGCCATGCAGCGGCGGGTTGCCGAGGCCCAGGGCGAAACCGGCTACCTGCGCTTCGTGGAGCGCGAGGAAGCCGCCACGACGATCGGCTGGCCGGTCGAGGGCGGCGGCTGGCATTTCCCCGGCGGGGCCTGGATCAACCCCCCGTCGGCTTGCCAGGCCCTGCTCGCCAAGGCTCAAGCAGACAGCAATCCGATATTTTCGCAACCGGTTGCAAAAATAGCAGCGACAAGCGCCGGCTGGCGCCTGGCCGATGGTGACGGAAACACCCTGGTCGAAACGCCGCACCTGGTCCTGGCCAACGGCGTCGCCGCCCCGGCACTGGTGCCCGACCTCCTGCTGCCGATCCGCGTCGGCCGGGGCCTGGTGTCGCACCTGCCCGAGGATTTCTCGGCCGGACGCACGGGCCTGCCCCGCCTGGTCGTCACCCGCTCGGGCTACGTGACCCCGCCCGTGGACGGCATCTGCTGTGCCGGCGCCACCATGGCCGCACACGACCCGGACCCGCAACCGCGCCTCGCCGACCACCAGGAGAACCTGTTGCGCCTGTCGGCCATCCTTCCCGGCTTTGCCTCCGGCCTCGACCCGGCCACCCTGCCCGGCCGGGTCGGCTTCCGGCCCATGTCGCCGGACCGCCTGCCCCTGGTCGGAGCCCTCGCCCCGGGGCTCTGGCTGCTCGGCGGCTTCGGCGCCCGGGGCCTGGTGTGGTCCCAGCTCTGCGCCGAATACCTGGCCTCCCTGATGGCCGGTGATCCCCTGCCCCTGGAATCGGACCTGGCCCAGGCCATGCGCCCGCAGCGCTTCGCCGAGCGGGCGGCGCGCCGCCCGCCGGACGGCGATCGCCCCTGGCGGCTGCCTGCTTCGGAAGTGTAAGAACTGTAAGGATTCATTAGGGTCGTCAGCCCGCCGGACGGCCCCGCGTTTTTCTCGCCAGCATTCCCACAACAACGCGAGGAAACCATGCACAACCATGTCCTGCCCCCCCGGTTGCACCCGGCCGTCCTGGCCGCCGCCCTTTCCGTCACCGCCTTCTCCGTCGTCGGCATCGGCGTGCTGACCGGCGTCCTGCATGCCCCTGCCAGGAACGAACCGACCGCGGCCGCCGCCACGACGTCCCCCGCCCCCACCCCCGTCGCGGCGGTGCCGGTGCAGGCCGTGCCGGTGGTCATCAAGCCCGTTGTCGCCGCGCCCGCCACCCACTCGGCGACGCCCCGTACGACCATGTCGCGGCGCGAAACCCGCGATCCGGACCTGCGCCGGGTGGCCGACTCGGAAGGCCCGGCCGACAACGACCCGCCCATCGAGATCATCCGCCGCGCTCCGTCCGACGGGCGTGCCCCGGCGAACGGCTACGGCACCATGCCGCCGGCCACGCTGCCGACGGCAGCCCCCCTGCCGCCGGGCGGCACCCCACCCGCCGTCTGCCGCGACTGCGGCATCGTCGAAAACCTTCGGGAAGTGAAGAGCGCCGGCGAGGGCTCCGGCGTCGGGGCCGTGGCCGGTGGCGTCGTGGGCGCCGTCCTGGGCAACCAGGTCGGCAACGGCCGCGGCCGCAGCCTCGCCACCCTGGCCGGCATCGTGGGCGGCGCCTTCGCCGGCAACCAGATCGAGAAGAGCCAGAAGGCAACGGTGCGCTACGAGGCCACCGTCCGCTTCGACGACGGCAGCACGCGCACCTTCAGCCAGGACATGCCCTGGTCCTGGCGCCCCGGCGACCGGGTCCGCCTGTCCAACGGCACCCTCGCAGCAGGGGCCTGACGGGCCTCCGACGGCGGGAGAAGTGGTCCGGGCGGGCCTGGCCAGCCGATTTTCCGGGCGGGTAGGCCGGGCCTACTCTCCGGGCGGCGTCAAGGCCACCGCCATGCGCAAACCGGCCTCCGACTCGGGTGGCGGTCCGGCGAGGATGGCGTCGAAACGACCGACGGCGGCGCGAAGGTCGGTCGCCCAGGCCTCGTCACCGAGTCTGGCCGCCAGGGCGCGGCCGCCCTCCGCCAGTTCTCCCGCGTTCCAACCGGCCTGGGCCAGGAGCCGGAACGCGATGGCATCCGCCTCCTTCAGCTGTTCCGGCCGGTAGGTGGCCAGCACGGCCTTGGTGCCGGCCAGGGAGGCGGCGGTCGTGGCGACGGCCGCCGTACCGCCCTGGATCGCCGCGGCGGTGCCCCGGACGAGGTTGGCCACCGGCAGCAGGAGCTGGACGAGGACCGAGATGACCAGGCCGGTCGCCGAGTTCTCCTCGTGGTGACGGCCGATCACGTGTCCCATTTCCCGGGCGATGACGAGGGCGAGGGCGGCATCGTCCGCTTCCCTGACCCGCAGGCCGTCGAGAACCACCACCGTCCCCATGGCGCTCGAGAGGGAACCCGCCTCGTCCTTCATGACCACCCGGGCATGGAATTTCGGCAGCCCACCGGGCAGGTCCTTGTAAAGCGCAAGCGCCGACCTTTCCAGCCGCGCCGCGACCGCGGCGACCCGCCGGCGGAATGCGAAATGCCCCTCGCAGTCAGCGGCCTTGCAGGCCCGATCGTCGGAGAAAGCCAGGCGGGTGGCCATCTCCATTTCCGAATAGGCCGCCGATACCGGCGCCAGTGACGTCGGCGCGAACTGGCTGCGCCCGGATTCCGGCGCGCTGGCGCAACCGGCCAGCACGATCAGCCCGCCGCCCAGGGCGACCATGCGCCAGGCAGTGCGCGTCGAACGGGGCGAAGGATGAGCTTGGAATCGATGGTCGGGACGGGCCATGGCTGCGTCGCAGCATGCGCCGCCCCGATGGCGATGTCAAACCCGGAAAGGCCGTCCTTTCCGTAGCAAAACCCGGCTTCAGAGGAGGGCGTCGACCCTCGCCAGGACGGCCTCGCGGCCCAGCACTTCGAGGACGCCGTCGATGGACGGCGACTGGGGCTGCCCCAGCAGCGCCACGCGCAGCGGGATCGCCACCTGCGGCATCTTCAGGCCGCAGGCCGTCACCGTTGCCTTGATCGCCCGGTTGAGGGACTCCCGGCTCCATTCGGCGCCAGCCAGGCGACCCCGCAAGTCGCCGAGGGCGGCGAGCGCAGCGGCCGTCATGTGCTGCGCCTTCAGTTCCGGCGTCGCGTGGGGAACGACGTAGAAGGCATGGACCGCATCGGCCAGTTCGTTCAGGTTGCCGACCCGGTCCTTGTAGAGTGCCGCCAGCCGCTCCGGCGCCGGACCGCCGGCCATCGATACCCCCTGGGATCCAAGCCGCCGCGCGACCTCGCGGCCCAGCCTGGCATCATCGGCGTGCTTCAGGTATTGGGCGTTGAGCCAATTGAGCTTTTCGGTATTGAACTGGGCGGCCGATGCCGTGATGTGGTCCAGGTCGAACCACTGGACGAACTGCTCCCGGCTGAAGACCTCCTCGTCGCCGTGGGACCAGCCCAGGCGGGCCAGATAATTGATCACCGCCTCGGGCAGGTAGCCGTCTTCGTCGTACTGCATCACCGACACGGCACCGTGCCGTTTGGAGAGCTTCGTGCCGTCGTCACCGAGGATCATCGACAGGTGCGCGTAAAGGGGCACCCGGGCGCCCAGGGCCTGAAGGATGTTGATCTGGCGCGGCGTGTTGTTCACGTGGTCGTCGCCGCGGATCACGTGCGTGATGCCCATGTCCCAGTCGTCCACCACGACGCAGAAGTTGTAGGTCGGCGTACCGTCCCCGCGGGCGATGACCAGATCGTCCAGTTCCGCGTTGGCGATGCTGATCCGTCCCTTCACCAGGTCGTCCCAGGCCACCGCTCCTTCCGTCGGGTTGCGGAAGCGGATCGCCGCCTGGACCCCGGCCGGCGGCTCCGGCAGGGCCTTGCCGGACTCCGGACGCCAGCGGCCGTCATAGCGCGGCTTCTCGCCCCGGACCCGCTGGGCCTCCCGCATCTGGTCCAGTTCCTCCGGGGTCGCGTAGCAGCGGTAGGCGGTGCCCGCCGCCAGCATCTCCGCGATCACGGCCTTGTAGCGGTCCATGCGCTGCATCTGGTAGAAGGGGCCCTCGTCGTGTTCCAGGCCCAGCCATCGCATGCCGTCGAGGATGGCCTGCACGGCCTCCGGCGTCGAGCGGGCCACGTCCGTGTCCTCGATGCGCAGGATGAAGCTGCCGCCATGGCGACGGGCATAGGCCCAGGCGAAGAGCGCCGTGCGGGCGCCGCCGATGTGGAGGTAGCCCGTCGGGCTGGGGGCGAAGCGGGTGCGGACGGTCATGGAAGGGGAGGCGGCGGGAAAGGGCGCGATTTTACGGCAAGGAAGCCGCCGGATTGCCGCGCCTTCGCGGACGAATTGACCGGCCCGGGCCCCTGTGGTTAAATGCGCGCCTCCCAAACGGGTGGTTAGCTCAGCGGTAGAGCACTGCCTTCACACGGCAGGGGTCACTGGTTCGATCCCAGTACCACCCACCAGGGCCCTGATTGGGAACGGGATTCATGCTTGGGGCAGGCGACTTTTGCACAGTGCACAAGGAGCCGAAATGAAACCCGACGCCCGCATCAACCTGCGCACGGCAATGGCGCAGACCACGGAACACATTGCCTTGGAACTGACCCTGGCCGAGCTGGTCGGGGCCTATTGCGCCGTCGTCTTCGACGGCGCCGACCTGCGCCTGCGCAAGTGGGTCGATGCCTTCGGCCAGGATTCCGCCTGGTCCCTCACCACCCGCCAGATCGCCCTCGCCGCCGAGGCCATGCTCGAGCACGGCTATCGGGCCTCCACGGTCAATCGCGACACCTCCACCCTGGGCACGGTCTACCGCTGGGCCATCCGGAAGCGCCTGGCGCCGGCCGGCTTCGTGTCGCCCACCCTGGGCCTGCTGCGCTACGAGGAGCCCATCCGCCGGGTGGAGATCAAGGATCCGGAGATCGTGGCCATCCTCGAGGGCGCCAAGGCCTACAGCGACCGCCGCTTCGCCGTCTTCGTCCGCCTGCTGATCGAAACCGGCGGCCGGCGTGGCGAGATCCGGGAGCGCCGCTGGTCCGACGTGGACCTCGAGAAGCGGGAAATCGCCTGCGACCGCACGAAGACCGACCGGCCGCGCATCCTCTTCTTCTCCGAGGAGACGGCGCAGTTGATCCGCCGGGTCTGGCCCAAACGGGCCGACCATGAGCTCGTCTTCGCGAGCCCCCGGACGCCCGGCAAGCCGGTGGATTACCGGCGGCAATGGATGGAATTGACCGCCGCCATCGGCCGGCCCGACCTGCACCTGCACGACCTGCGCCACCATCGCGCCGCGGCGCTCCTGAAAGCCGGCACCACGGTGGCCGTGGCGGCACAAGTCCTCGGCCACTCCTCCCTCATCCTGCAGCGGCGGTACGGGCACCTGGAAACCGCCACGCTGCGCGCCGCGACGGAGGCATCATGGCGCTGACCGGACGCAGTGAAACGACGCGGCGCGACGACGCCATCATCCGCCGCGCCCTGGCCATCCTCGAGGGCCGCCTGCGCGCCGGCGGGCCGCAACTCTCCAGCCCGCAGGCGACCGCCGATTACCTGCGCCTGCGCCTGGCCGAGGCCGAGCACGAGGTGTTCGCCGTCCTCTGGCTGGACGCGCAGAACGTGCTGATCGAGTACCAGGAACTGTTCCGGGGAACCGTGACGCAGACGGTCGTCTTCCCGCGCGAAGTGGCGAAGGAGGCCCTGCGCTGCAACGCGGCCGGCGCCATCATCGCCCACAACCACCCGTCCGGCACCGCGGAGCCCAGCCGCCCCGACCTGGCCCTGACCCGCGAGGTCATGCGAGTCCTGGCCCTGGTGGACGTCAGGGTTGTTGACCATGTCATCATCGGCGGAACCCGTGAGCCGTTTTCGTTCGAGGCCCACGGCATGATGGAGCAACTCCGCGCACCGGATGCCACGGCGCCATACCCCGCCCCGAAGCGAAAGTCCGTGGAATTTGCCGCCGGGGTATGGAAGCACACGGACGGCGGCGACTACGAGGAATACGAGGGCGCACCGGCGGCCCTGGTGGCGGCCGGCGTAGTCGCCCCTGGCCAGTTCCCGGGCCTCCCGGGCATGCCGAAAACCATCGTTGCCCTGAACGCCGCCGGTGTTCCCTGGCCAGGGAAACGAACGGGCCGAAAGACGGCAGAATACGAGGCCGAGGGCTCGCGCACGATCCGTCGGAAATCCGCCACCACCTTCGTGGTCCTGGTCCGGGTCGCAGCCGAGGCAACGCCATCATGACCGACAAGATCACTTTTCGCGCCGTCGAGCACGGTCGCCGCTTCGTGAAACGCGGCGGGTGGGGCATCGATCACCCCGAAGACGCGGATCTTGACCACGATGAGGCCGGCTTCATCGGCATCTGGCGCGCCAGGTATCGGCGTTTCCTTGACCGGGCCCACAACCCACGGAACCGGGACATCAAGGCCACCCTCCAGGCCCTCGCTCGCGCGTCCGAGGGCGACCTTCCCGAGGCCGTCCGCTGCCTCGATCCGGCGACCGACGCCCATCTCAAGCGGGCCGCCCATCGGGAGTTCCGGCGCCTCCACCCCGCCGGGCCGATCCCGCCCGACGCGATCCGGATTCGTGCCCTGGGGGCGAACGGGAAGGTCCATCCGCATCCGCGGATACGGAAACTGGCCGCCCTGGCGCTTGCTGGTTTCCCGAAAGCGCGAGCCAATGAAAACAGCATTTCCGGATTGGACCGCCTGTTTGCCGTCGCCCTGGTGACCCGGTGGAACCTGGCGCACCCGGGGAGCCCCGCGCGGATCGCGGATCGCCATGCGAAGCGCGGCCCGGGGCTTCCCTCCGACTTCGAGGTGGCGGCGTGGGACTGGTTCGCCCGGGTGGGGCGCCGCTCGAACCGGCGGGGCGCCCCTTGCCTCGACGAAGCATCGCTCGTCCGGGCGCTTTCGCGCGCCATCGCCGAGGTGAAGCGACGGGCCGTCGCCCGCTGAACCTGCCCCCTCCGCCGAGGGGGTCGGTTTATGCTTTTGTCGCTCGCTTCACCCCTGATTAATCTCCGAACGCCTGTCCCGGCATGAATGCCCTTTTCGGAGAAGTCTCATGCAGAAAACCCCCTCTTCCGGCTGGATTGCCGGAGCCGACGCCTGGCTTTCCTTTGCCCGCAAGCATCCGGAGTTGGGCATCAAGCCGACCAACCACTCCGCGGTCCACTTCTTTCGCACCCACGCTCCCAAGCTGATCGAAGCCGATGTCCTGCGCCAAACCGCCTTCAGGAACCGCCTGATTGCCGACGAGGCCCGCTTCGATGCCGCCGTCTTCAACCTGCTGACCACGGGCAAGGTCGAAGGCAGGGGGGCGGCGGGTGGCCATGATTGACCACAAGCCGCAGGATCCGCCCCCCGGCATCGTCGAAGCGATCGCCCACGCCGCCCACGGCTATGGCCACTGCCTGGACTGCGCCATCTGCGGCCGGCCCTTCACCAGCGCGCGCCGCCCGAAGGCGGCCGGCATCCTCGGAGACCGGGACCGCTACCCCGGCGCCGCGGCGCGTTACCTCCTCTGCCGGCAGTGCGCCCGCCTGCCCCGCGAGGAGAAACGCCGCCGGCTGTTCGAGGCCGCAGAGGCCATCCTGCAGCACCAATACCTGGCGACCGCCACGCCCGAGGGGAACGCATGAGCTTCGACGTCATCCCCCTGGAATTGCGCGAGCGCCGGCAATGGCTGGTCTGGCGCCTGGAGCAACAGCCGGGCGAGAAGAAGCCGCGCAAGGTGCCCTACTACACCAACGGCCGGCGCCGCACCGGAACGCAGGGCGCCCCGGAGGATCGCGCCCAGCTCGCCACCTTCGAGGAGGCACTGGCCGCGGCGCAGGCCGGCGGCTTTTCCGGGATCGGCTTCGCCTTCCTCCCGGGTGACGGCCTGGTCGGCATCGACCTGGACGGGATGATCGATCCGGAGACGGGCGAGATCAGCGGGCGCGGGGCGGCGATCATCGAGGCCTGCGCCAGCTATACGGAGTTCTCCCCCAGCGGGCTGGGGGTGCATATCATCGCCGCCGGCGAAACGGAGACCTTCAAGAGCAACGCCATCGGCGTGGAAGTCTTCTGCGGCCGGCAGTTCTTTACTTTCACCGGCCGCCCCTACCCGGGAACGCCGGGCGAGATCCGGCCCATTGCCGCGGAGGCCCTGCGCCGCCTGCGCGTGACCGTCCAGGGGCCGCCGGCCGGCGCGCGATCCGCGCCCCCACCCATGGCCGCCGGCCCCGGCGCGAAACTGGAGTCCGCCCTCGCCTTCGTGTCCCCTGACCTGGGTTACGACGATTGGATCCGGATCGGCATGGCGATCCATGCCGAGCTGGGGGAGGCCGGCTTCGCCGCCTGGGATGCCTGGAGCGGACGCTCGAGCAAGTACCCCGGCGAGCGCGAGCTGCGCGCCCATTGGAAGTCCTTCAAGCCCGGCGCGATCACCCCGGCTACCCTGTACGGCATGGCCGCCTCGGCCGGCTGGCGGGCGCCCCGGGCCGCCGGCAATACTTCCCCCTCACCCACCCCGAAAAAACTGGCCAGCGCGGATCCTGACGCGGGCGCGCCGCCGGCTCCCGAATGGCCCGATCCCATGATCCCGGGATCGATCCGGGTGCCCGACATCCCGTCTACGCTCCTGCCCGGCTGGGTGGGTGACATGGCCCGGGCCGTGGCCGAGAGTACGCAAACCCCGCCGGCCATGGCCGCCTTGCTGGCCCTGGCCGTGCTGGCGACCGTCCTCCAGCGGCAATTCGAGGTGGCGCCCTACGGCGACGGCGACGAATACACCGAGCCCCTGGCCCTCTGGGTCCTGGTGGCGATGCAAAGCGGCAGCCGCAAGTCCGCCGTCATCAACGCCCTGACCGCCCCCTTGCTGCGCTGGGAGAAGCTAGAGCGCGACCGCCTGCGGCGCGAGATCGCGCGCATCTCCGCGGCCCGGGCCGTGGCGAAGAAGCGGATAGAGAAACTGGTCAGGGACGCCTCCAACGTGGACAACGACGGGGAGCGGCAACGCATCCGCGACGAGATCCAACGCGAGGAGGAAGACATGCCGGCGGAGATCCATCCGCCCAAGCTCTTCACCGGCGACACCACGGCGGAGACCTGCCAGGCCCTCCTGGTCAAGCAGGGCGAGCGCCTGGCCGTGCTCACCGACGAGGCGGGCATCTTCCTGGTGATGGCCGGCCTCTACTCGGGCGGCAATGCGAGTCTCGACGTGTTCCTCCAGGCCCATGCGGGATCCCCGGTGCGGGTGGATCGGGCCGAGCGGGAGGCCTACCTGGAGCGGCCGGCCCTGAGCTTCGGCCTTGCCCTGCAGCCGGGCCTCCTGGCCGACGTGGCGAGCGGCCGGCGCTTCCGGGATTCCGGCCTCCTGGCCCGCTTTCTCTACGCCATTCCGGAGAGCAACGTCGGCCAGCGCGACGTGCGCCACCGGACGGGGATCCCGGCGGACGTGCGCGGGCAATGGGAGGCCGGCCTCTTCCGGCTCCTCGAGGGGCGGCGCCTGGTCCCCGACAAGCCCGGGGTCTTGCCCTTCACCGATCCGGCCCGGGAATGCTGGCTGCAATTCGCGGAGGAGATCGAGGTGGGCCAGGGGGCGGGCGGGCGCCTCGAGGCCATCGTCGACTGGACAAGCAAGCTGCCGGGCGCCGCGGCGCGGATCGCCGGCCTGTTGGAACTGGCCGAGGTGGGCCTCGGGGCCGATACGGTAAGCGAGGACGCGGCCGGCCGCGCCGTTCAACTCTGCCGGCTCCTGATCCCCCATGCCCTCGAGGCCTTCGGGCTCCTGGGGGCCGATACCGTCGAAGCCGATGCCATGGCCATCCTGCGCTGGGTCCAGGCGAACAACCTGCCGACCTTCAGGCGATCTACCTGCCAGAAGGCGATGGAGGGCCGCTTCCGGTCCGTCGACCGCCTCATCAAGGCGGCAGAGCGCCTGACCCAGCGGGACGTGCTGAGGGAGTTCAAGGAACCCAACCGCGGCGCCCCGCCGTCCGTCTGGTATCGCGTGAATCCCAAGTGTCTGTCGACTGAACCAGGTAATTCGCAATGAAACCATCCGAAGGGGTTTTCTTCTTCTCCATGAATGGGTTGTGCCACAGGCAACGCCACCCATCGAATAAGTCGAATAACTCGAAAGACCCGAGTCATTCGACTGATTCGACTTTTTCGATAGGCGGGGGAGTCCGGGCCCCTTCCCCGCTGTTCCTCATCGGGCCCCGGAAAGAAACCCTATGCCAACCGCACCACCGAAACCTTGCCTGCATCCCGGCTGCGGCGCCCTGGTCCGGGACGGATCGGGCCGCTGCCCCGTCCACCAGGCGCAACGACAACAGCAAGTCAAGGAACAGGCCGCGCGCTACGACAAGGCGCGTGGAACGTCGTCCAGTCGAGGCTATGGCGCCAAGTGGCAGCGCGCCAGGGCTGCCTATCTCCTGGCCCACCCGCTTTGCGTCCGCTGCCAGGCGGAGGGGCGGGTCGAGCCGGCGACCGTCCTCGATCACATCAAGCCCCACAAGGGGGACCAGGCCCTGTTCTGGGATTCGGGCAACTGGCAGGCGCTATGCAAGCCATGCCACGACAGCAAGACGGCCTCCGAGGATGGGGGATGGGGCCACCCGGGGAGGGGGGGGTAAATCTCTGGCCTGCCAAAATGGCAAACCGTTCGGGGACGTTTTCTTTTTCGCGCTTAGGGTTTGGGGGAGGGGGGGGTTCCTGGGGCCAGGATCGCCCCTATTGAGCGATCAGGGGGGTGGGAAGGGGGTAATGAACCCCTGGGACCGCTACCAGCCAAGGCCGTTTTGCGCGCCGCAATCGCTATTCCGTATGCATGCATAAAAGTGCCAATTCTGCACTTTAGATCATATTCGCTTGAAAACCGGTCCACTGCTGAAGTGGTCTGACCAATTGTTCCGCCATGCAGACGTCTGCAATCAACGATGAAAGGACCCACGATGGAAACGAAATTGAATCTACCCGAGAACGTCGAAGACATGCTCTGCCGGTTCATTCGCACGGCGCACCAGATGCGCGAGATCTGCCTGCAGCTCGCCAACGAAGCCGACCAGGCGCGCTATGCCAACGTCGACCGCCTGATCCTGGCCGGGCGCCTGTCCCCCCGAGTCATTGTCCAGGCCGACACCCTGGCCATCATCCTGATCGATACCCGCAGCGGCGAGATCGTCGGCCCGGCTTTCGAGTACCGGACCGGGGCGATGTCCCCGGCCGCGGACGCGCGAGGCGATGCATGTCTGCACTAGCCAAGCTCGCGACGGCGATCCGCCAAGGCCTCCGCCCGCAACGCCTCGCCCTGGCCGAGGAGAAGCGCGAGCTCGAGGCCAGGCTGCGCAAGCTGGGGCTTTCCCGCAAGGAGGCAAAGCATGGTGTCGCCGTGGCCTACCGCGGCGACCAGGGCCATGCCGGCTGATTGCACGACGTCCGCCGCCGGCGCCGGGCCCGACGTGTTGTTGGACCATATACCCGCCGGCCCGGCACGCGAGGAGCTGGCCCGCCTGGTGGCGATCGGCCGCCGGTTCGACACCCGGCGCCCCCGGGGCCGCGGCTTCCTCGCCCGCCACCTGGCCGCACTGGTGGCGGGCATCGCCGGTCCCGTGTCGTTCGAGCGCCTCCTCGAGGAGCTCGAGCTCGAGGCGGCACGGCGCAACTTGCGCGGGGCCGAGGCGAGCCCCATCGAGAAGGTGGATCGATGCTGGGAACTGGTGACCTACCACGACCCGAAGCGGGGCCGCCGACAGATCCCATTCGCTACTTTGCGCAACAAGCTGACCGCCTGCAAAAAATGCATCGGGGGTCATTTCCCGATTTCCGCCAAACCGTGAATTGAGGTTCCTACCATGCCGATACGCTGCGCAACCCGCGCGGCTTACATAGGAGCCTCACCATGCAGAACGCATCGCGCAACAAACTGGCCCTTGTGGCCGTGTTGGCCCTCGTGGCCATTTCGGCCTTCGCCGGCCATCCCTTGCCCGGCCTCGACCTCCTCGCCGGCCTCTCCCCGCAGGGTGCCCTCGCCGGGCTCGCCTTCGCGCCGATGGTTCTGGGGGAAACCGACTTCGGGACCATCGAGGCCCTGCTGCGCAAACAGGGCGATGCCTTCGAGGAATTCAAGGGCCGCTACAACCAGCGGTTCGCGAACCTGGAAGATGCAGTCAACGAGGTCCTGATCAAGAGCAACCGCCCCGGTGCCCCATGGAACGGCGGCTTCTCCCGGGAGGACGGCGAATACAAGCAGGCCTTCCTCCGCCACCTGCGCACGGGCGCCCCGCTCGATCGCAAGGCCATGTCCACGGGATCCGATCCGGATGGCGGCGTCCTGGTCCCGAAGCAGATCGACAGCGAGATCTCCAAGGCATTGCGCGAGGTGTCGCCGATGCGCCAGGTTGCCCGTGTGATTCCGGTCGAGTCGGGCGACTTCAGCATGATGCATTCGACGGGCGGCACCGGCTATGCCTGGGTGGGTGAAACGGAAACCCGGTCCGAAACCAACACGCCGCAACTTCAGGAGATCACGCCCCCGATGGGCGAAATCTACGCCATGCCGAAGGTGACGCAGCGGCTCCTCGACGACAACACCTTCGACCTGGAGAACTGGCTGCAGGAGGAGGTCGTCGAGGCCTTCGGCACCGGCGAGGGCGATGCCTTTCAGAATGGCAACGGCATCAACAAGCCGCGGGGGATCCTCACCTACTCGACGGACTCCGCGGCAGATGGCACGCGGGCGGAGAACAAGCTCCAGTACGTGGCCTCCGGACAGACTGGCGCCTTCGCGTCCGCGAACCCCTTCGACAAACTGGTCAAGCTGGTCCACGCCCTGAAGGCGCCGTACCGGGCCGGAGCCGTGTTCCTGATGAACACCAACACCCTGGAAACGGTTCGCTACCTGAAGGACGGAAATGGCAATTACATCTGGTCGGCTGATGGCACCGCTGGCACGCCGGGCACCCTCCTGGGCTATCCGGTGTATGAGGACGCCGCCATGCCCGACGTCGCCGCCAACAGCCTGTCCATTGCCTTCGGCAACTTCCGCCGCGGGTACGTCATCGTGGACCGGATCACCCAGATGTTGCGCGATCCCTTCACGGCGAAGCCCTACGTGAGCTTCTACACCACCCGCCGGGTGGGGGGCTGCGTCCGTGACTTCCGGGCCATCAAGCTGATGAAGTTCGCGGCGAGCTGAGGCCCGCCGCTTGAGTTGCCCCGGGGGTTAGGCGGCCCCCGGGGACCTCTCCCCGCCCTGGGCGCACCCCTGGGGCGGGGATTTTTTTCGGCATTCGACCGATGCCGGGGAATTGGGCTTTGCTTTGTGTTTCTGTGCTTTTCGCTGCGTTACAATGCCGCGGCTTGCTTCAAAGAATCCCTTCACACGGCAGGGGTCACTGGTTCGATCCCAGTACCACCCACCAATACCATGCCAGTCCGTCCACCCCGAAAGGGGACACGCGCGTCCAGGCGAATCACCGGCCGGTCCTGTCGCGGCCACCTTGGAGGCGCCGCGCAAGCCATTGGCGGCAATCCGGACGGGAAACCTGACTTCGGGAGATCATCCTGATGAGCGTCTGGAGATCGGAAAGCGCAGCCGGCAAGCAGACGGCCCTGGCCGTCGCATGTGTCCTCGTGGGGCTCGTTCTGGCGATCGGCTTCAGGAACTTCCAGGGGGCCGGATCCAACGCCCTGGCCGGTTTTCTGCTGGGCTTGCTGCTGCTGGCGATCGGCGTCGCCGGATTCTTCACCGGCGGGAAGCAGACGATCACCATCGACCCGGACCGGCGGCTCGTGGTCGTCGAGGATCAGGGCTCCTTCGGAACGAAGAGGCGGACGATCCTGTTTCGCGACATCGCGGACATCGGCATCGGCTTCCTGGGGAAGCGGTCCAACGGCGTGACTTTCTACTACCTCGATCTGCGCCTGAAGGGCGGCAGCCGGTATCCGTTGTTCGCGCCGGGCAGGTTCTTCCCGGGTTCGTCAGACAGGACGACCGTCGAAGGCTGGCGGCAACGGCTCCAGCAGTACATCGCCGCAGACCGGGGAAGCTAGGCTTCCCGACGCACCATCGGCGAAACGGGGCTTCGGCCCCGTTTTCGTCTTCGGGCCTTGCGGAACCGATCGCCCCCCCCAGCGTTCCGCCCGGACGGGAAAACGTCTAACCTAGCGCCCTGCGAGCCGCCGGCCGGCGGCGCCGGCGGACCGAGGAGGAGCGATGGAACGCATCACCATATCCCTGGACGAGGACCTGGCCCGCGAATTCGACCGGTTGATCGAGAGCCGCGGCTACAGCAACCGCTCCGAAGCGGTCCGAGACCTGCTGCGCTACCACCTGGAACAGGCCCGACAGGCGAAGGACGAGGCGCCCTGGTGCGTTGCCAATCTTTCCTACGTCTACAACCACCACGAGCGGGAGCTGGCGGAGCGGCTCACCGGGATCCAGCATGGCCACCACGACCTGACGGTGGCCACCATGCACGCCCACCTGGACCATGACAATTGCCTGGAGAGCGTGATCCTCAAGGGCCCGACGCCGGCGGTGCGCGCCTTCGCCGACGCCATGCAGGCGGAACGCGGCGTGCGCCACGGGGCCCTCAACGTGGTGACGGTGGACGTGGAGGGCGGCAGCGCCCGGCACCTGAAGGCCCACGGCCAGGCGGCCGGCCATGCCCACCCGCACTCGCCGGGGACCCCGGACCACGGCCATGGCCATGCCTACGTCCCCGCCCAGCACACCCATTACAAGCCCAAGACCTGAGCCCGATGGCCGACCACCGCCCCGCCCTCCCCGCCAACATCGAGGCCGGCCTCGCCGGACTGGACGAGGGCGTCTGGATGGACGTCATCCAGAAGATGGACGAGGTCTACAACGACCTGCTCCAGTACGAAGTGGCCCTGGAAGAGAAGAACGCGGCCCTGGAGGACTCGCGCAACTTCATCTTCAGCGTCCTCTCCTCCATGTCGGACATCCTCATTGTCTGCAATCGCTCGGGGGTCATCGAGGAAGTCAATCCGCCGCTGGAGAAATTCACCGGCCTCGCCGAGCAGGACCTGAAGGGCCAGCCCCTGCCCGGCCTGTTCGCCGACGAGGACTCGCGCCAGAAGGCCTCGCGCATGATTGCCCGCCATGCCGACCACGCCCACGACTGCGAGCTGATGCTGCGCGCCGCCGACGGCACGCCGGTGCCCGTATCGCTCAACTGCACGCCCCGCCTCAATGCCGTCGGCAAGGCCCAGGGCTTCGTCATCACCGGCCGCCCGGTGGGCGAACTGCGGCGGGCCTACCAGGCCCTCGGCCATGCCCACGAGGAACTCAAGCGCGCCCAGCGGCAGCTGATCCAGTCGGAGAAGATGGCCTCCCTGGGCCGCCTGGTGGCCGGCGTCGCCCATGAACTGAACAACCCGATCAGCTTCGTCCTCGGCAACGTGCATGCCCTGCAGCGTTATGCCGAACGATTGCGCGGCTACATCGAAGCCTTCCATGGCGGCACGGGCGGCGACGAACTGGCGCGGATGCGCCGCGACCTGCGCATCGACCGCATCCTGGATGACCTGCCCTCGCTGACCGAGGGGACCATCGAGGGCGCCGAGCGGACCCGGGACATCGTGGACGGCCTCAAGCGCTTCTCCGCCCTGGACCGCTCCGACGGCGGCCGCTTCAACCTCGCCGAAGTCCTGGAGCGGGCCGTCCATTGGGTCGCCAAGGCCTCGCCCACCGACTTCCTGGTCCACCGCCGGTGGCCGGAGGAGATCCCCGTCGAGGGCTCGTCAGGGCAGTTGCAGCAGGTGGTCATGAACCTGGTCGAGAACGCCCGGGACGCGACGGCCGGGCGCGCGAATCCGGCCCTGACGGTCAGCGGCCACGCGGGCGCCGGCCAGGCGCAGATCTCCTTCCACGACAACGGTCCCGGCATCGCCGCCGGCGACCTGCCACACATTTTCGATCCCTTCTTCACCACCAAGCCCGTCGGCCAGGGCACCGGCCTTGGGCTGGCCATCAGCTACAGCATCGTCGAGCGCCACGGCGGCAAACTGGCCGTCGCCAACCACCCGGACGGCGGCGCCGTCTTCACCCTCGCCCTGCCCCTGGCCGATAACAAGCCCGACCCCGGCGAAACCAAAGCGGAAAGCCGCTGACCGGAGGCGGCAGGGGCCGGCGGGCATCTCCCCACCGCAAAGCCAGGCCAGACGGGCCTTAGCGGTTTCAGCGGTTTCCCTTGCCCTTCTGGCACGGATGTTGTATGAAGCTTCCTACAAATCTTCATACGCATTTCATCACGCGCCATGGACCTGCCCACCGACTGGTTAGCCCTCCTTGCCCTGGTCTTCCTCCTGGGCGCCAAACACGGTCTGGACGCCGACCACCTGGCCACCATCGACGGCCTGACCCGCTTCAACCTGCGCCACGCCCCCGGCCGGGCCCGCTGGTGCGGCACCCTGTTCTCCCTGGGCCACGGCACGGTGGTGATCGCCATCGCCCTGGCGGTCGGCCTGGCCTCGGACCACTGGCAGGTGCCGGCCTGGATGGAGGACCTGGGCACCTGGGTTTCCATCGGATTCCTGACCCTGCTCGGCGTCCTCAACCTGAGGGCCGTGCTGGCGGCGCCTGCCGGCGAGATGGTGCGCACCGTGGGCGTCAAGGCCGGCCTGCTGCGCCGCCTGCAGCGCGCCTCGCATCCGCTGGCCATCGCCGCCGTCGGCGCCCTCTTCGCCCTCTCCTTCGATACCCTGAGCCAGGCCGCCCTGTTCGCCGTCACTGCAACGCGCCACGGCGGCGCCGGCCATGCCCTGGTCCTCGGCGTCGCCTTCCTGGTCGGGATGCTGGTGGTGGACGGCGCCAACGGCCTGTGGATCGCCGCCCTGCTCAAGCGGGCCGACCGCCGGGCGCGGATCGCCTCCCGGGTGATGGGGCTGATGGTGGCCGCCATCAGCCTCTCCGTCGCCGCCTTCGGGCTGGCCCGCTACCTGTCGGCCAGTGTCGAGGGCTGGTACGAGGGCCGGGAGATGGTCGTCGGGCTGGGCGTGGTCGCGGCCATCGCCCTGAGCTTCGCCCTGGGCGGCTGGCTGGCCCGGCCGCCCCGCATGGCCCACGCCGAGTAAGGCGCCGGGCGGCCCCCCGCCCCGCTCGCAAGGATTCCAGACATGAGCACCACACCGGTTTTTTGCCGAGGATCTGTATGAGGTTTTTAAATTTCTTCCTAACACTGCGCCGGACGGCGGGATTCCTGCCGCCCCTCTGCGCCGCCCTCGCCGCCGGCCCGGCCCTGTCCGGCGGCATTCCCACCCTGCGCGAGGTGGAGGTCAACGCCGGCCAGGAGGGACTGCCCGGCAGCGCCGACAGCGCCTCCGAGGGCACCGTCACCAAAGAGCAACTGGCCACCCGCCCCCTGTTGCGTCCCGGCGAGGTGCTGGAGATCGTCCCGGGCCTGATCATTTCCCAGCACAGCGGCGACGGCAAGGCCAACCAGTACTACCTGCGCGGCTTCAATCTGGACCACGGCACCGACTTCGCCACCTGGGTGATGGGCATGCCGGCCAACATGCCTACCCATGCCCATGGCCAGGGCTACACCGACCTCAACTTCCTGATCCCGGAACTGATAGAGCGCATCCAGTACCGCAAGGGGCCCTACCGGGCCGACCAGGGAGACTTCTCCGCCGCCGGATCCGCCAGCATCGACTATGCCCGCATCCTGCCCTCCTCCTTCGCCGAACTGGGCCTCGGGAAAAACGGCTACCGCCGCGGCCTCGTCGCGGGATCACCGGCGGCGGGTGCGGGGCGCCTCCTTTACGGCCTGGAGTGGCAGGAGGCGAACGGCCCCTGGGTCCTCCCCGAAAACTACGGCAAGCTGAACGGCGTGCTGCGCTGGTCCTGGGGAAGCGAGGAGAACGGCGGCGCCGTTACCGCGATGGGCTACAAGGCCCGGTGGTCTTCCACCGACCAGGTGCCGCAGCGGGCCATCGACGCCGGGACCATTCCCCGCTTCGGTACCATCGACCCGACCGACGGCGGCCGGACTTCCCGCTACAGCCTTTCCGGCGAATGGGCGCGTCGCGACGCCGGATCCGGGAGCCGTGCCTCGGCCTATGCCATCCGCTCGGCCCTGGACCTCTGGTCCAACTTCACCTTCTTCATGGACAACCCCGCCCTCGGCGACCAGTTCCTGCAGAGCGAACGGCGGAGCGTTTTCGGCGGCCAGGCGGCCCACACCTGGTTCACCCGTTTCGTGGGACGCCCGGCGGAGTTCACGATCGGCACCCAGGTGCGCCGGGACCGCCTGGACCCGGTCGCCCTGCGCCTCGATTCGGCGCGCCAGACCCACACGACGGTACGCGAGGACCGGGTCACCCAGACCAGCCTCGGCCTGTACGCCGAGGGACTCGTCTATTGGACCGACTGGCTGCGCAGCATCGCCGGCCTGCGCGCCGACCATTATTCTTTCGACATCGCATCCTCGCTGCCGGCCAACTCGGGCCGCGCTTCCGACCGCCTCGCCAGCCCCAAGCTCACCGTCGTCCTCGGCCCCTGGGCGAAGACGGAGCTTTTCGTTAACCACGGCTATGGCTTCCACAGCAACGATGCCCGGGGCGCCACCACCCGCGTCAATCCCGACCCCCGGGATCCGGGCTTCATGGCGGCCGTAGACCCGGTCAAGCCCTTGGTGAAGGCCAAGGCCATGGAACTGGGCCTGCGCACGGCCGCGCTGCCGGGGCTCGTGTCCTCCCTGGCCCTCTGGCGCCTGGACATCGACTCGGAGTTGCTCTTCGTCGGCGACGCCGGCACGACGGAAGCCTCGCGCCCCTCGCGCCGCCAGGGCGTCGAGTGGGCCAACTGGTGGACGCCCCAGGCCGGCCTGACGGTGGATGCGGACCTCGCCCTGTCCCGGGCCCGTTTTCGGGACTTCGACCCGGCCGGCGATCGCATCCCCGGCGCCATCGAGCGCACCGTATCGGTAGGCGTCGCCTGGGACGACAAGGGGAGGTGGTTCGGCGGCCTGCGCCTGCGGCATTTCGGGCCGCGGGCCCTGATCGAGGACAACAGCGTGCGCTCGAAGGCCTCGACCACCCTGAACATGAGGATCGGCGTCCGCCTGGACAGGGACAACGAGATCACCGCCGACCTCCTGAACCTGGCCGGCGCCCGCGTCAGCGACATCGACTACTATTACGCCTCCCGATTGCGGGGCGAGGCGGCACCCGTCGCCGACCTGCATACCCACCCCGCCGAGCCGCGCAGCCTGCGCCTCGCCTGGAAGACGCGATTCTGATGGAGGCCGCCGTCCTGCCGGACCGCCGACTGCTTTGGGCCCTGGGCATCTCCGTCGCCGTCCACGCGGCGGCAGTGGGCTGGCTTCGGGGCCCCTCCCAGTGGTCCCTGCGCTGGCCGACGGAGCTTCCCCGGGTCCTCGAGGTCGTCATGCGGACCCTGCCCGCCGCGCCACCGGAAACCCGGCCCGCCGAGCGGCCGGACATTCCCCGCCAAGCCGAACGGCATCCAAGGGTCGGGCACCGGCCCGCCGCCCCCGTGCCCGTTGCCGCCCCGACGGCGACGCCTGTCCTGACCGCCCCGGCCGAAGCCCCGGCAACCGAATTCCGCGCCCCGGCCGCCGCCCGGCCGACGCCTGCCGCCGAGGTGCCGGCCCGTGCGGCCGTCCCGGAGCCCCCGGTCAGCGCACCGCGCTTCGACGCCGACTACCTGGAAAACCCTGCGCCCGCCTACCCCCTCGCCGCCCGCCGCCGCGGCCTGCAGGGCACGGTCAGGCTGGAAGTCCTGGTCGGGCGCGACGGCAGGGCAAAGGAGATCAAGCTCGCGGAAAGCTCCGGCGCGCCGGAACTCGACGAAGCCGCCCAGCGTGCCGTGCGCGAATGGCGCTTCGCCCCGGCCCGCCGTGGAAGCGATCCGATCGATGCCTCCGTCATCGTGCCGGTGCGCTTCCAGCTCGAGCGCCGCTGAGGATACGTCGGGCGGAAGGTCGCCGGGAGTTGGATGACAGGATGCAACGGCCGCCGCGACGAGCGGGACGAAGATCCTGCGGGAGGGGGCGGGGCGATTTCCCGGGAGGGGCGTTCTCGCCCCCATGGACCCGCACGGCCGCCATCGGACCGACGGCGTTCCCGCCAGGGCCGGCCGGGACAGGCTCAGGGCTGCTTCTGGGGAATCTGGACGAAAATCTCGTCCTGCTTGATCAGGCCCAACTCGTAGCGGGCCCGCTCCTCGATGGCTTCGTAGCCCGTCTTCAGGTCGCGGACTTCGGCATCGAGGCCGGCGTTGCGGGTTTCGAGCTTCCGGTTTTCCTCCCGCTGGGCCTGGAGCTGCCGGTCGAGGTCCCAGACCTTGAGCCAGCCGCCCTTGCCCAGCCAGAGGGGATACTGCAGGAGGACGATCAGGGCAACGAGCACCAGCGCCGGCCAGCGCATCGCCGCCCTCTATCCCGTCCCTTGCCGCCTGACGGCCTTAACCGCGGCGCAGGTTGTAGAAGGTGTTGCGGCCCGGGTAGGTCACGGTGTCGCCCAGGTCCTCCTCGATGCGCAGGAGCTGGTTGTACTTGGCGATGCGGTCCGAGCGGGAGAGCGAGCCCGTCTTGATCTGGCCGGCATTGAGGCCGACCGCGATGTCGGCGATGGTCGAGTCCTCCGTCTCGCCCGAGCGGTGGGAGATGACGGCCGTATAGCCGGCGCGCTTGGCCATCTCGACGGCGGCGAAGGTCTCGGTCAGGGAGCCGATCTGGTTCACCTTGATCAGGATGGAGTTGGCGATGCCCTTCTCGATGCCTTCCTTGAGGATGCGCGGGTTGGTGACGAAGAGGTCGTCGCCGACGATCTGCACGCGCTTGCCCAGCTTGTCGGTGAGGATCTTCCAGCCGTTCCAGTCGCCCTCGGCCATGCCGTCCTCGATGCTGACGATGGGATAGCGGTCGGCCAGGGTCGCCAGGTAGTCGGCGAAGCCCTCGGAACTGAGCTCGAGCTTCTCCGAGCCGAGGATGTACTTGCCGTCCTTGTAGAACTCCGAGGAGGCGCAGTCCAGGGCCAGCACCACGTCC
This sequence comes from Pseudomonadota bacterium, assembly GCA_052035955.1. Classification (GTDB taxonomy): domain Bacteria; phylum Pseudomonadota; class Gammaproteobacteria; order Burkholderiales; family Rhodocyclaceae; genus JAEUNJ01. Next base: position 28,022 of record JBPOHD010000060.1, read on the forward strand.
TGGCCGGGCGTGTAGCCGGCGTTCTCGACCGCCTTCATGATCAGTTCGATGGCCTCGTCGTTGCCCGAGACGTTGGGGGCGAAGCCGCCTTCGTCGCCGACGGTGGTGGGGTAGCCTTTCTTGTCCACCAGCTTCTTCAGGTGGTGGAAGACCTCGGCGCCGCAGCGCAGGGCGGCCCGGAAGCTCTCCGGCCCGACGGGCATGATCATGAACTCCTGGATGTCCAGGTTGTTGTTGGCATGGGCGCCGCCGTTGATGACGTTCATCATCGGCACCGGCATCTGCATCGGGCCCGAGCCGCCGAAGTAGCGGTAGAGCGGCAGGCCGGCCTCCTCGGCGGCTGCCTTGGCCACGGCCATGGAGACGGCGAGGATGGAATTGGCGCCCAGGCGGGACTTGTTCTCGGTGCCGTCCAGGTCGATCAGGGTCTTGTCGATGAAGGCCTGTTCCTCGGCGTCCAGGCCGATGATGGCCTCGGAGATTTCCGTGT
>JBPOHD010000153.1:0-12799 GCA_052035955.1 Pseudomonadota bacterium
CGTCGGTCTCCACCAGGATGGCCCGGTCGGCGCCGATGGCCATGGCGGTGCGCAGGGTCTCCTGGCAGGCGGCCAGGCCGCAGGACACGGCCACCACCTCGGTGGCCTTGCCGCCTTCCTTCAGGCGAACGGCCTCTTCCACCGCGATCTCGTCGAAGGGATTCATGGACATCTTGACGTTGGCGAGGTCCACTCCGCTTCCGTCTCCCTTCACCCGCACCTTGACGTTGTAATCGACGACGCGCTTCGCCGTCACGAGCACTTTCATGGTCTCTCTCCTTGGGCCGTGCCTGCGGCAGGGGCCGCCGGGCGGCTCCCTGCCGGGCTGGGGTTGTTCGCGGGGCTTATTCGATGGCCAGGGCCGACTTGGCGTGCTGGCGCAGGACGAACTTCTGAATCTTCCCGGTGGAGGTCTTGGGCAGGGTGCCGAAGACGACCTGCTTGGGGGCCTTGAAGCGGGCCAGGTGGGCGCGGCAGTGCTCGACCATCTCCGCCTCGGTGACCGTGGCGCCCTCCTTCAGTTCCACGAAGGCGCAGGGCACCTCGCCCCACTTCTCGTCGGGTTTCGCCACCACGGCGGCGGCGATGACCGCCGGATGGCGGTAGAGCACTTCCTCCACCTCGAGGGAGGAGATGTTCTCGCCGCCGGAGATGATGATGTCCTTGGAGCGATCCTTGATCTTCACGTAGCCGTCGGACTGGACCACCGCCAGGTCGCCGGTGTGGAACCAGCCGCCGGCGAAGGATTCCTCCGTCGCCTTCGGGTTCTTCAGGTAGCCCTTCATGACCAGGTTGCCGCGGAACATGATCTCGCCCATGGTCTCGCCGTCCCAGGGCACCGGCTCCATGGTCAGCGGGTCGAGGACGGTGATCGCTTCCTGCATGTGGTAGCGGACCCCCTGGCGGCCGTTGCGGGCCGCCCGCAGGTCGATGGGCAGGCGCTCCCATTCCGGATGCTTGGCGCAGACGGAGGCCGGGCCGTAGGTCTCGGTGAGGCCGTAGACGTGGGTGATGCCGATGCCGATCTTCTCGGCGCCCTCGATGATGGCGGCCGGGGGGGCGGCGCCGGCGATGAGGCCGTGCACCGGGTGCTCGATGCCGGCCCGCAGTTCCTCCGGCGCATTGATCAGCATGCCGTAGACGATGGGGGCGCCGCACATGTGGGTGACCTTGTGCTCGCGGATCAGGGGGAAGATGAGGGCCGGGTCCACCCGGCGCAGGCAGACGCTGGTGCCGGCGTTGGCGGCCAGGGTCCAGGGGAAGCACCAGCCGTTGCAGTGGAACATCGGCAGCGTCCAGAGGTAGACCGCGTGCGGCGGCATGCCCCAGGAGATGATGTTGCTCGCCGAGTTCAGGTAGGCGCCGCGATGATGGTAGACGACGCCCTTCGGGTTTCCCGTGGTGCCGGAGGTGTAGTTCAGGGCGATGGCATCCCACTCGTCCTCCGGCAGGGCCCAGGCGTAGGCCGGGTCGCCCTCGGCGAGGAGGGCCTCGTAGTCGAGGCTGCCCAGCCGCTCGCCGCCGGCGTACTCGGGGTCGAGGACGTCCACCACCAGGGGGGTGGCGCCCTCGAGCAGCGCCAGGGCGGCCTTGATGACCGGCGAGAACTCCGGGTCGGTGATCAGCACCTTGGCCTCGCCGTGCTGGAGCATGAAGGCGATGGCTTCGGCGTCGAGCCGGGTGTTCAGGGTGTTCAGCACGGCCCCGGTCATCGGGATGCCGAAATGGGCCTCGAACATCGGCGCCGTGTTGGGCAGCATGACGGCGACCGTGTCACCCTTGCCGACGCCCCGGTTGGCCAGCGCCGAGCCGAGCCGGCGGCAGCGCTCGTAGGTTTCCTTCCAGGTGTATCGGCGGGCGCCCTGGATCACGGACACGCGGTCCGGATAGACGAAGGCCGAGCGCTCGATGAAGCTGAGGGGGGAAAGGGGAACGTAGTTGGCCGGGTTGCGGTCGAGGCCGGCGGAATAGGGGTTGCTGGACGCCACGGTAATCTCCTCGCGGGTGGTTTTTTGGATGGGTGCTTGACCCGGAGCGCAGGATGGCAGGGCACCGTTGCGCAATCGTTCGGCAAATGCAACGAATGGTTACAGGGGGGGTGCCGCCCGGCGCCGGGGGCTAGAATTCGCCGGTCCCCATCGCCCCGGCCCTCCGCCCCATGAGCACGTCACCGTCCGACGACCTGCTGGCCGAACACCACCGCTACGAGATGCTTCAGGCCGGGCTGGACCTGCTGATCGAGGGCATCACGGTGTTCGACCGGGACCTGCGCATGGTGGCCTGGAACGACACCTTCCTGCAGCTCCTGGATTTCCCCAAGGAGATGGCCTTCGCCGGGGCTTCCTTCGAGAGCTTCATCCGTTACAACGCGGTGCGCGGGGAATACGGTCCCGGAGACCCGGAATGCCAGGTGCTGGAGCGGGTGTCGGCAGCGCGCACCTTCAGCTCCCACGTCAGCGAACGAGTGCGCCCCAATGGCCGGGTCCTCCTCGTGCGCGGCGAGCCGCTGCCGCACAAGGGTTTCGTGACCCTCTATTCGGACATCACGGAGCAGCGCTACATCGAGAACCTGATCCAGCGGCAGAACGCCGACCTGGAGGAGCGGGTGCGACGGCGCACGGCGCAGCTGGAAAACGCCAATGCCAACCTCTCCCGGGCCAGCGAGGAGAACGCCCGCATCGCGACGGCCCTGCGCCGCAGCGAGGGACGCCTTCGCCTCATCAACGACACGATTCCCACCCTGATCGGCTACTTCGACAATCGCGAGGTCTTCCAGTACGCCAACAAGGGCTATGCCGACCGCTTCCAGCCGAACGGCGGCACCGTCACCGGGCGCGCGATCCGGGAAGTGGTCGGCGAGGAGGTCTACGCCCAGGTGCGGGAGCAGGTGCGGGAAGCCCTGCGCGGGCGGCAGGTGACCTATGAGTATGGAATGGACCGGGGCGGCGCCCGCCACTATGCGCGCAGCACCCTGGTGCCGGAAACGGGCCCCGGCGGCGAAACCCTCGGCTGCTTCGTCTTCTCCTACGACATCACCGAGCAGAAGCGGATGCAGACCGCCCTGGTCCAGGCCCAGAAGATGGAGGCCATCGGCCAGCTCACCGGCGGCCTGGCCCACGATTTCAACAACCTGCTGACCGTCATCATCGGCAATCTGGCCGCCCTGCGCGATCACCGGCAGGACGACCCGGTCCTGGCGGATTTCGTCGACCCCGCCCTGCAATCGGCGCGCCGCGGCGTCCAGCTCATCAAGCGGCTGCTCACCTTTTCCCGCCAGCAGCCCCTCGAACCGGTCTCGGTGGATGCGGGCGGTCTGATCCGGGACATGATGGTGCTGATCCGCCGCTCGATGCCGGAGTCGATCGTCCTGGAATGCGAATTACCGGCGGAGCCGGTCCACCTGGTCGCCGATCCTGCGCAACTGGAGTCGGCGCTGCTCAATTGCGCCCTCAATGCCCGGGACGCCATGCCCGACGGCGGCCGCCTGCGCATCGCCGCGGCCCCGGTGTTCCTGGAGGACGAGGCGGCGGTGTTCCACGACGTGCCGCCGGGACGCTACGTGCGCATCGAGGTGGCCGACACGGGCACGGGCATGGACGAGGCCACCCTGGCCCGCGTTTTCGAGCCCTTTTTCACCACCAAGCGCTTCGGTACCGGCAGCGGCCTGGGACTCTCGATGGTCTATGGCTGCGTCCGCCAGTCGGCCGGGGGCATACGCATCCTGAGCCGGCCCGGTGCCGGCAGCACGGTCTCCATCGTGCTGCCCGAGGGGCATCCCGGGGAGGCGGACGACGCGCCGCCGGACCAGGACCGGGCAGCGGGCGGCCGCCTGGTGCTGCTGGTCGAGGACGACCAGGAAGTGCGGCGCGTGGTGCGCCAGCAGCTCGTGGACCTGGGGCACCCGGTCGTCGAGGCGGAGGACGGCGCCCAGGCGCTCGCCCTGGCGGAACAGGTTGCGGACATCGCGGTGCTGGTCTCGGACGTCGTCATGCCCGGGGGGATGGACGGCTGGCAACTCGCCGAACGGGTGGCCGCCATCCGGCCCGAAATGCAGGTGGTGCTGATGTCCGGCTACGCGGAAGGGCCGGCACGAGCCGCGGCGGCGGGCGGCGGAGAGGCCTCGCGGGCCTCCGTCCTCGCCAAGCCCTTCGAGGCGCGGGAACTGGCGCGCGCCCTGCAGGCCGCGAAGCCGGCCGGCCAGTGGGCGGACAGGCGCTAGGCATGCCGACCGGCAAGGACAGGGAGGGAGCCCGGCGCGTCGTGATCGTCGAGGACGAGGCGGAAGTCGCCCGGGTCATCGAACGCGTGCTGGCCGATTTCGCCTTCGACACCACCTGGTGCAGGACGGGAGGCGAGTTGTTGCGTCGCCTGCGCAGCCTCGCGCCGGACCTGTGCATCATCGACCTCGGGCTGCCGGACATGGACGGCCTGGAACTGATGCAAAGGCTGCGGTCCCAGTGTCCCTGCGGCATCCTCATCCTGACCGGGCGCAGCCACGTGAGCGACCGGGTGATGGGCCTGGAACTGGGGGCCGACGACTATGTGGTGAAGCCCTTCGAGCCCCGGGAACTGGTGGCCCGGGTGCGCAGCATCCTGCGCCGGCGCGAGGAGGCGACCGGCCACCAGGGGCAGGTCGCGGCGTTCGGCGAGTGGCGCTTCAATCCCGGCAACAACGCCCTGCGCGGACCGGGCGGGGCGGAGGAGATCCTGAGCACCGCCGAGGGGGAACTCCTGCAGGTTTTTTTGCGCAATCCCAACCGGATACTGAACCGGGAGCAGCTGATGGGCAGCCGGGACGTGTCGCCCACCGACCGCGCCATCGACGTGCGGATATCGCGGCTGCGCCGGCGTCTCGAACCGCAGGAGGGAAGCCCGGCCCTGATCAAGACGGTTTACGGCGCCGGATATCTCTTCCTGGCCCAGGTGCGCTGGGACGATACGCCCTGATTCCGGACATGCCCGCGGGCCCGGCCGGCAAGGCGCGGACCGCCGGACCCGTTTCCCCCGGGGTGGGGCTCATCCACTGAGCCTGTCGGCGCGCAGAATGTCGGGCATCCGCCGATTTTCAGGAGCCCGAAATGCCTGGCCCGATGCGCTTCGCCAGCCACCATGCCGGCCGCTGCCGTCCTCAGGCCGCCCGTCCTCCGGCGCCGGAGGACGTCGGTGCCGGCGATCCGTCCCTGCTGGAGGCGCTGCGCGAGGCGATCGTGAGCGCAGCCACGCCCACGCTTCGCCATCGTCTGTCGGTCGTCCTGGCCGAGCACCTGGTGACGGCGGTGCGGCCGGCCGAGGCTTTCGGCGCTTACGCGGCCGTGGCCAGGACGACCCGCTCGCCGCGCCGGCGCCGCCTTTGCCAGGCCGCCATGGACTTCCTGCTGCTGCCGGTCGACGCGGTGCCCGAACCGGGGAACGCGCCGGCTTACGCGAGTTACCTGCTGCGCCTGGGCTGGGCGCTGCACTACCGTGCCCGGGACGAACTGGCCGCCGCCTACGCCGGGCGCGCCGTCGACCTGGGCCTCGCCCCGGAAGACCTCGCCGTCGCCTGCCTGCTGCTGGGACTCATCGGCGAGGCCCGCGCGGACTGGGCCGGGGCGGTGCGCCACTACGCCAGGGGCTGCGGGACCGACGCCGGCGAGCCGCGGACGCGCTACTTCCTGCGCAACAATCTGGCCTACAGCCTGCTGCAACGGGGCGAATGCGCCGCCGCCGAGGGCTACTGCCGGGAGGCGATCGCCCTGGCGCCGGGCCTCCACAACGCCTGGAAGAACCTGGGGCTGGCCCTGCGCGGCCAGCAGCATCACGCCGAGGCCGCCCGGGCCTTCCTGGCAGCGGCCAGGATCCGCCCGGAGGACGGCCGGGCACTGGCACACCTGCGGGAGATGGTGAGCGACATGGCGGCGTCGGCGGAGGAGGGCGACGACGCGCTCCGCTCTGGACTCGAGGCGGTGGAGGCACTGCTCAACGAGGCCGGCCTGGGGGAGGAATCCCGGCAATGAGCGAAGGCGGTGCGAGGTTCCCGACCAGCCAGGCGCGCTACCTCGCCCGGTAGCAGTCCGCCTTGGTCACGGCGCCCCTGCAGGTCGCGGGGTCGCTGACGAGGCGAAAGCCGCGCGCATCCATGCAGGACTCGACGTCGCGGGCCTTTTCGGCCTTGTCCTGGTCGGACCGTCCGGCGTTGCCCTTCTGCACCGCCAGTTGGCATTCCAGCAGGGAGACCTCGGCCCCACCCGAGCAACCCGACGCCGTGGCGATGACCGACAGCAAGGCCCCGAGTCGTCGGAGGCGGGCTGTCATTCCGGTGGTCCGCCGGGGGGCGGGCGGGCCGGAGGGCAGATCCCCGTTCAGTGGGAGCCGTAGGCGGCGGCGACCATGCGGGCCGTGCGGCGGCGCCTTGCCTCCTCCACGGTCAGGCCGACCAGGGATTCGGGCGGCAGATGGACGTCCCAGTGCTGCTGGAAGAGATCCAGGGTTTCGCCGGTGTCCATGTGGGCGCGGTAGAACTTCTCTTCGTAGGCCGGCGCGTTCGGGCGCGCGACCAGTTCGACGGATTGGATGATCATGGCAGGGAAGGTTTCGGCAGGCGATACGACGGTGAACGGCAGGATAGCCCCGGCCCTTCAGTCGGCGGCGCGGCGAACTGAGAGGGGATTCGGGTTCAAATCGACCGAAGGGGTGGCCGTGGATCGCGCGGCCGCTGCCTGCACAGGGGGGTGCGTCGGCCGCCCGCGCCGCCGTCGGCAGGGCGGCGGGGGAATGCGGCGTGCTATCCCCGGTTCCTGTTGAAGCGCTCCGCGAGCTGGTTCAGCTTTGCGGCACGCTTTTCCGCCTGGGCGGCAGCCTCTTCTTCGGCCGCCTTGGCGCTCCGTTTTTCCTTCTCCCGCAGGGCGCTCTTCCTGAACCGGTCGCGCAGGGTGCCGTCGGCCACCTTGCGGTGTTCCTCGGTGACTTCACCGGCCGCGTTGCCGTCCAGGTCGAACCTCTCCCTGCCGATCAGTATGCCCTTCAGATACTGTGTCGAGGTGGTGTGGATGCGAAGGGCGGTGCGCAACTCGTCGACGGGGATGTCGGGCATCCTTTCCCGTATCGCCTTGTGGATTCCGAGGGCCAGCGGCTTGCGGTCGCGGAGGACCGGGAAGGCGGCAAGCAACTTGTCCAGCTGGGGGTTGGGGGTGCGTTTCAATCGGTGCTCCGTCGACGGCGTGGTTGGGGTACTGCGAGCCCGGCAGTGTAGCGAACGGTGCTCCGCGCCGACACCGGATTCGGAGGATTCCAGGCGGATCGGGGCGATGGGTGAGGTTTCGGCGCAACGGCGATCCGGCGCGGGACTGCCGGCTGTCGCCGGAACTGCGTCGGCCGGGATTCGGACCGGCCGATGGCTCAGGGCTGGTAGATCCGCGCCCGGCTGCGGCCCTGCGCCTTGGCATCGTACATGGCCCTGTCGGCGCATTTCATCAGGGTGGCCTCTTCGTTGCCGTGGTCCGGATAGAGGGCGATGCCGATGCTGGTGGTCGCCGCCAGGGGCGCGTGGCCATCGACGCTGTAGGGAGGCTCCAGGGCGGTGCAGATCTTCTCTGCGGCCACCAGGGCGTCGCTGTCTTCGGCGACGTGAGGAAGCAGGACGGCGAATTCGTCGCCGCCCAGGCGTGCCACCGTGTCGGATTCGCGCATGCAGGATTGCATCCTCAGGGCGGCCGCGCGCAACACGAGGTCGCCGACATGGTGTCCGTGGGCGTCGTTGATCTGCTTGAACCGGTCCAGGTCGAGGATCATCAGCGCCATGTGCGTGCGCTCGCGCCTGGCCTGGGAGATGGCGAGCCTCAGGCGGTCCCCGAATAGGGCCCGGTTGGGCAGGTCGGTGAGGAGGTCGTACTGGGCCATGCGGGACAGCTTTTCCTCCATCGTCTTTCGGTCGGTGATGTCCTTGGAGATGCAGATGACGGAATCGACCTGGCCCTCCTCGTCGAAAATCGGCTTCGCGGTGGTGATGTAGTGGCGGTCGCCGTCGGGACGCGGCACCCGCACCTCGATGATGCGGGTCTCGGCCTTTTCGAAGACCCATTGGACGGTCGCATAGCGCCGGTCGGCTTCGGCCTTCGGGAAGAGGTCCCAGATGCTCCTGCCGATGATCTGACCCATGTCCCTGCCGACGCCGTCGGCGAACGCACGATTCACATACCGGTAGCGGCCGTCCCGATAGAAGGTGAAGATCGGGTCGCTGGATTCGTCCAGCAGCAGGCGATACTCCTCCTTGCTGGCGCGCAGGGCCTCTTCGATCTGCCTGCGTTCGGCGTCCAGGGCCTCCAGTTCGGCCACGCGCTGGCGCAGCCTGGTCAACTCGTCGAAGAATTCGGATTCGGTCCGGGACATCGGGGCGGCACGCGGGAATCGGGAGGGCAGTCGCGAAGGATACACAAAGTGGGCACGCCCGCCCCGGTTCGTTGTCCGTCGCGTGGGGATGCCGCCGGCCGCGGCGGCGACGGAGGCCATGACGCCGGATGGCTCGGGGCCCCGGCCCGGGCCGCGCGGGTCCGTTCGTCGAAAGGACGAAAAAGAAACCCGGCCGGGGCCGGGTTGAACCGGGTTCCTTGCGGAACCCCGGAGGAGACGATCCTTGCGCCGGTGTCCTGGCGGGTGGTGAATGCCGCAGGGACCGGGACAATGACGATTGCGTTGCCGCTCAGCCCTCGAAAATCTCCCGGGCGGCGACGGTGCGCATGATCTGGTTGGTGCCGGTGTAGATCTGGATCAGCTTGGCGTCGCGCATCATGCGTTCGACGGGGTAGTCCTTCATGTAGCCGTATCCGCCCAGGCATTGCACCGCGTCGGTGGTGACCTTCATTGCCGTGTCGGAGGCGAGGAACTTGGCCATGGCGCAGAACTTGTTGGCTTCCCGCGTATTGCCCTGGTCGAGCAGCCAGGCGGCCTTGCGGGTCAGTTCCCGCGCGGCCTCGGTCTGGGCCACCATGTCGGCGACCATGAACTGGATGCCCTGGAAATGCTCGATGGTCTTGCCGAACTGGACCCGGGTCCTGACATAGGCGACGGCCTCGTCGATGGCCCCCTGGGCGAGGCCGACGGCCTGGGCGGCGGCGAACAGCCGGCTGCATGCCAGCGTGGTCATCAGGTTGGTGAAGCCCTGGCCCTCCTCGCCGAGGCGGTTGTCGGCGGGCACCCGCATGTCCTCGAACAGCAGCTCCGAGTTGATGGTGCCGCGCATGCCCATCTTGTTCTCGTTCTTGCCGTAGCGCAGGCCGGGAGTGCCCTTCTCGACGACGAAGGCAGTGACGCCCCGGGCGCCCTTGGCGGTGTCGGTATAGGCATAGACGCTGGTCACGTCGGCGATGGCGCCGTTGGTGATGAAGCACTTCTGGCCGTCGATGCGGTAATGGTCGCCGTCGCGCACGGCGCGGCTGCGCATGGCCAGCACGTCGGAGCCGGCGCCCGGCTCGGTGATCGCAATGGCCGACACCTTGCCCTCCACCAGGGGCGGCAGGAACTTCTGTTTCTGTGCTTCGCTGCCATGGTGGAGGATGGGCAGCAGGCCGTCGGCCTGGGCGATCAGGATCAGGGCGGCCGACGCGCTGGCCGTGGCGATGGTCTCGATGATCTCGGCGAAGGCGCCGAATCCGAGGCCGATGCCGCCGTATTGCTCCGGCACCAGGGGCGCCAGGATGCCCTGCTCGGCGAAAAGTTCGAGGATGTCCGAGGGGAACTCGTCCTTTTCGTCGATCTCCGCGGCCCGCGGCCTGACCCGCTCGGCGGCGACGGCGCGGACCGTGTCCAGGATGATCTGCTGTTCTTCGCTTCTCTGCTGCATGTTCTGGCTCCTTCGGGGTTTCGGTGCGCCGCTTCAGGGCGCCAACTGGGAGATCATCTTGCGGGCGATGATGTTCTTCATGATGTTGGCCATGCCGTCGCCGATCTGCAGGCCGAGCACGTCCCGGTAACGCTGGCCGAAGGCATAGTCGCCGCCGTAGCCGCCGTGGCCGTGGGTCAGCAGGCACTGGTGGATGATCTCGCAGGCCATCTTGGGCGCCCACCACTTGCACATGGCCGCTTCCGAGGTGTGGGGCAGGCCCTGGTCCTTGAGCCACAGGGTGCGCAGGCACAGGGCGCGGCAGGCCTCGTAGTAGGTTTCGGCCTCGGCCAGGGGGAAGGTCACGCCCTGGAAGTCGCCGATGGGCTTGCCGAAGGCCTCCCGTTCCTGGGTGTAGCGCCAGGCCTCGTCCAGGGACGCCCGGGCCACCCCCATGCACTGGATGCCGATGAGGGCGCGGCTGTAGTCGAAGCCCTTCATGACCTGGACGAAGCCCTGGCCCTCGTCGCCCAGCATCATCTCGCCGGGCACGCGCACGTTGTCGAAGAAGATGGAGCCGCGCCCCACGGGCCGGGTGCCGATGTCGTCGAAGCTGGTGCGCGTGATCCCGGGCTGCTCCAGGGGCACGAGGAAGGCGCTGATGCCGTGGGCGCGCTGGGCCTCGTCGCCGGTGCGAGCGAAGACCACGGCCACGTCGGCCTGGGTGGCCATGGAGATCGAAGTCTTCTCCCCGTTCAGCACGAAATCGCCGCCGTCACGGCTGGCGCGCAGCTTCAGGCGGGCGGCGTCGGAACCGGCGCTGGGCTCGGTGAGGGCGATGGCGATCAGTTGCTCGCCGCTGATCACCTTGCCCAGCCAGTCCCGGGCCGCGTCGGTGCGCGCGTAGTGGGCGACGATCTGCCCGCACAGGGAGGTGAGGAGATTCACGTAGGAGACGTTGAAGTCGCTGTAGGCGATCTGTTCCAGCAGCAGGCCGCTGGTGACGCAATCCAGGCCCATGCCGCCGACGGACTCCGGCAGTTCGGGGCCGAGGAAGCCCAGTTCGCCCATCTCCCGGACGACGTCGCGTTCGATGCAGCCGGCTTTCTCTCGTTCGCGGTAGCCGGGCGCCAGGCGATTGCGGCCGAATCGGCGGGCGGTTTCGATCAAGGCTTCCTGCTCTGATGAAAGGCTGAAATCCATCCTCGCTGCTCCTCCGTTCTTGGATGGGGGAATCATAGGGGGATCCCTTTAACGTGTCAATATATTGTTATACGACGCCCGGAAGGACGATACTTCTGGCGTGCCTGGGGAAGGCTGGATTGGGCATGGAATAGGAGTTGGTGCTTGTGTTACGGATTCCTGATCTGCTCCGGCCAGTCCGTGCGAGCCGGCGTGACCATGGTTACTGTGTAAATGTATTGACATGTATCCTCCGGGCGACTAATCTTCGGCCGGTTGGTGCCACAGGGCGGTGCCGACGAACTCGACGATCTATTCTGACCAGGACCCTCCCATGACCTACCAAAGCATCACCGCGAGCGTCGAATCCGGCCTTGCCACCTTGACGCTCAACCGGGCGCCGCTGAACGTGCTGGACATTGCCACGATGGAAGAGATGGACGGTGCGCTGGCGGCGCTGGCCGGGGACGCCTCGATCCGGCTGCTGGTCGTCACCGCCGCGGGCGAGAAGGCCTTCTCGGCCGGCGTCGAAGTGGCCGACCACACCCCGGACAAGGTGGATCGCATGATCGAGGTCTTCCATTCCGTCATCCGGCGCCTGGAAGGCTTTCCCGTCCCCACGCTTGCCGCCGTCAATGGCGCCGCCCTCGGTGGCGGGCTCGAAGTCGCCCTGGCCTGCGACATGATCGTCGCCACCACCGGCGCCAAGCTGGGCCAGCCCGAGATCAAGCTGGCCGTCTTTCCCCCCGTCGCCGCCGTCCTCCTGCCGCGCCTGCTGCCCCCTGCCCGGGCCCACGAACTGCTTTACGGCGGCGGCACCCTCACCGCCGGCGAAGCCCTGCAATACGGCCTGCTCAACCGCGTCTTCGCCCGCGAGAGCTTCGCCGCCGACGTGCAGGCCTTCGCCGCCCCCTTCCTCGACCTCTCCCGGGCCGCCCTCGCCGCGACCCGCCAGGCCGTCCGCCTGGCCGCCGGCAAGAGTTTCGCTGCCGCCCTGACCGAGGTCGAAGGCCTCTACCTGCGGGAGCTCATGGCCACCGCCGACGCCAAGGAAGGCCTCGACGCCTTCCTCGCCAGGCGCAAGCCCGTCTGGCAGCACCGGTAAGCCGACCCGATCCCCACAGCGAATCCGACTTCCCCCCTCGACCCACGCCGACGGAGACACCCCCCATGATTCCCAGCCACATCGACACCTGGCAGATGACCGAGCCCGGCAAGCTCGCCAGGACCCGCATTCCCATGCCCGCCCTCGGTCCCGACGACGTCGTCGTCGAGATCGCCGGCTGCGGCGTCTGCCACACCGACCTCTCCTACTTCTACATGGGCGTGCCCACGATCCAGAAGCCGCCCCTCTCCCTCGGCCACGAGATCTCCGGCCGCGTCATCGGCGGCCGCGCCGACCTGGTCGGCAAGGAAGTCATCATCCCCGCCGTCATTCCCTGCGGCGACTGCGACATCTGCAAGAGCGGGCGCAGCAACCGCTGCCTCGACCAGCACATGCCCGGCTACAGCATGGGCATCTACGGTGGCTTCTCCAGCCACATCGTCGTCGGCGGCCGCTTCCTCTGCGTCGTCGAGGATCGCGGCGCCATGCCCCTCGAACACCTGTCGGTGGTCGCCGACGCCGTCACCACCCCCTACCAGGCCGGCTGCCGGGCCAACCTCGGCCCCGGTGACGTCGCCATCGTCATCGGCGCCGCCGGCGGCGTCGGCTCCTTCATGACCCAGACCGCCAAGGGCATGGGCGCCCGCGCCGTCATCGGCATCGACATCAACGAAGAGAAGCTGCAGATGATGACCCGGTACGGCGCCGACTTCGTC
>JBPOHD010000138.1:0-25702 GCA_052035955.1 Pseudomonadota bacterium
GTTCTGCTACCCTTGGCGGCCTTCGCGCAAGCCTCGCCCCCAAGCACTGGAGCCGGCATGAAAACCCTCAAATTCCTCGGTTACGGCGTCGCGGGACTCCTGGTCCTGGCGCTCGCCGCGGCCGGCATCGTCGCCGCCACCTTCGATGCCGACAGGATCAAGGCGGAACTGGCCCGCGCCGTCCTCGAAAGCAAGCAGCGTAAGCTGGCAATCGCCGGCCCCCTCGAACTGTCCTTCTGGCCGAACGTGGGCATCCGGATCGGCAGGCTGAGCCTCTCCGAACACGGCAGCGACCAGGAATTCGCCGCCCTCGAATCGGCGCGGGTATCGGTGGCCGTCATGCCGCTGCTGTCGAAGCAGGTGGTGGTCGACACCATCGAGATCGTCGGCCTGAAGGCCGCCCTGGTCCGGCACAAGGACGGGCGCTTCAATGTCGACGACCTGCTGTCGAAGGACGAGAAGAAATCCGAGATGATCCGCTTCGACGTCACCGGCTTGCGCGTGGCAGGGGCCCAGCTCTCATGGAAGGACGAAGCCAGCGGCCAGACGGCCACCGTGTCGGACCTGAACCTGAGTACCGGCCACCTGGCCAACGCCGCCACCGGACCCCTGGCCCTGGCCCTGAAGCTGAAGGGCGACAAGCCGAGGACCGACGCGGCCGTCGAGGTTCGCGGCGAGTACCGCTACGACCTGGACCAGCAGGATTTCGCCATCGGCAAGCTGGAGGCCGTCGTCAAGGGCGAGGCGGCGGGCATCAAGGGCCTGGACCTGACGGTCGCGGCGAGCACCCTCGGGGCGAGGCCGGCGGCGAAGACGCTGCAGGTGGAAGGATTGAAGCTGGCCGCCAAGGGCAAGGAAGGGAACGATGCCTTCGACGCCGCCCTGGAGGCGCCCAGGCTCACCATCACGCCGGAGAAGGCCGGCGGCGATGCGGTGACCCTGTCGGCGCGCCTCTCCGGCAGCGGCCGAGAAATTTCCGCCAGGCTCGGGCTGGCCCAGGTCGAGGGCTCCGCGAAGGCGGTCCGGATCGGGAAACTGACCCTGGACCTGGACGCCAAGGCGGCCGAGGCCACGGTGAAGGGTCGGCTCGAGTCCCCGGTCGCCGCCGATCCCGTCGCCATGACCGTCGCCCTGGAGAAATTCGGCGGCGAGTTCGACGTCGCCCACCCGCGCATGCCCATGAAGCAGCTCAAGCTGCCGATCAACGGCAGCCTGCGCGCCGACCTGCAGAAGCAGACGGCGGCCGGCCAGGTGTCGACCCGGTTCGACGAATCCAAGATCGACGCCCGCTTCGACGTGGCGAAGTTCGCACCCCTGGCCCTGGGCTTCGACCTGGACATCGACCGCCTGAACCTGGACAAGTACCTGCCGCCGGGGAAGTCCGGGGATAAGAAGGCCGGCGACGACAGGATCGACCTCGGCGCCCTGAAGACCCTGAACCTGCACGGCACGGTGAAGGTCGGCGCGCTGCAGGTGGCCAACGTCAAGGCCGCCAACCTGCGCCTGGAGATCAAGGCCGCCGGCGGCAGGCTCGACGTGGCGCCGATGTCCGCCAACCTCTACGACGGCAGCCTGTCCGGCGCCGTGACGGTCAATGCCAACGGCAATGCCGTCGCCCTGCGCCAGAACCTGGCCGGGATCAACATCAATCCCCTGATGAAGGATGCGGTGGACAAGGACCTGATCGAGGGCCGCGGCAACGTGGCCCTGGACGTCACCACCCACGGCGACACGGTCGGCGCCATGAAGAAGGCCCTCGGCGGGACGGCCAGCGTGGTCCTCAAGGACGGCGCCATCAAGGGCATCAACCTGGCCCAGTCCTTCCGCGAGGCCAAGGCCAGGATTTCCGGCAAACAGGACGCCGTGCAGCAGGCGAAGCAGACCGACAAGACCGACTTCTCCGAATTGACCGGTTCCTTCCGCATCGCCAGCGGCGTCGCCCACAACGAGGACCTGGCCGCCAAGTCGCCCTTCCTGCGCCTGGCCGGCAACGGCGACATCGACATCGGCAACGGTGCGATGAACTACCTTGCCAAGGCCACCGTCGTGAATACCTCCGGCGGCCAGGGCGCCAAGGACCTGGAGCACCTGAAGGGCCTGACGGTGCCGGTCCGGGTGACCGGTCCCTTCGACAAGCTCTCCTACAAGCTGGAGTTCGGAGGCCTGCTGCAGGAAGCCGCCAAGGCCAAGGTGGAGGAGAAGAAGCAGGAAGTGCAGCAGAAGGCCAAGGAGCAGGTGCAGGACAAGCTGAAGGGACTGTTCGGGAAATGAGCAAGCGCCTCGACCACCTCTTCGCCGCCAACCAGGCCTGGGCGGCGCGCATGCGCGAGCAGGACCCGGCGTTCTTCGACCGCCTCGCCCAGCTCCAGTCGCCCGAGTACCTGTGGATCGGCTGCTCCGATTCCCGGGTGCCGGCCAACCAGATCACCGGCCTGCTGCCCGGCGAGGTCTTCGTCCACCGCAACATCGCCAACGTGGTGGTGCATACGGACCTCAACTGCCTGTCGGTCCTCCAGTTCGCCATCGACGTGCTCAGGGTGCGCCACATCATGGTCGTCGGCCATTACGGCTGCGGCGGCGTGCGCGCCGCCCTGGAGAACCAGCGGGTGGGCCTGGCCGACAACTGGCTGCGCCACGTCCAGGACGTCCGCGACAAGCACCGCGGCATCCTCGACGGCGTCGCCGATTCCGAAGCCCGGATCAACCGGCTGTGCGAGCTGAACGTCATCGAGCAGGTGGTGAACGTCGCCCAGACCACCGTGCTGCGCGATGCCTGGGCCCGGGGCCAGGCCGTCAGCGTCCATGGCTGGGTCTACGGCCTCGCCGACGGCCTGCTGCGCGACATGGCGCTCACCGCCGGCAACTGCGACGAGGCTGCGGAGAAATACCAGCGGGCCCTCGATTCCCTGAGCGCCGCCGTTGCCGCTCCCGCGCCCCGGGCATGAAGCTCGGGGTGGATCTGGGAGGCACGAAGACGGAGATCATCGCCCTGGGCGACGACGGCCGCGAATTGCTGCGCCGGCGGGTGCCGACCCCGCGCGACGACTATGCCGGCACCATAGCCGCCATCGCCGGCCTCGTCGAGGCGGCGGAGGCGCACCTCGGGCAGGCGGGAAGCGTCGGCATCGGCATTCCCGGCGCCGAATCCCGGGCCAGCGGGCTGATCAAGAACGCCAATTCCACCTGGCTCATCGGCCGGCCCCTGCGGGCCGACCTCGAGGCGGCCCTGGGCCGGCCGGTGCGCCTGGCCAACGACGCCAACTGCTTCGCCCTGTCGGAAGCCGTCGACGGGGCGGCGGCCGGCGCCGACTGCGTCTTCGGCGTGATCCTCGGCACCGGCGTCGGCGGCGGCATCGTGGTCGGCGGGAAGGTGCTGACGGGGGCCAACGCCATTGCCGGCGAGTGGGGCCACAACCGTCTCCCGGGCGAGGCCCCGGAACGGGAGCCGGCCTGCTACTGCGGACGCAGGGGTTGCGTCGAGACCTGGCTGTCCGGGCCCGCCATGGCGCGGGACCATGCGGCGACGACCGGCGTCGCCCTCGACCCGCCGGAAATCGCCGCCCGCGCCGCCAACGGCGATCCGGACTGCGCGGCAACCCTGGAGCGCTACGAGGCCAGGCTGGCGCGCGGCCTGGCCCAGGTGATCAACATCCTCGATCCGGACGTCATCGTCCTGGGCGGCGGCATGTCCAACATCGGGCGGCTCTACGAGCGCGTTCCCACCCTCTGGCCCGAGACGGTCTTTTCCGACCGGGTGGCGACGCGGCTGCTGCGGCACCGGCACGGCGATTCCTCGGGCGTCCGCGGCGCCGCCTGGCTCTGGCACTGACATGGATCCGCGCGCGCGAATCGACGCCCTCTACGCCGGTCCCGTCCGCCCCCTGGCCGGCGACGGCCGTCCCTCGGCGATCGCCAAGGCCCCCCTGGCCGGACCGGTGGCCATCGGCCCCCTGGGCATCGCCGGCGACGAGCAGGCCGACCGGGTGCGCCATGGCGGTCCGGACCAGGCCCTGCAACTCTATCCCGTCGGACACTACGCGCGACTCGCCGCCTGCTTCCCCGAGGCGGCGCCTGTCCTCTCGCCCGGCCGGCTGGGGGAGAACCTGTCGGCGGACCTGGAGGAACATGCGGTCTGCATCGGCGACGTCTTCGCCCTGGGCACGGCGCGGATCCAGGTCTCGCGGCCGCGCAAGCCCTGCTGGAAGATCGACGTCCGCTGCGGTGTCGAGGGCGTCGCCGCCCGCATCGACGCGGAGGGATGGACGGGCTGGTATTTCCGCGTCTTGGCATCCGGCACGACGGCAGCCGGCGACTTCCTGGAACTCGTCGATCGGCCGGCCGACCCCCTGAGTCTGGCCGAACTCCACGCGACCCTGGCCGCCCACCGGCCGACGCCCGGCGACCTGCGCCGCATCATCGCCCAAGCGGCCCTGGCCGCTTCCTTCCGCGACAAGGTCGTCCAACGCCTCGAATGGCTGGAAAAGAACACATGAACGCACCGAATCCCTGGCTGCGGGTCTTCCTGCCCTTCGCCGCCGGCTACTACCTCTCCTACTTCCTGCGCAACGTCAATGCCGTCATCGCGCCCGAACTGACGCGGGAACTCGACGTCGGCGCCGCCGACCTGGGGCTGCTCACCTCGGCCTACCTGATCGCCTTCGGCGCCTTCCAGCTCCCCCTGGGCATCCTGCTCGACCGCTACGGCCCGCGCAAGGTCGAGGCCGCCCTGCTCCTGGTGGCGGCCGCGGGATGCGCCGCCTTCGCCCTGGGCGGCAGCCTGGCCGGCCTGGCCGTCGGCCGGGCCCTGATCGGGCTTGGCGTCTCGGCCTGCCTGATGGCCGCCTTCAAGGCCTTCTCCCTCTGGTTCCCGGCCGAGCGGCAGGCTTCCCTCAATGCCGCCATCATGGCGGCCGGCGGACTCGGGGCCCTGACCGCGAGCACGCCGCTGGGCCTGCTGCTGCCTGTCACCGGCTGGCGCGGCATCTTCCTCGGCCTCGCCGTCCTGGCCGTGCTCGCGGCCGTGGCCATCTTCACGACGCCGGACAGGCCGGCCGCCGCCGGCAGGGAGACCCTCGGCGAGCAGCTGCGCGGCCTCGGGCAGGTCCTGTCCAGCCGCATCTTCTGGCGCATCGCGCCCCAGACGGCCCTGATCGTCGGCGGCTTCATCGCCCTCCAGGGGCTCTGGGCCGTGCCCTGGCTGATCAACGTCAACGGCTACGAACGGGACGCCGCCGCCTTCCACCTGCTGCTGATGAGCGTCGCCATGCTGGTCGGCTTCCTGTCCATCGCCACCTTCGTCACCGGCCTGGTGCGGCGGGGCATCCCGGCCGAGCGCATCCTGATGACCGGCCTGGGGCTGGGCCTGCTCGACATGCTGGCCATCGTGCTGGGCGTCGGACCGAGCCAGGTGCTCTGGTTCGTCTTCGGCCTGGTCTTCTCGGTCGGCAACCTGTCCTACGCCATCCTGACCGGCCGCTTCCCCACCGCCCTCTCGGGCCGCGTGAACACGGCCCTCAACCTCGCCGTCTTCGTCGGCGCCTTCGCGCTGCAGTGGGGCGTGGGCCTCGCCGTGGATGCCTTTCGCGCCGGCGGCATGACGGTCCAGGAGGCCTATCGGACCACCTTCGCCATCGTCCTCGGCCTGCAGGTCGCGGGCTACGCCTGGTACCTGGTGTCGGGGCGCCAGGCCGGGTCCGTCAGCGCGACAGCATGAGGCGGGCGCCGAGGGCGACGAAGACGCCCCCGGCGATCCGGTCCAGCCAGGGTGCCGCGCCCGGACGGCGGGCCAGCCACTGCCCCACGTGGCCGGCGAACCAGCCGATGGCGGCGAAGATCAGCGCCGCCTGGGCGGTGAACAGCATGCCGAGCTGGACGATCTGTCCTCCGGGTCCGCCGCGCTCCGGGACCACGAACTGGGGCAGGAAGGCGAGGAAGAAGACGATCACCTTGGGATTGACGGCATTGGCCAGCAGGCCGCGGCCGAACAGGCCGGGCAGGCCGCGGTCGGCTGCATCGGCCGTGCCGCCCCTCCCGCCGACCGCGCCCAGGGCCCGGGCATTGCGGATGGCCTGGACGCCCAGCCAGACCAGGTAGGCGCCGCCCGTCCAGCGCAGCAGGGTGAAGGCCGTGGGCGAGGCGGCGATCAGGGCCGAGACGCCGAGGGCCGCCAGGGCCGTATGGGACAGGCAGCCGAGGGCACAACCCAGCCCGAAGACGATGCCCTGGCGCCTTCCCCGGGCCATGCCCAGCGAGAGGACCATCAGGTTGTCCGGGCCCGGCGCGACCGTGACGGCGACGGCGGCGGCGAGGAAGGCGAAGGCCTGTTCGGGGGCCAGCAGCATGGTCAGAACTCCAGGGGATCCACGTCCAGGTGCCAGCGCAGGCCGGCCGGCATCCTGAGCGCGTAAAGGGATTCGTTCCAGGTCGCCAGGAAGGCCTGCAGGGCCGGACGGCTGGCCGACTCGACCAGGAGCTGGGCCCGCTCCAGGTTCATCAGGCGGGCGAGGCGCATGGGCACCGGGTCGTAGAGGCTCACCTCGGCCGCCGCCAGGGCCTCGGCGGCCGCCCGGGCCTGGTTCAGGAAGGCCAGGGACTGGTCCATCTCCCGCGCCTCGGCGCGCAGCAGGCATTGGTGGCTGAAGGGCGGGAAGCCGGCCGTCCGACGCTCTTCCAGCTGGCTGCGGGCGAAGCCGCCGTAATCGTGGTCGGCCAGGGCCCGGTAGAGGGGGTGCTGGGGATATTCGGTCTGGATCAGCACGCGGCCCGGCAGGGCCGCGCGGCCGCGGCGGCCGCCGACCAGCAACAGCAGGCTGAAAAGGCGCTCCCGG
This sequence comes from Pseudomonadota bacterium, assembly GCA_052035955.1. GTDB lineage: Bacteria > Pseudomonadota > Gammaproteobacteria > Burkholderiales > Rhodocyclaceae > JAEUNJ01. The sequence continues at coordinate 6,828 of JBPOHD010000138.1, forward strand.
GCCCGGAAAACGGCGGCGAAGAGGGCGGCGTCGGCACCGACCACGCCGACCAGGGTCAGGCGCGGGAAATCGTGGCCCTTGGCCAGCATCTGGGTGCCGACGAGGATGTCCGCTTCCCCCGCGTGGATGGTATCGAGCAGGGCCTGCCACCTGGCCGGCGTGCTGGCCGAGTCCCGGTCGATGCGCAGGATGCGGGCATCCGGGAAGCGCTCGGCGAGGAAGGCCTCGAGGCGCTGGGTACCGCGGCCGAAGGGCTGGACGTCCTGGTTGCCGCAGTCGGGGCAATGGCGCGGCAGGACGGATTCGAGTCCGCAATGGTGGCAGCGCAGGCGCCGGTCGGCCAGGTGCACCACCAGGTTGGCGGCACAGCGCCGGCAGCGGGAGATCCAGCCGCAGGCCGGACAGGCGAGTACCGGCGCATAGCCCCGGCGGTTGAGGAAGACCAGGCCCTGTTCTTGGCGCTCGAGGGTGGCCGCCAGGGCGGCGATCATGTCCTCCGAGAGTCCGTCCCTGAGCTTGCGCCGCCGGGTGTCGACGGTGGTCACCGTCGGCAGGTGTTCGGCGACGGCCCGACGCCTGAGCTCCAGCAGCCGGTAGCGGCCACTGCCGCCGTGATGGAAGGTTTCCAGGGAGGGCGTCGCCGAACCCAGCACGATGGGCACGCCGAGCTGTTTGGCCCGCACGACGGCCACGTCCCGGGCCGAGTAGCGCAGGCCCTCCTGCTGCTTGAAGGAAGCGTCGTGCTCCTCGTCCACGACGATCAGGGCGAGGCGCGGCATCGGCATGAAGACGGCCAGCCGGGTCCCCAGGACGATGTCGGCACGACCCTCGAGGGCGTCCAGGAAGCCCTGCGCCCGGGCCGCCTCGGGAACGCCGCTGTGGGCTGCCACCACGTGGGCGGAGGGGAAGCGAGCGCTCACCCGGGAGACCAGTTGCGGCGTCAGCGCGATCTCCGGCACCAGCATCAGGGCCTGGCCTCCGCGATCGAGGACTTCGGCGATGGCGCGCAGGTAAACCTCGGTCTTGCCGCTGCCGGTGATGCCGTGGAGAAGGAAGGTGTCGAAGCCCCGGGCCGCGGTGATCGCCGCCACGGCGGCGGCCTGTTCCGGCAGGAGCTCGGGCAGGGGGACCGCCTCGGCGGGGGACGTCGCCCGTTTCTGGCGACGCTTGGGCAGCCGCCCCTTGCGCAGCATCGGCGGCAGGGCGAAAGCCATCACCGCGCCGAGGGGATGCTGGTAGTAGCGGGCGCAAAAGGCGCACAGTTCGCTCCAGGAGGCCGGCAGCGGCGGCATGTCGCGGAGGATTTCCAGCGCCGTCTTGAGTTTTTCCGGCGGCTGGTCCGTCCCCTCGGCGACAGCCACGACCAGCCCCAGCTTGCGGCCCTGCTCGCCGGGCCCGAAGGGGACCCACACCCGACGGCCGACATCGTCCAGGGTGGCATCCTCCGCCAGGTAGTCGAAGAGCCGGGGCAGGGGAAGGTCGAGGGCGACGCGAATTACCGGCATTTGGATCAGCTACTTATGGGTTCAATGCAAGGTGAAATCTGGCTTTTGACACACAACTGCAAGGAAAGAAAGGCCTTTGTTCTTACCCACATTTCCTGTGGATAACTTTGTGAATAAGGGTCCCGCAGTTTCGCTAAATTCCCCGCCCACAAGGAGATTTTCATCTCTGCGTAACAAATGTGCAGAAATAAATCCTTTTAAATCAATTACATGAAAAACAGGTTTGGCAAATCGCCGGCAAACCCCGGAATTTGCAGGTGGAACGGCATTCTGTGAATAAGTCAAGCGCGGGAGCCCCGTCGGAGAGGCCCGCCACGCCTTGCTCGGCGGGGAGGCCGCCCTAAGCGCCCCGCCCCGCAAGGCGCCGGCTGTGGTCATGGACGGAATCGACCAGCACAGCCACGTTTTCGGGAGGGGTATGTTGATTGATTCCGTGCCCGAGATTGAAGACGTGCCCGCCTCCGGGCCCCGCCGCCAGGAAATCGTCCACCACGCGGCGGCCCTCCGCGGCAACGGTCTCCGGGCCCGAAAACAGGATCATCGGATCCAGGTTGCCCTGCAGGGCCACCTTGTCGCCGGTCCGCCGGCGAACCTCGGCCAGGGAGGTGGTCCAGTCGAGGCCGACCGCATCGCAGCCGATGGCGGCAATGTCCTCGATCCGCTGGCCGCCCCCCTTGGTGAAGACGATGACGGGCACCCGCTCGCCGTCCTGCTCGCGGCGCAGCCCGGAAACCACGCGCTGCATGTAGGACAGGGAGAACTCCCGGTAGGCCCGGTGGGCCAGGGCCCCGCCCCAGGTGTCGAAGACCATGACCGCCTGGGCACCGGCCTCGATCTGGGCGTTCAGGTAGTCGGTGACGGCCGTGGCCGTGACGTCCAGGATCCGGTGCAGGAGGTCCGGACGATCGTAGAGCATGGTCTTGACGGTCCGGAAATCCTCGGAGCCGCCGCCCTCGACCATGTAGCAGGCCAGGGTGAAGGGGCTGCCGGAGAAGCCGATGAGGGGCACGGAACCGGCCAGGGCGCGGCGGATCTCGGCGACCGCGTCCAGCACGTAGCGCAGGTGGACGGCGGGATCGGGCGCCTGGAGGTCGCGGATCGCCCACTCCTCCCGCAGGGGCCTTTCGAAGCGCGGCCCCTCGCCCTCGGCGAAGTAAAGGCCCAGACCCATGGCATCCGGCACCGTCAGGATGTCCGAGAAGAGGATGGCGGCGTCGAGGGAGAACCGGGCCAGGGGCTGCATCGTCACCTCGCAGGCGAGGCTGGGCGACTTGCACAGGGCCAGGAAATTGCCGGCCCGGCGCCGGGTCTCGTTGTATTCCGGCAGGTAGCGGCCGGCCTGGCGCATGAGCCAGACCGGGGTGTATTCCACGGGTTGCCGCAACAGGGCGCGCAGGAAGGTGTCGTTCTTCGGGCGGGGCATGGGCGGTCGTTCCGTGGCGGGATGGAGCCGCGATTCTACGCCCGCCGGAGTCCTATTCCGGCTCGGCGAGGCGCTCCAGCCGGTAACCGGCGCCATAGACCGAGGCCAGGCGCCAGCCCTTCTCCTCGTTCAGCTTCAGCTTCTGGCGCAGGCGGCTGACGTGGGCATCGACGGTGCGCGTATCCACGTCGGCGGAGAGGCCCCAGATGCGGTCCAGCATTTCCTGCCGGGAACAGAGGACGCCGGCGCTGCCCAGGAGATACCTGGCGAGGGCGAACTCCTTGGGCGTCAGTGCCACGTCGCGGCCGTCTACCTCCACCCGCCGCTGGGCCGGCAGGACCACGATGTTGCCATGGCGCTCCGCCTGGCCCGCCGCTTCGCCGCCGCCACCCTCCAGCCGGGCCCGCCGCGTGACGGCATGGATGCGGGCCAGCAGTTCCCCGATCCGTATCGGCTTGCCGACGAAATCGTCGGCACCCAGGGACAGGGCCATCGCCAGGTCCCGTTCCTCGGTCCGCGCCGTCACGAAGATCACCGGGGTTCCCCAGCCCAGGATGCGCCGGACGTCGACCAGGACCTGGTCCCCCGAGGTGTCCGGCAACTGCCAGTCCATCAGCAGAAGGTCGAAGCCGCCACCGGACACCGCAGCCAGGAATTCGGCGCCCGTGTGGAAGCACTCGCCGGCGATGGCGGCGCCCCTTAGGACCTCCTGCAGCATCCGGCATTGGTCGCGATCGTCTTCGAGTATGGCAGCGCGCATCGATGTGGCCATTGACCCCCAAAAGACGACAAATACCACTTTCCACCCGGATACACCATAACCGGGATCAGTGATTACATTCCGGCAACAATTGGTCGCGACACTCCCTGACCGGCCATGCCGGCGGGATGGTCGCCGCGGGCTCCGTCAGCGCCGCCAGAAAGCCGGGGTCAGTACGACGAGCAGGGTGAAGATTTCCAGGCGGCCGAGCAGCATCGCCAGGGTGCAGACCCAGGTCTGGAAGTCGGTGAGGACCTCGTAGGTCGTGGCCGGCCCCACGAGGTTGAGGCCCGGCCCCGTGTTATTGACGGAGGCGACGACCGCCGAGAAGGCGGTGACGATGTCCAGACCCGAAAACGAAAGGAGCAGGGTCAGGGCAACGAGGATGCACATGTAGGCGAAGCCGAAGGCCAGTACGGCGGTCAGGATGTTCTGCGGCACCGGTGATCCGCCCACCCGTACCGGCCATACGGCGTTCGGATGCATGGCCCGGACCAGTTCGCGATAGACCTGCTTGTAAAGGATGATGGCCCGGATCATCTTGATGCCGCCGCCGGTGGATCCGGCGCTGGTCGCGAAGCTGCTCAGGAAGAGCATCCAAAGGGGCGCGAACATCGGCCAGAGGTTGTAATCGACGCTGGCGAATCCCGTCGTGGTGGCGATGGACACCAGGTTGAAGGCCACGTGGCGGAGGGCGGTGAGGAAGGGGTAGGTTCCCTGGATGTCCAGGTAGACGGCGATGCCGACGATGCTGGCCACGGTCACGCCCAGGAAATAGGGCGCCTCGGGGTCGTGCAGGTAGGGCCTCAGGGAACGGCCGCCGACGGCCAGGAAAAGCGTGGCGAAGTTCATGCCGGCCAGGAGCATGAAGACGATGGTCACGGCTTCGATGGCGGGCGAATTCCAGTGGCCGAAGCTGGCATCGTGGCTCGAAAACCCTCCCAGACCCATGGTCGAGAAGGAATGCATGACGGCGTCGAACCAGCTCATCCCGGCCAGGTGCAGGCTGAGGATGCAGGCGACGGTCACCACCGCGTAGACCGCCCACAGGCCCTTGGCCGTCTGGGCCATCCGCGGCGTCAGCTGGGAGTCCTTCATGGGGCCCGGCGTCTCGGCCTTGAACATCTGCCGGCCGCCGATCCCCAGCAGGGGCAGCACGGCCACGGCGAGGACGATGAGGCCCATGCCGCCCAGCCAGACCAGGAGGCCCCGCCAGAGGTTGATGGAGGGCGGCAGGGCGTCCAGGCCCGAAAGGATGGTGGCCCCCGTGGTGGTCAGGCCGGAGACGGCCTCGAAATAGGCGTCGGTGAAGGAGACGCCCAGATGGATGATCAAGGGCAGGCCGGCAAAGACCGGCAGCACCGTCCACACCAGCACCACCATCAGGAAGCCGTCCCGCACCTTGAGGTCGTGGGTTTCCCGCCGGGCCACCCACCATAGCCCCAGGCCGGTGCCGAAAGTCAGCATGAAGGCCTCGTCGTAGGCCGACCGGGCACCGTCGTCGATCCACCAGGAGTAAAGCCAGGGCACCAGGATGGCCATGGCAAAGCCCATCAGGAGCACGCCGAAGACACGCACGACGGGGTAGTAGCGCCGCATGCCCGGTCTCCTCCTAGAGGAATCCCGCAGCGACCTGGAACAGCTTCTCCACCTGCGGGATCTGCCGCTTCCGGGTGCAGAAGACGATGACGTGGTCCTCGGCCTCGATCACCGTGTCATGGTGCGGGATGATGACCCTGTCCACTGCCTGGTCCACCAGGAAGCCGTCCCGGGCGACGACCCTGGTGTCTCCGGCCCGCCTGACCACGGCACCGATCCGGGCGCCGGGGATGATCGGCAGTTCCTCGATGCGGCGACCGACCACCTTGGAACTCTCGCGGTTCCCGTGGACGACGAGTTCCAGGGCCTCGGCGGCACCGCGCCGCAGGCTATGCACCTGGGCGACATCGCCCCGGCGGACGAAGGCGAGCAGGGAGCCGATGGAGATCTGGGCCGGCGAGATGCCGATGTCGATGGGACCGCCCTGGACCATGTCGGCGTAGGCGCGACGGTTGATGAGGGCCAGCACGCGCTTGCAGCCCAGCCGCTTGGCCAGCGACGCCGCCATGATGTTGTCCTCGTCGTCGTTGGTCAGGGCGAGGAAAATGTCCATCTCGTCGATGTTCTCCTGGGCCAGGAGGTTCTCGTCGGTGGCCTCGCCGTGGAGTACCAGGGTCCTGCCCAGGCGCGCCGCGACGGTTTCCGCCCGTTCCCGGTTACGCTCCACCACCTTCACCTCGTAGTCGGCCTCGAGCCGCCTCGCGACCCGGGCGCCGATGTTGCCGCCGCCGGCGATCATGACCCGCCGCACCGGTTCCAGCATGCGGCGCAGTTCCCGCATCACCAGGCGGATGTGCTCGGTCGCGGCAAGCACGAAGACCTCGTCGCCGTCCTCGACCGGCGTGTCCCCCTCGGGATCGACGGGCTGGTGCTCGCGGAAGATGGCGGCGATGCGCGCATCGATGCCCATGGGCAGGTGTTCGCGCATGGTCCGGATGGGCTTGCCGACCAGCAGCCCGCCCCGGAAGGCGCGGACGCAGACCAGGGTCACCCGTCCGCCGGCGAACTCCAGGACCTGCAGGGCCTCGGGAAAGGTGATCAGGCGGGCGATGTAGTCGGTGATGTCCTGTTCCGGGCAGATGGCGTGGCTGACCGCGAAGTTGTCGTCGGACAGCAGGGCCTCGTCCTCCAGGAAGTCCGCCGAACGCAGCCGTGCGATGCGGGTCGGGACGCTGAACAGGGTGCGGGCGATCTTGCAGGCGACCAGGTTGGTCTGGTCCGACTGGGTCACCGCCACCAGCATCTCGGCATCCTCGATGCCGGCCGTCTTGAGGATGGAGGGGTAGGCGGCATTCCCGGTGACCGTGCGCACATCCAGACGATCCGCCAGGGCAGCCAGTTCGCCGCCGTTCTGATCCACGATGGTGATGTCGTTGGCCTCCGAGGCGAGGGCCTCGGCGACGCTGGCGCCGACCTGGCCGGCACCGAGGATGACGATCCTCATGTTTCCCCTTTTCCGGCCCGCAGGCCGAGATCCTTGAGTTTCCGGTAAAGGTGCGTCCGCTCCAGGCCGGTCCGCTCCGCCATGCGCGTCATGTTGCCGCCGTCGCGCCGCAGGTGCCATTCGAAATAGATGCGCTCGAAGGCCTCCCGCGCCTCCCGCAGGGGCATTTCCAGCATGGCGGGATCGAAGCCGCCGGGAATCTCCTCCGGCCGGCCGGCCGGCGACAGCAGGCGGGCGACGTCATCGCCGTCGATCTCCTCGCCGAGGGCGGCGAAGGCGAGGGAACGGACCGCCGCCTTCAGTTCGCCGTAGCCGCCCGGCCAGGCATGCTGGCGCAGGGCATTCTGGGCCGCCGTGGACAGGCGCCGCAGGGGTGCCTCGCCGCCGTCCGCCAGCAGGTCCAGCAGGTGGGCCGCCAGGTCGGGCACCTCGTCCTTAAGCTCGGCCAGGGCCGGCAGGCCCAGCCACACCTCGAACAGGCGGCCCAGGCTGGCCTCGTCCCAGCCGGCCGCCGCCAGTTCCGGGTTGCTGTGGTGGGTGCCGGCGACCAGGCGCAGGCCGTACTTCTCCAGCCGGTCGATGGCGAAGAGCAGGTTCTTCTGCTGCAGCCGGTTGAGCCGCGCCAGTTCCTCGCAGTAGAGGACGCCGCCGGCCGCCGCCTGCATCCCCTCCAGGCTCAGGGGCTGGGAACTCTCGGCCAGGTCCAGCCACGCCTTGCCGGGCACCTGGAGGCTGCGGGCCGCCAGTTCGACGATGCCGCCGGGCGGCGAGCGCAGCATCAGGATGCGGCTGCGGCTCGCCACCTGGTCGAGGCGCTTCCTGAGGTCGCGCAGGCGGCCCGAGCGCGGGAAGGCGGCCAGCGACAGGCCGGCGGCGGCCGGCTTGGCGCCGTGGTCCAGTGCCTTCTTCACCGCCGCCAGCAGCTTCTGCATGCCGATGGGCTTCTCGAGGAAATCCAGGGCGCCGATGCGCGTGGCCTCGACGGCGGTATCGATGGTGGCATGCCCGGACATCATGACGACCGGCATGTTGAGCTGGCCGCCGGCCGACCATTCCTTGAGCAGGGTAATGCCATCGGTATCGGGCATCCAGATGTCGAGGAGGACCAGGTCCGGCCGTGCCTTGTCCCTCGCCGCGCGCGCCGCCCCCGCATTCTCGGCCAGGCGCACGTCGTGGCCTTCGTCGGTGAGGATCTCCGAAAGCAGTTCCCGGATTCCGATCTCGTCGTCCACCACCAGTATCTGTGCCATGTTGGTTTTCCGTTCCTCGATGTCATGCCGCCAGCCGCAGGCGCACCGTCACCTCGGCGCCGCCGTCCTGGCGGTTGCCCAGGCGAATCTCGCCGCGGTGCTCGTCCACGATCTTCTTGACGATCGCCAGGCCCAGGCCGGTGCCCTTGGCCTTGGTCGTCACGTAGGGCTCGAAGGCCTTGGACAGGATGCCGGGGGGAAACCCCGGCCCGTTGTCGGCCACCACGATGCTGACCCGCCGGTCCTCCGGACGCAGGGTCACGCTGACCCGCGGCGTGCTGCCGTCCTCCGGCGGATGCTCGGCAAGGGCTTCGTCGGCGTTCTTGATCAGGTTGTGCAGCACCTGGCGCAACTGGTCGGCGTCGGCCAGGACCCGGGGCAGGCCCGCCGGAATGTCGGCCCGGATGCGGTCGCCGGCCGCCTCGTAGAGCACCAGCACCTCGCGGGCCAGGACCGCCAGGTCCACGCGGGCCAGGTTCGGGGGCGGCGTGCGGGCGTAGTCGCGGAAGTCGTTCACCATGTTCTTCATGGCTTCCACCTGGGCGACGATGGTCCGCACCGAGCGCTCGAGGACCTCGCGCCCCGCCGCATCCACCCGGTCGGCAAGCTTCATCTGCAGGCGTTCGGCGGAGAGCTGGATCGGCGTCAGCGGGTTCTTGATCTCGTGGGCCAGGCGGCGGGCCACTTCGCCCCAGGCCGCCTGCCTCTGGGCGGAAAGCAATTGCGTGATGTCGTCGAAGACCACCACGTAACCGCCGCCGCTGCCCTCGGGCAGGGTGGAGCCGCGGACCAGCAGCGCCTGGGGGGCGCCGGTGGTCCCGACTTCCTCGATCTGCCGCTGCCACTCGTTGCCGGCCGCGAAGCCTTCGCGGATGCTGTTGCGCAGCGCGGCGTGGCCGGGCCAGGCATCGAGCCCGGCGTCCGGCTGGTCCAGGTCGTCGCGCAGGATCTGGCGCGCGCCCCGGTTGGCCGCCCGCAGGCGGAAGTCGCCGTCGAAAGCGAGGACGCCGGCGGAGAGATTGGCGAGAACGCTTTCGACATAGGCCGTCGCCGCCTCCAGTTCCAGGCGGTGGCGCACGGTTTCGTCCCGGGCCTCGGCCAGCTGCTGGGTCATCTGGTTGAAGGAGCGGGTCAACAGTCCCAGTTCGTCCCGTCCGGACAGCGCGACCCGCGGTGAAAAATCGCCGGCGGCGACGGCGCGGGTGCCCTCGGCCAGGATCAGCAGCGGGCGGGCCAGGCGCTCGGCGAGGAAGAAGGCGAGGGCGACGGCGGCGGCCAGGGCGACCAGCAGGGTCAGGGTCAGGGTCAGGGCGTAGATCTGCTGCAGTCCGTGGCGACCCAGGGACAGCTCCTGGTAGTCCCGGTGGGCCGCCTCGACGCTGGCCGCGCTGCGGGCGAGGCTGGCCGGCACCGGCTGGGTGAGCTGGAGCATCCGGCTCTCGCCGCCGAGGCCGGCCAGGGTTCCGCCGGGCAGCACGGGAACGAGCACGCGCAGCAGCAGACCGGAAGCCGCGTCCCCTTCCACCCAGGCCAGGCCGTGGGACTGGCGCGCCTGGCGGAGCTGGCTGGCGCTGGGCAGGGGCGGCAGCAGGCGGTCGATGTCGTCCGAACTGCTGGCGACCAGCTGTCCGCCGGACAGGATGGCCGCGGTGGCGACGCCGGCCTGCTCGCGCAGCCGGTTCAGGCGGGACGGACGAATGCCTTCGCCGGTCGCCAATTCCATGGCGATGCCCTTGCCCTTGCTGGACAGCTCGGCCAATTGGCCGTCGAGGACCTCGCGGCCCAGGTTCAGGCCTCCCTCGAGGGCGCTTTCGACCCTCACGTCGAACCAGGAATCGATGGATCGCACGGCGAACTGCAGGGAGACGCCATAGACCAGGGCACCCGGCAGCACCGCCATCAGCGTGAGCATCAACAGCAGCCTGGACTTGAGATGGGACCCGAAAACCCCCGCCCGGCGTTCGCCCCAGAACCGGCGCAGGCGGACCGCCACCCAGGCGACGATGGCCACGGCGACGGCGGCGTTGGCCCCGAGCAACCAGGGATAGTGGCGGGCGAACAGCTGGGTGTTGGCGGAGGCGGAGGCGAGCAGGAAGACCAGGATGGCGCCGGCGACGGCGAGGACGGCAGCGGCGGCCAGGGCGTTGAACTTCATTTCGGCTCGGGGGCGACGAACTGCCAGCGCAGCGTGCGCGCATCCACCTGCCAGTCGCGGTTGGCGATGGATTCGACCTGGAAGGGCTTGGGCAACTGGGTCTGGTCCACCGACAACCGCAGGGCGGCGGAATAGGTCTCGCCGGGCTTGACGGCACCCTTCTCGGCCACCGGCATGGCGCTGATCCGCCCCAGCAGGTGCAGGGCTTCGGCCAGGGTGGCGAAGTTCTGGTGCAGGGCGCCGCTGGAAATGCGGTACTGGCGGGTCAGGGCGTTGTAGGACAGTCGATGGACCAGCACCCGGCCGGCCACGTGCTCGTCGATCCAGTACCAGCGTCGGCGGTTGAAGTCGAACTCGAAGTTGAAGTAGAGGGGCACGCCCCGGGAGACGGCCTCCTCCAGCCGGGGCCCGAGGTCGATGGCAAACTCGGCCGACAGGACCATGCCCCCGTCCTCGCCCGGCGTCAGGGCGGCGCGCAGGGGCTCGATGCTGCCGGCGACGGCGGCCATGGCCGCCAGCCAGAGCATCAGGGCCGCAAGGACGTGCTCAAGCCTTCTTCCCCAGGAGGGCGTAGTGGAAACCGTCATGCTCCGCATCGGGCCGCAGTTGGAGTTCTTGGCAGGGGCCGGCCGTCGGCAGGCGCCCGGCGTCCGGATGCCGGGCGAGGAAGGACGCCAGGGTGCCGCCGTTCTCCTCCCCGAATACCGAACAGGTGCAGTAAAGCATTGTGCCACCCGGCGCCAGCACCTGCCACAGGCTGTCGAGAATTTCCCCCTGGAGGGCGGCGAAGCCGGCCAGGTCGCCCTCCCGGCGCAGCCACTTGATGTCCGGATGCCGGCGGACGACGCCGGACGCCGAACAGGGCACGTCGGCCAGGATGCGGTCGTAGGGCCGGCCATCCCACCAGGACTGCCGGCAGCGGGCGTCGGCGACCCGGAGTTCGGCGGCCAGCCCGAGGCGGTCCAGGTTCCCGCCGATGCGCCGGGCGCGTTCCGGGTCCACCTCCAGGGCCGTCAGGTCCAGCTCCGCCAGTTCCAGCAGGTGGGCGGTCTTGCCCCCCGGCGCGGCACAGGCATCGAGGACCCGTTGCCCATCCCGGACATCGAGCAGGCGGGCCGCCCGCTGGGCGCCGGCGTCCTGGACGGAGACGCGGCCCTCGGCGAAACCCGGCAGGCGCTCGACGGGAACCGGCCGCTCGAGGAGGACGGCCTCGCCGCCGAGGTGTCGCGCCGACATCCCCGCTGCCGCGAGTTCGCGCAGGCAGGCCTCCGGGTCCGACCGCCGGCGATTGACGCGCAGGGTCATGGGCGGCCGCCCGTTGTCGGCGGCCAGGATGGACTCCCACTCCCCCGGATGCTCGGCCCGCAGGCGCCCGATCCACCAGGCCGGATGCCGCCAGCCCGCCACCGGATCGGCCTCGGCCTCCGCCAGCAGTTCGCCGCGGCGGCGCTCGAAGTTGCGCAGGACGCCGTTCGCCAGGCCCCGCAGATGGCCGCCCGACAGGGTACCGGCGGCGGCCACGGCCTGGTCCACGACCGTGTGCGCCTCCGCCGGCCGCGCCTCCAGCCGGCAAAGGGCGACGAGGAGCAGCGCCCGCACGGCGGCGTCCTTCAGGGGGCGCGGCACCAGGCGGCCGAGCAGGAAATCGCCCCGGCCGAAATCGCGCAAGGCCGAATAGGCCAGGTCCATGGCGGCCGGCCGGGCGGCGGCCGGCATCCGGGCCAGGGCGGCGTCGGGCCGGCGGCCGGCCAGCACGTCGGCCACTGCGCCGGCGGCGGCGGCCAGCGCGAAGGCGAGGGAATCCGGCGCCGGACGGACGCTCACGGGGACGCTCAGCGAACGACGACGGTGGGCGCCGTGCCCAGGGCGGCGCGGATGCGGGCCATGTCGGCCTCGGCTTCGCCGCGGTCCCGGTAGGGGCCGACCTGGACCCGGACGAGGCGGCCCGCCACCTGGGTACCCACCCGGTCGGCGAGCCAGTCGAGTTCGCGGGCGATGTGGCCGCGGAAGGCCTCGGCGTTGTCCGGATTGCCGAAGGCGGCGAGTTGCAGCCAGGTGCCCCGGGGCTCGGCCGCCGGCCTGGCCGGCGGCGGCTCGGCGGGCGGGGGTTCGGTGGCCAGGCGGGCGATGGGGTCTGGCTCCGCCGCCGGTTCCGCCTTCGCCAGCGCGGTCCCGCCCTCGGGCAGGATGGCCTCCACGTCCACGAGGGTGCTGCCGTTGCCGACATAGCCCAGCTTCCAGGCCGCCGTGAAGGAAAGGTCGATGATGCGTCCGGCATGGAAGGGCCCGCGGTCGTTCACCCGCAGGACGACGGACTTGCCGTTGGCCGGATTGGTCACCCGCACGTAGCTCGGGATGGGCAGCGTGGCATGGGCGGCCGTCATGCCGTACATGTCGTAGGGTTCGCCGCTGGAGGTCTTCTGGCCGTGGAACTTGCGCCCGTACCAGCTGCCGACGCCGCGGGCCCGGTAGGGCCGCAATTCCTTCCAGGGCGTGTAATCCCGCCCGAGGACCGAATAGGGGTTGTTGGCGAAGCGATGCAGGGGCTCGGGCTTCGGCACCGCATCGGGAATCGCATCGATGTCCTCCGGCGGATTTTCGCCCGGCCCGTCGTCCTGGTAATAACCGCCCCCGCGCTTGAGCACCCAGGCCGGCGGCTTCGCCGGCGCCGGCTTCGCGGCGGGCGCGGACGGCGGAACCGCCGCCGGCGGGCCCTCGGTGCGGTCGATGACGGGCTTCGGGGCCTGGGTGCCACAGGCCGAAAGGAACACTGCCAGTACCGCCAAACGAATCCCGCTGCCGCGATGCCAGACAGGGCAATTCATCGCGGCGTGAACGCCGCTCCTGCGAAGCTCGGACGCATGGCGGACGCAGTCCGGTCGACGGGCCGCCCCGAGGCCGGACGGCAGGCGCCGAAGGCGCAATCCCCACCCGGCCCACCCGGCCCACCCGGCCCACCAGGCCCACCAGGCGGAAAGGAGCGCTTCCCGTGATTCGTGAGCGAGGCGATCCGTCGACTTCCCCTCCCGCGAGGGAGGGGCGAGGGGAGGACGGACCATCCTCACTTCTGCACCAGCATCCGGTGTTTCTGCACCGACATCAGGATGCCGATGCCGAGGAAGAGCGTCACCAGGGCCGTCCCCCCGTAGCTGACCAGCGGCAGGGGCACGCCGACCACGGGCAGGATCCCGCTCACCATGCCCATGTTGACGAAGGCATAGGTGAAAAAGATCAGCGTGATGGCGCCGGCCAGGAGGCGCGAGAACAGGGTCGGCGCGGCAGCGGCGATCATCAGCCCGCGGCCGATGAGCAAGGCGTAGAGCACCAGCAGGATGGCGTTGCCGATGAGGCCGAATTCCTCGGACATGACGGCGAAGATGAAGTCGGTGTGCCGCTCGGGGATGAACTCGAGCTGGGCCTGGGTGCCCTGGCCCCAGCCCTTGCCGAGAATGCCGCCGGAGCCGATGGCGATGGTGGACTGGATGATGTGGAAGCCCCGCCCGAGGGGATCGGCTTCCGGGTCGATGAGGGTCAGGATGCGGTGCTTCTGGTAATCCCGGAGCACGAAGTTCCAGGCCAGGGGGGCCGAGGCCACGGCCGCGGCGGCGAGCCCGGCGATAATCTTCCAGGGCAGGCCTGCGAAGAAGATGACGTAGAAGCCGGCGGCCAGCACGAGGATCGCGGTGCCGAGGTCCGGTTGGCGGGCGATCAGCAGCGTCGGTACGAGGAGGATGACGGTTGCGATGGCGTAATCGCGCAGGCGCAGCATGGCTTCGTGCTTCTGGAAATACCAGGCCAGCATCAGGGGCATGGCGATCTTCATCAGCTCCGAGGGCTGGATGCGCATGAAACCGAGGTTGAGCCAGCGGCGGGCGCCCTTCGAGATGTCGCCGAAGAGGGCGACGGCCAGCAGCAGCAGCAGCCCGAACAGATAGACCGGCAAGGCGACGTGCATGAGACGCTGGGGCGCCTGCTGGGCGACGATGCGCATCACCACCAGGGCGACGGCGACGTTGACCGCCTGGGCGCCGAGGCGCTCCGGCGAAGCACTGGCCAGGATCACGAAGGTGAAGGTGACGATGATCGCGGCCAGGGCCAACAGGGGACCGTCGATGGGCGCGACCAGCTTGGACCAGAGTTCCCGGGGCGAGATCATCAATCCTCCTCGCCCTCTTCCTCCTCGGCAGGCGCCGGGGCGTTGGGCAGTTTGCCGAGCAGGTAGTAGTCGAGGACCTGGCGGGCGATGGGCGCCGCCGCCTGGGCGCCGAAGCCGCCGTTCTCCACCAGCACGGCAAGGGCGATCCTGGGATCGTCGGCGGGCGCATAGGCGATGAACAGGGCATGGTCGCGCAGCTCCTTCTTCACCGCGCCCTCCTTGTATTGGGCCCCCTTCAGCGAGAACACCTGGGCGGTGCCGGTCTTGCCGGCCGAGACGTAGCCTGCCCCCGCGAAGGCCCGGGCCCCGGTACCCTCCTTGTTCACGCCCACCATCGCGTTCTTGATCACGTCGATATGTTCCTGCTTGAGGGGCAGGGTGCGCAGGGGCTGGGGTTCGATAAAGGTCTTCTCGCCGCTGCGCGTGTCGGTGACGTACTTGACGAGGTGGGGCCGGAACATGACGCCGTTGTTAGCCAGCGTTGCCATGGCCTGGGCAAGCTGGATGGGCGTGTAGGCGTTGTAGCCCTGGCCGATGCCGATGGAGATGGTCTCGCCGGCATACCATTTCTGCTGCTCGGGCTTGCGGAATCGCTTCCTCTTCCATTCCTGGGACGGCAGGACGCCCTCGGATTCCCCCATGCCCTTGTGGCCGATGTCGACACCGGTGCGCTGGCCGAAGCCGAACTGGTGCATGAAGGCCGCAATGTTGTCGATGCCGAGGTCGTTGGCCAGCATGTAGTAATAGGTGTCGCAGGAAACGACGATGGATTTGTACATGTCCACCGAGCCGTGGCCGCCCTTCTTGTCGTCGCGGAAGTAGTGGTTGCCGAACTGGAAGCCGCCGGGATCGGAGATCGTCTGCTCCGGCCTGCGCTTGCCGTAGGTGAGCGCCGCCAGGGCCATGTAGGGCTTGAAGGTGGACCCGGGCGGATAGGCACCGTTCAT
This sequence comes from Pseudomonadota bacterium, assembly GCA_052035955.1. Classification (GTDB taxonomy): domain Bacteria; phylum Pseudomonadota; class Gammaproteobacteria; order Burkholderiales; family Rhodocyclaceae; genus JAEUNJ01. The sequence continues at coordinate 22,067 of JBPOHD010000138.1, forward strand.
GGCCCGGTTGACCATGGGCTTGTCGGGCGACAGGTTGAGTTCCTGCCAGTTCTGGATGTCGATGCCGTCCACGAACAGGTTGGGGTCGTAGTTGGGTACCGACACCAGGGCCAGGATGCCGCCCGTGGCGGGCTCGATGGCGACCAGGGCACCCCTGCGGTCGCCGAAGGCCTTCTCGGCGATTTCCTGCAGCTTGGCATCCATGGTCAGCGTCAGGCTGTTGCCGGCCACCGGCGCCGTCCGGGCCAGGGTGCGGACGGCCCGCCCGCCGGCATCCACCTCCACCTGCTCGAAGCCGGACTGCCCGTGCAACTGGAATTCGTAGTGCTGTTCCAGGCCGGTCTTGCCGAAATGGTCGGTGCCCCGGTAGTTGGATTCCTGCTCCTCCTCCTCGATGCGCTCCAGGTCCTTGTCGTTCACCCGGCCGATATAGCCGAGCAGGTGGGAGGCGAAGGCGCCGAAGGGATACTGGCGGAAGAGGCGGGCCTTGATGTCCACCCCGGCGAATCGGTAGCGGTGGGCGATGAACCTGGCCACCTCCTCGTCGGTCAGGCGGGTACGGATGGGCAGGGATTCGAAGTTGCGGCTCTCCTCGAGCAGGCGCTTGAAGCGCTTGCGGTCCCGGGGCTGGATGTCGATGATCTCGGCCAGGGCGTCGATGGTCGCATCCAGGTCCTTGACCCGCGACGGGGTGATCTCCAGGGTGTAGGCGGAATAGTTGCGGGCCAGGACCACGCCGTTGCGGTCCACGATCAGCCCGCGGTTGGGCACGATGGGTACCAGGGAGATCCGGTTCTCCTCCGCCCGCGTCTGGTAGTAGTCGTGCTGGATCACCTGCAGCCAGACGAAGCGCCCGAAGAGTACGCCGAAGCAGACCAGCACGAAGCCCCCGGCAAAGGTCAGCCGGCTGCGGAATCGGTCCAGTTCCTCCTGGGGATTCTTGAATTCCATCAGGGGCGGGTCGTGGGTCGCGGGTCGGGAGTCCAGGGCCCAAGCTTCCGGCACCCGATCGCGGTTCCGCGACCGGACCGCCCCAGGGCGGGCCGGCCCGCGCCGGAGGCGCAAACCGCAGCCAAGGCCGTCAAACCCTCCCCGTAACAGGCGAGCGAAGCGGGCTTGCAAGTTCCCCCCGCGCGAGGGAGGGGCTGGGGGAGGGCAGACCTCATATCGGCCGGTTCTCGTCCCGCTCCACCGGCTGGAACTGGGGCAGGAGCAACACGTAGGTGGCGGGATACCAGAGGGCCGAGGCCGTGAAACTGGACAGGAACCACAGGAGTCCCGGGAACTCGCCGCCGGTCGCCATCCGGGTGACCAGCATGACGGCCTGCATGGCGAGCAGCATCGGGAGGACATGCAGGGCCTGCTGGGCGAGGGGAAACCAGAGGATGCGGCGCGACCAGCCGGCGGCGGCGAAGGCGAGCAGCACGTAGGCCAGGGCATGCTGGCCCATCAGGGTGCCGAGGGCCACGTCCATGATCAGGCCCAGGAAGAAGGCCGCCCCCATCCCGACCTTGAGGGGCTGGTGCACGCACCAGAAGGCCAGCGCCAGGGCCACCCAGTCGGGAACGCCCGGCAGGCGCCCGAGGGGGATCAGGTTGAGGCCGAGGGAGGCGAACAGGGAAAGGACGATGAACCAGGTCTTGACCGGCAGGAGGATGCGGCGGGAGGAGTGGGTCGGTTGCATGGCGTGTCCTATTTCCGCTTGCCGCGCCGGCCCTTGCCGGCCTTGTCCTTGGCCTCGGGGGCATCCTCCGGGGCGGCCGGGACGATCCGGCTGCCGAGCACCAGGACCTGCCCGTGGCGTTCGACGCCGGCCAGGGGCTCGCAGTGGATGCGGGCGAAGGAGAAGGACTGGTCCCGGTCGATCCGGGCCACGCGGGCGACGGGAAGGCCGGGCAGGTAGACGCCGTCCAGGCCGGAGGTGACCAGCACGTCGCCGGGCTGGACCTCGGCATTGGCCGCCAGGAACTTGAGCTCCAGGCTGCCGGCGCCGGCGCCGGCCAGGACCGCACGCAGGCCGTTGCGCTGCACCTGGACCGGGATCGCCTGGTCCTTGTCGGTGAGCAGGGTCACCTCGCTCATCATCGGGAAGACGCGGGTGACCTGGCCCACCACGCCCACGTCGTCGATCACCGCCTGGCCGGCGGCGATGCCCTCCTGGCTGCCCTTGTCGATGACCACGCGCCGGGCGAAGGGATCGCGGGCGGCGTAGAGGACTTCCGCCACCCGGCCCTCGGCCGGCTGGCGCGCCTTCATGTCGAGCAGCGCCCGCAGGCGCTGGTTCTCCTGCTCCAGGTGTTCCTGGCGCAACAGCAGGTTGGCGGTGGCGAGCTGGCGCCGGCGCAGGTCGGCGTTCTCGCCCTGCAGGGTGGCGAGGCTGGAGAGGTACTGCCCGAAACCGCCCGCCGCCTCGACGGGGGCGTAGGCAGCCCGCTGCAGGGGCCAGACGACGGTGGCGACCACCACCCGGGCCCATTCGAGGGTGTGGAAGCGCAGGTCCACCACCAGCAGCACCAGCGAGACGGTGACGAAGAAGACCAGGCGGGCCAGCGGTGCCGGGCCGCGCTTGAAGAAGGGCGGCGGCGCATGGCCGACGACCGACATCAAGGCCGCGAACTCCCGCGGGCGCCGGGGATACGGCAGCAGTGCCTATCCATGGACAGGAGATACCTGGTTGTCATCGCTTCCCGGGGGCCCCGAAATGCAAAAGCGGCGCATCCATTGCGCCGCCTTGCAGTGTGCGGGATCGCGGCTTACTCGTTCGCGAAAATACTTCCCAGTTTGTCCATCTTTTCGAGGGCCATTCCCGAGCCCCGGACGACGCAGGTCAGCGGATCGTCGGCGACGATCACCGGCAGGCCCGTTTCCTCCATCAGCAGCCGATCCAGGTCGCGCAGGAGCGCCCCGCCGCCGGTCAGCACCATGCCCTTCTCGGCAATGTCGGCGCCCAGTTCCGGGGGCGTCTGCTCGAGGGCGATCTTGACGGCGCCGACGATCTGGTTCAGCGGGTCGGTCAGGGCCTCGAGGATCTCGTTGGAGGAGATGGTGAAGCTGCGCGGGATGCCCTCGGCCAGGTTGCGGCCCTTGACCTCCATCTCCTTGACCTCGGAGCCGGGGAAGGCGGAGCCGATCTCCTTCTTGATGGTCTCGGCCGTCGTCTCGCCGATCAGCATGCCGTAGTTGCGGCGGATGTAGTTGATGATGGCCTCGTCGAACTTGTCGCCGCCGACCCGCACCGAACCCGCGTAGACCATGCCGCCCAGGGAGATGACGCCCACTTCGGTGGTGCCGCCGCCGATGTCCACCACCATGGAACCGGTGGCGTCGGAGACCGGCAGCCCGGCGCCGATGGCCGCCGCCATGGGCTCCTCGATGAGGTATACGTGGCGGGCGCCGGCGCCGACGGCCGATTCGCGGATGGCCCGCCGCTCCACCTGGGTGGAGCCGCAGGGCACGCAGATGATGATGCGCGGGCTGGGCGAGAAGAGGCGCGAGTCGTGCACCTTCTTGATGAACTGCTTGAGCATCTGCTCGGTGACGGTGAAGTCGGCGATCACGCCGTCCTTCATGGGCCGGATGGCCGTGATGTTGCCGGGGGTCTTGCCCAGCATCTGCTTGGCCGAGGCGCCGACGGCC